>NZ_JCALEC010000007.1:0-259011 GCF_059813185.1 Mycobacterium sp. NGS18
CTGTTGACGCACTCGATCATCGAGACGGTCGAGGCCGCCGCAGCCGAACCCGCGACGGTGGCGTCGACCCTGCGCCGGGGCGACGACGAAACGCTGAGCTTCCACCTTCAGCTCGCCGAACTGGGCTCCGGCGCAGACGGCACCATTGCCGGGGGCTTCGCCGAATTGCCCAGCGCCCCATGGCAGCACAGTCATCACTGGCTCGCTGCGCCCGCGCGGGCCGGCCAGGCACCCGATGTCCACCCGCTGCTTGGTGCGCACGTCGAGCTGCCCACCGGCCGCGACCACATCTGGCAGACCGACCTGAGCACCGAACTGCTGCCCTGGCTGGCCGAGCAGCAGGTGCAGGGACAACCCGTGCTGCCGGCGGCGGCCCTGATCGAGATGGCCTTGGCCGCGGGCAGCCAAGCACTCGGCACACCCGTCGAGTCGCTCTCGGTGACCGGCTTGGCGATCGAGCAGCCGCTGGTGCTCGACGACGCGATGCAGATCACCACCCAACTCAAAGCGGACGCGCAGACCCGGATCGAGATCCACGCCCGGTCCGCCGGCGGGGCCTGGACGCGGTATGCGCTCGCCGAGATCGCACCGGCGGCGCAGGCGGCCGAGGCGACCCCGGGGCAGAGCGTGCTCACGCTGCCCGACGACGTCGCCACCCATCCGGCCTACCACCTGCACCCGGTGCTGCTCGATGCCGCGCTGCGCCAGCTGGCGGCAGCGATCCCCGGCGACGGCTCCGGAGACCTCGGTTATGCGCCGGCGGCGGTGGCCGCGGTGCAGGTTTTCGCACCGGCCGGACGTCAGGTGCGTTGCCACACCGAGGTGACCGGCAGCGACGACGGAGCCGCGGTGGGCCGGGTGCTGCTGACCGATGACGCGGGCGCCCCACTCGCCGAGCTCACCGGGATCGAACTGCGTCCGATCGACCCGCGCTCGCTGCGGGTGCCGCTGGAGCAGAAGATCTTCGCCACCGAGTGGATCGAGTCCGCGGCGCCGGAACCCGCCGATGCGGCCCCGGGCAGCTGGCTCGTGCTCGCGGAGCCGGACTCGGACACCGAGGGCGTCGCGGCGGCATTCGCCGCGCGGCTGGCCGCACCCGACCGCAAGGTCGTCACCGGCCCGTTCGCCGACCGACCGGCACTGACCGAGGCCGTCGCGCAGGCCGCCGCCGATTCCGCGCACCCGCCGGCCGGGATCGTGGTGTTCCTGGCGCGGCAGAGCCTCAATGTCGCCGACCCGCAAGCGCTGGCCCGCGCCCGCGACCTCATCTGGACGGCGTCCACGGCTGCTCGCGCGGCCGTTGAGGCCGGGGCTAAAGGCGCGCGGCTGTGGCTGGTCAGCCGCGGCGGGCTGGCGGTCGCCGGCGGCGAGCCCGGCGACCCGGCCATCGGCGCCCTCAAGGGTGTGGTGCGTACCTGGCGGTTCCCCGGCGAGCTGGCCCGGGTGCTGGCCGACGAACCGGACTTGGCCGCCACCCTGGTCGATGTGGACCCCGCGGCCGACACCGAGTCCCTGGTCGCCACGCTGCTGGGCGAACTTCGGGCCCCGGTCCGCGACGATGTCATCGCCTACCGCGGGCAGCAGCGCCACATCGAGCGGCTCACCCGGGCCACACTCGCCGGAACCGGCGACACCCCGCGCGCCACCGTCCGCGCCGACGGCTCCTATCTGCTCACCGGCGGTCTGGGCGGGCTGGGCATCGTGGTGGCACGCTGGCTGGCGGCCCGCGGCGCCGGGCGGATCGTCCTCAACGGCCGCAGCGAGCCCTCTGAAGCCCAGCGCGCGGTGCTGGCAGAGCTGGCCGTCGACACCGAGGTGCTGTTCGTTCCCGGTGACATCAGTTCGCCGGGGGTGGCGCAACGTCTGGTCGCCGCCGCCGAAGAGACCGGCCGGCCGCTGCGCGGCGTCGTACACGCGGCCGGTGTGCTCGGTGACGGGCTCGTGACGGAAGTGACCCCGGAGAGCCTGGAGAGCGTCTGGTCGGCCAAGGCCGCCGGCGCGGCGCAGCTGCACGCCGCCACCGCGGACCGCGGGCTGGACTGGTGGGTGGGGTTCTCCTCGATGGCCGCCCTGCTGGGCCTGCCCGGCCAGCTCGGCTACGCCACCTCCAACGCGTGGCTGGACGCCCTGATGGCGTGGCGGCACGCGTCCGGCTTGCCGGCCACCGCCATCAACTGGGGCCAGTGGTCCGACGTGGGCCTCGGGCGCTCCATGACCCTCAGCGTTCTCGATCCGATCAGCCCCGACGAGGGCGTCGAGGCGCTGGACGCGGTGCTCGGCGCGGACTTCTCGCGGGTCGGGGTGGGACGGCTGCGCATCGACCGTGCGGTCGCCACCTCGCCGGAGTTCCGCGACCTCACCTTCTTCGAGGATCTGGTCGGCGAGGCCGCGACGTCCGGTGCTGCCGAGTCTTCGGGCAGCGGCGGTGCCGCAGATCCGTCGGCGGCCCCGGACTGGTCGCAGATCCCCGCGGACCAGCGACGTGACGAGTTGGTGGTCAGATTGCAGGCTATTCTTGCCCGCGAGCTCCGGACATCGGCGGCTGCGGTCGACGTCGATCAGCCGTTCCCGGAGATGGGCCTCGATTCGATGATCGCGATGACGGTTCTGAAAGAGACACAGCAGCTGGTGGGGGTGGATTTGTCGGCGTCAATGCTCTGGAATCACCCCAGCATTTCTGCTTTGGCGACCCATCTGGTGGGATTGTTGGCATCCCGGTACGCCCCCCAGGACGACGCAGCCCAAGATGACGGTCATCTGACGTTCGACTCCACCGGCGGTGTGCTGGACGAGTTGTTCGATCAGGTCGAATCGGCATCGACCGGGAGCGAGAGCGGTAGTTTTTGATGACGACGATCTTCAACAGGATGTCGGCGCTGCCGGCCGAGAAGCGCGACGAACTGAACGGGAAGTTCGAGAAGGCAGCGCAGACCACGGCCGCCGAACCGATCGCAGTGGTCGGCATCGGTTGCCGGCTGCCCGGGGGAGCCGCCGGTCCGGACGCCTACTGGAACATGCTCGCCAACGGCACCGACGCGATCGTCGAGGTTCCCGCGGACCGCTGGGACGCCGAGGAGTACTACGACCCGGACACGCTGGCGTCGGGCAAGATGTCGTCGAAGTGGGGCGGCTTCCTCACCGATGATGTGGCCGGGTTCGATGCTGATTTCTTCGGCATCTCGCCGCGCGAAGCCGAAGCCATGGACCCCCAGCAGCGGCTGATGCTGGAAGTAGCGTGGGAAGCCCTCGACCACGCCGGGATGTCGCCGGAGAAGCTGGCCGGCATCCGCGCCGCGGTGATGATGGGCATTTATTACACCGAATACCAAGGTATTTCGGGATCGAACCCGAACGCCATCGACGGTTACACGGCCACCGGAACCGCCCACGCCGTGGCGGTCGGACGCATCGCCTACCTGTTGGGCCTGCGCGGGCCCGCGATCGCGATGGACTCGGCGTGCTCCTCGTCGCTGGTCACCATCCACATGGCCTGCCAGAGCCTGCGCATGCGTGAGAGTGACCTGGCCCTGGCCGGCGGCGTCAGCCTCATCCTGCGCCCCGAGACGCAGATCGCCATGGCCAAGTGGGGCATGCTGTCCCCGCGCGGCCGCTGCCACAGCTTCGACGCCGGCGCCGACGGCTTCGTGCGCGGCGAGGGCACCGGGGTCGTGGTGCTCAAGCGGCTCACCGACGCGATGCGCGACGGCGACCGGGTGCTCGCTGTGGTGCGGGGTTCGGCGGTCAACCAAGACGGCCGTTCCAACGGCCTGACTGCGCCGAACACCATCGCCCAAAGCGAGGTCATCCGCCAGGCGCTGCGCGGGGCGAACGTCCCGCCGAGTTCGGTGAACCTGATCGAAGCGCACGGCACCGGAACCGGTCTCGGTGACCCGATCGAGTTCGAGGCGCTGGCCGACGTGTACGGCAAGGGACCCGACCGCTGTGCGCTGGGCGCGGTGAAGACCAATATCGGCCACCTGGAGGCCGCCGCGGGAATCGCCGGCTTCATCAAGGCCGCACTGGCGGTACAGCGGGCCCAGATTCCGCCGAATCTGCACTTCTCCAAATGGAACCCATCGATCGACCCGTCCCCGACCCGGCTGTTCATCCCCACCGAGATGACACCCTGGCCGGCGGCCGAGGGCCCCCGCCGCGCCGCGGTGTCGTCGTTCGGGCTGGGCGGAACCAACGCGCACGTGGTGCTCGAGCAGGGACCCGACCTGGCACCGGCACCGGCTCCGGCGGATCCGGTGAGCACGCTGGTGGTCTCGGGCAAAACCGAGCAGCGGGTGGCGGCCTGGGCCGCCACCCTGGCCG
The DNA here is from genome assembly GCF_059813185.1 of Mycobacterium sp. NGS18. Classification (NCBI taxonomy): domain Bacteria; kingdom Bacillati; phylum Actinomycetota; class Actinomycetes; order Mycobacteriales; family Mycobacteriaceae; genus Mycobacterium; species Mycobacterium sp. NGS18. Next base: position 4,318 of record NZ_JCALEC010000007.1, read on the forward strand.
ACTGGCTGGCCGGCCCCGGCGCCGCGGTGCCGCTGGCCGACATCGCCAACACGCTCAACCACCACCGCGGCCGGTACGCCAAGTTCGCCACCGTGTGCGCGCGCGACACCGAGCAGGCGTTGGCCGGGCTGCGGGCGGTCGCCGGCGGATATCCGGCGCCCGGCGTGGTCGGCACCCGCACCGCGCAGAGCGACCAGGGCGGCAAAGGCACGGTCTTTCTGTACTCGGGCCAGGGGTCGCAGTGGGCCGGTATGGGCCGTCAACTGCTGATCGACGAGCCGGCGTTCGCTGCCGCCGTCGACGAGCTGGAGCCGGACTTCGTTGCGCAGGTCGGGTTCTCGCTGCGCGGCGTGCTGGAATCCGGTGAACCGGTGGTCGGCATCGACCGGATCCAGCCGGTGCTGGTGGGCATGCAGCTGGCGCTGACGGCGTTGTGGCGCTCCCACGGGGTCGAGCCGGACGCGGTGATCGGGCATTCGATGGGGGAGGTGGCCGCCGCGGTGGTCGCCGGTGCGCTGAGCCCGGCCGACGGACTGAAGGTGATCGCCACCCGCTCGAAGCTGATGGCCCGGTTGAGCGGCCAGGGTGCGATGGCACTGCTGGAGGTGGACGCCGAGGCGGCCGAGAAGCTGGTCGCCGAGCACGGCGGGATCACCGTGGCGGTGTACGCCGCCCCGCAGCAGACCGTGATCGCCGGCCCGCCCGATCAGGTCGACGCGGTGGTCGCGGTGGTCGACGCCCAGGGCAAGCTGGCCCGTCGCGTCGAGGTGGACGTCGCCTCGCATCACCCCACCGTGGACCCGATCCTGGGCGAGCTGGCCACCGCGCTCGCCGGCCTTGCGCCGTCGGCCCCGAAGATTCCGCTGATCAGCACGGTCGGTCAAACCGGAGATGGAACCGGCCTGCCGGTATTTAATGCCGACTACTGGGTGCACAACCTGCGCAACCCGGTGCGGTTCAGCCAGGCCGTCACCGCCGCCGCGGCCGGTCACGCCACCTTCGTCGAGGTCAGCCCGCACCCGCTGCTCAGCCACGCCATCAACGGCAACCTGGAGTCGGCGCGGCCCGCCGGCGACCACGTCGTGACCGGCACCTTGCTGCGCGATCAGCCCGAGGCGCTGAGCTTCCACACCAACCTGGCGGCCGTCGCCCCGCCGCCGGCTGACGCGCCGCACCCCGACGGCGGCATCGGGCGCGCCGACCTGCCGCCGCGGCCGTGGCAGCACGTGCGGTACTGGGCGGGCGCGACCGCCGCCAACCGGCACTTGGCGGATGCGCATCCGCTGCTGGGTGTCCACGTCGAGCTACCGGCCGGCCACGGCCACGTCTGGCAGGCCGACGTGGGCACCGACATCGTCGCGTGGATGGCGCATCACAAGGTGCACGGCCAGGTCGTGATGCCGGCCACCGGTTTCGCCGAGATTGCGCTGGCCGCGGCCGGCGAAGCGCTGGGCCTGCCCCCGTCGGCAGTCGCGGTGGACCGGGTCGAGGTCGAGCAGATGCTGCGGGTCGACGACCGCACCGAGGTCACGACCCGGCTGTTGCACGACGCTGATGGCTCCGACGAGTTGCGGGTCGAGGTCCACTCCCGCGCTCCCGGCGGCGCCTGGTCGCGTCACGCCGTCGCCCGGGCCGCGGCGGCGCAATCCGCCGCCCCGGCGCAACGTCCGGCATCCGCCACCGGCGGTACCACGCTGTCCCCGGCGGATCTGTACACGGCGCTGCGTCGCACCGGACTGCAGCACGGTCCGGCGTTCGCCGCGCTCACCCGCATCGTCCGCAAACCCGGCGGCGCCTCGGAAGCCGAGATCGTGCTGCCCGACGAGGCGACCGCGCACCGCGGCTACCGGATTCACCCGGTCATGCTCGACGCGGCCCTGCAGTGCTTGGCCGCCGCGCTGCCCGACGAATCGCTGAGCGGGGCCGAGGAAGCCACCTACCTTCCGGTCGCGGTGGAGACCATCCGGGTGTTCGGCGAAGTGGGCCGGCGGGCCCGCGGCTACGCCGAGGTGGTCAGCCATGACGACGGCGGCATCCTGGGGCGGGTCATCCTGACCGACGAGACCGGGGCGACGACCGCGGAGCTGTCCGGGATTTATCTGCAGCGGGTGCAGCGCCGCACGGTGCCGCTGCCGCTGACCCAGAAGATCTTCGACACCGACTGGATCGATGTTCCGGTTCCGGCGCAGCCCCCGGCAGCCGCCGACGGCAGCTGGCTGGTGCTGACCGACGGACCTGAAAGCGAAGCGCTGGCAGCTGATTTCGCCGCCCGGTTCTCCGCGGAGAGCCGCCGGGTCATCACCGCGGACCTGCGCAGCGAGCCCGCGGTGCGCGAGGCGTTCTCGCGGACCGCCGACGACCCGGACCGGCCCCCGGTCGGCGTGATCGTCGTGCCTGCCGCCACCCCCTTCGACGAGACCCCGGGCGATGCAGCTGTTCGAGGCCGCGATCTGGCCTGGTCGGTCGCCTCGACGGTGCGCACCATCGTCGGCGGCTGGCACGGCACCGCGCCACGGCTGTGGCTGGTCGGCCGCAACGGCCTGACCGTCGGTGCCGGAGAATCCGGCGGTTCAGCGAGGCTCGACGGAGGAGAGGCGAAGCTGGGACCGCCGCTTGAGCACGGCGACCCGTCGATCTCCGCCCTCAAGGGGCTGGTGCGGGTGCTGGCCTACGAGCACCCGGACCTGCACACCGGCGTGGTCGACCTGGACGCCTCGGCGGACCCGGTGGCGGCGCTGATCACCGAGCTGGGGCTGGCCAGCACCGACGACGTGGTGGCTTGGCGCGGGGAGAACCGCTACGCCGAACGCCTCAAGCGGGCCACCCTGACCGCCACCGGCGTCCCGGCCGTGCGGCGCGACGGCGCCTACGTGCTCACCGGCGGTTTGGGCGGCATCGGGCTGGTGGTGGCCCGCTGGCTGATCGACCACGGCGCCGCGCGGATCGTGCTCAACAGCCGTTCGCAGCCCTCCGCGGAGCAGCGCGCGGTGCTCGACGAGCTGGCCGAACGCGCCCAGATCGCGGTGGTCTCCGGTGACCTCGCCGCTCCGGGTACCGCCGAGAGCCTGGTCACCTCGGCGGAAGAGACCGGGCTGACGCTGCGCGGAGTGATCCACGGCGCCGCGGTGATCGACGACCAGATCGTGGTCGGCATCGACAAGGAGACCTTGGACCGGGTGTGGGCGCCCAAGGCGGCCGGAGCTCTGCGCCTGCATGTGGCCACCACCGGAAAAGACCTGGACTGGTGGGTCGGGTTCTCCTCGACGTCATCGCTGCTCGGGGCGCCCGGCCAGGCCTCCTACGCCGCGGCCAGCGCCTGGCTGGATGGCCTGGTGGCGTGGCGGCGGGCCGCCGGGCTGCCGGCGATCACCATCAACTGGGGCCAGTGGTCGGGTGTCGGCGTCGCTCAGGAGCTCAAGTTCAGCGCGCTGGACCCGATCGACCCGGTCGAGGGGATGGAGGCGCTGGAGGCCATTCTCGGCGGCGATCTCGGGCAGATCGGGGTGGCGCGACTGCGGCTGGACCGGGTGGCCGCGGCCTTCCCGGAACTGCAGCAACTCGGGTACTTCTCCACCTTGGCCGGCGAGCTCGACCTCGACAGCGAGGACGACGACTGGCCCGGCCCGGAGGGCCTGCGCCAGCTCGACCCCGCCGAAGCAACCAAAGCGGTGGTCGCCCGGTTGGGGGCCCGGATCATGGCCATCATGGGCTACCCGAAGGACAGTGCGATCGATCCGGCCCGTCCGCTGACCGAACTCGGGATGGACTCGTTGATGGCGGTACGCATCCGCAACACCGTCCGCGGCGACTTCGGGGCGGAGCCGCCGGTGGCGCTGCTGTTGCAGGGCGCCTCACTGACCGACCTGGCGGCCGACCTGACCCGGCAACTCGGCCTGGCAGCACAGGAGAGCGGAGACGGCGCCGGCGATGTCGGCGGTGTTCGTAGCCGGGCGCAGCAGCGTGCCGCAGCGCGGCAACGGGCGGCGTCGCGGCGAAAAGTAGGAGACCGAACGTGAGCACCAACAACGAAGTGCCGCCCAATGCAATCGCGGTCGTGGGTATGGCCGGGCGGTTTCCCGGCGCCCGCACCCTGACGGCGTTCTGGGACAACCTGCGGCGCGGCACGGAGTCCATCGTCACGCTGTCCGAAGACGAGCTGCGTGCCGCCGGCGTCAGCGACAAGGCGCTGGCGAACCACAACTACGTTCGGCGAGCCGCGCTGCTGGAGGGCATCGAGGAGTTCGACGCCGGGTTCTTCGGCTTCACCCCGCTGGCCGCGCGCACCATGGACCCGCAGCACCGGCTGTTCCTGCAGACCGCATGGCACGCCCTGGAGGACGCCGGCTACCAGCCCGGCGAGCTCGAGGGATCGGTCGGCGTCTACGGGACCAGCACCACCAGCGGCTACCTGCTGCACAACCTGATGTCGCACTACGACCCCAACCAGATCATCGGGCAGGGCGTCAGCTTCGACATGGTCAACCTGTCGCTGCAGAACGACAAGGACTACCTGGCCACCCGGGTGGCCCACCAGCTCAACCTGCGCGGGCCGGCGCTGTCGGTGCAGACGGCCTGCTCCTCGGCGCTGGTCGCGGTGCACCTGGCCTGCCAGAGCATTCTCAACGGCGAATGCGACATGGCGCTGGCCGGCGGTGCGTCGCTGCGCATTCCGCACCACGTCGGGTACTGGCACGAGCCGGGTTCGATGGTGTCGGCGACCGGGCACTGCCGGCCGTTCGACGTGCGCGCCGACGGCACGATCTTCTCCAGCGGTGTCGGCGTGGTGGTGCTCAAGTCGCTGGCCGACGCGGTCGACGACGGTGACCGCATCCACGCGGTGATTCGCGGCTCGGCGCTGAACAACGACGGCGCCACCAAGATGACCTACGCCGCGCCCACCGCCGCCGGGCAGGCCGACGTGATCGCCGAAGCGCACGCGGTGGCCGAGGTCGACGCCTCCACCATCAGTTACATCGAATCGCACGGTACCGGCACTCCGCTGGGCGACCCGATCGAAATCGAAGGCCTGCGACAGGCTTTCGCCGTTTCGGAGGAGGAGCGCTCCGGCCCCTGCTATGTGGGCTCGGTCAAGTCCAACATCGGGCACCTGGAGTCGGCGGCCGGGATCGCGAGCCTGATCAAGACCATCCTGTGCCTCAAGCACCGGGCCATCCCGGGCACGCTGCACTACACCAGCCCGAACCCGGAACTGCACCTGGACTCCGGGCCGTTCCGAATCCGCAGCGAGTACGGGCCCTGGGAGTCCGACGGCATCCGCCGCGCGGGTGTCAGCTCCTTCGGGGTCGGCGGCACCAACGCGCACGTCATCTTGGAAGAATGGGCGGAGGAGTCGCCGGTGGGCGCCGCACCGCAGGCCGGGCCGCAGGTGCTGTTGCTGTCCGCGCGTACCGCCGAGGCGCTGCAACAGGGCCGGTCGGACCTGGCGGCCGAGCTGTCCGGCGGCGCTGACACCGAAGCGCCGAATCTGACCGATGTGGCCTACTCCCTGGCGCGCCGCAAGCCGGAGAACCTCCGGCTGGCCGCGGTCGTCGCCGACCGGGCCGACGCGGTCACTGTGCTCGGCGCCGAGGAGAGCGAGAACGTCTTCATCGGCGAAGGTGTGACCGACGCGTCGGAGACCGACCGGGTGGTGTTCTTGTTCCCGGGCCAGGGCGCGCAGCACATCGGGATGGCGCGCGGGCTGTATGACACCGAACCGGTGTTCGCCGAGTACTTCGACCGTTGTGTCGCCGGATTCGACGCCGAACTGGGCTTCGACCTGCGCGCGCTGATCTTCGACGGCACCTCCCGCGACCTGGAGCGCACCGACCGCACCCAGCCGGCACTGTTCACCGTCGAATACGCGCTGGCGAAGCTGATCGAAAGCTACGGGGTGCGTCCGGCGGCGCTGGTGGGCCACAGCATCGGCGAATACGCCGCGGCCACCGTCGCCGGCGTCTTCGACCTCGACACCGCGATCAAAGTGGTGGCGATGCGGGCCCGCCTGATGCATGCCGCGCCACGCGGCGTCATGGTGGCGGTGCCGCTGAGCCCCGACGCGGTCGGCACGTATCTCACCGGCGACGTCGACCTCGCCGCGGTCAACGATCCCGACGGCTGCGTGGTGGCCGGCAGCGAAGAGGCGATCCGCGCGTTCTCCGACGCGCTCAAGCAGGCGGGGATCAACGCCCGCCGGGTGCGCACCTCACACGCATTCCACTCCCGCCTGATGGAGTCGATGATCCCGGAGTTCACCGGTTTCCTGTCCCGCCAGACGCTGCACGAGCCGCGGATTCCGCTGCTGTCGAACCTGACCGGCACTCAGATGGCGGCCAGCGAAGCCACCAACCCGGCCACCTGGGCGCGCAGTGTGCGGGCCACGGTGCGCTTCGCCGACGAGATCGACACACTGCTGAACGAGCCGCACCGTGTGCTGGTGGAGGTCGGACCCGGGGCCACCCTGACCGCCTCGGCGGCCCGCCATCCCAAGTTCGCCGACGGTCACCGCACCGTGCGGCTGATGCGCCACCACGCCCAGAACCGCGACGACCGGGACACCTTCTTGCTGGCGCTCGGCCAACTCTGGGCCGCCGGCGTCGACGTGGACTGGTCCGGCCTGCGCGGCGATTACCAGCCCAAGCGGGTCACCGTCCCGGGCTATCCCTTTGAGCGTCAACGGCATTGGCTGGAGCACAATGCCGGGGCCACCTGGGTGTCCGGCGCGGTGAACAACGGTGCCGCGGCGAGCGGGGCCGGCAGCGCCGACGGTGCCGGCGGCTCGACCGGGTCGTCTATCGAGGCGACGCTGCAACGCATCTGGGGGATCTGCCTGGGGGTCGGCTCGGTCGACCGCAACGCCAACTTCTTCGACATCGGCGGGGACTCGCTGGTGGCGATCAGCGTCGCGATGGCCGCCTCCCACGAGGGGATGGACCTGACCCCGCAGGATCTCTACGACAACCCGACCGTCGCGGCGCTGGCCAAGGCACTGACCGCCCGCTACGCCGCCGGCGGGCTGGCCCGCCAGTCGCCCGGCAGCGTCGAGCACCCGCCGGTCCCGCCGAACATCACCTACTTCCTGGAGAACGGTGTTCGCGAGCACGGGCATTGGCGCATCCCGCTGATCCTGCGACTGCGCCCCGACGTCTCGGTCGACGACGTCCGTTCGGTGCTCACCGCGGTGGTCAATCACCACGACGCCCTGCGGCTCCGCATCACCGAGCGGGCCGGCACCTGGGAGCAGCACATCGCCGAGCCCGGCGAGTTCGGCGAGATCGGCACGCATTCGCTGCCGGAGGGCCTCACCGCAGAGCACGACGCGGTGCGCACGATGCTGGCCGAACACATCCGCGAACAGGACCTGTCCTGCCCGCCGCTGACCGCCCTCTACATCCGCGGTTCAGCGGGTGACGTCTGCTATCTGGGCCTGAGCCTGCACGCCACGGTCGGTGACGAGGCGTCCCGCGACATCCTGCTGACCGACATCTTCACCGCGTTCGGCCAGAAGCTGGCGGGCAACGACATCGAGTTGGCGCCGGTCGGCGTCGGCTGGGCTGAATGGTCGCAGCGCTGCGCCGGGCTTGCCACCCACCCGGCGGTGTTGGAGAGCCGCGAATACTGGGTGCAGGCAACCAAAGCCGCGACCCTGCGGCTGGGCGCGGAGGTCGCCGAACCGCCGGCGGCCGCCGACCTGTCCAAGCTCACCTCGTCGCTGGCGGCCGCTGACACCAGCGAGATCGACGACGCCCGACGCCGGCTGCGTCTGCCGATCAACGAGATCCTCTTGGCCGGGTTGAGCCGGGCGGTGGCGGCGACGGTCGGTGCGGGCACCGTGGCCGTCGATATCGGGGGAGCGGGCCGCTCGGTGCTCAAGCCCGACGTGGATCTGCGGCGCACCGTGGGCTGGTTCACCACCATCTACCCGGTCGCGCTGAGCTGCTCCACCGAGGCGCAGGCCACCGCACGTCAGCTGCTGGACGAAGTCCACGAAACCCTGGGCGGTGTACCGCATTACGGGATCGGCTACGGCTTGCTGCGCTACCTCTACGCGCCGACTGCACGACTGTTCTCCTCGGTCGCACCCGCCGACATCCACTTCGCGTACGTCGGTGCGATCCCCGAGCTGCCGTCGCTGGGCGACGCACCGGTGCAGTTCGACCGCGACATCGCGATGCCGGTGCGCGAGGCGATCCCCGGTCTGGGACACGCTCTGGAGCTGCGGGCCTACCGCACCTCCGGTGTGCTGCATCTGGACTGGTGGTTCGACAGCCGCCGGATCGAGGAGTCGGTGGTGTCCTCGATCGCCGACGGCTTCTCGACAGCGGTGATGGATCTGGTCCGCGAGGCCATCGCCGAAGACGATCTGGCAACGGCCGATGCTGAAGACGGGGAAATGACCCTGGTAGAGCTGTCCTAGTTGAGGGGAGAACCCGAAAGTGTTTGCCACGTCGGTCATTCGGAAGCTTGCGAACAGTGAGGAGATGCTCGCCGAGACCCACAATTTCGTGGGTCTCGCCGCCCACCTCACCGGTCCGGTCGACATCGATCTGCTCTCGGAGGCCTACGAGGCGCTGCTGGAGGCGCACCCCATCCTCACCGGGCGACTTGAGCGACTGCCCGACGGCAGGCACCAGTTCGTCACCGACGACCTGATGCCCGACGGCATCGAGGTGATCGAACTCGCTCGCCCCGATGCCCAGCCGCCGGCCCCGCACTTCGACCAGACCGAGTCGCTGGTCGCGATGCGGGTGATCATCCGCGACGGGCAGGCACAGCCGACGCTGTATGTGCACCACGCCGTCGCCGACGGCCACCACATGTATGCGCTGATCGAAGAGATGCTCGCCTTCTACACCGATCTGGTCACGACCGGACGCATCGGTGCGATCAACGTCGAGCCCGCGCCGCAGTCGATCGAGGCGGTGCTCGCCGACCGGGGGATCGAGAAGCAGCAGCGTTCCGGGATCGAGCGGTTCATGCCGGCCCTATTCGCCTACGACCTGCCGCCGACTCGCCGAGCCGTCTCGCAAGAGACACCGTCGGAACCGGTACTGGTCCCGATGGCGTCTTGCCGGCTGACCGAAAGCCAGACCGACGACGTGGTCGCGTTCGGCCGGGCGCACGACCTGAGCCTGCACGCGGTGCTCTCGGCGGCGGTGCTGCTGGCCGAATGGCAGTTACGCGGCAAGCTGCGCATCCCGGTGCCCTACATCTACACCGTAGACCTGAGATATTTTCTGTCGCCGCCGGTTTCGGCCACCGGATGCACCAACCCGATCGGGCTGGCCACCTACCTCGCCGAGATCGACGCCAAGACCGAGCTGGTCGACATGGCCCGCGAGATCGCCGAGAACTTCCAGAAGGACCTCGACGAGGGCGTGATCCAGCAGTCGCGGCTGCACTTCAGCCCGCAGTACGTCGGCAACCCGCCCGGCATGCCGGACGTGGTGGTGCTGAGCAACAACGGTCTGGTGCCGCCGGTGCGGACCCCACCGGGTGTGGAGGTGACCACCACGCACGGCGAGCTGTACTTCGCCGTCAGCGCCGGCATCGACATCTACTTCACCCAGATCTTCGCCGGCCAGCTCAACATCGAGTACCACTCGCACGGGCCCGAGCCGGAGCGCTCGGTGGAGGCGATCCGCTCGCTGCTGTGCGGCATCGCCGAGCGGCACGCCGCTGCCGGCGTCAGCTGACCGGGCCGAAAGCGTAGCGGTGGTACTGCAGCATTCCGCGCAGCGGCGGCACCGCGCGAGCCACCCGGCTGGATCGCCGGAATCCGGCCGGCACCCGGCGGAAGGTCTCGGCGTCGAAGAGGTTGGCGGCGGCCAGCAGCCGGATTCCGGTGACCTTGTCGAGAATGTCGGCCGGGTCGTTGACGGCCCAGTGCAGCGTGGCGCCGGATTGGCGCTGCAGCCGGTGGGTCTTCTGCGTCTTGACCCCGAGCCAGTTGTAGAAGTCGATCTGCAGTTCGCCGGCGGGAAACCGGTCGACGATGCTCTGCAGCAGCGCCACGCCGTCGGATTCGGTCAGGTACATGCTGATGCCCTCGGCCAGCAGCAGTACCGGGCGATCGGCGGGGATCTCGTCCAGCCAGGACGGGTCGGTCGCCGACGTCGCCACCAGGTGATAGCCGGGACGGTCGGGATAGATCTGCTCGCGCAACGCGATCACCGGCGGTTGGTCGACGTCGTACCAGGCCACCTGCGGTCCCGGGTCGATCCGGAAGACGCGGGCGTCCAGGCCGCAGCCCAGGTGGATGACGGTGGCCTGCGGGTGGGCGGCCAGGAACTGACGTGCCCAGATGTCGTACTGGGCGGTGCGCACCGTCACCAGCGGCGCCCACCGGCCGGGGGCTTTGAGTGCGTCCCAATCGAAGTCGATGCGCTCGACCGCTTCCTTGGCGTACCGATCGCCCAGGACCGGGGAGTCGAAATCGGCGTCGAGTGCCTTGAGGTACAGCGTCGTCAACATGGTCGCCGCGGCACCGTGCAGGTCGACGGGGATCTTGTCTGCCACGTCGGGGAGCCTAATACGCTAGACCAGCACTCGATGCACCGCACGGTCGAACCCGGCGGTTCAGCGAGGCTCGACGGAGGAGAGCCGAAGCTGGGACCGCCGCATGAACCCGGCGGTTCAGCGAGGCTCGACGGAGGAGAGCCGAAGCTGGGACCGCCGCATGAACCCGGCGGTTCAGCGAGGCTCGACGGAGGAGAGCCGAAGCTGGGACCGCCGCATGAACCAGGAGGCAGACATGGCGGATGAGACCAATGGCAACCAGCGGGCGCCGCGGATCCTGTTGCTGTACTACAGCTACAGCGGGCAGGCGCTCAAGGTGCTCGAGGCCGCCGGTGAGGCCTTCGCCGAGCGCGGCTGCGAGGTGGTCAAAGCCGGCATCGAATTCACCGATCCGCGCTATGCGCAGCGGTTCTCGCGGTTCCCCATGCGGCGGGTGTGGCCCGACATGCTCAGCGTGCTCAAGGCCCAGCAGCGCGGCGAGACCGGCGAGATCCGCACCCCCGACGCGGTGCGCGACGGCGACTACGACCTGATCTGCATCGGCTCACCGACCTGGTGGAAGGCGCCGGCCATGCCGATCCGGTCCTTCCTGCAAACGGATGAGGCGCGAAAGCTGTTGGACGGCAAGCCGTTCGCGGTATTCACCGTGTGTCGGGAGTACTGGCAGGAGAACTACGCCGAGGTCGCTCGGCTGGGGGAGCAGTGCGGTGGCCGCTACACCGACGAGATCCACTTGACCTATCCCGGCGACCCGCTGCACTCGATGCTGTCGCTGACCAGCTACCTGGGCACCGGGCGCTACCGCAAGCGTTACCTGGGGCTGCGCCTGCCGCCCACCAACGTCCAGCCCGAGCAACTCGACCGGGTCCGCACGTTCGCCGCGGGCCTGGCGAGCCGCTTGTTCGGCAAGTAGGGGAAAGGTACCCATGCCGCGTTCCTTCGAGATCGTGTTCGAGTCGCCCGCGAGCGTCGAGCAGGTGCACTCCGCGTTCGGCTCGCGCGACTACTGGCTGGCCCGCAACGCCGAGTTTGACGGCGGCGAGAAGACGCTGGACTCGCTGACCGTCGACGCCCAAGGCGCGGTGCGCGTGGTGGTCACCGAAGACCTGCGCCACGGCGCGCTGCCGGGAATCCTGACCAAGGTCTACCGTGGCGACCTCAACATCGTCACCACCGAAGTCTGGACCCCTACCTCCGACGGCCGGGTCACCGGCGACATCGACGTCGCGGTGGTCGGGGCGCCGGGCCGCGGCGGCGGGACCGCCGTGCTGCAACCCACCGGCAGTGGCTCGCGGATGGATCTCACCGGGACCATCGAGTTCAAGATCCCGCTGGTCGGCGGCCCCATCGAGAGTTTCCTGGCGAAGGAATTCGCCCAGGGCATCCCCGAGATCCAGCGGTTCACCGCGGAGTGGCTGGGCGACAGGGCCGGAAAATGACGGCACCGGACGCCCCGCGGTTCATTCCCACCCACGTGCCCGCCCCGGCCGAGGCGCTGGCCCGCCTCGATATGCCGCTGGGCGAGGCGATGATGACCCAGCGCGCGGTGCGGCGGGTGTACTCCGAACCGGTCGACGACGCCGTGGTGCTCAAGTGCATCGAGCTGGCGCAGCGCGCGCCCACCGGTAACGACGGGCAGAACTGGGAGTTCATCGTCGTGCGGGACCGGCGGGTCAAGGAAGAACTGGCCAAGCGTTACCGGCAGGCCTGGAAGCTTCAGCGCGGGGTGGTGCTGCGGCGCAGACTCAAGACCGACCCGGCGATCGCCGGCATCGCGCGGGCGATGGAGTGGCAGATCGACCACTTCGCCGAGATTCCGGTGCTGGTGGTGGCCTGCCTGCGGCTGGGCGCGCGAGAGGGCCGGCTGCCGGTGGTGCGGATGCCGCACATCGCCGAGTCGGCCTACTGGGGCTCCATCTATCCCAGCGTGCAGAACCTGCTGCTGGCCGCGCGCGCCATGGGGCTGGGCGCCTCGCTGATCACGCTGCCACTGTGGAGTCAGCGCGCGGCGCGGCGCATCTTGGGTCTGCCGCACGCGGTGACGCCGTGTTGCATCGTGCCGCTGGGGTGGCCGCGCGGGCGCTACGGTCCCACCACGCGCCGACCGGTCGGGGAAGTGGTCCATCTGGACAGCTACGGCAACCGCGCCTGGCTGACCAAATGATACTTTTTGGATGAATTGGCTCTCGGTATAAGCGAGATAGCCTTTAGCGTTGCGGTAACAATCACAAAATATTGTCTTTAGTGGTGTAGGCGTACCGCCTGGTGTAGATTCAGCCGGTCTTATGTAACGCCTGGGGCCGGGGGGATCCGTGAACTTCAACAAAGACGCCGCAATGCGCCCACCCGAGGCGAAACTCGCCGCTCTGGCGGCGGCCGGCCTGGTCGCCGCCGCTCTGGTCACGCCGGTGGCGACGACACCGATATCGGCCGTCGAGCGCGAACTGCTGCTGCTCAGCGGCGCCGACTCGCTGCTGAACGTCCCGCTGAACCTGTTCCAAGCGCTGGTCAACGTGCCCAGCACCGAGATCGGGGCGATGAACATCGTGGGGAACGCCCTGATCTACAGCGGTAACTGGTGGTCGCCGAGCGCGACCAACATCTGGGGAGAGGACCCCGGCGACCCGGGACACTTCATGGGCGTCATCGACATGGCTTTCCCGTTCAGCCAGATCTCCGGGCAGGGCAGTCCGGAACCGGGTGCTCCCGGCTTCGACTGGGACGAGGCAGCAGCTGGGCACCTGGGTCTGGGCCAGCAGTTCACCCTGCTCGCCGATGCCGAGATCCCGACGAGTGCATCCAGTGACGCCGACTACAGCGCGCCGCTGTTGCCCTCGAGCGAGATAACCGGCTCCTCCTTTTTCGACCACAATGCCTGGTTTTTTGCCGCGCTCTCGGGAATGCAGCCCTACCCGATATTCCAGAACTGGTTCCAGGTCCCGCTATCGGATCTGCAGAATGGCTACACCTTTCCCACCGTGATCAATCCGGCGATGGGGATCGGAACCGACGCAGCGGGAAATCCCGACGGCTCGGTGCCCAGCGACCCCACCCTCGGTTTCGTCGGCACCCATCCGGCGACCCCGGCTGACATTGCCAACCTGCCCCAGGACGCCGCCACTCAGTCGCAGGGCATTCACGTCGTCCCCGGCACCGATGAGGTCGTCAACGGCAACGGCAACCCGGTCAACCTGATGCCGTGGTCCAACGAGACGTTCAAGCTCGACCTGTTGTATCCGTTCCAGAACTTCTTCAACAGCCTGCAGGCTCCGGTCGACCTCAATACCTACGCCAGCGGCTTCCAGATCCCCACGTTCGAAGAGTTCGGCCGGGCACTGCAGACCATGGCCGCGGGCCAGATCATCGCTTTCGACCCGTCGTCTCCCGGTGACCCGTTCTGCGGGACCACATGTCTGGCCAATCCGTCGGCGACGCCGCTGGCACTGGTGTCGGAGCTGGACAAGATGTGGCCCGGCAACCCCTACCTGGAGGACTGGCTCACCCGGGCCAATGCGGATAGCCCGCTGAACGCGTTCTACGGGATGGCCAACGGCCCGACTCCGCACCAGGTCGACGTCAATGACGCGGTGTCGCAGTCGCTGCAGCAGTGGTTCGATATCGGCAACCCGTCGCCGGCTAACCCGCCGGCAAATATCGACACCCCGATCGCTTTCGCGCCGTCGCCGGCGATGCAGCAGCTCATCGACTTCATGCAGCAGTCGGGAGTTCAGCAGTTCTTCGCGGACTGGGCGAACTCCGCCGGGTACCAGCCGGTGGACTTCGACGACCTGACCCCGGTGCTCGGGGCGGCCACTGACACCGGGGACGCCGGTGGCGCTGCTGCGGGGAGCGCGGACGGGTTCACCGGGCTGCTCGACGCCTTCGGATTGGGGGACCTGAACGCTTTGTTCTAGGCCGGCGCCACGGGCTCACCCGCTCCTCGCGCAGGCGGTAGCGCGGTGCGGTATCGTCCCGCTGGGCCGACAGCGCGGGTGCTACGGTCCGGCCCGCCCGCTGATATCGACCAGAAGATCAGCCAAAGATGACCATGATGTGCGACTTAGCAGATGTTTGTACGGACCCTATGTAAATTGACTCGTACTCGCTTAGACACCGGGTCGTGACACAGATATGCTGTCACGGTCTGTAGGGACTCAAGGGGGAAATGTGAAGCATGGTGTGACGCGTGAGCGTGGGTATGCGGACGCCGGCCGGCACCGGGCGGCGCCGGAGCGTCGATTTGCGCTCCGCGGCGCCCATCGGGCGGCCTCGCAGCGCCGCCACGTGACCGCGGGGGCGGCCGTCGCCGCCGCGAGCGTCGTGGCGCTGGCTCCGGTCGCTCCGGTCAATCCGTGGACACCGGGACTGACGGCCGCGGAGCGGGCGGTGGCGCTGGCCGCCGAGGCCTCCTTCCTGAACATTCCGTTCAACCTGTTCCAGGACCTCGTCAACATCCCGTTCAACGAGGTGTCGGCCACCAACGTGCTGGCCAACTCGTTCTTCTTCACCGGCAACTGGTTCACCCCGAGCGCCACCAACATCTGGGGTGAGGACCCGGGCGACCCGGGCCACTTCATGGCCGTGATGGACTACCTGTTCCCGTTCGCGCCCCAGCTCTCCGGCCTGTACGACCCCACGATCGACCCGGATGCCCTGGCCAACGGCACCGCGGGCTGGGGCCAGCAGTTCGCGATGTTCGCCGCCGCCCTGCTGCCTATCAGCGCCTCGTGTGACTCGATCCAGTGCTACCCGATGTCGCCGGTCGAGCCGATCACCGGGATCACCGGTTTGGACGCAATGCTGAACTTCTTCGCGAAGTTCACTAACTTCCCCAACGACGACAACCAGCTGGACCTGTTCAAGTACTGGCTCAAGGTGCCGATCCAGGACATGCTGAACGGTTACAAGTTCCCGGACAGCCCGTTCAGCGACCCCGACAACCCCACGTCCGGCGGCATCGCCAACCCGGACGCCGGTGTCGGTGAGGGCGGCGCGGTGCCGGGCGGGCCCATGTACGGCGGGAGCCCATGGTCCGGTGCGGCCCAGCCCGGCTTCGGCTACCCGGGCACGCATCCGCTTCTCGACGAAAACGGCGACCCCGTCCTCGACGAGCACGGCAACCAGATCAACCTGATGCCGTGGGCGGGCCTGGAGTTCAAGCTGGACCCGTTCGGCCCCATGCAGAAGTGGTTCGACAGCCTGATGCAACCGGTCGACTGGAGCGTCAACGGCGACGACCCGCTCACCGGCTTCCACTTCGCCAGCTCGGACGACGTCTTCCAGGCCATGAAAGCCCTGATTGCCGGGATGGTCGTCGACTTCAACCCCTACGTCGCCGGCAGCCCGATGTGTCCGGGACTGTGCAATATGCCGCCGGTCTCCCCGCCGTGGGGGGTGACCACCCTGGACCTGGTCAAGTCGATCCAGGGCATCGGCGCCCCCAACCCACTGATCCAGCAGTGGATCGACCTGACCGAGCAGGAAGCGGCGAACGCCGTCGGCAATGCCAACGGCGGAACCGACGAGCAGATCCTGGCCGGTATCTCGGCGCTGCAGACCGGTATGTTCACCTTCGACGCGGACACCCACAACCAGATCATCGACTCGCTCGCGGCCATCAACCCCTGGTTGCCGGCCCTGGTCGTCAACGGCGGGATCCTGACCGACCCGGGCCTGCTGGGGCCGTGGCCGATCAACCCCGAGACCGGCTACTACATGCCGCCGACCTGGAACCCCGACCTGCCGCTGGACATGCAGGAGATCGGCGACTACGGCGGCAAGAACTCGCTGCTGGTCTGGGACGACTTCCTGCACGCCCTGGACCCCGAGCACGACAGCGTCTATCTGGGGCTCACCGACCTGTGGGCCGAGATGTCGAGCTGGTTCAACTTCTAGACCGGCACACCACAACAGCCCGGCCCGCATCTGCGCGGCCGGGCTGTCGTGCGCTTCCGGCCGGGCGGACTTCGGTGTGACGCGTTGCACTTATTTAACGCTTTGGTAGATTACTCACGTCTCTCAGAGGTACGTCGGCCCACTGCAATCGGAGGATCATCGGGATGGTTGCTGCCCTGCGCTCGTACGGCAGTGCCGGGCTGGCGATCACCACGGCGGGTCTCATCGCCGTCACTCCGGCGGTAGTGCGCGTTCCGGAGCCCACCGCAGTCCACCTCGCGGAGCGTCTCACCGCCGGCGAGTCGTTGGTGAACGTCCCGCTGAACCTGTTCCAGGCGCTGGTCAACATTCCGGCAAACGAGATCCACGCGCTCGACACGCTGTCGAGGTCCCTGTTCTACAGCGGGCCCTGGTTCGTCGGCAGTCCGACGAACATCTGGGGTGAGGATCCGGGCGACCTCGGCCACTTCGAGTCGGTCATCCAGCTGCTGGTGCCGTTCCCGGAGCTATCCGGCGCCGGCCACGAAGGAGATTTCTTCTACCCGGGTCTGGGCCAGCAACTGTCGATGCTGGCCAACGTCGAGATCCCGGTGCACCCGAGTTGTGCCAGCCTGGACTGCCTGCCGGCCATGCCGACCAGCCCCATCACCGGCTTCACCTGGATCGACCAGACCATCTGGAGCCTGCTGATCGCCACCGGCCTGCAGAAGTTCCCGCTGATCGAGAACTGGTTCCAGGTCCCGTTCTCGGACATGATGGACGGCAATTCCTACTACTTCGACCCGAATTCACCGGGCATGATCAACAGCGGGCTGGCCCACGACGGGTTCTACTGGGAGGGCAGCCGCACCCTCGAGCAGCTGGGCCTCAACCCGGAGGACTACCCGAACATCGACCCGGACACCCCGCTGATGCCCTGGGCCGGAACGTCTTACGAGATGCAGTTCGACCAGCCGTTCATCAACTTCTTCAACAGCTTGATGCAGCCCTTTGACCCCGACAAGTTCCAACTGCCTGATCCCGTGGAGTTCGGCAGGGTCATGCAGGCCGTCATCGCCTCGATGCTGGTGGCCTTCAACCCGTTCGTCCCGGGCAGCCCGTTCTGCCCCGGACCGTGCCTGCTGCCCGACCCGGCCGGCGACCTCCTGGACCCCGCCACCTGGTCGCTGCCCAGCTACTACGTGCTGGCGAAGGCGGTCGGTGACCTGTGGCCGGGTAACCCGGTGATCGACCAGTGGCTGGCCCACTACGACGAAGGCACCGCCAACATCTCGACCCCGGAGATCATCGACTACGAGGCCTGGCTGTGGCGGCTGGGTACGGTGCTGCTGGACCTGAAGAATCCGCTTCCGCCCGACGCGGTGATCGACACCACCGACTTCCTGCCTTCGATCGAGCAGATCCACGACTTCTTGGGCGACTACCTCTACAACATCGCCGACAACAGCGGGATCATCGGGCCCTTCGACATGCAAGGGCTCTGGGATGCCGTCTTCGACGTTGCCGCCACCTAGTCGGCCGGCCCGATTCGGACCGGCCGACCGGATGGGTTCTGCGGTGTCTTAGACCCCGATCAAACCGGAGAGGTCCGGCAGGTACGGGTACAGGTCCGGCAGCTCGGTTTCCGGCAGCATCCCCAGGTCGACCTGGGCGGCGATCCAGCCCTGCTCGAACCCGAGCTGCAGTTGTTGGGACACGGTGTCCCAGTCGATCGTCGGCAGGCTCCACGACACCGGCGTGAGGACATCGGCGGGATCGGTGCGGTCATAGCCGAGGTCGACCAACACCCGCAGGGCGGGCTGAATCAGGTCGGCCATCGCCGGGCCGAAGAAAGGCATCCAGCGTATGCCGTCGAGCAACGGCAGATTCTGGGTCGGGATGAGGAAGTAGTCAGTGTTGATGTCGCCCGAGGTCGGCAGCTGTACCGCGTCGGCGACCGCACTCGGGTCGAACGTCGTCGGCCACCCCGGCAGCAGGGCCGGGTGCAGGTTGACGTAGCCGGACATCGCGTTGGCCAATGCGAGGAAGTTCAGCGGATACTTCGGGAAGTCGGTCGCCCCGCTGTACTGGATGGTGTAGATGTCGGTGTGGTAGATGCCGTCCGTAGGCGTCATCGGCATGTCCGAATCGAAGCGGGTGAAGAACCCGCCGTTGGGGTTGCCGAGGTTCTCCAGCAACACGAAGCTCAACTGATCCGGATCCGGCTGCTCGCCGGGCGGCAGCGCCAGCAGGTTGATCATTTCCTGAGTGGCCACCGCGGCGCTCATCGAGTAGCCCCAGACGGTGACATTGTCGCCGTCGGCCAGGTGATCCATGATCGCCTTGTGGATGTCGGCGACCCCCTGGGTCAGCCCGGGGCCGTAGTCGGTCTCCGGTGTGGTCACCCCGACGGGGGTGTAGCCGGGAAAGGTCGTTTGCCCGGGAAAAGGGTTCTGCGGGTTGAGAAAATCGCGCATGACCTGGTCGATGTAGGAGTCCTTCGGGGTGGGCTGAAGCGCCGAGCCCATGATGAGCGCGGTGTCCTCACCCAGGGCGAACCCCGCGTTGAGCATCGAAGTCAACCCCATCAGGCCGGCGCAGCCCCCCGCTGCCAAACCGACCGCCATCCACCGGTAGCCAGAGCGTGTCATCAAAATTCCCCCATTTAGTCCACACACATGTCCGCGTCAGCGTACACAGGAACTCATCCCAGCGCTTGTCGAGGTGTCTAGAATTTGCACCAGCGTCAGATCCTTGCCGCCGCGCGGTCGACGGTGCACCGGACGATAGGGTGAGCCCGTGGCTTTACCAGCACCCGGTCCCGACCGCGCAGCCATCGTCACCGGCGCCTCGTCGGGGATCGGTGCGGCGGTAGCGCGTGAGCTCGCCCGCCGCGGCCACCAGCTGATCGTGGTGGCGCGCAGCGCCGATCGCCTCCACGCGCTGGCCGCCGAGCTGGGTCCCTGGCCGGTGCACGTGCTGCCGGCCGACCTGTCCTGCCGCACCGAACGCGCGGCCTTGCCGGACCGGGTCGCCGAACTGGGCCTGGTGCCCGATGTCCTGGTCAACAACGCCGGCCTGGCGGTGGTGGCACTGGCGGCGACTGCGGAACCGGAGCGCCAACTCGGCCTGGTCGAGGTCGATGTCGCCGCGGTGGTCGACCTGTGCACCAGGTTCCTGCCGGGCATGGTGGAGCGGGGACGCGGTGCCGTGCTGAATGTGTCGTCGGTTGCCGCGTTCGGGCCGCTGCCCGGGCAGGCGAGCTACGGCGCCGCCAAGGCGTTCGTCGCCTCCTACACCGAAAGCCTGCGGGCCGAGTTGCGCGGGACCGGGGTTACCGCCACCGCCCTGTGCCCGGGGCCGGTGGACACCCGATTGGACCTCGCCGCCGGGTTCCGCGAGGGGGAACGGCAACGGGTGTTGCCCGCTGTGATGTGGAAGTCGGTGGACAAGGTCGCTCAGGCGGCCGTCGACGGCCTGGCCTCCGGCAAAGGCCGTGTGACGCCCGGATGGGCCAACCGATTTCTGGTTGCCGCCTACCGTATCGTGCCGCACGGTCCGCTGCTACCGTTGCTGGCGCGGCGCACTCCACTTTCGACGCGCAACGCGGGTAGGGGAGGGACCCGGTTGTCGACGGCGTCAGGGGACGGCCGATCGCCGGACAGGGGGAGCGGTGTGGTGCTTGAGGTGATCGACAAGGGCTGCGTCAGCGACGCCCATCCTGTTCCTTTGCTGTTCGTCCACGGCGCCTGGCACGCCGCCTGGTGCTGGAACGAGCATTTCCTCGGCTACTTCGCCGACCACGGCTACCGCGCGGTGGCGGTCAGTTTCCGCGGTCACGGCACCAGCGGGCTCGACAAGCCGCTGCGGGACTGCACCGTCGCTGACTACGTCGCCGACATCGCCTCAGTTGCCGACAGTCTGCCGGTGCCTCCGGTGGTCATCGGCCACTCGATGGGCGGCCTGATCGTGCAGAAGTATCTGGAGTCGCACGCCGCGCCGGCCGGTGTGCTGATGGCCTCGATCCCCCCGCAGGGCAACCTGGGGTCGAGCCTGCGCTGGCTGCGGCATCGACCGGGGCAGGCCGTGAAGATGGCGATCACCGGAAAGTCACTGCGCTACATCAACACTCCGGCGCAGGCCCGGGAAAAGTTCTTCTCCGCGAACACCCCGGAGGAGGTGGTCGCCGACTGCGCCTCCCGCCTGCAGGAGGACAGTTCGCGGGTCAGCATCGACTGTCTGGTGCTCAAACTGCCTCGCCCCGACCGGGTGACGACGCCGCTGCTGGTGCTGGGCGCCGAACAGGACGCCGCGCACACACAGAAGGAGGTGCGGGCGACGGCGCGTGCCTACCGCACCGAGGCGGAGTTTTTTCCCGACATGGGGCACAACATGATGCTGGAGCCGGGCTGGGAGTCGGTGGCCGACCGGATCCACGCTTGGCTCGGTAGCCGCGGACTCTAGCGCCGTCTCTGGTGCGGCCGTCTCCGCGGCCAGGGCTATCAGTCCTTGGTGAAGTGGTACAGCCGGTAGACGAACTCGCCGTTCTTCAGGGCGCCATTGAAGGTCCAGTCAGTGGCAGCACTGGCGAAGCGCGCCAGGCTGCCGTGGTGGGCGATCATGTCCTGCTTGCGGGCCAGGTTCTTCTCGTTGCCGCGCAGCACCGCCATGCTGATGTCCTCTTGCGACACCAGCCGCAAGCCCGTGTCGGCCAGCTCGGCGTCCCAGCGGGCCAGCTCGCTGCGGCGGCGGAAGTCGGTGTAGAGGAAATGTCCGCCCGGGGCCAGCACCCGTGCCGCGCCGTTGAAGAACTTGGCCGGGTGCGGGTACAGGTGTGAGGCCTCCACTTGGAACACCACGTCGAACGAGCCGTCGTCGAAGGGCAGGTTCTCGGCGTCGCCCTGCACGAACTCCATCCCGGGCAGCTGGTGGCGCTCCCGGCAGAACTCGATCGCGGTCTCATTGAGGTCCAGGCCGGTGTAGGAGGCGGGTTTGAAGGTGCGGGCCACATAGGACGCGCCGCCGCCGTGGCCGCAGCTGACCTCGAGCACCTTCTTGCCGGCCAGATCGGCTTGGGCGGCGGTGCGGTGGTACTGCTGGATGAAGAACCGGTTGGGCTCGTCGGAGGGTTCCAACGGCACCGCCATCGCCGGGTCTTCTTCGTAGCCGTAGTTCAAAAACAGCCAGTCGTCACCGGAGAGCATCTTGGTCTGGGTGGCGAACCGCTTGGTCACGAACGAGGTGAACAGCAGGTGGTAGACGAACGGGTTCGTCATGATTCGGTGGGAGACCGGGTTGAAGATGAGGCGGTTCATCGTGGGCACCGGGGCAGTATGTCACGGCGGGTGGGCCCCGTCGGTGACTGGGTCACGGGGTCTTTGCCGCCTCAGTCGCGCAACTGGCGCATCACAATTCGCTCCCACATCCGGTCGGTCAGCAGTGCCCGGGCGAACACGGTGGCTTTTCCCGACGCTCCGACGATGTAGCGGGGTCGAGGGTTCTTCGACCGGACCGCGCGCAGCACCGCACGGGCGACCACGTCGGCTTCGATCATCACGCCGCGCTTCGCCGACAGCCGCCGGGTGTTGTCGGCGTAGCGGCGTTTGAAGCCGCCGTAGGGGTCGTCGGGGGCGTAGACGGGCTGCGCCTCCTGCTGCGAAGTGACGAACGGCGTGCGCACCGCGGTCGGGTCGAGCAACACCACCCGTATGCCGAACGGCGCCACCTCGGCACGCAGTGACAGCGACAGCGCCTCCATGCCGTATTTGACCACGTGATAGCCGCCGGCGCCCGGGCTGGCGAAGCGCCCCCCGGTGCTGCCGACGTTGACGATGATGCCGCTGCCACGCTCCCGCATGGCCGGCAGTACGGCCTGCGACAGATGCAGTGCCGCAACGACATTGGTTTCGAACAGGTGGCGCAGATCGGTCAGTGGCACCTGCTCGAGCGGACAGGTCAGTGGAAAACCCGCGCTGTTCACCAGGACGTCCACCGCGCCGTGGTCGGCTTCGATCTCGGCGACCAGGCTTCCTACCGCGGACTCGTCGGTGACGTCGAGTGCGCGTGCGATCAGTCCCCGCGATGCCAGGCGTTGCAGCGCTTCGGGATTGCGGCCGACCGCGAACACGCGGTAGCCGGCGGCCTGCAACCGCTCGGCGGTCGCCTCACCGATCCCGCTCGTCGCCCCGGTGACCAGCGCTACCGGCTCGGAACTCATCGGGTGCCGGTACGCCCGGACGGGGCCGCCGCCGGATCCACGCCCGCTTGCGCGGGCACCAACTCGACAGGCAGGTGCTCCAGGCCGCGCATCGTGGCATTCACCAGGTACCGGTGCTTCCCGGCCGGCCGGATCTCGGCGACGTGGGGGATCAGCTGAGTCAGCACCCGGCTGACCTCGATGCGGGTCAGGTGCGTGCCGAGGCAGTAGTGGGCGCCGCCGCCGAACGCGAGGTGGTCGGTCGGATTGCGGTCCAGATCGAAGGTGTCGGGATCGGGGTAGTGCGCGGGATCGCGATTGCCTGCCGCGTACAGCACCAGCACCCGCGCACCGGCCGGGATGGTGTGGTCGCCGACCCGATAGTCGCGGGTCGCGGTCCGGTAGAACCCTTGCACCGGGGAGACCAGCCGCAGCTGCTCTTCGATGGCGGCGGGGATCAGCTCGGGGTGCTCGCGCAGCCGGGTGTAGACGTCCGGGCGCTGTGCCAGCGTGAGAAACAGGCCCGAGATCAGGTTGGTGGTGGTCTCACTACCGGCGCCGACGAGCATCGACGCGCTCCAGAACACCTCGTCGTCGGAGAGGGTGTCCTCGCCGCTCGGAGCCGCCAGCATCGAGATCAAGTCGTCGCCGGGTGCGGCGCGCCGCTCCTTGATCATCGGATCGAGGCTGCGGTGCATCGCGATGACCGCCTTGCTCGAGCGCATGTTCAGGGCCATGCCGCGCGGGGTCAGCGGCGCGAACGCCGCCTCGTTGATGGTGTCGGCCCACTCCAGGAACTGGTGGCGGTCCTCCTGGGGGATCGCCAGCATCATCGTGATCAACCGGTTCGGCAGCGGCTTGGCCAGATCGTTGACGATCTCGACTCGGCCGCGGGTGATCATCTCGTCGACGAGTTCGTCGGCGACCCGGTTGATGTTGACCTCCCACGCTTTCATCGCGCGCGGGGTGAAGGCCCGCGACACCGACCGGCGCAGCCGGGTGTGCACCGGCGGGTCCTGGGCGTTCATCGTCTGCAAGCGGACCCGGAAGCGGGCCTGGCTCTGCGCCGAGGACAACGCCTCGTCGTCGCGCAGTGCCTGCCGGACCTCGTCGTAGCCCGGAATGATCCAGATGCCGCGTTTGCGGCTGTACCAGACCTTGGGACCGGTCAGCAGGGTGCGATATCCCGGGTAGGGGTCGAGCATCGTTTCGCGAGCGAAGGGGTCGAAGTCGGTCAACGGGGCGGTCTCGCGGCCGGTCAGGGCGTACCGGTAGGCGCTCGCCCGGTCCCGGGCCACCCCGACCAGGCCATCGATGCCGATCTTGAACAGGCTGGCGCGGAAGCGAAGCCGACGCGTCAGTTCCCTCTGGTCCATCTGGCTAGCCCCTCGTCACGATCGTCGGGTTTTCAGCGCGATTGGCCCGCGATCGGGCCGACAATGACTGCAGCCGTCACCCTAACCCGGTTTCGCCTCGCCGGTTCACGGGACATCAGCCGGAAAATAAAGCGCCGGAGCGGGGGAACAAGTCCCGGCCCGCTCCGGCGCTTCGAACAGTTCGGTGGAGTCAGTCCTTGACGAGGTCGAAGATCCGGTAGGTGATCTCACCGCGGTCCAGGTCGCGGTAGAACAGCGACCCCTCGACCACCGCGAACTCCCGGGCGAAGCGACGCAGGAAGAACGGCATCCGCTCGTTGATCAGCTCGTTGGAGCGCGGCGAGTTCGCCGCCAGGCCGCGGACGACCTCCCGGCTGATGTCGCGCTCGTTGAGCACCCGCAACGGCGGGGTGGCCAGGGTCTGCTGCCAGGACCCGATGTCCTCCTTGGCGCGGAAGTCGGTGTGCAGGAAGTGCCCGCCCGGACGCAGCACCCGGCCCACCTCACGAACAAACTGCGCGAAGTCGGGGTAGATGTGCGAGGCCTCGACGTTGACCACTGCGTCGAACGAGTTGTCGGGGAACGGCAGGTTCAGTGCGTCGCCCTGCACGAACTCCAAGCCCGGCACCTGGTGGCGCCGCTGGCAGAAAGCCACCCCGTCGGGGTTGAAGTCCAGGCCGGTGTAGGAAGCCGGCTTGAGGGTGCGGGCCAGGAACGAGGCGCCGCCGCCGTGGCCGGAGCTGACCTCCAACACCTTCTTGCCGGCCAGGTCGATCTGGGTGGCGGTCTGGTGGTAGAGCTGGATCGAGTACCGGTTCTCTTCGTCGGCCGGATCGAGCTTGAGGCCCAGCGGCGGGTCCTGCTCGTAGCCCCAGTTCAGGAAGACGACGTCGTCGTGTCCCATCCGCTTGGTCATGAACGGGTACCAGTACTTAAAGGCCTTCTTGTACAGCGGCATTGCCGAGATCCGGTAGACCAGATCGGCGCCGACTTTTTCCAAGGTCTCAGATGGGGAACGCACCATACCGAAAGTATGGCACAGCTCAGGAGGCGCTTTTGACCCCGGTGACTTGCACCGCCACCTGCGCGCGCTGCGGCTCGCCGCGGTAGCGCGACGGCGCTCCGTCGATCTTGCAGATGCGCCACATCAGCCGCCCGGCGAGAGTCATCAAACCGATGTCGTCGCAGAGCATCCGGATGTCGGCGAACGTATCTCTCAGCGCCTGCTGGGACTCGGGCGAGCCGGACCGCAGCTGCTTGCGCACCGAACGGGGCACCTCGAACTGCCGGAAGAAACTGCGCGGCGGCACCACCATCGGCTTGGCCAGCAGTCGCATGACGAACGGCACGTACACCGACATCCATAGCCGGTTGATCCGCCACACCTTCGGCACGCGTTTACGCAGGTAGGCATCGGCGAACGAGATATGGCGGGCCTCTTCGGCGATGTGGATGGCCATCACCTTCTCCACCACCGGATGCCCGGAGCCGGCCTCGCGCAGTGCGTTGGTCTGGATCACGTCCACCGGCACCTCACCGGCCAGAACCCCGAAGAAGAACACGTTGGGGAACGGCCCGGCGTACAGCGGCATCAGCGGGGACAGCCAGCGCATCCACCACTGCATCCCCGGAACGTCGAACCCGATGCGGTTCACCAGCTCCTGGAACATCAGGACGTGGTTGCACTCCTCGACGGACTCGTGCATGCAGTAGCGGTGTTCGGGCGAGCCGTTGGGCACCCGGGACGCGTACTGGACCAGGCCCCGGATCAGCATGCTTTCGAACTGCAGGGTGACCTTGGCGATGTTGGCTTGGCGCCACATCCCGATCGCGATCTGCTTGTCCAGCGGCTGGCTGCGGTACCAGTCGGTACGTCCCAGCGGGTCGTCGGTCAGCACCCAGCGCGGGTCGTCGGCGGTGATGGCGTTTTCGGGGGCGTCCCAGTCGATGTCGGTGAACGGATCGAATCGGCGTCGTACTGAGCTCTGTGACAGGTTTTGCAGCGTCGCCGTGTACTGAGGATCGTCGCTGACGTCCATGGTGCGGCGGTAGCGGGCAACAGCGAGAGCGACGGTGGCGGAGACCAATCCGACGACCAACAGGCTGCCCAGCAGCCCGAGGATCTGGAGCCAGATCGGCATCTCGAAGTCACTTCCGTCGTTGGGCACCGCGCGAAGAAGTCGGCGGCTCGGCCGAAGCTTACCGCCGAAATTGGCAAAACACTAAGATCCGCCGCGCTGTTGTGGTGTGATTGCCGCCATCTCGCGACCGGTCGGCGCCCGTTACTCTACCGCCGGCTCATGCAGCCCGCAGTTCGAACGGGCAGCGCGCACAACGGCGTGCCGCGAAATTGCGGTAGCGTGTTCACCTTATGGGGACCCAGCAGTACCAGCACTACGAGGCCATCATCGTGGGAGCGGGCTTCGGTGGAATCGGCGCGGCGATCCAACTGAACCGGCTGGGTTACCAGAACATCCTGATCGTCGACCGCGAGGACGGCCTCGGTGGGACGTGGCGGGTCAACCACTATCCCGGCCTGTCCGTCGATCAGCCCTCGACGACCTATTCCTATTGGTTTGAGCCCAACCCCTACTGGTCGCGGCTGTTCGCGCCGGGCCATGAGGTCCAGGCCTACGCCGAGCATGTCGCCGACAAGTACGACGTGAACCGCTTCATGCGCTTCAACACCTGCGTCGACGGCGCCCAATGGGACGAGGACGCCAAGGTGTGGCGGGTGACCGTGGCCGGCGGCGAGACCCTGACGGCGCAGTTCCTCATCGTGGCCACCGGCTTCTTGTGCCAGCCGAAGACACCGGACATCCCCGGTATCGACACCTTCGCCGGGCGCATCGTGCACACCGCGGCCTGGGACCACGAGTACTCCATGGCCGGGCGGCGGGCGGCGATCATCGGCACCGGTTCGACCGGGATCCAGGTGATCCCGGAGCTGGCCAAAGAGGTCGCCGAGCTGACGGTCTACCAGCGCACGCCGATCCTGGTGACGCCCAAATCCGACGTGGCGTTTCCGCCCGTGGTGCAGCGGATGTTCGCCCGGGTGCCGTTCACCCAGCGCATCGTGCGGTGGATCACCGACAACGTCACCGACTTCATGATGGTCCTGACGATGTGGCGCTACCGGCGGTTCAAGCTGCTCAACAAGGCGATGGCGGCCCAGTCCGCACGGCACCGGCGGCGGTCGGTGCGGGATCGCGAGCTGGCCCGCAAGATGGCGCCCGACTTCGACTTCGGCTGCAAGCGTCCGTCGATCTCCAACAATTACTACCCGACATTCGCCAAGCCGAATGTGCACCTGGTGACCGAGGGAATCGAGCGGATCGAACCCGACGGCATCGTGGCGCGGGACGGCACCAAGCGTGAGATCGACACCCTGGTGCTGGCGACGGGCTTCGACGTCTGGGAGGGCAACCTGCCGGCGATCGAGGTGGTGGGTCGCGGCGGGCGCAACCTGGGCAAGTGGTGGCGGGAGACCCGCTTCCAGGCCTACCAGGGCATGACCGCGCCCCAGTTCCCGAACTTCATCAACATGGCCAGCCCGTTCGCCTGGGTGGGGCTGTCCTGGTTCAACACCGTGGAATACCAGATGCGGCACATGAACCGGCTGTTCGGTGAGCTGCAGCGGCGCCGGGCGCGCACCTTCGAGGTCACCGAAGAGGCCAACACGGCGTTCTACGAGCGGATGATGGGCCTGCTGGACAGCTCGGTGTTCCACCTCGGCAACTGCGCGACGTCGAATTCCTATTGGTTCAACCACAACACCGGAGAGGCCCCGCTCTTCCGGCCGACCTCGGTGCGCACTGCGGTCAAGGAGCAGGATCACTTCCCCCTGTCGGACTACCTGATCGGGTAGCTTCCGCTGCCGCGGTCGGTGAACCGGGGTTACAGTGATCGTTTGGGGGAAATCGTCTGGTGAGGGGCCTTGGATAAGTGACGAAAACGCACCTGAGCCATAGCCGGTCGTCTGCGGCAGGATTGGTCCGTAAGTTCGCGTTGCCGATCATTCTCGGCTGGGTGGCGATCACGCTTTTGGTGAGCCTCGCCGTTCCACCGCTGGAGCAGGTCGCCAAGGAACACCCGGTGTCGTTGAGCGCCAAGGATGCGCCGTCGATTCAGGCGATGGCGCGGCTGGGACACTCCTTCCAGGAGTCGAACACCGACAGTGCGGCGATGATCGTCCTCGAAGGCGACGAACCCCTCGGCGATGCCGCGCACCACTACTACAACGAGCTGATCGCCCAGCTCAACGCCGACACCAAGCACATCCAGCACATCCAGGACTTCTGGGGGGACCCGCTCACCGCGGGCGGAGCCCAGAGCTCTGACGGCAAGGCGGCGCTGGTCCAGCTGAACCTCGCCGGCAACCAGGGCGAGGCGCTGGCCAACGAATCGGTCGAAACGGTCCGCGACATCGTGTCGCGCACGCCCGCGCCGCCTGGCGTGCGCGCCTACGTCACCGGCCCGGCGCCGATGGTCACCGACATGAACACCAGCGGTGACCGTGCGGTGCTGAAGATCCTGATCGCCACCGTGTCGGTGATCTCGCTGATGCTGTTGCTGCTCTATCGCTCGTTCAGCACCGTCGCTGTGTTGTTGGCGGTTGTCGGTGTCGAGCTGGCGGCGGCGCGCGGAATCGTGGCCTTCCTGGGCGACAACGGGTGGATCGGGTTGTCCACCTTCGCGATCAACATCCTGGTGACACTGGCGATCGCCGCCGGGACCGACTACGGCATCTTCTTCATCGGCCGCTACCACGAGGCGCGCCACGCCGGCGAGGACCCGAAGACGGCCTACTTCACCACCTACCGCGGAGTCGCCCACGTAGTGCTGGCGTCGGGCCTGACGATCGCCGGCGCCACCTTCTGCCTGAGCTTCACCCGGCTGCCGGTCTTCCAGACCATGGGCATCCCGTGCGCGGTCGGCATGCTGGTCGCGGTGGCGATCGCGCTGACGCTGGTCCCCGCGGTGCTGGCCGTCGCCAGTCGGTTCGGCCTGCTCGAACCCCGGCGCAAGATGTCGGATCGGGGCTGGCGCAAGGTGGGCACGGCGATCGTGCGCTGGCCCGGACCGATCTTCGTGGCCGCGTGTTCGGTCGCGCTCATCGGACTGCTGGCACTGCCGGGCTACAAGGTCAGCTACAAGGACCCGTCGTTCATCCCGGCCGACACTCCGGCCAACCTCGGTTGGGCGGCCGCGTCACGACACTTCCCGGAATCGCGGTTGCTGCCCGAGGTGCTGCTGATCGAATCCGATCACGACATGCGCAACTCCGCGGACTTCCTGGTGCTCAACAAGCTGGCGAAAAGCGTCTTCGCAGTCGAGGGCGTCGCGATGGTGCAGGGGGTGACCCGACCCGAGGGCACTCCGCTGGGGCATACCTCGATCCCGTTCCTGCTGAGCATGCAAAGTGCCGGGCAGATGCAGAACCTGGACTTCATGAAGAACCGGGTCGCCGATATGCGCAAGCAGGCCGACGACCTCGAGGGCACCATCGCGTCGCTGCAACGGATGTACGGGCTCATGCAGCAGTTGGGCACCAACACCCATGAGGCGACCGGCGTTTCGCACGAGGCGATGGATCTGGCCCAGCAGATGCGCAGCCACATGGCCGATTTCAACCAGAACTCCAAATTGCTGCGCGAAACGGTCGACACGAACGACTGCCGCGGGGACCCAACCTGCCTGTCACTGCGGTCGGCGTACGCCTCGATGGACGGCGCGACCCAGCTCACCGACAAGCTCAACGAGCTGGCGCCGGTGATGAGCAACGTCGACGTGGTGACGCCGCAGTTGCTGGAGATGATGCCGGCGCAGATCGCGGCGCTTCGCAGCCTGCAGACCATGATGCTGACGTTGCACAGCACCATGTCCGGGATGATGGCGCAGGTCGAGGAGGTCGGCGGGGATTCGGCCGCGATGGGCCAGGACTTCGACGCGGCCAAGAGCGACGACTCGTTCTACCTGCCGCGGGAGGCGTTCGACAACCCGGACTTCAAACGCGTGATCCAGCTGTTCCTCTCGCCCGACGGCCACGCGGCGCGCTTCTTCATCACCCACGACGGCTATCCGGCGACGCCGGAGGGCATGGCGCGGGTGAACCTGATCAAGAAGGCCGCCACCGAATCTCTGAAGGGAACGCCGCTGTCGTCGGCCCAGGTCTATGTGGCCGGTACCGCCGCGCTCTTCAACGACCTGCAGGGAATCGCCGACTACGACCTGTTGATCGCCGGAATCGCTTCGCTGGCAATCATTTTCATCATCATGCTGCTGATCACGCGCAGCTTCATCGCCTCGCTGGTGATCGTCGGGACGGTGTTGGCCTCACTGGGGGCGTCGGTCGGGCTGTCGGTGTTGGTGTGGCAGTACATCTTCGGCATCCACCTGCACTGGCTGGTGATGGTGATGTCGGTGATCATCCTGCTGGCGGTGGGCTGTGACTACAACCTGCTGCTGGTCGCCCGGTTCAAGGAGGAACTCGGCGCCGGGATCAAGACCGGCATCATCCGGGCGATGGGCGGCACCGGCAAGGTCGTCACCGCCGCCGGCTTGGTATTCGCGTTCACGATGGCCTCGATGCTGGTCAGCGACCTGCGGGTGGTGGGCCAGGTGGGCACCACGATCGGGCTCGGCCTGCTGTTCGACACCCTGATCGTGCGCTCGTTCATGATGCCGTCCATGGCTGCGCTGCTGGGCCGGTGGTTCTGGTGGCCGCTGAACGTGCGTGAGCATCCGGCGCGCGCGCCGCGCGTGACCGGACCGGTCACGGCGGCCGCTGACGACATCGACACCGACGCCGAGTACACCGACGTTGCCGACGCCGACGACGCTGACGAGGCTGTTGTCGCCGTGGACTCCGACGCCGCTGACGACGCTGATGATGTCAACCAGGACGTCTCGGCGGATGTCGAACCGGACGAGACGACCGAACCGGCCAAGGACGACCGGACGTTCGAGGACATGGTGGCCACGGCGTTCCCCGAGCTGTCCGGACGGCCCGACGTACCCGGCGAGGATCGCGCCAGTGAGGTGCTGGCCGCCATGCAGCCACCGGAGGAGGAAACCGACCGGTAGTCGGGCCGATCGGCTCTGGTCAGCGCGCCGCCCCGTGCACTAACGTTTCAACAAACGTTGATTGTAAAAAATACTGGTGCGGGTTCCAGCTCTCAGCCGGCGTCCACACCGAGGAGGCGGCGGATGAGCATCGCGGATCGGACCGAACAGACCACCGGGGAAGGAGCGCTGACGCCCGGGGCGGGAACATTGGGCCACGGCAGCAGCGGTGCCCTCGACGGGCTGCCCGCCAATGTCTGACGAAAACCTCTCGGCCGCACTGGAACGCGAGCATCAGGAAATCGACGCCGGCATCGGGGATTTCCTGGACAAGCTGGATGCCGGCAGCGTGGACGCCGAGGCCCTCCGGGTGACCCTGGCAGCGCTGCGGCGCCACATCTATCTGGAAGAACAGCTCCTGTTCCCGCCGATCAGCAAGGGCGCCCAGATGATGTCGGTGTTCGGGATGATCCGCGGCCACGGGGAGATCTGGCGCACCATCGACGCACTTGACGGCCTGGTCGGCGGGCCGGACGACCCGGCCGACCCCGACACGTTGCGGGAAGTCTGCCAACGGCTGGTGGCGCTGCTGGTCGACCACAACAAGGTCGAGGAGCCGGTGATCTACCCGGCCGCCGACACCGGCCTGGCGCCCGAGCAGGCCGCCGAACTGGCGGAGTTCCTCGAAGCGGGCCGGATGCCCGAGGGCTGGGTCTGCGCGAAAGCCACCGTCTGAGTTGGATTGGGGAACGCCGGTGTCCGTTGAGAAATCAGACAGGTCCCCGTCGGCCATGCTGGAACGTGAGCATCAAGAGGTCGACGCCCGCCTCGAGGCGTTCCTGATCGGGCTCCGGGACGACCGGGTCGATGCCGACGAGGTGAACGCGGCTCTGGAAGCGCTGCGCCGGCACATCTACCTCGAGGAGCGGATCCTGTTCCCGCCGATCCGGCACGGCGGGATGGCGATGCCGGTCGCGGTGATGATGACCGAGCACGGCGAGATCTGGCGCACCATGGACGCGCTGGCGAGCCTGGTGGCCGGCGGTGACACCGAGCGGACCGGCACGATCTGCCGACTGCTGCTCGATCAGCTCGCCGTGCACAACTCCAAAGAGGAGCAGGTGATCTACCGCGCCGCCGACTCCGAGCTGGAACCCGAGCAGGCGGCGGAGCTGACCGACTTCATCGAGACGGGGCTGATGCCCGATTCCTGGGAGTGCCGGGAGGCGCGCTAGAGGCCGCCGCCGAGTCCGAGTCCGAGGGCCACGGCGATCGGGATCAGCGCCATGTCGGCCGCGATCGGAAGACCGATTGCCTCGATGAGGTTGCCCGACTCGAGCTGGTCGAGAAAAACCGTCAGGTTGTAGGCCGGCAGGGTGATGGTCAATGCAGTGAACATGTCGGCCAGCGGGAGCAGTTGGGTGTAACCCTCCGATGGCGTCCCCGATGAGCCGAGGTCCAGCGCGTTGAGCACCTGGGTGAAGGTCGACAGGTTCGGATCGTCGAGGAAGGCCGCCGGGTTGGTGGTGAGGTCGCCGAGGGCGTACGCCGCCCGCAGTAGCGGACCGGTCGCCGGATTGTCGGCAATCGAGGCGAAGACGTCGTAATTCTGCGGGTCCAGCAGATCCCTGCCGGCAGCGACGATCCCCTCCGGTATCGCCTTGACCAGTGCGTTGAAGACGTCATCCCAATCGAGGTCCGGCGGGAAGAGACCGAACGGGGTTTCCACGTCCGCCGGACCCTGGCTCCAGCCCTCGGTGATACTTCCGTAGCCGAGGTTCACCAGGATCTTCATGGCCGGCTCCAGCAGGTCGGCCAGCGGATTGCCGAGGAACGGCAGGAAGCGCACCAGGTCCAGTAGCGGCAGATGATCCTGCGGAATCATGAAGTAGTGGGTCAGTGAGTCGGCGTCCGCCGTCGGCAGCGGTATGGCGTTGGCGATCTGGTCGGGTTCCAGCCCCAGATAGGTGAAGTGCTCGAGCACCATTCCCGCCATGGCGTTCAAGACCGCCAGCGGATTGAGCGTGTACTGCGGGAAGTCGGCGAAGCCGTCGTATTCCAGCGTGTAGACGTCGGTGGGGTAGAGGTCCGGCGTGGGATGGCCGAACGTGATGCCCAGGCTCGGGATCGACGGGTTCGAACCCAGCGGGACGTCGAAGCGTTCCAGCAGCCCGCCGTTGGGTGCCGCGGTGTCGCCGACCAGCACGAAGTGAACATCCTCGGCCGGCACGCCCTGGTCGGCGAGCTGGGTCATGGCCAGCGAGGAGAGCGCCGAGCTCTGCGAATAGCCGAAGACCACCACCGGATTCGTGGCGTCCACACCGCCGTCGGCGATTTGGCGGCTGACCGTCTCACTGAGCATCTGCGCCCCCTGGGTTTCGGAGACGAACGCCGGGAGGCTCTTGACGCCGGTCGTGGGGTAGAAGCCCGCCGGGGTGAACAGGGCCTGCGGTGTCCCGGTGAAGCCGTGCGGTTGGAGGTAGAGCGTGGTGGCGGCGTCGACATAGCCGGGCGGCGGGAGCGGGATCCCGCTGCCGCCCATGATCAGCGCTAACCCGTCTCCCAGGCCGGCGAGCCGCACCTCACCCGCCTGAGATCCCGGTACCGCCGGGACGAGACCGATCAGCACGGTGGCCGCCATACACAGTCCGCGAGCAACCGGCTTGGTCATGGCGGCGCGGCGATCAGCGCCGACAGCCCGGCGTGATAGGCGGCCAGGCTGTGCCGCCAGCCGACGTCGATAGCCCCGCCGCTGTCCACAGCGATCTCGGCCCCCACGTGCACGTACGGCGACGGCGGTACCAGCGGCACGACGTCGAGGAAGTTCACCACCCGATAGCAGCATTCGATCGCCGCGTCGAAGGCGGCGGCGAAGTCGGGCAGCCCGACCCGCGGTCCGGCGAAGGTGGTCAGCCGCGGCTCGATGGTGTTGGGTGGCATCGCCAGGGCGATGTCCGGCGCCGCCAGCACGGCCAGTGCCGCGCCGAGGCTGTCGCCGGTGATTAGGATCTGGTTGCAGCCGTGGGTGGCGGCGGGCAGGTTGGCGGCGATGCTGTCCCGGACGCAGCGGTAGACGTCCTGGAACCCGGCATGGACCTGGCCGAACCCGCTGACCGGTGCATAGACCGCCGGCACGAAGTCAAAGTCGGCGATCCAGTCGGCCACGTCCGCGCTGCCGCGAACGGACACGAACGCGGTTCCGGTCGCGGTGTCGTGCCCCATCAACCCGAAGACGTTGGTGTCCTTGGCCATCGCTTTTGCCGGGTGCTGGTCGGGCAGTGCGGCCAGGTGCGCGGAATCGGCTTTGATCAGGGCGGTCTGGGCGAACCCGGGCGGCAGCGTGGGCTGGGCGCCGGTCATCACCGTGTAGGCCGCCTGCGCCAGCGGCAGCACCACATCGCGGGCATAGGACGCGCTGAATGCCACGCAAAAAAGTGTAGGGTCCGGCGGCCCTGCCAATACGAAGATCGACCAGGGGATCTAGACTCTGGTGCCAACGGCAATGATCCGGCCATCACCGGGGAGCCTTCGGAAGAACGGGCCAGGCAGAGACCGGCCTCAGTAGAACCGAACGGGTAAGCCCGTCACAGCCTTGTTGAGCGGTCGCGTCGGAAGCGCGGCAAGCGGGGTGGTACCGCGGTGCTCGCGTAACCTGCGCGGCGTCGTCCCCGGGCCGGGCGCTTGGGAGACGACAGACAGTGAGCGAACGCAGCTATCCGAAGCCGGCCGCCGGTGCCCCCGACTTTCCGGCGGCCGAGGCCGAGGTCCTCGATTACTGGGCGGCTGATGACACCTTCCGGGCCAGCATCGCCCGCCGCGACGGCGCCGAAGAATACGTGTTCTACGACGGCCCGCCGTTCGCCAACGGACTGCCCCATTACGGGCACCTGCTCACCGGTTATGTCAAGGACATCGTGCCGCGGTATCGCACCATGCGCGGCTACAAGGTGGAGCGCCGGTTCGGCTGGGACACCCACGGTCTTCCCGCCGAACTGGAGGTGGAACGCCAGCTCGGCATCACCGACAAGTCGCAGATCGACGCGATGGGTATCGCCGCCTTCAACCAGGCCTGCCGGGAGTCGGTGCTGCGCTACACCGCCGAATGGCAGGCCTACGTCACCCGGCAGGCCCGCTGGGTCGACTTCGACAACGACTACAAGACGCTCGACCTGCCGTTCATGGAATCGGTGCTGTGGGCGTTCAAGCAGTTGTGGGACAAGGGACTTGCCTACGAGGGCTACCGCGTACTGCCGTACTGCTGGCGTGATGAGACCCCGCTGTCCAATCACGAACTGCGGATGGACGACGACGTCTACCAGAGCCGCCAGGATCCCGCGCTGACCGTGGGGTTCCAGATTGTGGGCGGGGCGGCGGGAGAGGGGTCGGCCGGGGAGCTGGCCGGCTCCCATCTGCTGGTGTGGACCACCACGCCGTGGACGCTGCCGTCGAACATGGCGGTCGCGGTCAACCCCGAGGTGACCTATGTGCAGGTCGCGGCGGGGGAGCGCCGCTACGTACTGGCCGAAGCCCGGCTTGGCGCCTATGCGCGTGAACTCGGCGAAGAACCGCAAGTACTGGCGAGCTACCGGGGTGCTGACCTGCTGGGCATGCGGTACCTGCCGCCGTTCGGATACTTCATGGACTCCGCCAACGCTTTTCGGGTGCTCGCCGCCGACTTCGTCTCGACCGAGGACGGCACCGGGCTGGTGCACCTGGCGCCGGCCTACGGCGAGGACGACAAGAACACCACCGATCCGGCCGGGATCACCCCGGTCACCCCGGTGGACGCCAAGGGCCGCTTCGATTCCAGCGTCGGCGATTACGCCGGTCAGCACGTCTTCGACGCCAACAAGGCGATCATCGCCGACCTGAAGAACGGCACCGGACCGGTCGCCGCCAACGGGGCGGTGCTGGTGCGCCACGAAACCTACGAGCACCCCTATCCGCACTGCTGGCGGTGCCGTAACCCGCTGATCTACAAGGCGGTTTCGTCGTGGTTCGTGCGCGTCACCGAGTTCCGCGACCGGATGGTGGAACTCAACGAACAGATCACCTGGTACCCGGAGCACGTCAAGGACGGCATCTTCGGCAACTGGCTGCGCGGTGCGCGCGACTGGTCGATCTCGCGAAACCGCTACTGGGGCACCCCGATCCCGGTGTGGAAATCCGACGATCCGGCGTACCCCCGAATCGATGTCTACGGCAGCCTCGATGAGCTCGAGCGGGATTTCGGGGTGCGCCCGGATAATCTGCACCGGCCCTACATCGACGAGTTGACCCGGCCCAACCCCGACGATCCGACGGGCGCCTCGACGATGCGACGCATCCCCGATGTGCTCGACGTGTGGTTCGACTCCGGGTCGATGCCCTACGCCCAGGTGCACTACCCGTTCGAGAACTCCGACTGGTTTCAAACCCATTACCCCGGCGACTTCATCGTCGAGTACATCGGTCAGACCCGCGGCTGGTTCTACATGATGCACGTGCTGGCCACCGCGCTATTCGACCGGCCGGCATTCAAAACCTGTGTGGCGCATGGCATCGTGTTGGGCTCCGACGGGCAGAAGATGAGCAAGTCGCTGCGCAACTACCCGGATGTGAACGAGGTGTTCGACCGCGATGGCTCCGACGCCATGCGCTGGTTCCTGATGGCCTCGCCGATCCTGCGGGGCGGCAACCTGATCGTCACCGAGCCGGGCATCCGCGAGGGTGTGCGCCAGGTGATGCTGCCGTTGACCAATGCCTACAGCTTCCTGGCGCTCTACGCACCGAAACCCGGGGCTTGGCGCACCGATTCGTCGCACGTGCTGGACCGCTACATCCTGGCGAAGCTGGCAGCATTGCGCGAGGAGCTGACCGCGGCGCTGGACGGTTGCGACATCTCCGGGGCGTGTGAGGAACTGCGCCAGTTCACCGAGGCGCTGACCAACTGGTATGTGCGGCGCTCCCGGCAGCGGTTCTGGGACGAGGACCCCGATGCCATCGACACCCTGCACACCGTGCTGGAGCTGACCTGCCGGCTGGCCGCACCGCTGCTGCCGCTGACCACCGAGGTGATCTGGCGTGGTGTCACCGGTGAGCGTTCGGTGCACCTGACCGACTGGCCCGAGCCTGCCGGCCTGCCCGCCGATCCCGAGCTGGTCGCCGCGATGGACCAGGTGCGCGAGGTGTGTTCGGCCGCGTCCTCGCTGCGCAAGTCGCATCAGCTGCGGGTGCGGCTGCCGCTGCCCAAACTCACCGTGGCCGTCGATGATCCGCAGCGACTGGCGCCGTTCACCGAACTGATCGCCGACGAGCTCAACGTCAAGGCGGTGGAGCTGACCGCCGACATCGACCGCTACGGCCGCTTCGACCTGGCGGTCAACGCCAAGGTGGCCGGTCCGCGACTGGGCAAGGATGTGCAGGCCGCGATCAAGGCCGTCAAGGCGGGACAGGGGGTGGTGCATCCGGACGGCACCCTGAGCGCCGGGCCGGTGGTGCTGCGCGAGGGCGAATACACCTCGAAGCTGGTGGCCGCCGATCCGGAGTTCACCGTGGCCCTGCCGGACGGCGCCGGACTGGTCGTGCTCGACGGCACGGTGACCGAGGAGCTCGAAGCCGAGGGCTGGGCCAAGGACCGCATCCGCGAATTGCAAGAACTGCGCAAGAACACCGGCCTGCAGGTCTCCGACCGGATCAGCGTCGTGATGTCGGTGCCCGACCAGCGGCGCGGATGGGCGCAGGCCCATCGCGACCTGATCGCCGGCGAGATCCTCGCCACCGGCTTCGATTTCGGCGACCCGGGTGCCGGCGCGTCGGAGATCGGCGACGGGGTGCAGGTGAGCATCGCCAAGGCGTGATCAGCGCAGCGGCCCGGCGGCGACGCGAGTTTCTCGCAGCCAGATTCTTTTGGTCACCGGCGGTCGGACCGTCCCCGACAGCGGGGTGCGTCTCGGCGGCCGATAATCGGTGTTCGCGCTGATCAACGTGCCCGACGGCGCCCGGCGAACAGACCTCCGAGCGCCGCGGCAAGCGCTTGCCAGACGTGGCTCGCGCGGCCGGGAACACCGGTCTCGCCGGCCCGGAAACCGGCCCTCCGCTGGCTAATCTTCTGACACATCATCCTTGATTGCCGGTGGCTGCAGTCGGTTACTGATCGGAAGCGGAGGAGGGCTATGGATTTCGGGGCACTGCCACCGGAAATCAACTCCGCCAGAATCTATTCTGGGCCGGGGTCGGCTCCCCTGCTGGCCGCTGCGACAGCCTGGGATGCACTGGCAGGCGAACTGCATACCACCGCGACGGGGTACGGGTCGGTCATCGCCGACCTGGCCAGTTCAGCCTGGCACGGGCCCTCGGCGGGTGCGATGGCGACCGCGGCAGCGCCGTATGAACAGTGGATGAGAGCCACCGCGGCGCAGGCGGAGCATGCGGCGCTTCAGGCCAGGGCGGCCGCTGGCGCCTACGAGCTGGCCTTCGGCGCCACCGTCCCGCCGCCGGTGATCGCGGCGAATCGGACTCTGCTCGCATCGCTGGTCGCCACCAATTTTCTGGGGCAGAACACGCCGGCGATCGCCGCCACCGAGGCCCAGTACGGCCTGATGTGGGCCCAGGATGCGGCCGCAATGTACGCCTACGCCGGCTCCTCGGCGGCCGCCACCCAGCTGACCCCCTTCTCCGGGCCCCCGCAGACCACCGATCCCAGCGGACAAGGCAGCCAGGCGGCAGCGGTGGCCAACGCGACGCAGTCCTCGGCCGGCTCCAATGCGCAGTCGGCGCTGTCTCAGCTGATGTCGCAGGTGCCGAGCACCTTGCAGACGCTGACCACGAACCCGACCTCGCTGTCGTCGGCGGCTACCCAGGCGACAACAGGTCTGAAGAACGGCATGGACAGCATCACCAACCTCATCAAGGTCGTCGACGGTCCCTATTCGCCACTGGGGATACTGCGGCTGTTCAAGAACTGGTGGCAGGTCAGCTCCAGTCTGGTCAGTACGCACAACGGTGCGCAGAGCCTGACCTCGTTCCTCAACCCGAAACCCATCACCGGGGCGCTGTCGCCGCTGCTGGCCAGCGAGCTGCTGACCGGCGGGCCGGCGGTCAATCCGGCGAGCGTGCCCGCGGCGTCGGCGGCGATCGGC
Organism: Mycobacterium sp. NGS18; assembly: GCF_059813185.1. NCBI lineage: Bacteria > Bacillati > Actinomycetota > Actinomycetes > Mycobacteriales > Mycobacteriaceae > Mycobacterium > Mycobacterium sp. NGS18. The sequence goes on from NZ_JCALEC010000007.1 coordinate 43,467, forward strand.
CGCGCGGGCATGGTCGGGTCACTGTCGGTCCCGACCAGCTGGGCCTCGGCCGCTCCCGGGGTCCAGACGGTGTCGTCGGTGCTGCCGACGACCGTACTCGAGGCGGCTCCCGCGCTGGCGGCCAACGGCCAGAGCGGCATGTTCGGACAGATGGCGGCGTCGAGTCTGGCGGGCCGGGCCTTCAGCGCACCGGTCAGCAACGCGGTGGGTGCGGCCACCACCCGCACGATCAGCACCGTCACGCAGGTCACCAACACGGTGGCCGCCCCGGACATCGCCACCACCGCCACCATCATCGTCATCCCGCCGATTCAGAAGTAAGGAGGCGCAGCACATGGTTTTTCAGAGCTTCGCGGCGCAGCCGCCGGAGATCATCTCCGGTCTGATCTATTCGGGTCCGGGTGCGGCGCCCCTGCTGAGCGCCGCCTCGGCCTGGACCGGCCTGGCCGGCGAATTGCATGCCACCGCAGAGTCGTACGCCGCGGTGGTCTCGGGGCTCACCAGCGGTGGATGGCAGGGGCCGGCCGCTGCAGCCATGGCGGCCGCGGTTGCCCCGTACGTGAGCTGGTTGTCGACCACGGCCGCGCAAGCCGAGGAGACCGCCGGCCAGGCCAGGGCCGCGGCGGGTGCCTACGAGTCCGCCTTCGCCGGAATCGTGCCGCCGCCGGTGATCGCAACCAATCGCGTTCAGCTCGCATCGTTGGTGGCCGGCAACATCCTGGGGCAGAACAGCGCCGAGATCGCCACCGTCGAAGCCCAGTACGGCCAGATGTGGGCGCAAGACGTCGCGGCGATGGTCGGCTACGCCACCGAGTCGCAGGCGGCCACCCAGCTGACACCGTTCGCGGCGCCGGCCCAGACCACCGACGACAGCGGCACGGCCCGCCAGGCCGCCGCGACCGCGGAGGCGACCCAGGCCTCGGCAGGCTCCAACGCGCAATCACTGCTGTCGAAGCTGGGGCAGTCCATCAGCACCGCACCCAACAGCTACACCGATGCGGCGGAGGGCGCGATCAACGGCGCCACCGGAAATCCCGACTTGGCGGGGCTCTACGAGTCGTTCTGGAACTTCCAGTCCTCGATCGGCTCGGAGGGCACCTGGACCAATGCGGTGGGCGGCACCACCAACCTGGGCATGACCCAGGTCAGGCTGTTCCACAAGCTTCCCAGTGCGCCGGTGATCGCGAAATCGGCGCTGGGCGGCGGACTTATGAGCACCGGATTGACCGGCGGCGGCCCGGTCGCGGGCGCGGCCCGCGGCCTGGCCACGGCCGCGGCGACCGCGGGCAGCGCCTCGACGGTGGGGGCGCTGTCGGTGCCGCCCAGCTGGGCCACCGCCGCCCCGGCGATCAAGCTGGCTTCGCTGGCGTTGCCCAACGCCGCAGCAGCCGCGGCGCCATCAGCAGGGCTCGGCGGACTGCTCAGTCCGGCCGCGCTGGGCAGCATGACCGGAGCTGCTTTGGGCGGCCCGGCCGCGCGGGTGGCCAGCCCGGGCGTGCGAGTCATGACGACCAACACCAAGAACCGTGACGCTCCGGTCAAGCTCGATCAGGTCATTGCCCAGCTGCAGCAGACGCCGGACGTGGTGCAGCATTGGAACGTCGACCAGGCCGGGCTCGACGATCTGGTCGCCAAGCTGTCGCTGAAGCCGGGTATCCACGCCGTCCACGTGTGCGCCGAGGGCGAGGAAGTGCCCGCCGGGGCGCAATCCGCGCTCGGCTGACCCATGTCCAGGAGGTCTGCAATGCGAGTCTTGTTCGCCCCGTTGGTGGCACTGCCCGCGATCGTTCTTGCCGCGCCGGCGCACGCCGAACCCGGTGTCGTCGAGGCGAGCGCCGTGGATCCGACCGACTTCATCACCTCGCTGCACCAGGTGGGAATCACCTTCGATGACCCGGCGCAGGCCGTGGCGGCCGGCCAGGCGGTCTGCGGTCTGGCGGCCAACGGCGAAAGCGGCTTGGAGCTGCTCACCGATCTGCGCGAGGCCAATCCCGCGCTGACCATCAGCGGCGCCGCCCAGTTCGCGGCGATCGCGGCCAAAACCTATTGCCCGCAGCAACTCACCCCGGCCAAGTCGGCCAAGTAGTTTCAGGGCTTGACCGCTCGCCAGCGTTGGCGCCCGCCGGCTCTGCGCACCTCCACATCAGCGAATCCGCTGCGCTGCAACCGGTCCGGAAGCGTCTCGGGGGAGACCGGGTTGTAGGTGTCGCGAGTGTGCAAGAGGCGGAACGTGGTCGAATGCACGCCGTCGCTGCCGGCGAACACCCCGCCGGGCTTGAGCACGCGAAACGCCTCGTCGAACAACCGATCCTGTAACGCAGGCGTCGGGACGTGATGCAGCATCGTGAAGCACACCACCGAACTGAACTTCCCGGCCGGCAGGCCGGTGTCGGTGCCGTCGCCGTTGATGATGCGCGCCCGCGAGCCGTATCTCGCCTGGAGCAGCTCGGTCATCGGGGGATCGATTTCGACCGCGGTCAACTGCGGCGTCATCTCCAGCAGGCACCGCATGTTGGCGCCGTAGCCCGGGCCAACCTCCAAGGTGTCGTCCCCGAGGTCCACGCCGGCGAGCGCCCACGGCAGCAGCTTGTGCTCGACGCTGCGCGCCCAATACGCCGAACTGCAACACAGCCGGTGAACCAGATTCATCGCCATGGAATCTCACGCTAGTCCCGCGTCGGCCGGCGGCGGCGCACTTGCGGCCCAATAGGATCGAGCACTGTGGACGCGCGGTGGGTCCTGCACCTGGACATGGACGCCTTCTTTGCCTCCGTCGAGCAGTTGACCCGCCCGACGCTGCGCGGACGGCCGGTACTGGTCGGCGGGCTGGGCGGTCGCGGCGTGGTGGCCGGTGCCAGCTACGAGTCGCGGGTGTTCGGGGCGCGCTCGGCGATGCCGATGCATCAGGCGCGCCGGCTGGTGGGCGCCGCCGCGGTGGTGTTACCGCCCCGCGGCGCGGTCTATGGGATGGCCAGCCGCCGGGTCTTCCAGATCGTGCGTGCGGTGATCCCGGTCGTCGAGCAGTTGTCCTTCGACGAGGCGTTCGGCGAACCGGCGGAGCTGGCGGGGACGAGCGCCGAGGACGTGCAACGGTTCTGCGAGCAGTTGCGGCGCCGGGTGCGCGAGGAAACCGGCCTGGTGGCCTCGGTGGGGGCTGGTTCGGGCAAGCAGATCGCCAAGATCGCCTCCGATCTGGCCAAACCCGACGGGGTGCGGGTGGTCAGCCGCGCCGAGGAACGGCTGCTGCTCGACGGCCTGCCGGTGCGCCGGCTGTGGGGGATCGGCCCGGTCGCCGAAGAGAAGCTGCACCGGCTGGGCATCGCCACCATCGGGCAGTTCGCCGCGCTGACCGATAGCGAGGTCGCCGACATTCTGGGCGCCACGATCGGTCCCGCCCTGCACCGCTTGGCCTGCGGGATCGACGACCGCCCGGTCGCCGAACGCGCCGAGGCCAAACAGATCAGCGCCGAATCCACCTTCGCCACCGACCTGACCACGCTGGAGCAGCTGCGCGCCGAGGTCGGCCCGATCGGCGAGCACGCCTATCGCCGGCTGCTGCGCGACGGCCGGGGCGCGCGCACGGTGACGGTGAAACTCAAGAAGGCCGACATGAGCGTGCTGACCCGCTCGGCCACCTTGCCCTACGCGACCACCGATGCCGCCGCGTTGACCTCGGCGGCGGCCAGGCTGCTGCTCGACCCGCAGCAGGTCGGCCCGATCCGGCTGCTCGGGGTGGGGTTTTCCGGGTTGACCGATGTCCGCCAGGAGTCACTGTTCCCGGATCTGGCTTTTCCGGAACCCGCCGCATCGGAGTCGCCGGAAACACCTGCCGCAGAGGCGATTTCACCGCCGGCCACCGCGCCGTGGCGGATCGGCGATGACGTCGCCCACCGCGAGCTGGGGCACGGCTGGGTGCAGGGGGCCGGCCACGGGGTGATGACGGTGCGATTCGAGACCCGCAGCTCGGGCCCGGGACCGGTGCGGACGTTTCCGATCGACGAGCCGGCGATCACCCGCGCCGACCCGGTCGAAAGCCTGGATTGGCCCGATTTCGCCGCCAGCCCGGAGGAGCCGGCTTAGGGGAGCGGGTCAGCCCCACCGGTCGATGACGTCGTCGACCGGCAGCCCCGCTCCCAGCGCCGCCATCAGCAGGACCCGGGCCTGCGGGGGCCGCAGCCGCGGCACCATGACCGCACCGGCGTCGACCAGCGCCCGGCCCGGCCCGTAGGCCGCACCGACCCGCGCATCCGGCACCCGGCTGGACACCGCGACCACCACCCCGTCGCGGCACTGCCGACGCACGCCCTCGATCACGGCGGACCCGGCGTTGCCCGAGCCCAACGCCTCCAGTACCACCGCGCGCGCCCCGGCGGCCACGCAGGCGTCCAGGGCCACCGCATCCGCGCCGGCGTAAAGCGCGATGACGTCAACCCGGGGGGCCTCTGCCACCTCCAGGTGGGGACGGGCCTTGCCGTCGTTCAGCCGCACCCGCCCATCCGCCACCGTGCCCAGCCGTGGCCCGCTGAAACCGGTCAGATCGGTGGTGGTCGTCTTGGACAGGCCCAGCGGCGCCAGCACCTGCCCGGCGAAGCACACCAGCACGCCGAGCCCTCGCGCCGCCGGGTCGGCGGCCAGCGTCAGCGCGTCGCGCAGGTTGCCCGGACCGTCGGCGTCCGGAGCGTCCGCGCTGCGCTGCGCTCCGGTCAGCACCACCGGGGCGACCCCGGTGTAGCCCAGTTCCAGCCACAGCGCGGTCTCTTCGCAGGTGTCGGTGCCGTGGGTCACCACCACCCCGTCGGCGCCACCGTCCACGGCGGCCCGCACCGCGGTCAGGATCCGCTCCCAGTCGGCCGGGGCCAGCTCCGAGCTGTCGCGCGCCATCAGGTCGACCACCGTCACGTCGGCGCCGGAGTCGAGACCGGCGACCAGATCGGCACCGTGCACGGTCGGCCGGCGCACCCCGCCGTCGTCGGTACTGGCGGCGATCGTTCCGCCGGTGGTGATGACCGTGAGGCGCTTGGACACCATGCCGCGATCATGCCGCACGCGCGCTAAGGGATGATGGGGGGCGTGACTGACGAGACAACCGACTCGACCGAGCCGGCCGTCGATCCGGTGCCGGACCCGGAGCCGGCCGCGCCGCCGCGGCGGCTGGGCCTGCTGCTGTCGGTGGCCGCGGTCGTGCTGGTGGTCGACGTCGTCACCAAGGTGCTCGCGGTGAAGATGCTGACCCCCGGTCAGCCGGTGTCGATCATCGGCGACACCGTGACCTGGACCCTGGTGCGCAACTCCGGTGCCGCGTTCTCGATGGCCACCAGCTACACCTGGGTGCTGACGCTGATCGCCAGCTCGGTGGTGCTCGGCATCATCTGGATGTCGCGCCGCCTGGTGTCGCCGTGGTGGGCGGTCGGGTTGGGCATGATCCTCGGCGGAGCACTGGGCAATCTGGTGGACCGGTTCTTCCGGGCGCCCGGCCATCTGCAGGGCCACGTCGTCGACTTCCTCTCCATCGGCTGGTGGCCGGTGTTCAACGTCGCCGATCCCGCGGTGGTGGGCGGTGCGATCCTGCTGGTCGGGCTGTCGGTGTTCGGCTTCGACTTCGACACCGTGGGCCGTCGCCGCGCCGGCGACGAGGCAGCGCGAAGCGATGCCGAGGAGCCGCGCCATCAGCACCGCGCCGGCGACGAGGCAGCGCGAAGCGACGCCGAGGAGCCGCGCCCCCAGTCGGGCGCGGGTGACCAGGCCTGATGGCGTGACCGAACGGTCCATGCCGGTGCCGGAGGGGCTGGCCGGCATGCGCGTGGACGCCGGGCTGGCCCGCCTGCTGGGTCTGTCCCGCACGGTCGCCGCCACCCTGGCCGAGAACGGCGACGTCGAACTGGACGGGGCACCCGCCGGCAAGTCCGACCGGTTGGCCGCCGGCGCGTGGTTACACGTGCGCCTGCCCGCGCCGCCGGCTCCGCTGGAGAACACCCCGACCGAGGTCGAGGGCATGACGATCCTGTACTCCGATGACGACATCGTCGCCGTCGATAAACCCGCCGGGGTGGCCGCCCACGCGTCGGTGGGCTGGACCGGGCCCACCGTGCTCGGCGGGCTGGCCGCGGCCGGCTACCGCATCACCACCTCCGGGGTGCCCGAACGCCAAGGCATCGTGCACCGCCTCGATGTCGGCACGTCGGGGGTGATGGTGGTGGCGATCTCCGAGCGCGCCTACACCGCGCTCAAACGCGCCTTCAAGGCCCGCACCGTCGACAAGCGCTACCACGCGCTGGTGCAGGGCCATCCGGATCCGTCCAGCGGCACCATCGACGCCCCGATCGGCCGGCACCACGGCCGTGACTGGAAGTTCACCGTCACCGCCGACGGCCGGCACAGCATCACCCACTACGACACGGTGGAGGCCTTCGTCGCCGCCAGCCTGCTCGACGTGCACTTGGAAACCGGTCGCACCCACCAGATCCGGGTGCACTTCGCCGCCCTGCGGCATCCGTGCTGCGGCGACCTCACCTACGGCGCCGACCCGACCCTGGCCAAAAAGCTGGGATTGGAACGCCAGTGGCTGCACGCCCGCTCGCTGGCCTTCGCCCACCCCGGCGACGGGCGGCGCGTCGAGATCACCAGCGAGTACCCGGGTGATCTCCAACACGCCCTCGACGTGCTGCGGCACCGCGACCAGCACGCGCTGTAAAGGGCGCCGCGTTTCCAGGAACCGGTACGGCGCGCCGATTTGGGTGCCGGTGCAGCACCCCCTATCCTTTGCGGGTCGTAGTGCAGGTTTACGGGCGAGGTCGGAGTATGAGACAACGCCGGTGCAGGCGAGGTATTCGGTGGGCCGGCGCGTTGCTGACCGCTGGATTGGTCAGCGCGGCCGCGGCGCTGGCGCCGGCGGGCTACAGCAGCACCGTCGACGGCCGGCCGGTCTCGATGCGCTACGACCCATGGCGGGTCAGCGGCCTGCCGGTGACCGACGGCCCCAGCGGGCCGCGCCCGGACGCCCCCGTGGCGACCGGTACCGTCCGTGACGGCGACGGCGGCGACATCGATCGGCTGGCACTGCTGTCGGTCAACGACATCGCGGACTTCTGGCAGCGCAACTACGACGGTTTGCACGGCCGCTTCGCCCCGGTCGGCACGCTGATCTCTTATGACTCCAGCGACGCCGCCGGCTCGACGCTCTGCGGTGTCAATACCCACGGGTTCGTCAACGCGTTCTATTGCTACGGCCACGACAAGATGGCGTGGGACCGAGGGGTGTTGCTGCCGGGCGCCAAGCGCTACTTCGGCGACATGGCGGTCACCGGGGTGCTGGCGCACGAATACGGGCACGCGGTGCAGGACATGGCCAAGCTGGTCGACAGCTCGACGCCGGTCCTGGTGGCCGAACAGCAGGCCGACTGCTTCACCGGGGCTTATTTGCGCTGGGTCGCCGAAGGCGATTCACCCCGCCTGACCCTGAGCACCACCGACGGACTCAACGGGCTGCTGGCCGGGCTGATCACGCTGCGCGATCCGGTGCCCGGCCCGGACGGCGAACTGGTCGTCGGAGCCGGGCACGGCACCGCGCTGGACCGGATCGGTGCCCTGCAGCTGGGCTTCGACACCGGCGTGCAGCGCTGCACCGAGATCGACACCGGCGACATCGAGCACCGCCGGGCCGGCACGCCGGCGTCGTTGCGGGTCGGACCCACCTCTCACACGCCGTCGCCGGTGACCCGCATCGATGAAGGCCGCCTGAGGCGGATGATCGAGGCGCTCAACACCCGTTTCCGCCCGGTGCGCCCGCCCGCGCTGTCCATCGCGTCGGCGTGCCCCGACGGTGCGGCAAGCCCACCGGTGTCGTATTGCCCGGCTGTCAACACCATCGCCGTCGACCTGCCCGGTCTGCAGCGCCTGACCGGCGCCCTCGACGACGACGGCGGGAACCGGCTGATGCTGCACGGAGCCAATACTGCGTTGTCGGTGGTGATGTCGCGCTACATGCTGGCGTTGCAGCACCAGCGCGGTGTCGAGCTGACCTCGGCGATGGCGGGGCTGCGCACCGCGTGCCTGACGGGGCTGGGGCAGCGGCGCCTGTCGGAATCGTCGGACGAGGGCACCCGCGGGACGCTGAGCGCCGACGACCTCGACGAGGCGGTCACCGGCCTGCTCACCAACGGCCTGGCCGCCAGCGGCGCCGACGGCGCGGCGGTGCCGGCCGGTTTCACCCGGATCCAGGCGTTCCGTTCCGGGCTGTTGGGCGACGCCGAGCTGTGCTATCAGCGCTACTCCTCACCCGCCTAGGGATTCGCGGGTTTGCGGGCCTCGACGAGCACCCGGGTGGCGTGCGCGACGAACGGGCCTTGGGCCTCGATGCGCTCATGCAGCTCGCGTAGCCGGTCCCGGTGCTCGTCGACAGCGAAGTCGGGCACCGTCCAGATCACCTTGCGCAGGAAATAGATCACCGCGCCGATATCGAAGAACTCGGCGCGCAGCCGTTCCATCCGCAGATCGAGCACCTCCATACCGGCGGCCGCCGCGTCGGCACGCACCGCTTCGGGCTCGTATTGGGCGCCTTTGCCCGGCATCGGCCCGAGAAAGAACTCGCTGAGCTCGAGCATCGTCGCCGGACCGATCTGCTGGGCGAAGTAATGACCGCCGGGCCGCAGCACCCGAAAGATCTCGTCCCACCACGTCGCCAACGGGTGCCGGCTGCTGACCAGATCGAATGCGTCATCGCCGAACGGCAACGGCGGCCGGTCCGGCACGGTCACCACCACGACGCCACGCGGATGCAGCAGCGTGGTGGCGCGGGCGGCATTCGGCGGCCACGACTCGGTGGCGGCCATAGCGGGCGGGAAGGTACCGAACTGCTCGATGCCCGCCAGCACCTCGCCGCCACCGGTGTGCAGGTCGACTGCGGCCGCCACGCCCGACAATCGTTGCGCCAGCTGACGTTGATACCTCCACGACGGCCGCTGTTCGGTGGCCCGGCCGTCCAGCCAGGAGAACTCCCAGCCGTCGACCGGTGCGGCGGCGGCCTCGGCGACCAGCTCGTCGAAGCTTCGCGGCACGGTGGTCAGCTGGGTTCGCGCGATGCCTTCGGCGGCCGGATCTTGAAGGAGATCCGCAGCTTGGTGCGGTAGATGATCCCGCCCTTGTCGTCGAGGGTGAGGTCCTGCTCGACGACCTGGGCGACGCGGATGTCGTCGATGGTTTGCTTGGCCCGGTGCACCGCCTCGGCCGCGGCGTTCTCCCAGGACGACGGACTCGTCCCGATGATGTCGATCACCCGGTACACGCTCATGTATGTGTCTCCTCCGCTTCCGACGAACCTCAACGTAGTGCACGGCGGCGGTCGCTGTCCGGCGAAACGCCCGCCGAGAAGACACACCCGACGACACGCCGAGTGCCGTCGGTGGCCGGCCATAGACTTGCGGACCTATGGGATCTTCGTTCGTACACCTGCATAACCACACCGAGTACTCGATGCTGGACGGTGCGGCGAAGATCGCCCCCATGCTGGCCGAGGCCCAGCGGCTGGAGATGCCCGCGATCGGGATGACCGACCACGGAAACATGTTCGGCGCCAGCGAGTTCTACAACGCCGCGACCAAAGCCGGCATCAAGCCGATCATCGGGGTGGAGGCCTACATCGCCCCCGGTTCTCGGTTCGACACCCGCCGGGTCCACTGGGGCGATCCCGGCCAGAAGAGCGACGACGTCTCCGGCAGCGGTTCCTACACCCACCTGACCATGGTCGCCGAGAACGCCACCGGGTTGCGCAATCTGTTCAAGCTGTCCTCGCTGGCCTCCTTCGAGGGCCAACTCGGCAAGTGGTCGCGGATGGACGCCGAGATCATCGCCGAGCACGCCGAGGGCATCATCGCCACCACCGGTTGCCCGTCGGGGGAGGTGCAGACCCGGCTGCGGCTCGGCCAGGAGCGCGAGGCGCTGGAGTCGGCCGCGAAATGGCGAGAGATCTTCGGCGCCGAAAACTACTTCCTGGAATTGATGGATCACGGCCTGTCCATCGAGCGCCGGGTGCGCGACGGGCTGCTGGACGTCGGTCGCAAGCTCAGCATCCCCGCGCTGGCCACCAATGACTGCCATTACGTCACCCGCGACGCCTCGCAGAACCACGAAGCGCTGCTGTGTATCCAGACCGGCAAGACACTGTCGGATCCGACCCGGTTCAAGTTCGACGGGGACGGCTATTACCTCAAGTCGGCCGCCGAGATGCGGGCGTTGTGGGACGACACCATCCCCGATGCCTGCGATTCCACCTTGCTGATCGCCGAGCGGGTGCAGTCCTACGCCGACATCTGGGCCCCGCGCGACCGGATGCCGGTGTTCCCAGTTCCCGACGGTCACGACCAGGGGTCCTGGCTGCGCCACGAGGTGCAGGCCGGCCTGCAGAACCGTTTTCCGGCCGGGGTGCCGGCCGAGTACACCGAGCGCGCCGCTTATGAGATCGATGTCATCTGCGGCAAGGGATTTCCGTCCTACTTCCTGATCGTCGCGGACCTGATCAACTACGCGCGCTCGATCAACATCCGGGTGGGTCCGGGCCGTGGCTCGGCGGCCGGGTCCCTGGTGGCCTACGCGCTGGGTATCACCAATATCGACCCGATTCCGCACGGGCTGCTGTTCGAACGCTTCCTCAACCCGGAGCGGCCGTCGGCCCCCGATATCGACATCGACTTCGACGACCGTCGCCGCGGCGAGATGGTGCGCTATGCCGCCGAGCGGTGGGGCAGTGACCGAGTCGCCCAGGTGATCACTTTCGGCACCATTAAAACCAAAGCGGCGCTGAAAGATTCGGCACGCGTGCATTACGGGCAGCCCGGTTATGCGATCGCCGACCGGATCACCAAGGCACTGCCCCCGCCGATCATGGCCAAAGACATCCCGCTGTCGGGCATCACCGACCCGACCCACGAGCGGTACAAGGAGGCCGCCGAGGTCCGCACGCTGATCGACACCGATCCCGACGTGCGCACCATCTATGAGACCGCGCGCGGTCTGGAAGGCCTGGTCCGCAACGCCGGGGTGCACGCCTGCGCGGTGATCATGAGCTCCGAGCCGCTGATCGACGCGATCCCGCTGTGGAAACGGCCGCAGGACGGCGCCATCATCACCGGCTGGGACTACCCGTCGTGCGAAGAAATCGGCCTGCTGAAGATGGACTTCCTGGGCCTGCGCAACCTGACGATCATCGGTGACTGCCTGGAGAACATCAAAGCCAATCGGGGCGTGGACCTCGACCTGGATTCGCTGCCGATGGACGATCCGGCCACCTATGAACTGCTGGGCCGCGGTGACACGCTGGGGGTGTTCCAACTCGACGGCGGCCCGATGCGTGACCTGCTGCGTCGCATGCAGCCCACCGAGTTCAATGACATCGTGGCGGTGCTGGCGCTGTACCGGCCCGGCCCGATGGGCATGAACGCCCACAACGACTACGCCGACCGGAAGAACAACCGCCAGGCGATCAAGCCCATCCATCCCGAACTCGAGGAGCCGCTGCGCGAGATCCTGTCGGAAACCTACGGCCTGATCGTCTACCAAGAGCAGATCATGTTCATCGCGCAGAAGGTGGCCTCCTACACGATGGGCAAAGCCGATGCGCTCCGTAAAGCCATGGGCAAGAAGAAGCTTGAAGTGCTGGAGGCCGAGTACAAAGGCTTCTACGAAGGGATGACGGCCAACGGGTTCTCCGAGAAGGCCGTGAAAGCGTTGTGGGACACCATTCTTCCGTTCGCGGGCTACGCGTTCAACAAATCGCACGCGGCCGGCTACGGCCTGGTGTCGTACTGGACGGCCTACCTCAAGGCCAACTACCCGGCCGAATACATGGCCGGCCTGTTGACGTCGGTCGGTGACGACAAGGACAAGGCCGCGGTGTATTTGGCCGACTGCCGCCGCCTGGGCATCACGGTGCTGCCGCCGGACGTCAACGAATCCGAACTGAACTTCGCCTCGGTGGGCGCCGACATCCGCTACGGGCTGGGCGCGGTGCGTAACGTCGGTGCCAACGTGGTCGGGTCGCTGATCGGCACCCGAACGCATAAGGGCCGGTTCACCGATTTCTCCGATTATCTCAACAAGATCGATATCGCCGCCTGCAACAAGAAGGTCACCGAATCGCTGATCAAGGCTGGCGCCTTCGACTCGCTGGGGCATCCGCGCAAGGGCCTGTTCCTGGTACACACCGACGCCGTCGACTCGGTGCTGGGCACCAAGAAGGCCCAGGCGATGGGTCAGTTCGACCTGTTCGGCGGCGCAGACGGCGATAGCGCCGGCGCCGACGCGGTGTTCGGCATCCGGGTGCCCGAGGAGGAGTGGGCCGACAAGCACAAACTGGCCCTGGAGCGCGAGATGCTCGGACTCTATGTGTCCGGGCATCCGCTCAATGGCATCGCGCACCTGCTGGCCACCCAGGTCGACACCCAGATTCCGGCGATTCTGGAGGGCGACATCGCCAACGACACCCAGGTGCGGGTGGGCGGCATCCTGGCATCGGTGAACCGCCGGGTGAACAAGAACGGGATGCCCTGGGCGTCAGCGCAATTGGAGGACCTTACCGGCGGCATCGAGGTGATGTTCTTCCCGCACACCTATTCCGCCTACGGCGCCGAGGTCGTCGACGACGCGGTCGTGCTGGTCAACGCCAAGGTCGCCATCCGCGACGACCGGATCTCACTGATCGCCAACGAGCTGGTGGTGCCCGACTTCTCCGGCAACGCCGCGGACCGGCCACTGGCGGTCAGTCTGCCGACCCGGCAATGCACCATCGACAAGGTCAGCGCTCTCAAGCAGGTGCTGACCCGCCATCCCGGCACGGCACAGGTGCAGCTGCGGCTGATCAGCGGGGAGCGGATCACCGTGCTGGAGTTGGATCCCTCGCTGCGGGTGACGCCGTCGTCGGCGCTGATGGGCGACCTCAAGGCGCTGCTGGGTCCGGGGTGCCTGGGGGGCTAAGCGGCCCTGAGTGCCACCGCCACGATGGCACTGTCCGGCCAGAGGGTGCGGCTTCGCGCCCGACGCAGTTTTTCGCGCAGCGGCAAGTCGCGGTGCACATTGGTCACGCCCGGAACCCGGATCATCGGTATGACGGTCCACTGCCAGCCGTAACGCGCGCGCAGGATGCGGTTGGCGGCTTCGGCCTCGTCGCCGAACAGGATCGTGGCTTTCCCGGTCACCGGCGCGGTATCGGGACGGCGCCGGCCGCGGTAGTCGCAGGGGACCAAGGCGACATCCGGGCGTAGTGCCAGTCGCCGGGTCTTCGGGCCGACCTTAGTGCGGAAGACCACGGTGTCGCCGTCCAGCGCGAACCATATCGGCGTGTCCACCGCCGAGCCGTCGCGGCGGAAGGAGCGCAGCAGCGCGTAGCGGGCGTCGTGCAGTTCTTCGAGTCGTTGTGCGAGCATGGCGCCAGTGAACAACCTAGAGTTGGCTCTAAGTCAAGCACCAGGGAGCGTCGTTGTCCGGCCGATTGACCATTGGTGAGGTGGCCCGCCGCAGCGGAGTCGCCGCAACCACCTTGCGCTACTACGAGCAGATCGGCCTGGTGGCGCCGCCGGCCCGCATCGGTGGCCAGCGTCGCTACGACGAGGCGGTGCTGGCCCGGCTCGAGATCATCGGCCTGTGCAAATCCGCGGGTTTCGCCCTCACCGAGATCCAACTGCTGTTCGCCGACGACGTGCCCGGGCGCCCGGCGAGCCGAGCGCTGGCGCAGGCCAAGCTCGCCGCGATCGACGCCCAGCTGGACTCCTTGTCCCGGGCGCGGGCGGTGATCGAGTGGGGCATGCAGTGCCGATGTCCCTCCATCGATGCCTGTACCTGCGGTATCCACCCGCCGCCGGCGCGACCAGACGCGGATGAGGCGCACTGAAACGCCTGCTCAGACCCGGTGGCCGGAAGCGAGCTCAACCTCAACATAACGCTTAGGTCCGTTTCCGGTAACAACACAGCATCACCGGTGTAACGTCTGAAACTTCCCACACAACTGGTGGGGCTCTGGGGGGAAGGGACTATTAGTGATGTCTGTGCGACAACGCGTTGTATCGCTGCTCGGGGGAGTGGCAGCCGCCCTGTTCGCCGGATTTGTCATGCCGGCGGCGCTCGCCCACGCCGGCTACGCCGACCCCGGCCCTTATCAGACCTGCGAGGGGTCGACGTGTCTCGTCATGGGCGTCTACGACCCCGACACCTGGACCTACAGCGGCTTCCGGCCGTACTTCACCGACTGGAAGGGGGACCAGGTCTATAACGTCGAGGTGACCGGAGCCGACGGCGCCACGGTCGACGCGGGCAGCTATGACATCAAGGTGGAGGACTACTGGTCCACAATGATGTCCAGCTCCACCTACACCTACGGTGCCTTCACCGCGGCCGACACCGGCGCCGACCTGGGCGCCTTCGCCGATCTCACCGGTACGACCGTGTATAGCACCACTTTTGGCGACTTCCACCAGGTGACGATCAATGACGCGGCCAACGGTGCGAGCTACTGGATCGTCACCACGCCGAACTACGTCAACACCGAGGTGACGATGGATGGGGCGTCGCAGGACTACATCCAGTACACCGGAGATGCGGCGCCGACGCTGTTGTGGAATAGTCTCGATAACTCGAGTTATGTGCCGGTGCCCGACTACCTGATCCCGGATGACCCGTGGGCCGGACTGGACTTTGACCCGGGCCAGTACGGTTCGGTGGCGGGACTCTAGGAGCAACGCGTATGGTGTCGAAGCCGAACGAACCGAGACTCAGTAGCAACAAAAAATTTCGTCAGATTCGGATGTGAATCCGGTAACACGAGGGTAACGTTTGGTCACCTGCGGCATCACGGGTGCTCAAGTGCAACAAGCTTAACGGAGGCTTTCATGGGGAAATCGCGTCGTCTTCTTACCCTGATCGGGGTAGGCGCCGCTGCTGGGTTCGCGGCCTTTGTGCTGCCGATGTCGATGGCTACCGCCACGGCCGAAAGCACGACCAGCCCGGTCCCCGGATGGGACGGCCCCTATGAGACGTGCGACGGCGTTGTCTGCCTGGTGATGGAGCCGCTGACCCGCGAAAGCGTGGGCCGGGACTGGTCCTATGAGGGCATCCGCCCGTGGATCACCGACTGGAAGGGTGACCAGCTCTACAACGTCACCCTCAACGGCGAAGAGGTCGGCGGCTACAACATCAAGATCGAGGACTACTGGAACTCGTTGTTCTCCACGTCGGCCTACCAGTTCGGTGACTTCACGCCGAACGCCGACACGCCTGAAGATCTGAGTGTGCTGGGCAACTTCGGCTACCTGGCCGGCTCCTCGATGTACACGATCAACCTGTTCGACGGCGCCTTCACCAACGTGACCCTCAATGGTGTGGGGCCGCACGACCTGAACTACTGGATCATGTCCGCCGCCGGCACGACCTACTCGGTGGTGACCGACCCGCTCAACGGTGTTTCGGCGGGCTTGATCCAGTTCGGCGAGGAGGCCCCGCAACAGCTGTGGAACAGCCTGTTCCACGCGTGGACTCCAGAGATTCCGGACTACGTCATCCCGAACGACCCGTTCGCGCTCCTGGATTTCGACCCGTGTGACTTCCTTGGCGGTTGCGCCGCTCCGATGTAGCGGGCGCCGTCAGAACTTGTAGCGCAGCACCCGGGCCTTGCCGGCCACCGACTTGAAGCGGCCGGCAAGCCGGGTCACGCGCCGGGCCGCCGGGGGGAATGAGTCGACCTCGGCGGCGTGCGCCAGGCAGGCCTGCTCGACCAGGCGCAGCCGGGGATCCCAGCGCTCGGGCGTGTGCGGGTCGGTGAAGCCGGGGTTGGCCCAGACCTGGCGGAGCACGCTGAACATGCCGCGCGGAGCCAGCTTCATCCCCAGGGAACTGAGCCAGCCCACCCGGCCGTAGTCGTTGAACGCCAACTCGCCGGTGCCGAAGTAGTCGATGACGTGCGTGATCAGCGCGATGACCTGCGGTTCGGTGAGAAAGGCGAACAGGCCGTCGGCGATCACCATGGTGGGTCGGCCGACCGGGATGCCGTCGGTCCAGTCCGTGGACGTCAGGTCGGCCGCGATGACGTGCTCGGCGCGCTGAGCCGGCAACAGCTTCTCGCGCACTGCGACCAGGTGCGGCAGGTCGATGCTGTACCAGTCGACGGTTGCCGGTGGCTGGACCCGCGCCAGCGGCTCGTTGAGGCCGGCGCCGAGATCCACCACGACGGCGTCGGGGTTCGCGGCGGTATACCTGCGGACCCGCTCGTCGAGCATTTTGGCGCGCAGCGCCGTCTGCCGCACCACGCTGGCCGGGATCCGGAATCCGGCGAAGTCGTAGTCGATCAAGCCCACGACCCGGTCCGAGAACTCGTCGCCGAGGATTGGCGTGGGGGCGCGGTTGTCGAGGGCGCGGGCGTAGGCGGTGAGAAACGCGGTCTGCTCGAGGCGGCTGAACTCGGTCACGGCAATCGGCATGGGGTTCACCGTAGGCGACGACTGGACACGAGCGGGAAAACCGGAACCAATGTCCCCGTCGCGCCGCTACGGTCGAGGCCATGGAATCGCAGCAGGCGACCACCCTGGCGGTGGCGGCTGAGGGGGCGCGCGGCTCGATCACGTTGAACCGCCCGGACAAGCTCAACCCGCTGAGCACCGTGACCCTCGAGGAGCTGGTGGCGGCGGCCCGCTGGCTCGACGCCCGGCCCGCGGTGAAGGTCGTCGTCGTCGCCGGCAATGGCCGGGCCTTCTCGGCCGGCGCCGACCTGGCTGCGTTCGCGGCGGCCGGCGACAGCGCGGCAGCAATGCGGGAGGCCGCTGACGCCGGGCGGCGGATGGCCGAGGCGATCGAGGCCATGCGGGCGGTGACGGTGGCGCGCCTGCACGGCCACTGCGTCGGCGGCGGGGTGGTGCTGGCCGCAGCCTGCGACCTGCGGGTGGCCGCCGAGGACACCCGGTTTTCGATCCCGGAAGTCGATTTGGGCATCCCGCTGGCCTGGGGCGGTATCCCGCGGCTGGTCCGTGAGATCGGCCCGGCGCTCACCAAGGAACTGGTGATGACCTGCCGGCCGTTCGACGCCGTCGAGGCGAAGGCGGCCGGATTCCTCAACCGGGTGGTGCCCCAGTCCGACCTCGACGCCGAGGTCGACGCGCTGGTCGAGAATCTGGTCGGCAAATCCGCGCTCACGTTGTGCGGCACCAAGCGTCAGGTCAACGCGGTGAGCGAGGGAATGGTGGCCACGGCGCGCAGCTGGAACGACGCCGACGCGCTCGTGACGGCCCTGCACGACCCGGAGTCGCAGGCGGGGGCAATGGCGTATCTGGAACGGATGAGTCGCCGCTGAGGCGGCAGAGCAGGAGGACGGGATGGCGGGCAGTGAACCGGCGACGTTGTGTGAGGCGTTTCAGCGCACCGCTGCCATCGATCCCGACGCGGTCGCAGTGCGCACCGTCGGCGGTGGCCAGACGCTGACCTGGCGCGACTACGCCGTACAGGTGCAGCAGGTGGCGGCCGGACTGGCCGGGCTCGGGGTGCGGCGAGGTGACACGGTATCGCTGATGATGGCCAACCGGATCGAGTTCTACCCGCTGGAGGTCGGGGCTCAACACGCCGGTGCCACGTCGTTCTCGGTGTACAACACGCTTCCCGCCGAGCAGCTTGGGTACCTGTTCGACAACGCCGGTACCAAGGTGGTGATCTGCGAGCAGGCCTACGTCGAGACGATCCGCGCCAGTAGCGCTCCCATCGAACACCTCGTGTGCATCGACGGGCACCCCGACGGCACCCTGTCGATCGAAGAGCTGCTGGCCGCCGGTGAAGACGACTTCGACTTCGAAACGACGTGGCGCGCAGTGCAACCCGACGACGTTGTGACGCTGATCTATACCTCCGGGACCACCGGGCTGCCCAAGGGGGTGGAGATGACGCACACCAACCTGCTGTTCGAGGCGGCTGCCCTGGATGCGGTGCTCGGGGTGCGCTTCGGCGACCGGATCACCTCCTACCTGCCCTCGGCGCACATCGCCGACCGGGCGATGGCGCTCTACAACTCCGAGATCTCCGGGGTGCAGGTCACGGTGGTGCCAGACGCCCGCGAAATCGGCGCGGCCCTGCCCGATGTGCGGCCGACGATCTGGGGCGCGGTTCCCCGGGTCTGGGAGAAACTCAAGGCCGCAATCGAATTCGCGGTGGCGGGCGAATCGGACGACAACCGCCGCGCCGCCCTGCAGTGGGCGCTGACGGTCGGCGCGAAGCGGTCTGCGGCATTGCTGGCCGGTGAGCCGGTTCCCGACGACGTGGCGGCCGAGTGGGCGCAGGCCGATGAGCTGGTGCTGTCGAAGCTGCGGGCCAAGCTGGGCTTGGACGAACTGCGGTGGGCGGTATCGGGCGCGGCGCCGATTCCCAAGGAGACCCTGGGTTTCTTCGCCGGGATCGGTATCCCGATCTGTGAGGTCTGGGGCATGTCGGAGCTCAGCTGTGTCGCCTCGACCACCCATCCGAGCGAAGCGCGGCTCGGAACTGTCGGAAAGTTGTTGCCCGGCTTGGAAAGTTGCATCGCCGACGACGGCGAGTTCCTGGTCCGGGGGCCGCTGGTGATGCGGGGCTACCGCAAGGAGCCGGCCAAGACCGCCGAGGCGATCGACTCCGACGGCTGGCTGCACACCGGCGACATCCTGCAACAAGATGCCGACGGCTATCTGCGGGTGGTCGACCGCAAGAAGGAGTTGATCATCAACGCCGCCGGCAAGAACATGTCGCCGGCCAACATCGAGAACGCCATTCTGGCGTCGTGCCCGATGATCGGAGCGATGGTCACCATCGGTGAATCCCGGCCCTACAACACCGCGCTGATGGTCTTCGACGCCGACTCGGTCGGCCCTTACGCCGCCGCGCACGGTCTTGCCGAGGCGACACCGGCCGCCCTGGCCGCCGATCCGGGCGTGATCGAAAAGATCGCCGCCGGGGTGGCCGACGGCAACGCCAGGCTCTCGCGGGTCGAACAGATCAAGCGCTTCCAGGTGCTGCCCACGCTGTGGGAGCCCGGCGGCGACGAGGTGACGCTCACCATGAAGCTGAAACGCCGGCCGATCGCCGCCAAGTACGCCGACGAGATCGAGGCGCTCTATGCCGCCGAGCCCGGACCGCACATCCACCAGCCGCCGGCCACCGAGGCGGCCCGGCCGGCGACCGTCGTCTGAGAGGTGAGTGCCACGCCAATTTTCACCTTCGGTCACGGCACCGCGGATGCCGCGGAGATCGCAACGCTGCTGACCGGCGCCGGGGTGCAGCGGCTTGTCGACGTTCGCAGCGCGCCCGGCAGCCGGCACAATCCGGACTCGGCACGCGACGCCATGGCCGGCTGGCTGCCCGAGGCGGGCATCGCCTACCAGTGGGAGTCACGGTTGGGCGGCTGGCGCCGAGTCAATGGGGAGAGCCCCGACACCGGGTTGCGCGTCGAGTCGTTTCGGTCCTACGCCGCGCACATGCGCACCACCGAGTTCCGGACCGCGATCGACGAGCTGCTGGCGACCGCGGCCCTCGAGCAGATCGCGGTGATGTGCGCCGAAACGGTGTGGTGGCGCTGCCACCGCAGGATGATCGCCGACTACCTCACGCTGGTCCGCGGCGTCGAGGTACGCCATCTGATGCATGACGGCAAGCGGCGCCCGCACCGGCCGATCCCGGAGGCACGAGTGGACGGTGACGTGCTGATCTATGACGGCGCGCCCCCCGACTAGATCGGGGCCGGACTCTCAGCCGTGCCGCAAGCCCAGGAGGAGCCACACCGCGGTGCAGACACCGGCGGCGGTCAGCACCGCGGCGGCCGCACTGGCCGTGACGGCGCCGACGCCCAGCAGGGTTGCCACGCCGACCGCCAGCGCGACCAGCTTGTAGGCCGGCCAGGGCACGCCCGCGATCGGCACCTGCTGCCGGGGGCGCTCCGCGGTGGTCATGCAATTAACGGTACGCGATAACCAATTGTTAGGCCAGCCGAAACCTCTCGGTCCGGTGGGCGTGTCGCGGCATCGGACTAAGCTGACGGGATGCCTCTGAGCGGAGAATACGCACCCAGCCCGTGGGATTGGTCCCGAGAGAACGCCGAGAAATACATGTCCTCCGGCGGCACCGAGGGCACCGAGATGAAGGGAAAGCCGGTCATCCTGCTGACCACGGTCGGCGCCAAGACCGGCAAACTGCGCAAGACGCCGCTGATGCGCGTCGAGCACGAGGGTCAGTACGCGATCGTCGCCTCGCTGGGCGGCGCCCCGAAAAACCCGGTCTGGTATTACAACGTGATCAAGAACCCGCGGGTCGAGCTGCAGGACGAAACGGTCACCGGCGACTACGAAGCCCGCGAGGTCTTCGGCGACGAAAAGGCCCAGTGGTGGGAGCGGGCCGTCGCGGCCTGGCCCGACTACGCCGACTACCAGAAGAAGACCGACCGGCAGATCCCGGTGTTCGTGCTGACCCCGGTGGGCTGAACCCGCTGCTAGGTGGCACCATATTGCGGTGTCCGCCGAACTGCGTCAGACCCGAAGTGACCCCGCGAAGGGCCCGATGAACGGGCCGCTGACCGCGGCCGACGTCGACGCGGCGGCCAAGCGGATTGCCGGGGTGGTGGCACCCACCCCGCTGCAATACAGCGACCGGCTCTCCGAGGTCACCGGCGCCAACGTGTACCTCAAGCGCGAAGACCTGCAGTCGGTGCGGTCCTACAAGATCCGGGGCGCCTACAACCTTTTGGTGCAGCTGAGCGAGGACGAGATGGCCGCCGGGGTGGTCTGCTCGTCGGCCGGCAACCACGCCCAGGGGTTCGCCTACGCCTGCCGGTCGCTGGGTGTGCACGGCCGCGTCTATGTCCCGGCCAAGACGCCGAAACAGAAGCGTGACCGAATCCGCTACCACGGCGGCGATTTCATCGAGCTGATCGTCGGCGGCGCGACGTACGACATGGCGGCGGAGGCGGCGCTGGACGATGTGGCCCGCACCGGGGCCACCCTGGTGCCGCCCTACGACGACCTGCGGACGATGGCAGGGCAGGGCACCATCGCCGTGGAGATCCTCGACCAACTCGGCGCCGAACCGGACCTGGTCGTCGTTCCGGTGGGCGGCGGCGGCTGCATCGCCGGCATCACCACCTACCTGGCGCAGCGGACCACCAACAGCGCGGTGCTGGGCGTCGAGCCGGCCGGAGCCGCCGCGATGATGGCCGCGCTGGCCGCCGGAGAATTGGTGACCCTCGACCACGTCGATCAGTTCGTCGACGGCGCCGCCGTCAAGCGCGCCGGGGCGCTGCCCTACGCGGCGCTCGCCGCCGCCGGCGACATGGTCTCGGTCACCACCGTCGACGAGGGCGCGGTCTGCACCGCGATGCTCGACCTCTATCAGAACGAGGGCATCATCGCCGAGCCGGCGGGCGCACTGTCGGTGGCCGGGTTGTTGGAGGCCGACATCGCCGCAGGCTCCACGGTGGTCTGCCTGATCTCCGGCGGCAACAACGATGTCTCCCGCTACGGCGAAATACTGGAGCGCTCCCTGGTACACCTGGGCCTCAAACACTACTTCCTGGTCGACTTTCCTCAGGAGCCGGGCGCACTGCGGCGGTTCCTCGACGAGGTGCTCGGCCCCGGCGACGACGTCACGCTGTTCGAGTACGTCAAGCGCAACAACCGCGAGACCGGCGAGGCTCTGGTCGGCGTGCAACTGGGCTGCGCGGCCGACCTCGAGGGCCTGCTGGCCCGGATGCGCTCCTCGGAGATCCACGTCGAGCCGCTGGAGCCCGGGTCGCCGGCCTACCGCTACCTGCTGTAGCCGTCCGGGCGGAGTCGACCGCCGCGCGGCGGGTACCGATCGTGCCGAACGGGTAGTGGTACCGCCATGGCTTTATCGCAGACAACGCACATGGATGAAACCCGCGTTCGCAAGGTGCTCGATATCGCCCTGCGGTTCGGACAGCTGCTGTTGGGCTCACAGGCGGGAACCGCCGACGTCGCCTCGAGCATGCTGGCTATCGCCACCGCCTACGGATTACCGCAGACCCAGGTGGACATCATGGCGAACTCGATCCGGGTGTCGGTGCCGCGCGGCGTGCCCGGCGCCCCGGTCACCGCGATGTATCTGGTGCAGTCGCGCTCGGTGGACTACACCCGGCTGCAGCTGGCCACCGATCTGGCCGAACACGTGGTGAACACGACGCCCGACCCCGAGTGGGTGCAAGAGCAGTTGGACGCCGTGAGCCGGGCCGCGCACCCCTATCCGCGGTGGGTGGCCACCGTAGGCTGGGCGGTCATGGCCGGCGGCTTCTCCGTGCTGATCGGCGCCGGGCCCTTGGTGGCGCTGGTCTCGGCGGTCACCACCGCACTGATCGACCGAGTCGGCCGAGTGCTCAACGGCTGGCAGCTGCCGCTGTTGTTCCAGCAGGTGGTCGCCGCAGCGCTGGCCACCGGCGTCGCCATCGGCCTGCACGCCGTCGGCTGGTTGCCCGCCGGCACTCCGGTATCGCCGGTGGTGGCGGCCAACATCGTGGTGCTGTTGTCGGGTCTGGCCACGGTCGGCTCGGTGCAAGACGCCATCACCGGCTACCAGCTCACGGCGGTCTCGCGGGGTATGGACATCCTGCTCTCCTCGGTGGGCATCCTGGTCGGCGTCTCCATCGCGGTACAGATCGGCGGAGCGTTCGGTGTGGCAGTGCGCGTTAGTCCCGAGATGCCGGTCGCGGTGCTGAGCGTGCCGGTGTACACCTTGGCGGGGGCCATCGGTGCGGCGGCCGCCGCGATTGCGGGCTATGCGCAGCCCAAGGCCGCCCTGGCGGCGGGTCTGGCGGGGGCGACCGCGGCGCTGCTGTTCTTCGGACTGCAACTCGTGCAGGCCAACCCGATCGTGAGTTCGTTCGCGGCAGCGGCGGCCACCGGCCTGGTCGGCACGCTGCTCGCGCCCCGGCTGCGCGTCACGCCGCTGGTGATCATCATGGCCGGCATCATCCCGCTGGTTCCCGGACTGACCCTGTTCCGGGGCTTCGTGCAGTTGGTCAACGGCCAGCCCAACGCCGGCGGCACGCTCGGATTGGCGGTCGGGCTGGCGCTGGCGCTCGGCGCCGGCGCGGTGCTGGGGCCGCTGTTGGCGCCCTCGGTGCGGCGCGAGCTGAGCCGCTACCACCTGCGCGGTCGCGGACACGCGGGGCGTCGCGTGCGCAGCCCGTACCGGATTCCGCAGCTGGCCGGGATCCGCTACTTCGGGCGCCGGGCGGCGTAGCTCAGCGGCTCTTCTGCAAGATGATCAGCGAGCGGGCGGCGACCGCCACGGTCTGACCGGCCTGGACTTCGAGGTCACTGGCGCCGATGGGATCTGCGGTATCGATCACCGCTTGCCAGCCGTGGGCGTACTCGGTGTTGGGGGTGACGAAGTCCACCGCTGTCTCACCGGCGTTGAAGCACAACAGAAACGAGTCGTCGATGATGCGCTGGCCGCGGGCATCGGGCTCGGGCAGCGCCTCGCCGTTGAGGAAAACCATGACGCACCTGCCGAATTCGCTGCCCCAGTCCTGCTGGGTCATCTCCTGGCCGGCCGGTGTCAGCCAGGCGATGTCCCGCACCTCGTCGCCGCCGCGAATCGGCCGGCCCTCGAAGAACCGGCGCCGGCGGAACACCGGATGCGCGGCGCGCAGGGCGGTCAATGCGCGGGTGAACGCCAGCAGGTCGGCGTTCTTGTCGACCAGCGACCAGTCCATCCAGGACAGCTCGGAGTCCTGGCAGTAGACGTTGTTGTTGCCGTGCTGGGTGCGGCCCATCTCATCGCCGTGCGCGATCATCGGGGTGCCCTGGCTGATCAGCAGGGTGGCCATGATGTTGCGGACCTGGTGTGCGCGCAACGCCAGGATGGCCGGGTCGTCGGTCGGCCCCTCGACACCACAGTTCCACGACCGGTTGTAGCTCTCGCCGTCCCGGTTGTCCTCACCGTTGGCTTCGTTGTGTTTCTCGTTGTAGGACACCAGGTCTGCCAGGGTGAAACCGTCATGGCAGGTGACGAAGTTGATGCTGGCGCTGGGCCGCCGGCCGGTCGCCTCGTATAAGTCCGATGATCCGGTCAAGCGGGAGGCGAACTCGCCCAGCGTCTCCGGTACACCACGCCAGTAGTCGCGCACGGTGTCGCGGTATTTGCCGTTCCACTCCGTCCACAGCCCCGGGAAGTTGCCCACCTGGTAGCCGCCTTCGCCGACGTCCCACGGCTCGGCGATCAGCTTGACCTGGCTGACCACCGGATCCTGTTGCACCAGATCGAAGAACGCGGACAGCCGATCGACATCATGCAGTTCCCGGGCCAGCGTCGACGCGAGGTCGAAACGGAATCCGTCGACGTGCATCTCGGTCACCCAATAGCGCAGCGAGTCCATGATCAGCTGCAGGGTGTGCGGGTGGCGAGCGTTGAGGCTGTTACCGGTACCGGTGTAGTCGGTATAGAGGCGCCGGTCGTCGTCGGACAGCCGATAGTAGGCGGCGTTGTCGATGCCGCGGAAGTTGATCGTCGGGCCCAGATGGTTGCCTTCGGCGGTGTGGTTGTAGACCACGTCGAGGATGACCTCGATGCCCGCCTGGTGGAAGGCACGCACCATCGCCTTGAACTCTGCCACCGCGCCGCCGGCCACCCGGCTGGCCGCGTACTGACTGTGTGGTGCGAAGAACCCGAACGTGTTGTAGCCCCAGTAGTTCCGCAGTCCCAGTTGCAGCAGCCGATGATCGTGCAGGAACTGGTGCACTGGCATCAGCTCGATCGCGGTCACGTTCAGCGACTTGAGGTGCTCGATGATCACCGGGTGTGCCAGCCCGGCGTAGGTGCCGCGCAGCTCTTCGGGTATCCCGGGGTGGGTCTGGGTCATGCCCTTGACATGCGCCTCGTAGATGATCGTCTCGTGATACGGGGTGCGCGGTGAGCGGTCGGCGGCCCAGTCGAAGAACGGGTTGATCACCACGCTGGTCATGGTGTGCCCCAACGAATCCAGCGCCGGGGGAGGCCCGTCACCGGCCGGGTCGTTCAGGTCGTAGGAGAACAGCTCCGGGCCGAAGTCGAAATCGCCGTGGAATGCCTTGCCGTACGGGTCCAGCAGCAGCTTGCCGGGATCACAGCGGTGCCCCGCCGACGGGTCGAACGGCCCGTGCACCCGGAACCCATAGTGCTGGCCGGGCCCGACGCCAGGCAGATAGGCATGCCAGACATAGCCGTCCACTTCCTCGAGACGGATCCGGGACTCGGTGTTGTCGGCCTCGTCGATCAGGCACAGCTCCACGCGCTCGGCGACCTCGGAGAATACCGCGAAATTGGTTCCGGCTCCGTCATAGACGGCGCCGAGCGGGTAGCTGTGCCCTGGCCAGACCGTGGGCGCGACCGGGCTCACCACCATCCGGTGGCCGCGCCCATCTGCCGGCCGAGTTCACCGGTCATGGTGCGCATGTAGGTGGCCGACAGGTGATGGGAGTCGTGATAGATCAGCACATTGCCCTCCACGGCGCGGCAGATGTCGGTGTCGCACACCGCATCGGACAGATCCAGCGGCTTGAGCAGCGGGAAGCGTTCGACGAAATCCAGGGTGGGGTTGCGGTCGACGAGGACTTCGGAGCGTTTGATGCCGCAGGACATCGCGTCACCCCCGGAGGCCAGGCAGTCCGCCGGCTGGAAGGGGTCACCGTCGCGCACCAGCCACGGGGTGTCGCGCACGCCGAGGATAGGAATTTTGTGCTCGGAGAACCTTTGCCAGATCCCGATGTAGGTTGCCGGCATCACGTCGCCGGGTTTGATGTTCCACGGCCGGGTGGCGGTGGTGAACACGAAGTCGGGGTGGTCGGCGATCAACTTGTCCATCGTCTTGCCCACCCACTCGTAGCACTGCGGATAGGGCGCGTTGTTGCCCATGATCAGCGGCACCTTCTCGGTGGACAGCGGGCAACCCATCTTGAGGTAGGTCACCACTTTGAAGTGGTGTTTCTGGCCCAGGATGTCCAGCGCCGGCAGCCAGTGTTCGGCATGCGACCCGCCGGCCAGCGCGACGGTTCGGGTGGCCTCCGGGTCACCATAGGTGCAGTTGATCAGAGCCGGATTGGTGAAGGTGCTGATGCAGCCGTCGCGGGTGGAGCGCGGCAGGTCCTTCTTGGCCTCCAGGATGGTGGGCCGCATCCGCAGCTTGGGCACCCGCTGATGCTTGATCAGCGCGCGGGCACCCGGGTAGTCGTCTTTGCTGAGCTTGGCCAGTTCCTTGCCGCTGGCGCGCTGGACGGTGACGTGTTCGCGCCAGGTGAACGAGGTCGCGGTCAGCGCGACGCCCAGCAGCACCACCGTCGAGCCCAACGCCATCGTCGGCCGTTTCCACCAGCCGGCCGACGGTTTCCGCCAGCGAATGCGCTGCGGGGCGGGCTTAGCGGCGGCCGATGCGCGAGAGCGCAGCGGGTCCTCGACGAGCCGGGTGGTCAGATAGGCCAGCACGCCGGACAGCAGCAGGATGCCCGCGCCCTCGAGCACCGAGGCGTGTTTGTGGCCGGTGTAGGACAACCAGAAGATCAGCAGCGGCCAGTGCCACAGGTACAGCGAGTAGGCCATCGCGCCCAGCGTCACCAGCGGCCCGGTGGCCAGCCACCGGCTGGGCCACGGGAGTTTTTCGCTGGTGCTCGGGTGCGTGTGCCGGTTGGCGCCGGCCAGGATGAACGCCACCGCGGCACCGACCGGCACCAGCGCCCAGGGGCCGGGGAATTCCCGCACGCCTTCGATCAGGGCACCGCAGCTCAGGATCGCCGCCAGCGCCACGGTGGCGACGGTGGTCCGCAGCCACATCGGCCAGCGGATATAGGGAACGAGCGCCCCGGCCAGCGCGCCGAGCAGCAGTTCCCAGGCGCGGGCGAAGCTGTTGTAGTAAGCCAGCGCCTGGTTGGACTGGTGCGCGACGATCGCATACCAGAACGACGCCACGGTCAGCCCGGTGAGCAGCACCACGAACGCCGTGCGCAGGTGGGTGCGCAGCAGCCGCCGGAAGGCGTACGCGAAACCGAAGATCAGCAGCAGGAAGCTGAGATAGAACTGGCCCTGCACCGACATCGACCAGATGTGCTGCAGCGGGCTGACCGCCTCGCCGGCGCGCAGGTAATCCGAGGCGGTGCGGGCCAACTCCCAGTTCTGGTAGTAGCCCAGGCTGGCCAGGCTCTGGTCGGCGAAGGTCTCCCAACGGGTCTGGGGCTGGATCCAGATGGTCAGCGCCGCACAGGCGGCCAGCACTACCACCAGGGCGGGCAGCAGGCGGCGAACCAGCCGGATGAGGTCGGGCACCGGTGACAGCGACGACGTCGGGTTCAGCGCGACACGCAGCAGCTTGCCGCCGAAGAAGAAGCCCGACAGCGCCAGGAAGACGTCCACCCCGCCGGAGACCCGTCCGAACCAGACGTGGAACACCGCCACCAACGCGATCGCGATGCCACGCAGCCCGTCGAGGTCGTGGCGGTAGAAACCCGTCTTGCGGGTTCCCATCGCAGCCGCCGACCCGGAGGCCGAAACGGATCCGGCAGTGGGTCCGCAAGCGGGGGGTGCCGCAACAGGTGTTGCCGCCGGTCGCGGCGGGGACAGGGCAATCATGATCGCCCGATAATCTACCTAATCGGGCTGGAGAAACCGTATTCCAACGGCTGTGATGTCGACCCGGTGTGTCTAGGGAATCACCCGGGTCAGATAGGGGACCATGTTGGAGGTGCGGGCCGGTGAGACCGTGACTGCGGGGCTGGTGCCCTCGATCATCTGGTTGTTACCGAGGTACAGCGCGACACTCTGCGATCCGCCCGGTCCGTAGCAGAGCAGGTCGCCGGCGCGGGCCTGCGCGGGCGGGACCTTGTGGCCGACGCTGCACTGCTCGCCGGAGGTCCGCGGCATTTTGATGCCGGCGCCGGCGTAGGCGTACTGGATCAGGCCGGACGCGTCGAAGCCGACGGTGGTGGTGTCGGGGATGTCCGCGGTGGGCGGCACGGCGGTGCCCGGCAGGATCGGGGCGGTGCCCGGCAGACCAGGTGCGGTGCTGCCGGCGACGGTGGGGCCGCCCGGGAGACCGGTGCGGCCGGTGACGTCGGTCAGCGCGCTGCGGGTGGTGGCGGCGCGGGCCCGGGCGTTGTTGGTGGGCCCGGAGACGTCGCCGCCGCCGTAGACGTAGGGCACCCCGCGCTGGGAGAGGGCGCGTTGGATCACCCGCTCGATGAGCTGGTTCTGACCGGACTGCGAGATCGGGTCGGCGCCGGCGGGCCCAGCGGCGCTGAACGCCGGGGCCAATACCGCCGCCACGGCGATCGCGGTGGCGCAGACGCGTTTCATCGGACATCTCCCTTCGCGCCGGTCATCACGGCAGCATCATTGGTCACTTCTGTCACAAAGCGTACCGGCGGGTACGCGCCCTGCGCCGTCGCTGTGCAGAAATTCGGCAACCTGTGACCGAACGGTTACGGCCGACGACCTGCACTACTGTCGTCAGTCATGTCCGCGTTGACTCCCCAGCAGATCAGCGCCATCGACACGGCTCATGTGTGGCACCCCTACAGCACGATCGGCGCCGAGACGCCGGCCCCGACGGTGGCGGTGGCTGCCCGCGGCGCCTACCTGACGCTGATCGTCGACGACGCGCCGGTCGAGGTGCTCGACGCGATGAGCTCCTGGTGGACCGCGATCCACGGCCACGGCCACCCCGTGCTCGACGCGGCGATGACCGCGCAGCTGGCCACCATGAATCACGTCATGTTCGGTGGCCTCACCCACGAGCCCGCGGCGCGGCTGGCGCAGCTGCTGGTGGAGATCACCCCTCCCGGGCTGGACACGGTGTTCTTCTCCGACTCCGGTTCGGTGTCGGTGGAGGTGGCGGTGAAAATGGCGCTGCAGTACTGGCGCGCCCGCAGCCGGCCAGCCAAGCACCGGCTGATGACCTGGCGCGGCGGCTACCACGGTGACACCTTCACCCCGATGAGCGTCTGCGATCCCGACGGCGGCATGCACAAGCTGTGGGTGGACGTGCTGGCCGCGCAGGTATTCGCCCCGCAGGTGCCCCGCGACTACGACCCGGCCTACAGCGCCGCCTTCGAGGCTCAGCTAAAGCGCCATCGCGACGAACTGGCGGCCGTGGTGGTCGAGCCGGTGATGCAGGGCGCCGGCGGCATGCGCTTTCACGACCCGCGCTACCTGAGCGATCTGCGCGACATCTGCACCCGCCACGGCGTCTTGCTGATCTTCGACGAGATCGCCACCGGATTCGGCCGCACCGGCGAGCTGTTCGCCGCCGAACATGCCGGTGTCAGCCCCGACATCATGTGTGTCGGCAAGGCACTGACCGGCGGTTACCTCAGCCTGGCGGCGACGCTGTGCAGCACCGAGATCGCCCACGTCATCACCGGCGGGGAGGCCGGCGCCCTGATGCACGGGCCCACCTTCATGGCCAACCCGCTGGCCTGCGCGGTGTCGGTAGCCAGCACCGAGCTGTTGCTGGGCCAGGACTGGCGCTCGTGCGTAGCCGAGATCGGTTCGGGACTCAACGCCGCCCTGGAACCGGCCCGCGGGCTGCCCACAGTCGCCGACGTGCGGGTGTGCGGCGCGGTCGGGGTGATCGAATGCCGGGAGCCGGTGGACCTGGCGGTGGCCACGCCGGTCGCGCTGGCGCACGGGGTCTGGCTGCGCCCGTTCCGCAACCTGGTGTACGCGATGCCGCCGTATGTCTGCACACCCGACGAGATCGCTCGCATCGGTGCCGCGATGGTCGGCGTGGTCCGTGCCTTAACCTGAACGGTGTTCAACTGTCGTCGAGGGAGTGCACGGTGACCCGCACGGATCTGTCTCCGCTGGCCTGGCTGGCCGAGGTGGAACAGCAGCGCCGCCAGGACGGGCTGCGGCGCTCCCTGCGGGTGCGGCCCGCCGTCGCCACCGAGCTGGACCTGGCCTCCAACGACTACCTCGGGCTCTCGGCACACCCGGCCGTCATCGCCGGCGGGATCGAGGCGCTGCAGACCTGGGGCGGCGGCGCCGGCGGATCCCGGCTGGTGACCGGCAACACCGAACTGCACCAGCAGTTCGAGCAGGACTTGGCCGACTTCGTCGGCGCCCCAGCGGGTTTGGTGTTCTCGTCGGGCTACACCGCCAATATCGGGGCCGTCGTCAGCCTGTCGGGCCCGGGGT
Organism: Mycobacterium sp. NGS18; assembly: GCF_059813185.1. NCBI lineage: Bacteria > Bacillati > Actinomycetota > Actinomycetes > Mycobacteriales > Mycobacteriaceae > Mycobacterium > Mycobacterium sp. NGS18. The sequence continues at coordinate 73,617 of NZ_JCALEC010000007.1, forward strand.
CGCTGCTGGTCTCCGACGCCTACTGTCACGCCTCCCTGGTGGACGCCTGCCGCTTGTCGAAGGCGCGGGTGGTGATCACCGGCCACCGCGATGTCGAGGCGGTGGCGGCGGCACTGGCGGCCCGCACCGAGGAACGCGCCGTGGTGATCACCGAGTCGGTCTTCAGCGCCGACGGCGCATTGGCCCCGCTGCCGGACCTGCACGAGGTGTGCCGCCGGTATGGCGCGCTGCTGATCGTCGACGAGGCGCACGCGGTGGGGGTGCGCGGCGCCGGCGGTCGCGGGCTGGTGCATGAGGTCGGGCTGGCCGGAGCGCCCGACGTGGTGGTGACCACCACGCTGTCCAAGGCTTTGGGCAGCCAGGGCGGCGCGGTACTGGGGCCGGCCGCGGTGCGGGATCACCTCATCGACGCCGCCCGGACCTTCATCTTCGACACCGGGCTGGCCCCGGCGGCCCTCGGTGCCGCGTCAGCCGCCCTGGGCGTGCTGGCCGCCGAGCCCTCCCGCGCCGCCGACGTGCTGCGCCACGCTGCTGAGTTGGCCGCCATCTGCGATGTCGAGCAGCACCCGGGCTCATGCGGCAGTCCCAGCTTCGGCTCTCCTTCGTCGAGCCTCGCTGAACCGCCGGAGTCCGCGGTGGTCTCGGTGATCCTCGGCGACGCCGACGTGGCGGTGGCCGCCGCGACCGCCTGCCTGGACGCCGGGGTGCGGGTGGGCTGTTTCCGGCCGCCCACGGTGCCGGCCGGCACCTCGCGCCTGCGGCTGACCGCGCGGGCCTCGCTGACCGCCGACGACCTCGAGCTGGCCCGGCGCGTCCTGACCGCCGTGCTACGTGATCACCGGGCGCAATGACCGTTCTGGTCATCACCGGAACCGGCACCGGGGTCGGGAAGACCATCGCCACCGCGGCATTGGCCTGCTGTGCCCGCCAGGCCGGCCTGGACGTGGCGGTGTGCAAGCCGGTGCAGACCGGCACCGCCGACGGCGACGACGACCTGGCCGAGGTCGGGCGGCTCTCGGGGGTGACCGAGCTGTGCGGGACGGCCCGCTACCCGGAGCCGCTGGCGCCGGTCGCGGCCGCCGAACAGGCCGGGAGGGCGTTGCCCACCCGTGCCGAGCTGCTGGCGACGATCCACTCCGCCGACCGCCCCGGACGGTTGACCCTGGTCGAGGGCGCCGGCGGGCTGCTGGTCGAGCTGGCCGCCGATGGAATCACTCTGCGGGATCTGGCCGTCGACCTCGGCGCGGCCGTGCTGGTGGTGGTCAACGCCGAACTGGGCACCCTCAACCACACCGCTCTGACTTTGGAATCGCTTGCCGGGCAAGGCTTGTCATGCGCCGGTCTGGTCATTGGCAGCTGGCCCGCACAGCCCGGGCCGGCTGCCGCGAGCAATCACGGAGCCTTGGCGCGGCTGGCGCCGGTGCGCGCCGCGCTGCCGGCGGGTTCGGCGGCCCTGGACGTTGCGGAGTTCGCCGAGATGAGCCGGGCCGCTTTCGACGCCGACTGGGTGCGCACGCTGGCGGGCTGAGCAATGGTGCACTCGATCGAGCTGGTCTTCGACGCCGAGACCGAGACGGCGGTCCGCGATATCTGGGCGCAGCTGGCCGCGGCCGGGTTGCCCAGCCAGGCCCCAGCCGCCCGCCCGCACGTCACCCTCACCGTCGCCCAGCGCATCGATTCCCGGGTCGACGCAGAGCTGGCCGCAGTCGCCGACCGGCTGCCGATCGGCTGCATCCTGGGCGCGACGGTGATCTTCGGTCGCTCACACGGGGTGCTGGCGCGGCTGGTCGTGCCGACCGTCGAATTGCTGGACCTGCATGCCCAGGTGCACCGGGTGTGTGCGCCCTACCTGGTTCCCGGGCCGATGCCCAACGCGCTGCCCGGCCAGTGGACCGCGCACACCACCCTGGCCCGCCGGATCGGTCCGGCTAAGTTGGGCCGGGCTCAGCGCATCGCCGGCCGCTCCGACATCACCGGGCGGTTCGTCGGCCTGCGACGCTGGGATGGCAACACCCGCACCGAGTATCCGCTCTAGACCGCGAGCCCCGCCCGCATCGTCAGTCCGTCGATCAGCAATCCCAGCCCGAACGCGAACGCGCTGCTCGGGTCGGCGTCGGAGGTGATCTCGGCGGCCCCGGCGGCGTCCCACTGCAGGCGGGACTGCTCGTCGGCGGTGAATCCCAAAACGTAGTAGACGACGGTGCGGGCGACCTGCCCGGCCTGATCGGGATGCACACCGGCCGCCGTGGCCGCGTCCGCCAGCAGCGCCAGGATGTCGGTGGCCGCCCGGGACTGACCCGCGGCCAAGCTGGCCGACACCAGCTCGGCGCCGTCGGTGTGGGACAGCAGCGCATCGCGCAGGCGTTCGCCCACTGTCTGCATCCGCCACTGCCAGCTGCCCGGTCCCAGGTCCGCGCAGGCCGGGCCTAACACCCGGTCGGCGACCGCCCCGAGCAGTTGCTGCTTGTTGGCGAAATGCCAGTACAGCGCGCTGGGGCTGACGTTCAGCTCGCGCGCCACCCGGCGCATCGACAGGTCGGCGATGCCGTAGTTGTCCAGGATGGTGGCCGCCGCGGCGACCACGTCAAGTTTGTGCAGCTGCACCCCGCTACCCTAACCTGAACACCGTTCAAGTTTTGAGGGGAGCACGTGTGACCGACGACATCCTGGCGCTGGCCCGTGAGCAGGTTCTGGAGCGCGGCGAGGCGTTGCGGCGGGATCAGGTCCTCGAGGTGCTGCAACTGCCCGACGAGCGGCTCGAGGAGCTGCTGGCGCTGGCCCACGACGTGCGGATGCGCTGGTGCGGTCCCGAGATCGAGGTCGAGGGCATCATCAGCCTGAAAACCGGTGGCTGCCCGGAGGATTGCCACTTCTGCTCGCAATCCGGGCTGTTCCAATCGCCGGTGCGCAGCGCCTGGCTCGACATCCCCAGCCTGGTCGAGGCGGCCAAGCAGACCGCCAAGACCGGCGCCACCGAATTCTGCATCGTCGCCGCGGTGCGCGGGCCCGACGAGCGGCTGCTTGCCCAGGTCGCCGCCGGTATCGAGGCGATCCGCAATGAGGTCGACATCCAGATCGCCTGCTCGCTGGGCATGCTGACCCAGGAGCAGGTGGATCAACTCGCCGCGATGGGCGTGCACCGCTACAACCACAACCTGGAGACCGCCCGGTCGCACTTCCCCAACGTAGTCACCACCCACACCTGGGAGGAGCGCTGGGAGACCCTGCGGATGATCGGCGAAGCCGGTATGGAGGTGTGCTGCGGCGGCATCCTGGGCATGGGGGAGACGCTCGAGCAGCGCGCGGAGTTCGCCGCCGACCTGGCCGAGCTGGACCCCGACGAGGTGCCGCTGAACTTCCTCAACCCGCGCCCGGGCACGCCGTTCGGTGACCTGGACGTGCTGCCGGCCGCCGACGCGCTGCGCGCGGTCGCCGCGTTCCGGCTGGCGCTGCCGCGCACCATGCTGCGGTTCGCCGGAGGCCGGGAGATCACGCTGGGCGACCTGGGCGCCAAGCAGGGCATCCTGGGCGGGATCAACGCGATCATCGTCGGCAACTATCTGACGACGCTGGGCCGTCCCGCAGAGACGGACCTGGAATTGCTCGACGATCTGCAGATGCCGATCAAGGCTCTCAACGCCACCCTGTAATGGTTCGCGACCTGCCGGTCGTCGGGGCCGGCGTCTACAACGTCTACACCGGCGTGCAGATCGAGGACGCCGCCGGTGAATCGGTCCCGACAGCCGCCCAGCTGGGCCTGGAGCCGCCGCGGTTCTGCGCGTCCTGCGGGCGCCGGATGACGGTGCAGGTCCGTCCGGATGGCTGGTGGGCCAAGTGTTCTCGGCACGGGCTGGTGGATTCGGCCGATCTGGACACCCAGCGATGATCGGCGAACCGGCGGAGCTTGCCCCGCGGCTGACGCGGCGGAGGGCATGTCTGATCGTGGCCGCCGGACTGACCGTCGCCGGGTTGCCGATCGGTGCGTTGTGGGCGTGGATCGCCCCACCGGTGCACGGCGTGGTGGCGCTGTCCCGCCGCGGAGACCGGGTGCAGGCCTACCTCGGCAACGAGGCCGACCATTTCTTCGTCGCGCCGTTTCTGCTGCTGGGCATGCTGGGCGTGGTGGCGGTCGTATCGGCCACGCTGGCCTGGCAGTGGCGGGCGCACCGGGGCCCGGGCATGGTCGCCGCTCTGTCACTGGGCCTGACCGCCGGCGGGGCGCTGGCGGCGTTGCTGGGGGCGGCGTTGGTACATCGCCGCTACGGCACGGTCGATGTCGACGGCGCGCCGGTCTCTGCCGAGCACCGGGTGTACTACATCGTCGAGGGGCCGCCGGTGTTCTTCGGGCACACTCCGTTGCAGGTCGCTGCCACGTTACTGTTGCCGGCGGCGACGGCAGCGCTGGTCTACGGCCTGTGCGTCACCTGGAGCACCCACGACGATCTGGGCGGCTATCCGCCCGAGCCCGCCAGGCGATCGCCGATGCCGGCGGTTCAGCGAGGCTCGACGGAAGAGAGGCGAAGCTGGGACCGCCGAATAAATCCGGTGGTCACCGCGGACGGCGGCGCAACGTCCCACCGGTGATGACCCGCGCTGCCACCAGGCCCAGCCGCGCCAGGCCGAGGTAGGTCTTGGGGTTCAGCAGTGCCGGCCACTGACTCTGCACCGCGCCGGCGGGCAGCGGCCGGCCCGCGAACCGGTCCCGCAACCAGTCCAGCACCATCGGGGCGGACAGCGGGTGCAGCAGGATGTGCTCGCTGAGCAGGTCGCGGTGATAGGTCAGGTTGGCGCCGCCGCTGGCATAGGTCTCGGCCAAGTGGTCGATGTGCACGACTGAAATCACCTGGTCGTGAATGGCTTGCAGCATCAACACCGGTGGTTTCGGCGCATGGCAGCCGAGCTTGGTGTCCTCGAAGACATGTTGCACCGCAGGGAGTTCCACCAGGTCCTGGAGCGGCTGGTCGATGAACTTCCCGAGTGACTTGTGGCGCATCCGCATGATCGCGCCGGCCGTGGTCATCGATTCCAGTGAACGCATCAACGCCTTGCCCTCGGCGGTGGCGTGATCGTCGATCACCTTCTGCAAGTCGGGGTAGACCTTCGCCAAGGTGGCGATCATCACCGCGGGCAATCCGGAGAAGAACGTCCCGTCCAACCCGAGGAAGGTGTGCCCGAGATCGCCCACCGGTGAACCGAGCACCGCACCGACGATGTTGAGTTCGGGGGCGTAACCGCCGCAGACTTCCGCCGCCCAGCCGGTGGCCAAGCCCCCGCCGGAGTAGCCCCACAGCCCGACCGGGTCTTCGGAGGACAAGCCGAGCTGCTCGGCGCTCTGCGCGGCGCGCACCCCGTCGAGCACGTAGTAGCCCGGTTCGTACGGCGCGCCCCAGTGCCCGTCGCAGCCCTCGTGGTCGGGGATGGACACCGCCCAGCCCTGCGCCAGGATGGCGGCGATGAGCACGAACTCGAGCTGGGTGAACGAGCCGTAACCATTGGCGTGTCGGCGCAGCGCATAGGAGGGGAAGCAGCGGCTGTCCACCGCGTCGATCGCGCACTGGTACGACACGATCGGACAGGGGCGGCTGCGATCGCGGTCGGCCGGGACCAGCACCGTGGTCACCGCGGCCTGCGGGATGTTGTTGCGGTCGACGGTCCGGTAGAGCAGCTGGGTGGCGACCAGTTGCTGGGGGATCAGACCCAAAAAGGCCAGCTCGACGTCCCGTGAGCGCAGCACGGTGCCGGCCACGGCGTGCTGGAAGCCGGCCGGCGGCTCATAGAACGGGTCCTCGGCCAGCCGGAGCGGTCGTTCTCCGGATTGCAGCGGCTGGTGGGGGGCTTGTCCGATCCACTCGACAGACGTTTCGCGGGCCAGGTTGTCCAAGTCCATCCCGGCATTGTCGCTTAAGAGGGCATTAAGAATCCAGTCCGACATGCCCTGGCGGCCGCAATGCTGCGAATTCGTCGGTGACCCGCAGCTCGGAGTCGGTGAACCGGTAGCGGGCGGCCGGCCGGCCCCCGCTGCGCCCGGAGCGGGCCGTGGTGCCGGTGCGGGTGATCACCCCGCGGCGCACCAGCACCCGCTGCAGGTTGGTCGCATCGACCTGGTATCCGAGCACCACACTGTAGATGTCACGCAGCGTAGACAGGATGAATTCGGTTGGCGCCAAAGCGAACCCGATGTTGGTGTAAGACATCTTGGCAACCAGCCGGCTGTGGGCGTGCGTCACCATGGTGGCGTGGTCGAACGCCATCGGCGGCAGGTCGTCGACCGGATGCCAGTGGGTGTCGCCCGGCAGTTCGGGGTCGGCGGGGGAGGGCACCAGGCCCAGAAATGTCGAGGCGATGGTGCGTACCCCCGGCACCCGGCGCGGGTCGGAGAACACAGCCAGCTGCTCAAGGTGGGCTATCTCACGTAGGTCCACCTTCTCGGCCAACTGGCGGCGCGCCGACGCGGTCACATCCTCGTCGTTCCGCAACAGTCCACCTGGAAGCGACCATCGTCCGAGCTGCGGTTCTCGGGCGCGCTGCCAGAGCAGCACATGGAGCCGGGGACGGGGCCCTTGGCGGCGGCCGCCGCCGCTGACCTGGAAGACCGCGGTGAGCACCTCATGCGCGGTGCTAGTATGAACCATGTTTTCGATTGTAAGTCGAAAACCTAAACCGCGAGAGGAGTCGCGCATGACCACCCTCACCGACCCCGGTGTGCAGGCGGGCAGCCTGGCCGACCGCATCATCAACTCTCCGGCCGGCTACAGCGGTGTCGAGCCCGACGAGGAGTGGGTGGCCGAGATCCTCCGGCTGAAAAAAGCACGCAATGCGACGATCTTGGCGCACAACTACCAGCTGCCCCCGATCCAGGACATCGCCGACCACGTCGGGGACTCGCTGGGCCTGGCGCGCATCGCCGCGGACACCGACGCGGACACCATCGTGTTCTGCGGCGTGCACTTCATGGCCGAGACCGCCAAGATCCTGTCTCCGGACAAGACGGTGCTGATCCCGGACGCCCGGGCCGGCTGCTCGCTGGCCGATTCGATCTCCGCCAAGGACCTGCAGGCCTGGCGTGACGACCACCCCGGCGCGGTGGTGGTGTCCTACGTCAACACCACGGCCGCGGTCAAGGCGCTCACCGACTACTGCTGCACCTCGTCGAACGCTGTCGACGTGGTCAATGCGATCGACCCGGACCGCGACGTGCTGTTTCTGCCCGACCAGTTCCTGGGCCAGCACGTCCAGCGGGTCACCGGACGCAAGAACATGCACATCTGGGCCGGTGAGTGCCACGTCCACGCGGCCATCAACGGTGACGAGCTCGAGGAGAAGGCGCGGGCGAACCCGGACGCCGAGCTGTTCGTCCACCCGGAGTGCGGCTGTGCGACCTCAGCGCTGTACCTGGTCGGCGAGGGCCACTTCCCCGAAGAGCGGGTCAAGATCCTGTCCACCGGCGGAATGCTCGAGGAGGCCCGCCGCACCCAGGCGCGAAAGGTGCTGGTGGCCACCGAGATCGGCATGATCTACCAGCTGCAGAAGGCGGCGCCGCAGGTCGACTTCGAGGCGGTCAACTCCAAAGCGGCCTGCAAGTACATGAAGATGATCACCCCGGCGGCCCTGCTGCGCAGCCTGACCGAGGGCGCCGACGAGATCCACGTCGACCCCGAGACCGCGCGCCTGGCGGCCCGCAGCGTGCAGCGCATGGTCTCGATCGGTCACTCCGCCCCGGTCAGCAAGTGACCGGTGGTCCCAGCTGGCAGCAGCGGGCCGATGTCGTTGTCATAGGCACCGGGGTCGGCGGGCTGGCCGCGGCCCGTGCCGCACGCCGCGCCGGCCGGGACGTGGTGGTGCTCAGCAAGGCCGACACCGGCTACGCGGTGACCGCGACGCACTACGCCCAGGGCGGGATCGCGGTGGTGCTGCCGGGCACCGACGACTCGGTACAAGCCCATGTCGCCGACACCCTGGCTGCCGGCGGCGGATTGTGCGACGCCGACGCGGTGACCTCGATCGTGGCCGACGGCTATCGCGCGGTCGCCGAATTAGCCGGTGCCGGCGCACAATTCGACCGCGAAGCGGATGGAAACTGGGCGATCACCCGCGAGGGCGGGCACTCGCGGCGCCGCATCATTCACGCCGGCGGCGACGCGACCGGAGCAGAGGTGCAGCGCGCCCTGGATCACGCCGCGGCCGGTCTGGACATCCGTCACGGCCAGGTGGTGCTGGCGATTCTGCGCGACACCGACACCGTCACCGGTGTGCTGGTGGCCAATGCCGACGGGCTCGGGGTGATCCGCGCTCCGTCGGTGGTGCTGGCCACCGGCGGTGTGGGCCACCTGTACGCCGCGACCACCAATCCCGGTGGTGCCACCGGCGACGGGCTGGCGCTGGCGCTGCGGGCCGGGGTTGCGGTCAGCGATCTGGAATTCATCCAGTTCCACCCCACCATGTTGTTTGCCGGCCCGGGCGGCGGTCGCCGGCCACTGGTCACCGAGGCGGTGCGCGGGGAGGGCGCGATGCTGATCGACTCCCGGGGCGTCTCGGTCACCGCGGGAGTGCACCCGATGGGTGACCTGGCGCCGCGCGACGTGGTGGCCGGCGCCATCGACGCCAGGCTCCGCGAGACCGGCGACGCCTGCGTCTACCTCGACGCCCGCGGCATCAGCGGCTTCGAGGGTCGGTTTCCGACTGTCACCGCGGCCTGCCGCGACGCCGGCATCGACCCGGTGCACCAGCCGATCCCGGTGGTCCCGGGCGCGCACTACAGCTGCGGCGGCGTCGTCACCGACACCCACGGTCGCACCGAGCTACCCGGCCTGTTCGCCGCCGGCGAGGTGGGCCGCACAGGCATGCACGGCGCCAACCGGCTGGCGTCCAACAGCCTGCTGGAAGGCCTGGTGGTGGGCGAGCGCGCCGGATCGGCGGCGGCGACTCACGCCGTGGCGGCCGGGCAGATGCGCGCCGGCGCCCCGCAGTGGGACCGGCATCCCGCGCTGGACCGGCAGGCCCTGCAGCAGGCGATGTCGCGCGACGCATCGGTGGTCCGCGACGCCCGGGGCTTGCAGCGGCTGAACGACCTGTTGGCGACGGCCGGGGAGCGGCGGGTCACCGACCGGACCGGTTTCGAGGACGCCGCGTTGACCCTGGCCGCGCAGGTGGTCGCCGGGGCGGCGCTGGCGCGTACCGAGAGCCGGGGCTGCCACCACCGGGCCGAGTTCTCCGGCGCCGATCCCGCTCAGGCCCGTAGCACCACGGTCCGGCTGCGCGATGGCGCGGTGGTGCTCGAAGTTCCGGCGGCGGTGGCCTCATGACCCGCTCGCTGACCCTGTCGGAGACCGAACTCAGTGAGGCGCGCGCGGTCATTGCCCGGGCGCTCGACGAGGATCTGCGCTACGGGCCCGACGTCACCACCACCGCGACGGTGCCGGCGGATGCGGTGACCGAGGCGGCGCTGGTGCCCCGGGTGGCCGGGGTGATCGCCGGAGTCGACATCGCCCTGCTGGTGCTCGACGAAGTACTCGGCGCCGACGGCTACCGGGTGCTGGATCGGGTGGCCGAGGGAGCCCGCCTGGAGGCCGGTGCACCGGTGCTGAGGCTGCAGGCCGACACCCGGGGCCTGCTCACCGCCGAACGCACCATGCTCAACCTGGTCTGTCACCTGTCCGGGATCGCCACCGCCACCGCGGCCTGGGTCGACGCCGTGGACGGCACGCCGGCGCAGATCCGCGACACCCGCAAGACCCTGCCGGGCCTGCGGGTGCTGCAGAAGTATGCGGTGCGGGTCGGCGGCGGGGTGAACCACCGGATGGGGCTGGGGGATGCCGCGCTGATCAAGGACAACCATGTCGCTGCCGCGGGGTCGGTGGCCGCGGCGCTGCGCGCGGTCCGGGCGGCCGCCCCCGAGGTGTCCTGCGAGGTCGAGGTCGATTCGCTGGAGCAGTTCGACGAAGTGCTCGCTGAGGGACCCGAGCTGGTGCTGTTGGACAACTTCCCGGTGTGGCAGACCCAGATCGCCGTACAGCGCCGCGATGCCCGGGCGCCCGGGGTGCTGCTGGAGTCCTCCGGCGGGCTGACCCTCGACAGCGCGGCCGCCTACGCCGCCACCGGCGTCGACTACCTGGCGATCGGGGCGCTCACCCACTCGGTGCAGGTGCTCGACATCGGTTTGGATATGTAGTTTCTTTCCGCCGAGCAGACACGAAAGCCCCCTCACGAGGCCTGAAATGGGGGCCTACGCGTCTGCTCGCGGTAGGGGAACCGCGCTTCAGGCGATGTCGGTGACCAGCACCGCCACCTTGCGGTTCTGCAGTCGCACCGCCCACGGCAAGGACGCATCGGCGGTGCCGGCCGGCAGGATCCGCGGGTTGGTCAGGTGCAGTTCGCTGCGGAACAGCCGCACGTCGGCCTCCCCGGCGGCCAGCACGTTCTTGACCCAGTCGGCCTTGCCGTGCCCGAGCGCGACCGCCAGCACGTTGCCCTTGCGGTAGGTCGTCACCACCGTCTCGTAGGGTTTGCCGGACTTGCGGCCCCGATGCTTGATCACCGACGTGCCGGGCAGAAACCGGGACAGCGGCTTGACCACCGGGTTCATGTACTTGATCTGCAGCCGGTCCAGCCACGGCGGGAACACCACCGGCAGTTTCTCGGCACCCTTGTCGACAGCCATCGCGACTCCGTTTCTCTTTGAAGGGTTTCTTCAGGTGATGTCAGCGACGAGTATTCCGACCCAGCGGGCCCCAACCCGCGCGATCAGCGGCAACCCGCTGGTGTCGCCGCCGATCGGCACGATCCGCGGATTGGTGACGTGGACGCTGCGCCGAAAAAGCCGCACGTCGGCCTCACCTGCGGCCAGCACGTTCTTGACCCAGTCGGCCTTGCCGTGACCGAGCAGCACCGTCAGCCGCGGGCCCTTGCAGAACGCGCGCACCACGGTGCGGTACGGCGTGCCGGACTTGCGACCCCGATGGTCGATCACCGCGAAGGACGGCAGGTGGAATCGCTTGATCAGCGGGGTCTGCATCGTGCGCTGCAGGTAATCAAGCCAGTCCGGGAAGATGTAGGGCACCCCGGGAACGCTCTTCGGGTGATCCTTGGTGGGCATGCCGCCTCCGTTTCCCGCGTCTTCCGCTGCGAACCACCCTAGCCGGGGCGGACCTGCCGCGGCGCAGCGAGAGAGCCGGGCGCGATGCGCTGCGAAATTCACTTGGATGGCTCTGGGACAATGGACGACGTGAACACCGCCCTGCTGGCACGCATCGACCTGCGTGGCACCGACCAGTCGAACCTTTCCAAGGCTCAACTGCGCGCCGTGCTGCCGCGCGGCGGCGTCGACGTCGAGGCGGTGTTGTCGCGGGTGCGCCCGATCGTCGAGGAGGTCGCCGAGCGCGGAGCCGCCGCGGCGTTGGAGTTCGGCGAATCGTTCGACCAGGTCCGTCCGGCAGCGGTCCGGGTGCCGGAGGCGGCGCTTCAGACCGCCTTGGCCGGCCTGGACCCCGCGGTGCGGGCCGCCCTGGAGGTGGCGATCAGCCGCGCCCGCGCGGTGCACGCCGACCAGCGGCGCACCGACACCACCACCACCCTGGCGCCGGGGGCGACCGTCACCGAACGCTGGGTTCCGGTCGAGCGGGTCGGCCTGTACGTTCCGGGCGGCAACGCGGTCTACCCGTCGAGTGTGGTGATGAACGTCGTCCCGGCCCAGACCGCCGGGGTGGACTCGCTGGTGATCGCCAGTCCGCCGCAGGCCGCCTTTGACGGCCTTCCGCACCCGACGATCCTGGCCGCGGCCCGGTTGCTCGGCGTCGACGAGGTCTGGGCGGTCGGTGGCGCGCAGGCGGTGGCGCTGCTGGCCTACGGCGGCACCGACACCGATCAGGCCGAGCTGGCCCCGGTCGACATGATCACCGGCCCCGGCAACATCTACGTGACCGCCGCCAAACGGCTGTGCCGTTCGCAGGTCGGTATCGACGCCGAAGCCGGTCCCACCGAGATCGCCATCCTGGCCGACCACACCGCCAACCCGGCGCACCTGGCCGCCGACCTGATCAGCCAGGCCGAACACGACGAGATGGCCGCCAGCGTGCTGGTCACCACCAGTTCGCAACTGGCCGACGCGACCGAGCGGGAAGTGACCGCGCAGCTGGAAACCACCGTGCACCACCAGCGGGTGGCCACCGCGCTGGGCGGCCGCCAGTCGGCGATCGTGTTGGTCGACGACCTGGACGCCGGTATCCGGGTGGTCGATGCCTATGCCGCCGAGCACTTGGAGATCCAGACCGCCGACGCCGCCGCCGTGGCGGCCCGGATCCGTTCGGCCGGAGCCATTTTCGTCGGCCCCTACGCCCCGGTCAGCCTCGGCGACTACTGCGCGGGCTCCAACCACGTGCTACCCACCGCGGGCAGTGCGCGGTATTCCAGCGGGCTGTCGGTGCAGACCTTCCTGCGCGGAATCCACGTCGTGGACTACACCGAGGCCGCGCTCAAAGATGTCAGCGGGCACGTGATCGCGCTGGCCAACGCCGAGGATCTGCCCTCGCACGGCGAAGCGGTCCGGCGGAGGTTCGAGCAGTGACCCGGCCCGGAGGCGAGATCACGCTGGCCGACCTGCCGCTGCGCGAGGATCTGCGCGGCAAGTCGCCCTACGGCGCACCGCAACTCAGCGTTCCGGTGCGGCTGAACACCAACGAGAATCCGCACCCGCCCAGTGCGGCGCTGGTCGACGACGTCGCCCGCTCGGTGCGCGAGGCCGCGGCCGATCTGCACCGCTATCCCGACCGCGACGCGGTGGCGCTGCGCACCGACCTGGCCGGCTATCTGAGCATCCAGACCGGTGTCGAAGTGGGCCTGGAGAACGTGTGGGCGGCAAACGGCTCCAACGAGATCCTGCAGCAACTGCTGCAGGCGTTCGGCGGTCCCGGCCGCAGCGCGATCGGATTCGTCCCGTCGTATTCGATGCACCCGATCATCTCCGACGGCACCCAGACCCAGTGGCTGGCTGCGAACCGGGCCGACGACTTCGGGCTGGACGTCGACGTCGCGGTCGGGGCCATCACCGACCGCAAGCCCGATGTGGTGTTCGTCGCGAGTCCGAATAATCCGTCCGGGCAGAGCATTTCACTCGATGATCTGCGTAGCGTGCTCGACGTCGCGCCGGGAATCGTGATCGTGGACGAGGCCTACGGCGAATTTTCGTCGCAGCCCAGCGCGATCGGGTTGATCGGCGACTATCCGACGAAGCTGATCGTCACCCGCACCATGAGCAAGGCGTTCGCATTCGCCGGCGGCCGGCTCGGATACCTGATCGCCGCCCCGGCGGTAATCGACGCGATGCTGCTGGTGCGGTTGCCCTATCACCTGTCGGCGATCACCCAGGCGGCCGCCCGTGCTGCGCTACGGCACGCCGACGACACCCTGGGCAGCGTCGCGCAGCTCATCTCCGAACGGGAGCGGGTCTGCGCGGCCTTGAGCGCCATGGGGTTTCGGGTCATCCCCAGCGATGCCAACTTCGTGCTGTTCGGCGAATTCGCCGATGCGCCCGCAACCTGGCAGCGCTACCTGGATGCCGGCATTCTGATCCGCGACGTCGGCATCGCCGGGTACCTGCGCGCCACCACCGGATTGCCGGAGGAGAACGACGCCCTGCTCGCCGCCAGCCAACGCCTTGCGGCCACCGAACTCGCACAAACATTAGGAGCTTCATGACCGGCAGCCGCCGCGCCCGGGTGGAACGCACCACCCGCGAATCCGAGATCACCGTCGAACTCGACCTCGACGGCACCGGGACCGTCGACATCGACACCGGGGTGCCGTTCTATGACCACATGTTGACCGCGCTCGGCAGCCACGCCAGTTTCGACCTGACGGTGCGCGCCAAAGGTGATGTCGAGATCGAGGCGCATCACACCGTGGAGGACACCGCGATCGTGCTCGGGCAGGCCCTGGACCGGGCGCTCGGCGACAAGAAAGGTATCCGGCGGTTCGGCGACGCGTTCATCCCGATGGACGAAACACTGGCGCACGCCGCCGTGGACGTGTCCGGGCGGCCCTACTGTGTGCACACCGGCGAGCCGGATCACTTGATGCACAGCACCATTGCCGGTTCGCAGGTGCCGTACCACACCGTCATCAACCGCCACGTGTTCGAGACACTGGCCTCGAACGCCCGTATCGCGCTGCATGTCCGGGTGCTCTACGGGCGCGACCCGCACCACATCACCGAGGCGCAGTACAAGGCGGTCGCCCGTGCGCTGCGCCAGGCCGTGGAGCCCGATCCGCGGGTGACCGGCGTGCCGTCGACCAAAGGCGCTCTGTGAAGTCGGTAGTGATCCTGGATTACGGCTCGGGCAACCTGCGTTCAGCCCAGCGCGCCCTGCAGCGGGCCGGGGCCGCGGTCGAGGTGACCGCCGACGCCGAAGCGGCGGCTGCTGCCGATGGACTGGTGGTTCCCGGCGTCGGCGCCTTCGCGGCGTGCATGGCCGGGCTCCACGCGGTGCGCGGGGAGCAGATCATCGCCGAACGGGTGGCGGCTGGGCGCCCGGTGCTGGGGGTCTGCGTCGGGATGCAGATCCTTTTCGCCCGCGGCGTCGAGTTCGGCGTGGAGACCGTCGGCTGCGGACAATGGCCCGGCGCGGTCACCCGACTCGAGGCGCCGGTGATCCCGCACATGGGCTGGAACGTCGTGGACGCGCCGCCCGGCAGCACGTTGTTCGCCGGGTTGGACGCCGACACCAGGTTCTACTTTGTGCACTCCTACGCCGCGCAGCGCTGGGAGGGCCGTCCCGAGGCTTTGGTGACCCGGGCGACCCATCAGGTACCGTTCCTGGCGGCTGTCGAGGACGGGCCGTTGGCCGCCACCCAGTTTCACCCCGAAAAGAGTGGGGATGCCGGGGCGAGACTGCTGAGCAACTGGGTGGAGGCATTGTGAGTACACGTTTGATTTTGCTGCCGGCCGTCGACGTGGTCGGCGGGCGTGCGGTGCGACTGGTGCAGGGCAAGGCCGGCAGCGAGACTGAATACGGGTCGGCGCTCGAAGCCGCGCTGGGCTGGCAGCGCGACGGCGCCGAGTGGATTCACCTCGTCGACCTGGATGCCGCCTTCGGCCGCGGCTCCAACCGTGAGCTGCTCGCCGATGTGGTCGGCCGCCTTGACGTGAAAGTCGAAATGTCCGGCGGTATCCGCGATGACGACTCGCTGGCAGCGGCGCTGGCCACCGGCTGCGCCCGGGTGAACCTGGGCACCGCGGCGTTGGAGAACCCGCAGTGGTGTGCCCGCGCGATCGCCGAGCACGGCGACCGGATCGCGGTCGGCTTGGACGTACAGCTCGACAAGGACAGTCCGGAAGGCGCGTACCGGCTGCGCGGACGCGGCTGGGAGACCGACGGCGGCGAACTGTGGCCGGTGCTGGAACGTCTTGACCGCGAAGGGTGTTCACGCTTCGTGGTCACCGATGTGACCAAGGACGGCACCTTGGGCGGACCCAACCTGGAGCTGCTCGGCGAGGTCGCCGACCGGACCGACGCACCGGTGATCGCCTCCGGCGGGGTGTCCAGCCTCGACGATCTGCGGGCGATCGCCACACTGGTGGACCGCGGAGTCGAGGGCGCGATCGTCGGCAAAGCGCTCTATGCGGGGCGGTTCACCCTGCCCGAGGCGCTGACCGCGGTGCAAGGCTAGGCCCGCGCGTGGCGCTGGACACCGCGGATCTGAACGCCCTGGTCGCCGAGGCGTCGAAAATCCTTGATGTCGCGGCGCAGCCGTTCCTCGAGGGCCACCGCACCGGTTCGGCGGTTCGCAAGGGCGGCAACGACTTCGCCACCGAGGTCGACCTGGCTCTGGAGCGTCAGATCACCGACGACTTGGTGGCGGCGACCGGAATCGGTGTGCACGGCGAAGAATTCGGCGGCCCGCCGATCGATTCGCCGCTGGTGTGGGTGCTGGATCCGATCGACGGCACGTTCAACTACGCCGCGGGATCACCGCTGGCCGCGATCCTGTTGGGTCTGCTGCGCGACGGTGAGCCGGTGGCCGGGCTGACCTGGCTGCCGTTCACCGACCAGCGCTACACCGCGGTGGCAGGCGGCCCGTTGCTGCGCAACGGGGCGGTCCAGCCGGCGCTGGGCCCGACGGTGCTCTCGGAGTCCCAGGTCGGGATCGGCACCTTCAACGTCGAGTGGCGGGGACGCTTCCCGGGCCGCTATCGACTCGCGGTGCTGGAGGGCCTGAGCCGGGTGACTTCGCGGCAGCGGGTGCACGGCGCCACCGGAATCGACCTGGCCTACGTCGCCGACGGTATTCTCGGCGGGGCGCTCAGTTTCGGCGACCACATCTGGGACCACGCCGCCGGTGTCGCGCTGGTGCGCGCGGCCGGGGGCGTCGTCACGGATCTGACCGGCGCGCCGTGGACGTCGCAGTCGCGCTCGGCGCTGGCCGCCGCGCCGGGCGTGCACCGCGAGATCCTCGACATCCTGACCGCGGTCGGCGCCCCGGAGGACTACTGAGATGAGCCAACCCAGCGATGTGGCGGTGCGGGTCATCCCGTGTTTGGACGTCGACGGCGGCCGGGTCGTCAAAGGGGTCAACTTCGCGAACCTGCGCGATGCCGGCGATCCTGTCGAGCTCGCCGCCGCCTACGACGCCGAGGGCGCTGACGAACTGACCTTTCTTGACGTCACGGCGTCGTCGTCGGGGCGGGCGACCATGCTGGAGGTGGTCGCCCGCACCGCGGACCAAGTGTTCATCCCGCTCACCGTCGGTGGTGGGGTGCGCACCGTCGCCGACGTCGACGTGCTGCTGCGCGCCGGCGCCGACAAGGTGTCGGTGAACACCGCCGCGATCGCCCGCCCCGAGCTGCTGGCCGAGCTGGCCCTCCAGTTCGGCTCCCAGTGCATCGTGCTGTCGGTCGACGCCCGCACGGTGCCAACCGGATCGGCGCCGACCCCGTCCGGATGGGAGGTCACCACCCACGGCGGCCGGCGCGGCACCGGAATCGACGCCGTCGAGTGGGCGGTCCGCGGTGTCGAACTGGGCGTCGGGGAGATCCTGCTGAACTCGATGGACGCCGACGGCACCAAGGCCGGCTTCGACCTGCCGATGTTGCGCGCGGTGCGGGCGGCGGTGAGCGTGCCGGTGATCGCCAGCGGGGGAGCCGGCGCGACCGAGCATTTCGCCCCGGCGGTCGATGCGGGTGCCGATGCGGTGCTGGCGGCCAGCGTCTTTCATTTCCGCGAGTTGACGATCGGGCAGGTCAAAGCGGCGATGGCGGCCGAAGGGATCATTGTGCGATGACACTCGAGCCGGCGATAGCCGCCCGTTTGAAACGCAACGCCGACGGCTTGATCGCTGCGGTCGCGCAGGAGCGGGGCAGCGGCGACGTGCTGATGGTCGCCTGGATGGACGACGATGCCCTGGCGCGCACCCTGGAAACCCGTGAGGCGACGTACTTTTCGCGCTCGCGGGGGCAGCAGTGGGTCAAGGGCGCGACATCCGGACATACCCAACACGTGCACTCGGTGCGGTTGGACTGCGACGGTGACACCGTGCTGCTGGAGGTCGATCAGACCGGCGGGGCCTGCCACACCGGCGACCACAGTTGCTTCGACTCCGACGTGTTGCTGCCTCCCGCGGATTGATTCCCTGACCGGGCCCGAGCGGTATGCTGGCCGATTGTGAACTCCGACGAACCGGACGACTCGTACCCGTTGGACTACCCGGGTTTGGAGTTGGAGCGGGTTTCCCAGCAGATCGACTCCCACTACGCCCGGGGCACGGTCAGCGACAGCGAGGCGCACCTGCCGCGCGCGGGAGCACGGATTATCGCGCTCACCAAGCAGCTGAGCGAGTCGCAGGCGACCCTGGAGTCGACGTCCGTGCAGTTCAACGAGTTGGCGTCGGCCATCCCCGGTGACATCGTGGATCTCAGTGATCGGCTCTCCGGAATTCTCAACGGCGCCATGGCCGAAGCCGAGGACATTCGGACGGAGGCGCAGCGATTCGCCGACGAATTGCGCAGTGCTGCCGAAAAGGAAGCCGGGGCGATTCTCGATGACGCCGAGGCGCAGCGCCGAGAAGCGGCCGAACTGCGGGCCGAGCTGGAGGCCCAGCACAAGCAACTTCGGGTTCATGCCGCCCAATTGCGGCGGCAGGCCGTGATGAGCGCCGCGGAGATCATGAAGGAAGCCGAGAACCACGCCTCGGAGATATTGACCGAAATGAACAACGCGATCAATACGCATGTCGCCGATGCGCAGCTTCGGTTGACCGAGCTCATGGATGCCCGCGCGAAAATCGTCAATCAGATTCAGCGTTCGACCACCGGGGTGAAACGTGAATCCCTCGCCCCGGCCAAAGAGTCCTGGTTTCGCGAAAATCGTCCGCGCTGACTTATGTCAGCCCTGTTAATGCGAGCCGGTGACACGCCCACGCAGGTCTGGTACGCTGCGTCGCACGGCAACTGGCCGGTCCATTTGGCCTCGCGCACAAGCCAACTCAGTCGAGCAGCTGGTTGCCCCCCGAAACCCGCAGACCGAACCAGTCAGGTGCTAGGAGTAAATCGGTGGCCCTAGAGATTCCGGAATTCGAAACGCAGATGCGCGGTTTCGACCGCAATGAGGTGTCCGACTACATCGCGCGCCTGCATCATGAAATCGAGATCCTGCAGGATCGAACGAAATCTCTCGACGCGGTCAAGGCGCAGACGCGATTTGATCGCGAACAACTGACCGCCGAGGTCACGCGACTGCAAAACGACATTGTGCGGATGACCGCCGAGGCTGATTCCGAGCGTCAGCGCCTCACCGCTGAGCTGGCCGAACTGCGGTCCCAATTCGAGCAGGTCACCGGTCCGGTCGATTCGGTGGAGGGCATGTCGGATCGGATCGCACGGATGATGCGGATCGCCTCCGAGGAAGCGCGGCGCACCAAGGAACTGGCCCGCCAGGACGCGGAGGCGCTGACCGCAGAACTGCGCGAGCAGTTGGAGGCCGCCCGCCAGGACCGGTCCGCCGCCAGTGAGGCGCTGGCGGAGTTCCAGGCTTCCACCAATGTGCGCCGGGCGAAGATCCTCGAAACCGCGACGGCCGAAGCGGAGGAGATCCTGCGGATCGCCCATGAGGAACGCAGCCGGATCGCGCAGGAGATCGAGGACGCCGAACGCAGCCGCCGCGAGGTCTACCAGCGCCTCGCTGAGGAAGACGAGCGCAACCGCCGGGCGGCGCAGGAAGCGCTCGACGAGCAGATCAAGCTGGCCTGGGAGGAGGACGAGCGCAACCGCCGCGAGGCGCAGCGCCGGCTGGACCAGAAGATGCAGGCGGCCTGGGAACAGGCCGAGGCGAACATCGCCAAGCTCGACAAGGAAGCCCGCCTGGAGGCCTCCACGCTGATCAGCACCACCAAACGCGAGTCCAAGCTGCTCACCGAGCGCACCCAGGCCGAAGTGGATCTATTGGTGCGGGAGCGCTCCGGGATCGTCACCCACCTCAACGAGATCCGGAACTGGATCGACACCGCCGTCGGCGACAGCCGCCAGGTGGCCGAGGATGCTCCCGCCCAGGACGACGCGGCAGCGGAAGACGGCGCCGAGAATTAGGCCGAGGAGCGGGCCCGCAGCAGCTCCAGCGCCTTGTCGGCGTGGGTGTCCATGGAGAACTCGCTGGCGATCACGTCGAGCACCTTGCGGTCGGTGTCGATGACGAAGGTGGTGCGCTTGACCGGCATCAACTTGCCGAGCAACCCGCGTTTGACCCCGAACTGGGCGGCCACCGTGCCCTCGGTGTCCGACAGCAGCGGGTAGTCGAAGCCCTGCTGGTCGGCGAACTTGGCCTGCTTGGCCACCGGATCGGCGCTGATGCCCGCCCGCTGTGCCCCGACCGCGGCGAACTCGCCGGCCAGGTCACGGAAGTGGCAGGCCTCCTTGGTGCAGCCCGGCGTCATCGCCGCCGGATAGAAGAACAGCACCACCGGCCCGTCGGCCAGCAATGCGCTGAGCTTGCGCGGTGTTCCGGTCTGGTCGGGCAGTTCGAAATCGGCCACGGTGTCGCCTGTTTTCATGGCCGCAAGGCTACTCCTGACTCCACATGCGGGTCTGGGAAGATGGGCGGGTGCAAACGACCCACGCCGGCACCGCATCGCGCGAGGATTTCCGGGCCCTGGCCGCCGAGCACCGGGTAGTCCCGGTGACCCGCAAGGTGCTCGCCGACGCCGAGACGCCGCTGTCGGCCTACCGCAAGCTGGCCGCCAACCGGCCGGGCACGTTCTTGCTGGAGTCGGCCGAGAACGGGCGGTCCTGGTCGCGCTGGTCGTTCATCGGTGCCGGAACTTCCTCGGCGCTGACGGTGCGCGACGGCGAAGCGGGGTGGCTGGGCGCGGCCCCGCAGGGTGCCCCCACCGGCGGCGACCCGTTGCAGGCCCTGCGCGAGACCCTGGCGCTGCTGGAAACGGCCCACCTGCCCGGCCTGCCGCCGCTGTCGAGCGGCCTGGTGGGGTTCTTCGCCTACGACATGGTGCGCCGGTTGGAGCGGCTTCCCGAGCTGGCGAAAGACGACCTGCGATTGCCCGACATGTTGCTGCTGCTGGCCACCGACATGGCCGCTGTCGACCACCACGAGGGCACCATCACGCTGATCGCCAACGCGGTCAACTGGAACGGCACCGACGAACGGGTCGACGAGGCCTACGACGACGCGATCGCCCGCCTCGATGTGATGACCGCGGCGCTGAGTCAGCCGCTGGAGTCCAGTGTCGCGACCTTCGACCGTCCCGAGCCGGTCTACCGAAGGCAGCGCACCGCCGAGGAGTACGGGGCGATCGTCGAGCGGCTGGTCGGGGAGATCGAGGCCGGCGAGGCGTTCCAGGTGGTGCCGTCGCAGCGTTTCGAGATGGACACCGACGTCGACCCCATTGACGTCTACCGGATGCTGCGGGTATCCAATCCGAGCCCGTACATGTATCTGCTGCAGGTCCCCGATGACGATGGGGGACTGGCCTTTTCGATCGTCGGCTCCAGCCCCGAGGCGTTGGTGACGGTCCAGGACGGTCGCGCGACCACCCACCCGATCGCCGGAACCCGGTGGCGCGGTGCGACCGAGGAGGAAGACCTGCTGCTGGAGAAGGACCTGCTCAATGACGACAAGGAGCGCGCCGAGCACCTGATGCTCGTCGACCTCGGCCGCAACGACTTGGGCCGGGTATGCGTTCCGGGCACGGTGCGGGTGGCCGACTACAGCCACATCGAGCGCTACAGCCACGTCATGCACCTGGTGTCCACGGTCACCGGATTGCTCGCCGAGGACCGCACCGCACTGGACGCGGTGACCGCGTGCTTCCCGGCCGGCACCCTGTCCGGTGCGCCCAAGGTCCGCGCGATGGAGCTGATCGAGGAGGTCGAGAAGACCCGACGCGGCCTGTACGGCGGCGTCGTCGGCTATCTGGATTTCGCCGGCAACGCCGACTTCGCGATCGCGATCCGCACCGCCCTGCTCGCCGGCGGCACCGCCTACGTGCAGGCCGGCGGCGGGGTGGTGGCCGACTCCAACGGCCCCTATGAGTACACCGAGGCCTCGAACAAGGCCCGCGCGGTGCTGGCTGCGATCGCCGCCGCCGAAACACTGACCGCGCCCGGGACCGATGGCTGAGGGTCGGGCCCGTCGTGCCACCGTCGCGCTGCGGGTGGCGCAACTGCTGCTGGTGCTGGCCGCCGGCGGCCTGTGGGGTGCCTCCCGGCTGCCCTGGGTGCTGATCCGCTCGTTCGACGGGCTGGGGCAGCCCAAGGAGGTCGCGGTCACCGGTGCGTCGTGGTCGACGGCGCTGGTGCCCCTGGCGCTGCTCTGCCTGGCCGCCGCCGTCGCCGCGGTGGCGGTGCGGGGCTGGCCGCTGCGGGCGCTGGCGGTGCTGATGGCCGCGGTGAGCCTGGCGTCCGGTTATCTGGCCGTGAGCATGTGGGTGGTGCGCGACATCGCGCTGCGTGCCCTCGACATCGCCGAAATCCCGCTGACCTCGCTGCTGGGGACCGACCGCCGGCTGGCCGGTGCGGTGCTGAGCCTGCTCGCCGCGCTGTGCGTGCTGGCCGCTGCCGTGCTCCTGATGCGCACGGCCGCGCACGGCTCCGGCGGTGACGCGAAATATGCGGCGCCGGCGGCGCGCCGGGAGGCTGTCCGGGGCCGCGCTGGTGGCGCTGAGGGCCAGGAGATGTCGGAACGGTCGATGTGGGATGCACTTGACGAGGGCTCTGACCCGACCAGTGATCCACCCGATGACGCGCCCGGCCCGGCCGCCGAGGGCCGGTGACATCGCGGGTGGTGACGGTAGCTACCCTTCGATGAAGGTCTTCGACGGAACGTGCGAGAGGAACCGGCAGACATGAGTTCGGCAACCGTGCTCGACTCCATCATCGAAGGAGTCTGCGCCGACGTTGCCGCCCGGGAGGCCGTCGTCAGCCTGGCGCAAGTCAAGGCGGCAGCCGAGGCCATGCCCGCGCCGCGGGACGTCATGGCGGCACTGCGAGAGCCCGGCATCGCGGTGATCGCCGAGGTCAAGCGCGCCAGCCCGTCGAAGGGCCAACTGGCCGCCATCGCCGACCCGGCCGAACTCGCCTGCGCCTACGCCGAAGGCGGTGCCCGCGCGATCAGTGTGCTGACCGAACAGCGCCGGTTCAACGGCTCGCTGGCCGACCTGGACGCGGTGCGCGCCGCGGTGTCGGTGCCGGTGCTGCGCAAGGACTTCATCGTGCGGCCCTACCAGATTCACGAAGCACGCGCCCATGGCGCGGACATGCTGTTGCTGATCGTGGCGGCGCTCGAACAGCAGGCCCTGGTCTCGATGCTCGACCGCACCGAGTCCCTCGGGATGACCGCCCTGGTGGAGGTGCACACCGAGGAAGAGGCCGACCGGGCCCTGACCGCCGGCGCCAAGGTGATCGGGGTCAACGCCCGCGACTTGCACACGCTGGAGGTCGACCGGGACTGCTTCGCGCGGATCGCGCCGGGCCTGCCCACCGAGGTGGTCAAGATCGCCGAGTCCGGAGTTCGCGGCACCGCGGACCTGCTGGCCTACGCCGGCGCCGGCGCGGACGCCGTTCTGGTCGGTGAGGGACTGGTCACCAGCGGCGACCCGCGGGCGGCCGTTGCCGATTTGGTCAGTGCGGGTAAGCATCCGTCCTGCCCGAAGTCGGCCCGCTAGATGTCGGACACCGCCCAGCCTCCTCTTCCGCGCGCCAGCGCCGGAGTGGCCGAACCGAGCCGGCACGACCCCGACGCCCGCGGGCACTTCGGCGCCTACGGCGGTCGATACGTCGCCGAGGCGTTGATGGCGGTCATCGAAGAAGTCACCGCCGCCTACGACAAGGTGCGCAATGACCGCGAGTTCCTCGACACTCTCGACAACCTGCAGACGCACTACACCGGCCGGCCCTCACCGCTGTATGAGGCCGAACGCCTCTCCGCCCACGCCGGCGGGGCACGCATCTTCCTCAAACGCGAGGATCTGAACCACACCGGCTCGCACAAGATCAACAACGTGCTCGGTCAGGCGTTGCTGGCGCGGCGCATGGGCAAGACCCGGGTGATCGCCGAGACCGGTGCCGGACAGCACGGGGTGGCCACCGCCACCGCCTGCGCCCTGCTGGGGCTGGAGTGCGTGATCTACATGGGCGCCGTCGACACCCGACGCCAAGCGCTCAACGTGGCCCGGATGCGGTTGCTGGGTGCCGAGGTGGTCTCGGTGGAGTCGGGCTCGCAGACCTTGAAGGACGCTATCAACGAGGCGTTCCGGGACTGGGTGACCAACGCCGATCGCACCTACTACTGCTTCGGCACCGCCGCCGGGCCGCACCCGTTCCCGACCATGGTGCGCGACTTCCAGCGGATCGTCGGCCTGGAGACCCGCACGCAGATCCAGCAGATGGCGGGCCGGCTGCCCGATGCCGTGGTGGCCTGCGTAGGCGGCGGATCGAACGCCATCGGCATCTTCCACGCGTTCCTGGACGACCCGGCGGTGCGGCTGATCGGATACGAAGCCGGCGGCGACGGCGTGGCCACCGGCCGGCACGCCGCGACGTTCACCGGCGGATCCCCGGGCGCGTTCCAGGGGTCGTTCTCCTACCTGCTGCAAGACGAAGACGGTCAGACCATCGAATCCCATTCGATCTCGGCGGGGCTGGACTACCCCGGCGTCGGCCCGGAGCACGCCTGGCTGCGCGAGACGGGGCGAGCCGAGTACCGGCCGATCACCGATACCGAGGCGATGGAGGCATTCGGAATACTCTGCCGCACTGAGGGAATCATCCCGGCGATCGAATCCGCGCACGCGGTGGCCGGTGCGCTGCAGCTGGCCGCCGAGCTGGGCCCGGGCAAAATCGTCGTGGCGAACCTGTCCGGGCGCGGCGACAAGGACGTCGAGACCGCCGCCAAGTGGTTCGGCCTGCTCGACGACGAGAGCGGTCAGGCATGAGCGGTCACGCCGGCGACCGGCTGGCCTCGATGTTCGCCGCGTGCCGCGACGAGGGCCGCGCCGCCCTGATCGGCTACCTGCCGACCGGCTACCCGGACGTGCCGGGCTCCATCGCCGCGATGACCACGCTGGTCGAGGCGGGTTGCGACCTGGTCGAAGTCGGCGTGCCGTACTCCGATCCGGGAATGGACGGCCCGACCGTCGCAGGGGCCGCCGAGGCCGCGCTGCGGGGCGGTGTCCGGGTGCGTGACACCCTGACCGTGGTCGAGGCGATCACCCGCGCCGGCGGCCGCGCGGTGGTGATGACCTACTGGAATCCGGTGCTGCGCTACGGGGTCGACGCATTCGCTCGTGATCTCGCTTCGGCCGGTGGCCTCGGGTTGATCACACCCGACCTGATCATCGACGAGGCCGACGACTGGATGGCCGCCTCCGAGCAGCACGGGCTGGACCGGATCTTCCTGGTGGCACCGTCGTCGACACCGCAGCGACTTGCCGAAACCGCGCATGCCTCAAGCGGATTCGTCTACGCCGCGTCGACAATGGGCGTCACCGGTGCTCGCGACACGGTGTCCAACGCCGCACCGGAACTGGTGCGCCGGGTCCGGGAGGCCTCCGATATTCCCGTCGGGGTGGGGTTGGGGGTGCGGTCTGGGGTGCAGGCCGCCGAGATCGGCGCCTACGCCGACGGCGTCATCGTGGGTTCGGCACTGGTCACCGCACTCACCGATAGCCTGCCCACGCTGCGGTCCTTGACCGAAGAACTTGCTTCTGGTGTGCGTCAGAAGGTTTCGCACGGATGACGTTGAACTGGCTGACCTACTTTCCCAGTCCTGCACGCGGGGTCTGGCATCTGGGCCCGGTGCCCATCCGGGCTTATGCACTGTGCATCATCATCGGGATCGTCATCGCCCTGCTGATCGGGGACCGCCGGTGGCGGGCCCGCGGCGGCGAGCCGGGCGTCATCTATGACATCGCGCTGTGGGCGGTGCCGTTCGGGTTGATCGGTGGACGGCTGTATCACCTGATGACGGACTGGCGAACCTACTTCGGTGAGGGCGGCGTCGGATGGGAGGCCACGCCACGTATCTGGGACGGCGGTCTGGGCATCTGGGGTGCGGTGGCGCTCGGCGGTATCGGCGCCTGGATCGGCTGCCGCCGTCGCGGGATCCCGCTGCCGGCCTTCGGCGACGCGGTCGCGCCCGGCATCGTGTTGGCGCAGGCGATCGGGCGCATCGGCAACTACTTCAATCAGGAGCTCTACGGCCGGGAGACGACGCTGCCGTGGGGGCTGGAGATCTTCTGGCGTGAGGACGCTGCCGGGGTACGCGATCCGCACCTGCTCGACGGCGTGTCGACCGGGGAACTGTACAAGATCGTCCAGCCGACTTTCCTGTACGAATTGCTCTGGAACCTCGCGGTATTCGCGGTGCTGATCTACGCCGACCGGCGGTTCCGGATGGGGCACGGCCGGCTGTTCGCGCTGTATGTCGCCGGTTACTGCATCGGGCGCTTCGGCATCGAATTGCTGCGTGATGATGCGGCCACCCACATCGCCGGCATCCGGGTGAACTCGTTCACCTCGACCTTCGTGTTCATCGGTGCGGTGGTCTACATCCTGCTGGCCACCAAGGGCCGTGAGGATCCGGACGTCATCCGCCGCGCTTGGGAGCAGCAGGGATCCGGGCAGCAGGCGGTGGCGGCCGAGCCGGAGCCGGAAGCCGAAGAGGACTTGGTGGCGCTCGGCGCCGCAAACGGCGTCGGATCGGTGGTCCGGGTGCCGAAAAGGCTTATGGGCGAAAGCGAAACCGTGGTGGAGGACGGCGGAGCTGACGACGCTGTCGCCGAAGACGCCGAGATCACCGAAGACATCGAAGACATCAAAGACGCTGAAGACGTCGAAGTCTTCGAGGTCGAGGCCGAAGCCGACGAGAACGCCGACGTCGAAGCCGACGAAGACATCGAAGCTGTCCAGGACAGCGGCACCGACGAGGTCGACGAACCCGAGGCGCTATCGGACGAAGACGCTGAGCCCGAGCCGCTATCCGACGACGAGGCCGAAACCGACGAAGACGCTGAACTCGAGCCTGAAACCGACGACGAAGACGCCGAATCGGAGCCCGAGCCCGAAGCCGAGCCCGAGGTCGAGGTAAACGACGGGTCAGACGAGGACTCCGAAGCCGAACCGGACGCCGTCGACGACGCTGACCAGCGCTGATAGCGGCCCGCGCGGCCCTGCCGGCATTTCTGGCATGCTCGCAGACATGACCGACCCATCATGGTCACAAGGCAATTGGCAGCAGCCGTACCAGCAACCGCCACCAGGCTATCCGCCCCCGTATCCGGGCCATCCGGACATGTGGGCGCCCTACGGCCGCCATCCGGTGACCGGGCAGCCCTACTCGGACAAGTCGAAAGTCACCGCGGCCCTGCTGCAGCTGCTCGGGTTCTTCGGCTTCCTCGGGTTCGGCCGGATGTACCTGGGCCAGGTCGGACTCGGTCTGGTGCAGCTGTTGATCGGTCTGGTGGCCACCGTCACCACCTACGGGATCGGCATCAGTGTGCCGGCTATCTGGGGCATCATCGAGGCGATCCTCATGCTGAGCGGGCGGGTACATGACAAGCACGGCCGAAAGCTGCGCGACGCTACCTAACCCGTTGGCGCCAACCGTTCCTGAGGACGACGGCTCAGCCGGCCCGACTATGCTGACGGCGTGAATAGACGCGGCAAGATCGTCTGCACTCTTGGCCCGGCGACCCACTCCGCGGAAATGGTCAGGTCATTGGTCGACGCGGGCATGGATGTGGCCCGTCTGAACTTCAGCCACGGCGACCACGAGGACCACCAAGCCTCCTACGAATGGGTGCGCATCGCCTCGGACGCGACCGGGCGGGCGGTCGGGGTGCTCGCCGATCTGCAGGGGCCCAAGATCCGGCTGGGGCGTTTCGCCGACGGCCCCACTTACTGGGCTAACGGCGAGACGGTGCGGATCACCGTCGCCGACTGCCCCGGCGACCACGACCGGGTTTCGACCACCTATAAACAGCTGGCCGCCGACGCCGCGCCCGGGGACCGGGTCTTGGTCGACGACGGCAAGGTCGGCCTGGTCGTCGAGCACATCGACGGCGAGGACGTGGTGTGCACGGTCACCGAGGGCGGCCCGGTCAGCAACCACAAGGGCATGTCCCTGCCGGGCATGAAGGTCTCGGCGCCCGCGCTGTCGGAAAAGGACATCGAGGACCTGGAATTCGCCCTGACCCTCGGCGTCGACATGGTGGCGCTGTCGTTCGTGCGCTCGCCGTCGGATGTCGAGTTGGTGCACGAGGTGATGGACCGGGTCGGGCGCCGGGTTCCGGTGATCGCCAAGCTGGAGAAGCCCGAGGCGATCGAAGACCTCGAAGCCGTGGTGCTGGCGTTCGACGCGGTGATGGTCGCTCGCGGTGACCTAGGAGTGGAGCTCGCTCTCGAAGAGGTGCCGTTGGTGCAGAAGCGCGCCATCCAGGTGGCGCGGGAGAACGCCCGGCCGGTGATCGTCGCGACCCAGATGCTCGAATCGATGATCGAGAACTTCCGGCCGACCCGGGCCGAGGCGTCCGATGTGGCCAACGCGGTGCTCGACGGCGCCGACGCGGTGATGCTCTCCGGTGAGACCGCCGTGGGCAAGTACGCCCTGGAGGCGGTGCGCACGATGAGCAGGATCGTGTGTGCCGTGGAGGAGAATTCCACCGCCGCACCGCCGTTGAGCCATATCCCACGCACCAAGCGCGGGGTGATCTCCTATGCGGCTCGCGAGATCGGTGAACGACTCGACGCCAAGGCGCTGGTGGCCTTCACCCAGTCCGGTGACACCGTACGGCGGCTGGCCCGGTTGCACACCCCGCTGCCGTTGCTGGCGTTCACCGCGCTGCCCGAAGTCCGTAGTCAACTCGCAATGACTTGGGGCACTGAGACATTCATCGTCCCGCAGATGCAGTCGACCGATGGGATGATCCGTCAGGTCGACAAGGCGCTGCTGAATCTGGGCCGCTATCACCGCGGTGACCTGGTGGTCATCGTCGCGGGCGCCCCGCCCGGTACCGTGGGCTCGACCAACCTGATCCACGTGCACCGGATCGGGGAGGACGACGTCTAGTGCCGGCCGAGTCGAACACCGACTTCGCGGAGCTGTTGGCCGTACTGGATCTCAAGACCCCCCAAGACGACGTGTTCGTCGGATCGCATCCCAGCAAAACTCCGCTGCGCACCTTCGGTGGACAACTGATGGCGCAGTCGTTTGTCGCCGCGAGCCGCACCGTCGCCGCGCACCTGCCGCCCGGCGCGTTGTCCGTCCACTTCATCAACGGCGGGGATCCGGCCCGCGACATCGAGTTCCGGGTGCACCGGCTGCGCGACGAACGCCGGTTCGCCAACCGGCGGGTGGATGCGATGCAGGGCGACACCCTGGTCGCCACCGCGATGGTGTCCTACCTCTCGGGTGGTCGTGGGCTCGAGCACGGCGTGGCAGCGCCGGCGGTCCCCGATCCGGAGACGCTGCCCAGGGTCCGTGAGGTGCTCAAGGGCTACGAGGAAGTGGTGCCCAGCTTCGTCAATGCCCCCCATCCGATCGAGTGGCGGTACACCAATGATCCGGCCTGGGTAATGCGCGACAAGGGCGGGCGGCTCGATCACAATCGGGTCTGGATGAAAGCCGACGGGGTGTTGCCCGAGGACCCGGTGCTGCACACCGCGCTGATGGTGTATTCGTCGGACACCACGGTGCTGGATTCGATCATCACCACCCACGGGCTGTCGTGGGGCTTCGACCGGATCTTCGCGGCCAGCGCCAACCACACCCTGTGGTTTCACCGGCCGGTGCGTTTCGACGACTGGGTGCTGTACGCGACGTCGTCGCCGGTGGCGGCCGATTCGCGCGGGCTGGGTGCCGGGCACTTCTTCGATCGGGCCGGTCAGCTGCTCGCCACCGTCACCCAAGAGGGCGTCTTGAAGTACTTCCCGAGCGCCAAGCGCTAGGCCGGCATCAGCGCCGAGTCCGACGATTCCTGCACCAAGGGTGCTTCGGCGGTGCCGAACTTGTTCTCGAAGTGCTCACGGAAGCGGTCGGTGCACTGTTGCTGGGCGGCGGCATCCGAACCCGCCTTCGTCATGCAGTCGACGTAGTCGCCGCCGCCGGCCGTCCGCCAGATGCCGACGTAGACGAAGATGCAGCCGATTCCAGCGACGACCGCCAGCGCACCGAGGACGATCCCGGCGATGGCGACCCCGCCGTTGTCGGCTTCGCCGCGTTTGGCGCGGCTGTGCCCGAGGAAGCCGAGCACTATCGCGACGATGCCCAGCACAACCCCGCCGATCACCGACAGCGCGGTCACGATCCCGGCGATGGCTACCACCAGGGCAGCGATGCCCATCCCGTTCCGTGGCGCGCTGGGGCCGGGCGGGGGGTAGCCGGGGTACTGCCCGGGCGCCGGGTAGGGGTAGGGGTAGCCGGGCGGGGGATAGCTTCCGCCGGCCGGCGGCCAGGACGGTTGAGATTCAGGCGACAGCGAGGGCATCCCGGACTCGGGCATTGCGCGGACTCCAGATCAGAGCATCAGACAGGTGTCAAACGGGTTAGGACTCAGGGTACCCGCGTTGGCGCTGACGGGTCCCGAAGCTGTCGGGCGGCTAGCTGCCGGACAGCGCCGCGTCGATCTTGCGGGAGGCGGTACGGATCTTGAGGGCGGTGACGATCTCGACGATCCCGATGACGATCAACCACCAGCCGACCACCAGCGCCAGGATCCACAGCGAGGTGAACGGCGCCGCCAGCGTCACCAGCCCGGCCAGCAGGCTGATCACGCCCATGAAGATCTGCCAGCCACGGCCCGGCAGCGCCGGGTCACTGATGCCGGCGACGGTGGTGGCCACCCCGCGGAAGATGAAGCCGACCGCGATCCAGATGGCCAGCAGCAGCACCGCGAGGGCTTCCTCCTCGGAGTGGAAATGCCGGAAACACAGCACGGCCAGGATCACCGACGCGGTACCGCTGAGGAACAACAGCACCCGCCCGCCTGCGGATACGACCGGCAGGCTGAACGCGAAGATCACCTGGGCGACCCCGGTGATCACCAGGTAGATGCCGAACAGCACGGCGGCCGCCAGGATGGTTCGGCCCGGCCAGGCCAGGATCAGCACGCCTAGGGCCAGCGCCAGAACACCGGAGACCAGCGTCGACTTCCACAGATGCGGCAGCAGGCCGGAAGGGGTTGGTTCCATGGCCGAAGTCTGGCACAGATGTCGCGTAGCGGCCGGGGTATCGACCGGACGACCGCGTCAGGCGGCCGGGGCGATCCGCGCGCTGTAGATCTCGGCAAGGAACTGCTCGACGGCCAGCGCGGTGTGCGCTGCCCGGGGCGAGCCGAAGATGTCGAAGGCGTGCTGCGCCACCGGCAGTTCCGCGTAGACGACCGGGTTGGTGCTGACATCGCGCAGCCGGGCGGTGAAAGCACGGGCCTGCTCGACCGGCACCAGCGAGTCGTTACTGCCGTGCAGAACGAAAAACGGTGGCGCGTCAGCGGAGATGTACGTCATCGGGGAGGCGTCGCGGTAGGTGTCGGGGAACTTGCGGCGGCTCTGCTTGAACACGTAGGCACTGAGCGTCGGTGCCAGCAGCGGGTGCAGATCGGTGTCGCCGGTGAAGTCGTAGATGCCGTAGAACGGGATCGCCGCCCGCACGCTGGTGTCGGCATCGGCGAAGCCCGGCTGGAATCGGGGGTCGCCGGCGGTCAGCGCAGTCAGCGCGCACAGGTGTCCGCCCGCCGAACCGCCGGTGATCGCGACCCAGTCCGGGTCGCCGCCGTAGTCGGCGATGTGGGCTTTCGTCCAGGCCAGGGCGCGCTTGACGTCGACGATGTGATCGGGCCAGGTGGAGCGCGGACTGAGCCGGTAGTTGATCGACACGCACACCCAGCCCCGCTCCACCAGGTGAGTCATCAGCGGATGTGCTTGGCCGCGTTTGCTTCCCACCATCCAGGCGCCACCGGGCACCTGCAGCAGCACCGGCGCGCGGCCGTCGCGGGGCAGGTCGCGGTGCCGCCACACGTCGAGGGTGTTGCGGCCGCCGTATTCGCCGTAAGGAATGTCGGCATCGGTGGCGTAGTCGCGGTAGACCCGCATCATGCGCACCAGACCGGGTGCCTTCGCGATTTCGCCGTCCGGGCCTGGCCGCTTCCAGAGGTCAGCGCCGTCGGTGCGCCGGCCCGCGCCGAGTTCGGCGTCCAACGCCGCGGTCAGCGGCCGGTTGGCGGTGCGGCCGGCATGGCTCAGCCCGAGCAGGCCCAACCAGGACAGCACCGACACCAGCCAACTGAACCGTCGTAGCCGCGGCGACAATCGGCGCGAGACCGCCGCCAACGCCGCGGACTGCCCGGCGATCAGTTGCAACGGAAGCTCCGAGGCGAACACCCCGAACGCGAACGCGTACAGCGACGGGTAGCCGTGCTTGGTCAGCGGGCGGTAGCCATTGAGGGTGGTGGCGAGTCCGGCGAGCGAGCCGAACACAGCCAGAAGCCTCGTCATTGCGCTCCTTCGCGTTGGGGGACAACCGTTCGGCACCTTACCGAAACCGGTCGAGTCACCCGGTCAGCGCGCGGGCACCGACAGTGAGCGCGACGCCGGACCGCGCGAGGCCGGCGGGCGCGCACCCACCAGGAACCAGGTGTGCATGACGCCCTTGCCCTTCACGTCGACGTCACCGCGCTCCTCGAACACGAAGTCGCTGCTCAACCGCTGGTAGACGTCCTGCGGCACCTGGATGCGGTTCGGGGCGCCGGTCGACTCCATCCGGGAGGCGAGGTTGACCGCATCCCCCCACACGTCGTAGAAAAAGCGGCGGTTTCCGACCACACCGGCAACGACCGGGCCGGCGGCCAGACCGATCCGCAGCGACACCGGCCGGCCCAGCGGATCGCGCAGGTCGGCGATGGTGTCGGCGATGTCGAGTGCCAGCCGCGCCAGCGCATGCAGGTGATCGGGCCGGGCGTTGGGGACCCCGCTGACCACCATGTAGGAGTCGCCGCTGGTCTTGATCTTCTCCAGTCCGTGCCGCTCGACAAGCCGGTCGAGGCCGGTGTAGAG
Organism: Mycobacterium sp. NGS18; assembly: GCF_059813185.1. Taxonomy (NCBI): domain Bacteria; kingdom Bacillati; phylum Actinomycetota; class Actinomycetes; order Mycobacteriales; family Mycobacteriaceae; genus Mycobacterium; species Mycobacterium sp. NGS18. Next base: position 106,156 of record NZ_JCALEC010000007.1, read on the forward strand.
CTCGTTGAGGAATTCGACCAGTTGGCCCGGGTCGGTCTGACTGGCCCGGCGGGTGAAGTCGGCGATATCGGCGAACAGCACCGAGGCGTCCGGGTAGCTGTCGGCGATCACGTCCACGGCCGGGTTCTTCAGCCGGTCGGCGACAGCCGTGGGCAGGATGTTGGCCAGCAGCGCTTCGGAACGTTCGTACTCGGCCTCCATCGCCGCTTCGGCGTGGCCGATCTCGCGCAGCGCGTACCAGATGGTGGCGACCACCATGAAGCACGCCGAGACCACCACCAGGGCGAAGGACAGATTGCGCAGCCAGTCCGGCTGATCCAGGTTCTGGGCGGGGACCAGCAACTGCAGGGCGATGGTCAGCGCCGCGCCGATGCCGGCCACCACAGCGGCCAGCTTGATCCGATCGACGCCGAGGATGAGCACGCTGATCGATGCCGCGGCCAGGAAGTAGAACTGGATTCCCGAGCCGGTCCCGACCACCCAGCAGATGACGAAGGTCGTCAGGTAGGCGATGCCGACGAACGCCAAGGGTGCGATCAGCTCGCCGTAGTGGTACAGCAGCGGGGTCAGCACAAAGGCGGCGGCGGCGATCAGGTTGAGCGCACCGATCCACCAGTACGTCGGGTCGGCCCAGATCTCGAGAAGTCCGAAGCCCGCACTGATGATCGCGGCCAGCCCGGCGGAGACCTTGAGGATCCGCAGCCGCTGCGACAGCCGCGCCGCGTAATGCCGGGTGCGGGCCGGCATGCAGTGTGGGCTCCGGTAGGGGCTCTGGGCCCCGTCCGGCGCGGCCAGGAACCGCTTGACGGTCACGCTCCACAGCGTAATCCCGTGAGCTGCGCAATCGGAGGCTTCACCGAACAGCTAGGGTCGGCGGCCATGGTGCTGCGTTCGGTTGCGCTGTTCGTGTTGGCCGCGATTGCGGAGATCGGCGGCGCCTGGCTGGTGTGGCAGGGGGTGCGTGAGCATCGCGGCCTGCTGTGGGCCGGAGCAGGGGTGATCGCCTTGGGGCTGTACGGGTTCGTGGCGACCTGGCAGCCCGACGCCCACTTCGGCCGCATCCTGGCCGCCTACGGCGGGGTGTTCGTGGCCGGTTCACTGGTCTGGGGCATGGCCTTCGACGGATTCCGGCCCGATCGCGCCGATGTCCTGGGTGCGCTGATCTGCCTGGCCGGGGTCGCGGTGATCATGTATGCACCGCGCTGACCGGCGGTGATCGTGGTGCCCTCGGTGAGATTCGAACTCACACTGTACGGGTTTTGAATCCGTTTCCTCTGCCAGTTGGGATACGAGGGCTTCCGCGCGGTTTCCTACCCTAGACGATGCCCCACCGGGTTGCCGCCGCCGGCAACCGCGACAGAATGGGGTGATGACTGCGTCGACATCCGAGAGCACCCCGCGCCCTGCCCGCCGGGTCCTGATCGCCGAGGACGAGGCGCTGATCCGGCTGGATCTCGCCGAGATGCTGCGGGAAGAGGGCTACGAGGTGGTCGGTGAGGCCGGCGACGGCCAGGAAGCCGTGGAGCTGGCCGAACTGCTGCGCCCGGACCTGGTGATCCTGGACGTGAAGATGCCGCGGCGCGACGGCATCGACGCGGCCTCCGAGATCGCCGCCAAACGCATCGCGCCGATCGTCATGCTCACCGCGTTCAGCCAGCGCGACCTGGTGGAACGGGCCCGCGACGCCGGGGCGATGGCCTATCTGGTCAAACCCTTCACCCCCGGCGACCTGGTTCCGGCCATCGAGCTGGCGGTCAGCCGGTCCGAGGAGATCACCGCACTGGAACGCGAGGTCAGCACGCTGTCGGAGCAGCTGGCGACCCGCAAGCTCATCGAACGGGCCAAGGGCCTGCTGCAGTCCAAGCAGGGCTTGAGCGAGCCCGAAGCGTTCAAGTGGATTCAGCGCGCGGCGATGGACAAGCGGACCACGATGCGACAGGTGGCCGAGGTGGTGCTGGAAACCCTCGACACGGCGGCGAACCCCCCGGCCTGACCACCGTTGCGGTTGCTCAACGGCTACGCTCGATGACGTGCAGCGCAGAATCATGGGCATCGAGACCGAGTTCGGTGTCACCTGCACCTTTCACGGCCACCGGCGACTATCGCCCGACGAGGTGGCGCGCTACCTGTTTCGCCGAGTGGTGTCCTGGGGGCGCAGTTCGAATGTGTTCCTGCGCAACGGCGCTCGGCTGTACCTGGACGTCGGGAGTCATCCCGAGTACGCCACCGCCGAATGCGACAGCTTGATTCAGCTGGTCACCCACGACCGGGCCGGCGAACGGGTGCTCGAGGACCTGCTGATCGACGCCGAGCAGCGACTGGCCGATGAGGGCATCGGCGGCGACATCTACCTGTTCAAGAACAACACCGACTCGGCCGGCAACTCTTACGGCTGCCACGAGAACTACCTGATCGTGCGGGCCGGGGAGTTCTCCCGGATCTCCGACGTGCTGCTGCCGTTTCTGGTGACCCGCCAGCTGATCTGCGGCGCCGGCAAGGTGCTGCAGACCCCCAAGGCCGCCACCTTCTGCTTGTCGCAACGCGCCGAGCACATCTGGGAGGGCGTGTCGAGCGCGACCACCCGCTCCCGACCGATCATCAACACCCGCGACGAGCCGCATGCCGACGCCGAGAAGTACCGGCGGCTGCACGTCATCGTCGGCGACTCGAACATGTCCGAGACCTCCACCCTGCTCAAGGTGGGCAGCGCGTCGCTGGTGCTGGAGATGATCGAGGCGGGGGTGCCCTTCCGCGACTTCTCCCTCGACAACCCGATCCGGGCGATCCGGGAGGTCAGCCACGACGTCACCGGTCGGCGGCCGGTGCGCCTGGCCGGGGGACGCCAGGCCGGCGCCTTGGACATCCAGCGCGAGTACTACGGGCGGGCCGTGGAGTACGTGCGCACTCGCGCGGCCAGCAGCCCGCAGCTCGAGCAGGTCATCGACCTGTGGGGCCGCCAACTCGACGCCGTCGAATCCCAGGACTTCGCCAAGGTGGACACCGAGATCGACTGGGTGATCAAACGAAAGCTGTTCCAGCGCTACCAGGATCGCTACGACATGGAGCTTTCCGACCCCAAGATCGCCCAGCTGGATCTGGCCTACCACGACATCAAGCGGGGCCGCGGGGTGTTCGATCTGCTGCAGCGCAAGGGCTTGGCCGCCCGGGTCACCACCGACGAAGAGGTCGACGCGGCCGTCGACACCCCGCCGCAGACCACCCGGGCCAAGCTGCGCGGCGAATTCATCAGTGCCGCACAGGCCGCCGGCCGTGACTTCACCGTCGACTGGGTGCACCTCAAGCTCAACGACCAGGCCCAGCGCACCGTGTTGTGCAAGGACCCGTTCCGCTCGGTCGACGAACGGGTCAAGCGGCTGATCGCCAGCATGTAGCGCTTATCCTCCTTCTCATGGCGACCGCCAAAGTCGAACGGCTCCTGAACCTGGTCATCGCGTTGTTGTCCACGCGCGGTTACCTCACCGCGGAGAAGATCCGCACCAATGTCGCCGGCTACGACAGCACCCAGAACCTCGACGCGTTCTCGCGGATGTTCGAACGCGACAAGAACGAGCTGCGTGACCTGGGCATTCCGCTGGAGACCGGCAAGGTCTCGGGCCTCGACCCGGTCGAGGGCTACCGCATCAACCCCGACGCCTACAAGCTGCCCGCCATCGAGCTGACCCGCGAAGAGGCGGCCGCGGTCGCGGTCGCCGTCCAGCTGTGGCAGTCGCCGGAGCTGCGCGCCAACGCCCAGGGTGCGGTGGCCAAACTGCAGGCCGCCGGGGTCGACGTGGATGCGGATCGAGCCGACGTGCTGGTGGCGTCGCCGGCGGCGCTGCCCGGTATCCATCGCGCCGAGCCGGCGCTAAGGGCGCTGATGGACGCCGTCCAGGCGGGGCAGGCCGTGCAGTTCGGCCACCGCCCGTCGCCGGTGGCGCCCTACAGCACCCGCACCGTGGAGCCGTGGGGGGTGGTCACCCACGGCGGCCGGTGGTATCTGGTGGGCCACGACCGCGACCGCGATGCGGTCCGCACCTTCCGGATGTCGCGGATCGCCGACGACGTCACCCCGATCGGGCCGCCGGGCGCTGTCACCCGGCCCGAGGCCGCCGATCTGCGCCAGATCGTGGCGGCGGCGGTGGGGCAGGCGCCCAGCGGTCTGCAGGCGCGCATCTGGGTCGCCGACGATCGCGCCGTGGCGCTGCGCCGGACCGGCACGGTGCTGGGCCGCGAGTCGATGGCCGGCCGCGACGGCGACATCATCGGCGTCGACATCGGCACCCATGACCGGCTGGCCCGCGAGATCGCCGGCTACGGGGCCGACGCCGTCGTCCTGGACCCGGCCTCGTTGCGCGACGACGTGGTGGCCCGGCTCACCGCCTGTGCCCGGGGGGTGTCGGCGTGAACCAACTTCCGAAACGGCTGGTGCGACTGCTCAACATGGTGCCGTACTTCTTGGCGCGCCCGGGCATCACCAAGGAGCAGGCCGCCGCCGAGCTCGGGGTCAGCCTCAGCCAGCTGCAGACCGACCTCGAGCAGTTGGCGGTGTGCGGATTGCCCGGTTACGGGCCCGGCGATCTGATCGACCTGACGTTCTACGAAGACCGCATTGACGTCTACGAATCCGCGGGCGTGGACCGGCCGCTGCGGCTGACCTCGCCGGAGGCCACCGCCATGCTGATGGCGTTGCGGGCGTTGGTCGACATGCCCGGCATCGTCGACCCCCGGGCCGCTCGCAGCGCGATCGCCAAGATCGAGAACGCCGCCGGCACCGCCGTGCAGGAAGCATCCGAGGCCGCCGACCACGCCAACCCGGCCGCCGACGTGGTGCGCGAGGCCGTACGCCGCCACCGTGCGCTGGCCATCGACTACTACGCCGCCTCCCGCGACACCTCGTCGCACCGGATCGTCGACCCGATCCGGGTGGTGCTGATCGCCAACCACAGCTACCTGGAGGCATGGTGCCGAGAATCCGCGGGCGTGCGGCTGTTCCGCTTCGACCGCATCGACGGCGCCGAGGTGCTCGACGAGCCGTCCGCGCCGCCGGAACCGGCGCGGCAGGCCGAGACCGACACGTCGCTGTTCGACGCCGATCCGTCGATGCCGGTCGCGACCGTGCGCGTGGCACCCTCGGTGGCGTGGATGTTCGAGTACTACCCGATGCGACTGGTGGGCGAATTGCCCGACGGTTGGCGTGAGGCGGAGATGACGTACGCCTCCGACGAGTGGTTGACCCGGCTGCTGCTGGGAATGGGGGATGAGGTGCAGGTCGTGGCGCCCGAGTCACTGGCAACCGGCGTGCGCGACGCCGCGGTGGCCGCGCTGGCTGCCTATCAGAACGTGCGCTCATGACCGCCTACAACCTCGGAGCGCTGTTCGCCGACATCGTCTTCCTGGTTCTGATCGTCGGGGTAGCGGTGGGCATCGTTTTCCTGGTCAAGGCCAAATCGAAGCCGCCGAGCGACACGGCAGCGCCCCCGAACTGGTACCCGGATCCCGCCGATCCCGAACTGCTCCGCTACTTCGACGGCGAGAGCTGGACGGGCGCCACCCAGCCGCGGGCTGCGCCGCCGGGCTAACGCGGCGGTTCCACCTTCGCCTCTCCTTCGTCGAGCCTCGCTGAACCGCCGGGTTAATGCGGCGGTTCCAGCTTCGCCTCTCCTTCGTCGAGCCTCGCTGAACCGCCGGGTTCCTGAGCTGCGGTAGCATCGAGGCGACGTCTGGAGGTAACCAAAGTGAACGCTTTAGGACCGTCGCACCTGGCGATCCTCGCCGTCGCCGTGATCATCTTGTTCGGCGCCAAGCGACTGCCCGACGCGGCGCGCTCGCTGGGTAAGTCGCTGCGCATCTTCAAATCCGAGGTTCGCGAACTGCAAAGCGAGGCCAAGCCGGATTCGACCGCCACTCCGACCACCGTCCAGTCCGAGCGGGTCGACCCGCCGGCGGCCGGCGGTCAGTCGGCGTAGCCGGCCCCGCCGTCGCGGCAACCGCGCCTGACCTACTGTGCCCACGCTCGGAGCTCTGCGACGGCTGGATCCGCGGCTGCGCCGCAGTCGCACCAATCCCGACGGGACGATGTCGCTCGTCGACCACCTGCGTGAGCTGCGCACCCGGCTGCTGATCTCGCTGGCCGCGATCGTGCTCACCACGATCATCGGCTTCGTCTGGTACACCCAGCCGCTCTTCGGGCTGGAGAGCCTCGGCGAATGGCTGCGCCACCCGTACTGCGAGTTGCCGGCCTCCGCGCGCGCCTCGATCGCGCCCGATGGGCAGTGCCGGCTGCTGGCCACCGCACCCTTCGACCAGTTCATGCTGCGGCTCAAGGTGGGCTTGGCCGCGGGAATCGTGCTGGCCTGCCCGGTCTGGTTCTACCAGTTGTGGGCGTTCATCACCCCGGGGCTCTACCGCAAGGAGCGGCGCTTCGCGGTGGTGTTCGTGGTGTCGGCGGCCGTGTTGTTCGTCACCGGCGCGATCCTGGCCTACCTGGTGCTGTCCAAGGCGCTGGGTTTTCTGCTGACCGTCGGCAGTGACGTCCAGGTGACCGCATTGTCCGGCGACCGCTATTTCGGTTTCCTGCTGAACCTGCTGGTGGTGTTCGGGATCAGCTTCGAATTCCCGCTGCTGATCGTCATGCTCAACCAGGTCGGCGTCTTGAGCTACGCACGGCTCAAGGAGTGGCGGCGCGGGCTGATCTTCGCGATGTTCGTCTTCGCGGCGTTCTTCACCCCCGGATCGGACCCGTTCTCGATGATCGTGCTCGGCTTCACGCTGACCCTGTTGCAGGAGTTCGCGATTCAGATCGCCCGGCTGCACGACAAACGCAAAGCCAAACGGGAGGCCACCGAGGAGCTCAGCGACGACCAAGCCTCGCCCATCGACGCCCCCGCACCCGTCGCCGCCCCGCATGACTAGCCCGCCGCAGGCGCCCGAGCTGAGCCGGTTCACCGCGCAATTGCCGTTCGGACTGGACGACTTCCAGCGTCGGGCCTGCCAGGCCCTGCAGGACGGTCGGGGCGTATTGGTGTGCGCCCCGACCGGCGCCGGCAAGACGGTGGTGGGGGAGTTCGCGGTGCACCTGGCCCTGGCGGCCGGCGGAAAGTGCTTCTACACCACCCCGATCAAGGCGCTGAGCAACCAGAAGCACACCGACTTGGTCGCCCGCTACGGCAAGGACAAAGTGGGGTTGTTGACCGGCGACCTGTCGGTCAACGCCAACGCGCCGGTGGTGGTGATGACCACCGAGGTGTTGCGCAACATGCTCTATGCGAATTCACCTGCTCTGCAAGGTCTTTCGCACGTGGTGATGGACGAGGTGCACTTCCTGGCCGACCGGATGCGCGGCGCGGTCTGGGAGGAGGTGATCCTGCACCTGGCCGACGAGGTGCACTTGGTCAGCCTCTCGGCGACGGTTAGCAATGCCGAGGAGTTCGGCGGCTGGATCCAAACGGTGCGCGGGGACACCACCGTCGTGGTCGACGAACACCGCCCGGTGCCGCTGTGGCAGCACATGATGGTGGGCAAGCGGCTCTTCGACCTGTTCGGATCCCGCCCCGACAGCGACGGTCCGGGCACCGCGGGCCGTGCGCGCGTCGACCCACAACTGTTGCGGCACATCGCGCATCGGCGCGAAGCCGACCGACTCACCGACTGGCCACCGCGCCGCCACAGCGGCAGGGGCGGTCCCGGGCGCCCGGGCTACCGGCCCCCGATGCGTCCCGATGTGATCGCAGTGCTGGACTCGGCCGGGCTGCTGCCGGCGATCACTTTCGTGTTCTCCCGCGCCGGCTGCGATGCCGCGGTCAAGCAGTGCCTGCGCTCGCCGCTGCGGTTGACCACCGAGTCGGAGCGAGCCCGCATCGCCGAGGTGATCGACCACCGCTGCGGTGACCTCTCCGATGACGACCTGGCCGTGTTGGGCTATTACGAATGGCGCGAGGGGCTGCTGCGCGGACTGGCCGGCCACCACGCCGGGATGCTGCCGGTGTTCCGCCACACCGTCGAGGAGCTCTTCGCCGCCGGCCTGGTCAAAGCTGTGTTCGCCACCGAGACCCTGGCGTTGGGCATCAATATGCCCGCGCGCACGGTCGTGCTCGAAAGATTGGTCAAGTTCAACGGCGAGCAGCACGCCGCGCTGACCCCGGGCGAGTACACCCAGCTGACGGGGCGTGCCGGCCGCCGTGGCATCGACATCGAAGGCCACGCGGTGGTGCTGTGGCATCCGGGGGAGGCCACCGCCGATCCCGATCAGGTGGCCGGGCTGGCGTCTACCCGAACCTTCCCGTTGCGCAGCTCGTTCGCGCCGTCGTACAACATGACAATCAACCTCGTCCAGCAGATGGGCCCCGAGCAGGCCCACCGGTTGTTGGAGCAGTCGTTCGCCCAGTATCAGGCTGACCGGTCGGTCGTCGGCCTGGTGCGCAGCGCCGAACGCGGCGAACGAACCCTGGATGACATCGCCGCCGAACTCGGCGGCCGCGATTCGGCGGTCCTCGACTACGCCCGGCTGCGGGCGCAGATCTCCGAACGCGAACGCGCCCAGGCGCGTGCCTCGCGGCTGCAGCGTCGCCGGGCCGCCAGTGATGCACTGGCGGCGTTGCGAAAAGGCGACATCATCACCCTCACCCACGGGCGCCGCGGTGGTCTGGCGGTGGTGCTGCAGGCCGACCGGGATTCCGACGAACCGCGGCCGCTGGTGCTCACCGAGCACCGCTGGGCCGGCCGGATCTCCTCGGCGGACTATTCGGGCGCCGTGCCGCCGATCGGAACCATGAACCTGCCCAAGCGGGTGGAACACCGCCAGCCGCGGGTCCGCCGCGACCTGGCTTCGGCGTTGCGGTCCGTGGCGGAAGGCCTGGTGGTGCCCAAGGCGCGCGGGCGGCGCGGCGGCGGCCCGCAGGAGGACGCGGTGGATCCGGAATTGGCCGCGCTGCGGCAACAGCTGCGCGCTCACCCCAGCCATGCCGAGCCAGACCGTGAGGACAAGGTGCGCACCGCCGAGCGCTACCTGCGCGTGGAGGCCGACAACGCCCAACTGCGCCGCAAGGTTCAAGCGGCCACCAACTCACTGGCGCGCACCTTCGACCGGATCGTCGGGCTGCTCGCCGAGCGGGGCTTCATAGCGACCGGCGACGGCGATCCGAAAGTGACCGCCGACGGCCGGATGCTGGCCCGGATCTATAACGAAAGCGACTTGTTGGTCGCCGAGTGTCTGCGTACCGGGGCCTGGGACGGTCTCGGGCCGGCTGAGCTGGCCGCGGTGGTCTCCGCGGTGCTTTACGAATCACGCGGTGCGGACGGCCCGGGCGGACCGCCGACCCTGCAACCGCCCACCGAGCCGGTGCGCCGAGCTCTGCAGCAGACCCGGAGGCTCTCGGCGGCGCTGCGGGCCGACGAACGCCGGCACGGGATCACCGCGAGCCGGGAACCCGACGACGGCTTCGTCGCCGCGGTGTATCGCTGGGCGCGCACCGGGGACCTGGCGTCGGCCTTGGACGCTTCGGACGCCGCCGGTGCCGGTTCGCCGCTGTCGGCGGGTGACTTCGTGCGCTGGTGCCGCCAGGTGCTCGACCTGCTGGATCAACTGCGCAACGCGGCGCCCGGCGCCGAACTGCGGGCAACGGCAAAACAGGCCATCGACACCGTTTTGCGGGGCGTTGTCGCCGTTGACGCCGGGTAGGCTGGTCCGGGCGCTACGGTGGAGAGCCGGCGGTGATCAGCACCCGCTACGTGAGAGGACTTGGGGAACAACGATGAGCGGACCGCAGGGATACGACCCGACGCAGCCGTGGCAGCCTCAGCAGCCCGGACAGCCCGAGGAGCAGCCGGGCACCGGACAGGGTCCTGCGACCGGCGCCGAGCAGCAGTGGCAGCCGCCGGCCTACACGCCGTCGCAGTATCCGCAGCAGACGTCCTACCCCTCGACACCGCAGTATCCCGGCTACCCGCAGCCTGAGCAGTACGGCCAGCCGACTCAATACGGCCAGCCCGGCCAGTACGGCCAACCAGCGCAGTACGGCCAGCCCGGCCAATACGGCCAACCAGCGCAGTACGGCCAACCGGGCCAGTACGGTCAGCCCGGCCAGTACGGTCAGCCCGGCCAATACGGCCAATACCCCCAGCAGCCCGGCCAGTACGGTCAGCCCGGATCGGGCAACAAGCGCCCGACCGCGCTGGCGGGCACCGTGCTCGCCGCATGCCTGGGCATCGCCGCCCTGGTGGTGCTGGTGCTCGGGTTCTGGAAGCCCGGATTCTTCGTGACCACCAAGCTCGACGTCGACAAGGCGCAGCAGGGGGTGCAGCAGATCCTGGCCGACCAGACCAACGGCTACGGCGCCAAGAACGTCAAGGACGTCCGGTGCAACAACGGCCAGAGCCCGGTGGTCAAGCAGGGTGACACCTTCAACTGCGAGGTCAGCATCGACGGTACGAAGCGTCAGGTGACCGTGACTTTCCAGGACAACTCGGGCACCTACGAGGTCGGCCGACCCAAGTAGTCCGCATTAACCCGGCTCAGTCGGGCAGCGTGTCGAGCGCCCGCTGTAGCCGGGCGATCGAGGACCCGACGCCGAGACGGTCGGCCAGCTCGGCGACCCGAGCGGGGTCGGCGGCCACGCGAGGCAAAGTGTCCGACGGCGTCGACAGTGTGACCGGGGCATCGGTGGCGACCCGCACCACCGGACCGGCAGCGGCGATATAGTCCTGCGCCGCTTGCAATTTAGCCCGCACCCCTTTGGCCATCGGTGAGCCCGGGTCGGCGGCGGCGGCCAGTACCGCCGCGAGCGAACCGTGCTGGGCCAGCAGCCCGACCGCCGTCTTCTCGCCGATCCCGGGCACTCCGGGCAGCCCGTCGGAGGGATCACCGCGCAGCAGCGCCATCTCGGCGTAGGCGGCGCCGGCACGCTCGGCGGGCAGGCCGTAGCGTTCCGCCACCTCCGCCGGGCCGAACAGCGTCGCCTGCGCCAGCCCGCGGCCCAGATAGAGCACCGACACCGCGACGGGGTGCTCGGCGACCACCTGCAGCAGGTCCCGGTCGCCGCTGACGACGATCACCGGATCCTTGGTTTCGGCCGCTGCCCGGGTGCCCAGCACGTCGTCGGCCTCGAAGTCCGGCGCTCCGGCGGTGGCGATCCCGAACGCGTCGAGCAGCTCGGCGATCATCTCCACCTGCGGACTCAGCTCGTCGGGCACTTCCTCGACGTCGGTGTCCTCCGGCACTTCTTCGGCCACCCGGTGCGCCTTGTAGGAGGGGATGAGCTCCACCCGCCACTGCGGGCGCCAGTCCAGGTCCAGGCAGACCGCCAGTCGGTCGGGACGCTGCCGGGTGATCAAGGTGGCTACCGAGTCGAAGAAGCCGCGCACCGCGTTCACCGGCCGGCCGTCGGGGGCGGTGATCGAGGACGGCACTCCGAAGTAGGACCGGAACCACATACTGGCACCGTCGAGCAACAGCACGGGAGCGGGCATGGCTGCCACCTTATTTGCCGCCGGTTAGCCTGATGTGCGTGACTTCCCGGTTCGAGAGCAGCGTTTACGCCCACCGCCTGGCCGCCGCGGCCGCCGCCACCGCCGATGCCGGTCTGGCCGGCATGGTGATCACCCCGGGCTACGACCTGCGTTACCTGACCGGGTCGCGCGCCCAGACCTTCGAGCGACTCACCGCGTTGGTGCTGCCGGCATCCGGGCCGCCCACCATGGTGGTGCCGCGGCTGGAGTTCGCGGCGCTGCGTGAATCCGCAGTGGCCGAGCTGGGTATCGCAGTGCTCGACTGGGTCGACGGCCAGGATCCCTACCGTCTGGTGGGCGAGGCGCTGGGCGCGTCGCCGACGGCAGCGGCGGTCACCGATTCGATGCCGGCCTTGCATCTGCTGCCGCTTGTCGACGTGCTCGGCACGACGCCGGTGCTGGCCACCGAGGTGCTGCGCGAGCTGCGAATGATCAAGGACCCCAGTGAGATCGACGCACTGCGGAAGGCGGGCGCGGCGATCGACCGGGTGCACGCCCGGGTGCCGGAGTTTCTGGTGCCGGGCCGCACCGAGGCCGACGTCGCCGCCGATATCGCCGACGCGATCGTCGCCGAAGGGCATTCGGAGGTGGCCTTCATCATCGTGGGTTCGGGACCGCACGGTGCCGACCCGCACCACGAGTGCTCGGACCGCCAGCTACGGCCCGGCGACGTCGTCGTGGTGGACATCGGCGGCCCGGTCGAACCGGGATATCATTCCGATTCCACCCGCACCTACAGCCTGGGCGAGCCGGACGCCCAAGTGGCGCAGCGGTATTCGGTGCTGCAGCGAGCGCAGCGCGCGGCGGTCGAGAGCATCCGTCCCGGGGTGTCCGCCCAGCAGGTCGACGCGGCGGCACGCGATGTGCTGGCCGAGGCGGGTCTGGCGGAGTACTTCGTGCACCGCACCGGCCACGGCATCGGCTTGTCGGTGCATGAGGAGCCCTACATCGTCGCCGGCAACGACGTCGCACTGGCCGCCGGGATGGCGTTCTCGGTCGAGCCGGGCATCTACTTCCCCGGCGAGTGGGGTGCCCGGATCGAAGACATCGTGATCGTCACCGACGACGGTGCCGAGTCACTGAACAACCGGCCGCACGACCTGGTCGTGGTCTAGCGACTACCGCGGTCGAGCAGATCAGCCGAACCCAGCACTCGCTCCACCTGCACCTCGATCACCACGCGCTGCGGATTGACCCGCGGCGTCCGGTAGCGCTGGGCGTAGCGCAGCTCGGCATCGCGAACGGCGGCGGCCGCGTCGTTGACCGTGGCGCTGCCCTCCAGTGAGAGCCAGCGCGCCCCGTCGACCTGGCTGAGCACCGCCACGCCGGCGCGTTCGGCGTTGACCGCCTTCTGCGAGCCGCCGGTGGTGATCACCCGCGCGATGTGGGTTTTCGGGTCGAAGGTGAAACCGACCGCGACCACATGCGGCGAGTTGTCGGCGCGCAGGGTAGTCAGCATCGCCAGGTGACGTTCAGTGAGAAACGCCAGCGCGTCGCTGGTGAGCCGGGTCGTCGCGTTCGCCATCACCGTTCACGCTAGCGCAGGCGATAATCGCAGCCGTGAACGACACGGTGGACGACCCGGTGGTGATTTTCGGCGGGCGCAGTGAGATCGGCGTGGAACTGGCGTGCCGGCTGGCGCCTGGCGCAACGGTTTTGCTGGCCGCCCGGGGCGCCGACCGGCTCGACGCGGAGATCGCCGCGGTGCGCGACGCGGGCGCCGTGGCGGTGCACGCCATGGAGTTCGACGCCGACGACCTGGCCGCCCACGGTCCCCTGGTCGCGGACCTGATCGCCGAGCACGGCCCGATCGGCACCGCCGTGCTGGCTTTCGGGATCCTGGGTGACCAGGCCCGGGCGGAGTCCGATGCCGCACACGCGCTGGCGGTGGTCCACACCGACTACGTCGCCCAGGTCAGCCTGCTCACCCACCTGGCCGCGGCGATGCGTGCGGCCGGGCGGGGCCGCATCGTGGTGTTCTCCTCGATCGCCGGGGTGCGGGTGCGCCGGGCCAACTACGTCTACGGTTCGGCCAAGGCCGGTCTGGACGGGTTCGCCAACGGGTTGGCCGACGCCTTGCACGGCACCGGCGTGCGGCTGTTGATTGTTCGTCCCGGGTTCGTCGTCGGGCGGATGACCGCCGGCATGAAGCCGGCTCCGCCTGCCAGCACCCCCACCCAGGTTGCCGCCGCGACCGCTCGCGCGCTCGCCCGGGGGCGACGCACCGTCGCGGTGCCGTGGATGCTGCGGCCGATGTTCAGCGTCATGCGAGTGGTGCCACAGGCGATCTGGCGCCGAATGCCGCGCTGACCGGGCAAAAGATCGCAATCCGATTCTTGCAACGTTGCAGCAGACTAACACTCAGATAAGAAGACCCGAAGAATTTGACGCGGCGGTCTGGCCTTTGCCCGCCTAACAGAACTATGGTGTAAAACCATGGACGATCGTGACAAAGACCCGTCGGTGGTGTTGCCGTATCTGATCGGTCGGCCGCTGCCCGCGACCGAGGTCTATGAGGCCTTCGGGTACCGCAAGTCCGCCTACTACAAGGCGGCACACGAGGGCCGGTTGATCACCGCCGACAATTTGCTCCGAGTTGCCCAGCACTTCGGCTTGAACGCCCTTGATCTGCTGGTGCGCTACGGACTGATCTCGGAAGACGCGGTGGCGGCCTACGTCGATTCGGCACAGCAGACGCCCGCGCTGCCCAAGATCGCCAACCTGCACCCCATCCCGAGCCGGCCCCCGCTGTAGCCGGGGTAGCTGCACCTTCACGTTCATCAAGCGTCCCGGCGCTGCGGCTCCGGGCGAGTAGATTCGCGACCGTGACCCCCACCTTTGCCGAGATCGCCAAGTCCGATTACCTGCTGCTGACCACCTTCACCAAAGACGGCCGTCCCAAGCCCACTCCGGTGTGGGCGGCCGCCGAGGGGGAGCGGTTGCTGGTGATCACCCAGGAGTCGTCCTGGAAGGTCAAGCGGATCCGCAACACCCCGCGCGTCACCCTCGCGGTCTGCGATGTGCGGGGCCGGCCCAAAGGCGAGGCGATCGAGGCAATGGCCGCCGTGTTGGACAAGGCCGACAACGGCGCGGTCTACGCCGCGATCGGCAAGCGGTACGGGATCATCGGCCGGGTGTTCAACGTGTTCAGCAAGCTGCGCGGCGGCATGCGCAACAATGTCGGGCTGGCACTGACCGCCGCCGAATGAGCGCGGCGGTTCAGCGAGCCTCGACGAAGGAGAGGCCAAGCTGGGACCGCCGAATGAGCCACGACTCCGTCACATATAGTGGACTTCAATCATTAAAATTAGCATTGTTGGACTGACCCACCGACAAACGAGGAGTTCCCGTGGCCGCCTTCACCTCCGACCAGATCCTCGGCGACATCGTCACCGCCGACCCGTCGACGACCCGCATCCTGAGCAAGTTCGGGATCGACTTCTGCTGCCACGGCCAACGGACGCTCACTGACGCGTGCGCCGCCGACGGCGTCGACGCCGCCCAGCTGCTCGCCGCCCTCAACAGCTCCGGTGCGCCCGCTCAGCGCGCCGACTGGGCCGACTTCGACGACACCTCGCTGATCGCCCACATCGTCAGCACCCACCACCGGTTCCTGTGGGAGGAGTTCCCGCGGTTGGCGGAGCTGGTCGACAAGGTGGCGCGGGTGCACGGCCCCAACCACGGCGAGCTGGTCCGGGTCCGGGAGCTGTTCCATCAGCTGCGCGCCGGTATGGAGCCGCACCTGCGCACCGAGGAGACCATGCTGTTCCCCGAGATCAGCCTGCGTGCCGGCCGGCCGGACCGTCCACTGTCCGACGAGGTGCGCAATGAGCTGGCCGAGAATCAGCAGGAGCACGACAACGCCGGCCACCTGCTCGCCGAACTGCGGGAGCTCACCGACGGCTACACCATTCCGGCGGACGCCTGCGCCAGCTACACCGCGATGCTGGCCGGCTTGGCGGACCTGGAGAGCGACATCCACCTGCATGTGCACAAGGAGAACAACGTGCTGTTCCCGCGGGTGCTTGCCGAAGCCGGCAGCCCGGCCTGAGCTCAGCCGGCGTGCAGGTGTTCGCCGAAGAACGCGAACACCCGCGACCAGGCATCGGCGGTCGCGGCGTCGTTGTAGCCGAAGCCGGCGACGCGGAGCAGCGGCTGGGCCGGCAGCTTGTTGGCGAAGCTGTGCCCGGCTTTTGGATAGACCTTGATGTCGTGCGGGATGTTTTGGTGCTCGACGACCCGCCGTAACCGGTTGGGGGCGCCGATGCCCATCGGGTCCCGGCGGCCGAAGCTGGCCACGATCGGGCAGGCGCCGTCGAGCGTCTCGCTCAAATGCCGGGGCAGCGGGGTGCCGTAGAACGGGGCGGAGGCTCCGAAGCCCTTGGGCGACAACACCAAGGCGAACTGTCCGCCCATACAGAAGCCGGCGATCCCGACCATGCCGGAGCACTCCGGCATGCCCAGCAGATGATCGCGGGCGGCCATGATGTCGTCGAGGGCGCGGCCGCGCTGGGTCAGCAGCTCGCGGAAAACCCGGGTGATGCAGCGCGCCCGCCCGCCGCGCGAGTACAGGTTCGGCGACAACGCGAGGAAACCCGCCTCGGCGACGTGTTCGGAGATCGCCTGCATGTCCGCGGCGTAGCCGATCGCATCGTGAATCACCACCACTCCCGGCCACGGCCCGGGCCCGTCCGGAATGTCCAGCAACGCGTCGATGGGTCCCTCGGGCGTGGCGAGTTCGATGGTCGTCATCGCATCAACGTATGCCCCGGCGCGCCGCGAGGGAACCTCCTCGGCGGCCCGGACGTTGGGGAGGCATGGCGAGCACTGTGGTGCGGATATTCCTGGTCTATGTCCTGGCCGAATCGGCCGCGGTGGCCGCACTGATCTGGGCGATCGGCTTGGGCTGGACGGCGCTGCTGCTGCTGGGTGCGTTCGTGGCCGGACTGGCGCTGTCGGCAGCCCAGATCAGACGCCAGATCGGGCGGCTGCGTACGGGGGCCGGGCAGCGCCTGCTCGCCGACGGCGGGCTGATCGCGGCGGGCACCGCACTGGTGCTGGTCCCCGGCCCGCTGACCACGCTGGCGGGCCTGCTGCTGCTGGCGCCCCCGACCCGCACCGCGGCCCGCCCCGTGCTGGCCGCGGCGGCCGCCGCCGGGCTCGGCCGGCACACGCCGCTGGTCGCCGCCACCGTCGCCAGCCGGCGCTGGTATGCCACTCGGCGCACCCCCGACCAGCGCACCGATTACATCGACGCCGAAGTCGTCGATGTCACCGACGTCCGGTCCAGCCAACCGCCCACCCTGTCGGTCGGCTGATCCGGCGTCACCGCCACCCCGTACTTTTTAGGCCGTGACAGTCGTGCCCGGGGCCCCCACCGTGCTGCTGGTCGGCGGCCGCATCCACAGCCCTTCTCATCCCGACGCCACCGCGATGGCCGTCCGCGACGGGGTGGTCGCCTGGCTGGGCAGCGACGCCGTCGGCCGCGAACAGTTCCCGTCGGCCGACGTGCTCGACCTCGACGGGGCTTTGGTGACACCGGCTTTCGTCGACAGCCACGTCCACGTCACCGAGACGGGCCTGTGCCGCACCGGTTTGGATCTGCGGCCGGCCACCTCCCAGCGACACTGCCTGCAGCTGGTCGCCGACTACGCCGCCGCCCATCCCGGTCAACCGATCTGGGGTCACGGCTGGGACGAATCCGGCTGGCCCGACGGTGCGGCCCCGGACACCGCGGCGCTCGACGCGGTGGTGGGGGACCGGCCGGCCTACCTGTCCCGGGTCGACGTGCACTCGGCGCTGGCCTCGAGCGGGCTGCGCACGCGCGTGCCGGACCTCCCGGGGCGACCCGACGCTGCGGCGCCGCTGTCCGGGGCGGCCCACCATCTGATTCGTTCGGCGGCCCGCGACCTGCTCACCACCGCCCAGCGGGCGGCCGCCCGCACCGCCGCGCTGGACGCCGCGGCCGCGGCCGGCATCGTCGCGGTCCACGAGTGCGCCGGCCCCGACATCGGCGGCCTGGACGACTGGCGGGAGCTGCGGGCGCTGGACCACGGTGTCGAGGTGGTCGGTTACTGGGGCGAGGCGGTCACCAGCGCCGCCCGGGCGCGTGACCTACTTGCCGAGACCGGCGCCCGGGGTCTCGGCGGCGATCTGTTCGTCGATGGTGCCCTGGGCTCGCACACGGCCTGGCTGCACGAGCCCTACGCCGACGCCACGGACTGCACCGGTGTGCGCCACCTGGACACCGACACCGTCGGCGCCCACCTGTGGGCTTGCACCGAGGCCGGCGTGACCGCCGGTTTCCACATCATCGGCGACGCCGCGGTGACCGCGGTGGTCGCGGCCCTGGAACGGGTGGTGGAGCACTTCGGGGTGGCGGCGGTGGCCCGCTGCGGGCACAGGCTCGAGCACCTGGAGATGGTCAGCGCCGAGCAGGCCGCCAAGCTCGGCTCCTGGGGCGTGATCGCCAGCATGCAACCGGTTTTCGACGCGCTCTGGGGCGGCGTCGACGGCATGTACGCCCAGCGGTTGGGTGCGCAGCGCGCCGCAGGGCTGAACCCGTTCGCGCTGTTAGCATCCCAAGGCGTGCCCCTCGCGTTCGGTTCCGACAGCCCGGTGACCACTCTCGATCCGTGGGCCACGGTGCGTGCCGCCGCACACCACCGCACCCCGGGCAGCGCGGTGTCGATGCGGGCGGCGTTCGCCGCAGCCACTCGCGGCGGCTGGCGGGCTGCCGGCGTCAACGACGGCGTCAGCGGAACCCTGGTGCCCGGCGCGCCCGCGTCCTACGCGGTCTGGGAGGCCGCCCGGCTGGCCGTGGAGGCGCCCCGCGACTCCGTTCAGCGCTGGTCGACCGATCCGCGCTCCCGGGTGCCCGCGCTACCGGTGCTGGAACCCGGTGACGCGCCGAAATGCCGGCGCACCGTGCACCGTGGTGTGGTCCTGCATGGCTGACACCGCAGAGGATCCGGAGACACTCCACGGCCCCGTCGCGCCGAACCGGTTGGAGCGGCTGGGGGTGGCGGCGGCCGACCGCTGGGCCCAGCTGGCGGCAACGGTGGTCGCCGGCATGCTGCTGCGCGCCAGCTTCCCGCCGCTGAACTGGTGGTGGGCCACAATCCTGGCGTTCGCGCTGCTGAGCTGGGTGCTCATTCGCCGCGAGACCACCGTCGCCGGCGGTTTCGGCTACGGCCTGCTGTGCGGTCTGGCCTTCTATCTGCCGCTGCTGCCCTGGGTCGGGGGCCTGGTCGGCGCCCTGCCCTGGCTGGTGTTGACCCTGATGTGCGCGCTGTTTCCCGCCGTGTTCGGCTCGGCCGCCGTCGTGGTGCGCCGACTGCCGGGCTGGCCGATCTGGTTCGCCCTGGTGTGGGCGGCGCAGGAGTGGGCGAAGTCGGTGATCCCGTTCGGCGGATTCCCGTGGGGCGCCGTGGGTTACGGCCAGACATCCGGTCCGTTGCTACCGCTGGTAGCACTCGGCGGGGTTCCGTTGCTCTCGACGGCCGTGGTGTTGACCGGCTGCGCCGGGACCGCGCTGACCGTGGAGATCCTGCGGTGGCTGCGCGAGGAGCCGCCGGCCCGCGACGCCGACCGCCCGCCGGCGGTGCTGCTGCCCGGCCTGTGCATCTGCCTGGTGTTGCTGGCCGCGATCGTGGTGTGGCCCGGTGTGCGCCGCTCCGGTGTCGGAGCCGGTGATGACCCGGCGATCACCGTGGCGGCGGTGCAGGGCAACGTGCCGCGCCTGGGACTGGACTTCAATGCCCAGCGCCGCGAGGTGCTGGATTATCACGTCCGCGAAACCCTGCGGCTGGCCGACGACGTCGAGGCCGGCCGGGCCCCACGCCCGCTGTTCGTGATCTGGCCGGAGAACGCCTCCGATATCGATCCGATGGCGAACGCCGATGCCGCCCAACAGATCACCCTGGCCGCCCAGGCGATCGACGCCCCGATCCTGGTGGGCACCGTGCGGGCGGCGCCCGGTTGGACCCGGGACAATCCGGTGGCGACGAACTCGGTGCTGGTGTGGGATCCGCGCACCGGGCCGGGGGAGAGCCACGACAAGCGGATCGTCCAGCCGTTCGGCGAGTACCTGCCGTGGCGCGGGTTCTTCCGTCACCTGTCGGGCTACGCCGACCGCGCGGGATATTTCGTGCCGGGTCATGGCGACGGAGTGGTCCACGTCGCCGGCGTTCCGGTCGGGGTGGCGACCTGCTGGGAGGTGATCTTCGATCGCGCGCCGCGCCAGTCGGTACTGGCCGGCGCCGAGCTGCTGGCGGTGCCGTCCAACAACGCCACCTTCGACGAGACGATGAGCGAGCAGCAGCTGGCGTTCGCCAAGGTCCGTGCGGTCGAACACGATCGCTACGTCGTCGTCGCCGGCACCACCGGCATCAGCGCCCTCATCGCCCCCGACGGTCGCGAGCTGGCCCGCACCGGCTTCTTCGAGGCCGATTACCTCGACGGCCACCTGCGGCTCAAGACCTCGCTGACCGCGGCGACCCGGTGGGCGCCGATCGTGCAATGGGTGCTGGTCGGCGCGGCCGTTGCGGGCCTGCTGGCGGCCATACTGCAAAATGGTCGGTTCAAGCGTCGTTTCGTCGGCGCAGACGTGAAGGGGAGGAACGGCGCCGATGAGTGAGCGTCCCAGCCTGCATACGCTGGTGGTGATACCCACCTACAACGAGCTGGAGAACCTGCCGCTCATCCTCGGCCGGCTGCAACAGGCACGTCCGGACGTCCACGTCCTCGTCGTCGACGACGGCAGCCCCGACGGCACCGGACGGCTGGCCGACGAGCTGGCCGCCGGCGACCCCGAACGCCTCCACGTGATGCACCGGACCGCCAAGGCCGGGCTGGGCGCGGCCTACCTGGCGGGGTTCGCCTGGGGGCTGGCCCGCCATTACGAGGTGGTGGTCGAGATGGACGCCGACGGCAGCCACGCACCCGAACAGCTGTACCGGCTGCTGGACGCCATCGACGCGGGCGCCGACGTGGCGATCGGTTCGCGCTACGTCGACGGCGGGGCGGTACGCAACTGGCCGGTGCGCCGCCTGGTGCTGTCCAAGACCGCCAACACCTACGCGCGGCTGCTGCTCGGGGTCGGGATCCACGACATCACCGCCGGCTACCGCGCCTACCGGCGCAGCGTGCTGGAGAAGATCGGCCTCGACGCGGTGGACTCCAAGGGGTACTGCTTCCAAGTCGACCTGACCTGGCGCGCGGTCAACAACGGCTTCGTCGTCACCGAGGTGCCGATCACGTTCACCGAGCGCGAACTGGGCGTCTCAAAAATGAGCGGCTCCAACATCCGCGAAGCGATGGTCAAAGTCGCGCGCTGGGGCATCGGCGGCCGGGTCAACCGGCTCCGCGGCGGGCGCGCCTGACTCGGCTGCGACGACCCGCCGCGAGTCGGGGTCAGCCCCGGCGCTTCGTCTTGATCAGGTCCAGCCGCTCTTTGAGCAGCTCTTCGAGGTCCTCGATCGAACGGCGCTCCAGCAGCATGTCCCAGTGGGTGCGCGGCGGCTTGACCTTCTTCGGCTCGGGCAGATCGCCTTCGAGCAGGGTGCCTTCCAAGCCGTTGCGGCACATCCAGGTGCCGGGAATCTCCGCGTCGTCGGCGAACGGAACCTCGAACTCCTCGCCGTTCTCGGTGCGGTACCGCGCCATGCGGCGTGGTGCCAGGTCGTGGTTGCGGTCGGTCTCGTAGCTCACGGCTCCCAGCCGACTGCCTCGCAGAACACGGTCAGCCATCGACCCACACTCCTTAACCTGTTTGTCAGAAATACGTCTCGCGGTTGTCAACGCAAACGGGCCCTGTGCAGTTCCCGACGCACGCGGCGCAACCTCTAATGATACCGGGAACCCTGCCGGACCCCGACTAAGGTGGTTCGACGTGCCACGCAGTCCTCGCCCGCAACCGTGTCGATGGTGCGGCCGCGACGTGGGTGACGCCGGTATCGGGCGGCGCCGACAGTATTGCCGGCAATCCTGCCGGCAGCGGGCCTACGAGCAGCGTGCCCTGATCAGCAGCGGTAAGACGTCCGCGCTGGCGCCCGACGCCGTGGTGCTCTCCGCCCAGGAGGCCGCCGCCTTGTCCGACCGGGTGTATCAGGTGCGCTGCGCGGCCGAGGACATCGCGACCGCCCTGGCCGAGGACGCTCCCCGCGAGGACCTGCGGCAACTGTGTGACACGCTGCTGCAGGCCGTCGAATCCGCCGACCGTTGGCGCTGAGAGTCAGCTGGCGCAGCTGAACAGCTTGCCGGCGTCGGCGGGCGGCGGCACAGGGTGCAGGCAACCGAAGACGCCGATGTCCTCGGGACTGAACCGCACCGCCGAGCGGTGGGCGTAGTTCACGCAGAACAGCCCGGCTCGGTCCGCCCGGCAGCGGTAGTCGCCGAACGCCAGCGTCGATCCGTCGGGCAACTCGATGCCCTCACCGTGCACAAACCGGCCCGGATCACCGTGTGCGGAGCCGACCCGCAACGTGTTGCCGCCGTAGTCGATCCAGCCGCCCTTCCACTGCCCGTAGACGTCTTCAGGCTGCGGCGGCGGATTTACCAGGTCCACCACACAGGCCAGTGCGCCATCGGCGGAGCCGGAATCGGTCATGCAGTTGGTGGCGCGGTGCGACGCGGCCGGCACCGTGAAGGCGACCTCGTCGATGAGGTCGGTGCTGACCCCGTCGCGGGTCGCGCTGTGGTAGCCCGCGGGATCGGCGGGTCGGCCGGCCTCGATCCAGGCGATCACCTCGGCGATCGGGGCGCCCGTCGCCGGCGGCGCCGAAGGCTTCGACGACGAGCTCGGTGCGGCGGGGGCCGACGACGACGGCACGCTCGTTGCCGTGCTTTTACCGGTCGGGCTGGGCTCCGGCTCGCCGACGGTCGCGCGGGAACATCCGGCGATCAGCAACAACACGGCGATGAGCCCGGTGAGACGCATGCCGTTAGGCTAACCGGCCGTGTCTCAGCGGCGGTCCAGCCTCACCTCTCCTTCGTCGAGGTTCGCTAACCGGCCGTGCCTCAGCGGCGGTCCAGCCTCACCTCTCCTGCGGCGAGGTTCGCTAACCGGCCGTGCCTCAGCGGCGGTCCAGCCTCACCTCTCCTTCGTCGAGGTTCGCTAACCGCCGGCCGGTTCGCTACCGTTCGGCTCATGCATAACCACCCTGTGCAGGCCAGCATCGCCAGCGGCGTCGTGGAGGGTTTCGCCGGTGACGGGGTGCGCAGATGGCGCTCGATCCCGTATGCCCGCCCGCCGGTCGGCCCGCTGCGGTTCCGGGCGCCCCAGCCGGCGCAGCCGTGGTCAGGGGTGCGGCACTGCCACGGGTTCACCAACTGTGCACCGCAGGAGCGGATGTACACCATCCTCAGCCCGGGCCGCTTCCAGCCGACCAGCGAGGACTGCCTGACCCTGAATGTGGTGGCGCCGGAAGAGGCCGGCACGGGACCGCTGCCCGTCATGGTGTTCATCCACGGCGGCGGCTACATCCTGGGCAGTTCGGCGACCCCGATCTACGACGGGGCGGCGCTGGCCCGCCGCGGCTGCGTGTACGTCTCGGTCAACTACCGGCTGGGCGCGCTGGGGTGCCTGGACCTGTCTTCGCTGTCGACCTCCGAGATCACCATCGACAGCAACCTGTACCTGCGTGATCTGGTGCTGGCCTTGCGCTGGGTGCGCGAGAACATCGGGGCCTTCGGCGGCGACCCGGACAACGTCACGATCTTCGGGGAAAGCGCCGGCGCGCACATCGTCGCCACTTTGCTGGGGGTGCCGCAAGCCGAAGGTCTGTTCGCCCGCGCGATCGCCGAAAGCCCCGCCGCGGGCATGGTGCGCGGTCCCGAGGTGGCAGCGGAGTTCGCCCGCCGGTTCGCCGCGCTGCTCGGGGTGCGCGCCTCCGACGCCGCGCACACCCTGCTGCGGGTGTCGCCGGCCGAATTGCTGGCGGCCCAGGATCGACTGCTCACCGAGGGCACCCGCGACATGCTGGGCGCGTTCCCGATCGGCCCGGTTTTCGGCGACGACCTGTTGCCGCTGGATCCGGTCGAGGCGATGCGGCGAGGTTCGGCCCATCGGGTGCCGCTCATCGTCGGCAGCAACGCCGAGGAGGGTCGCTTGTTCACCCGGTTCCTGAAGATGCTGCCGACGACCGAGCCGATGGTCGAGGCCGTGCTGGCCAACACCGAGGCGGGGGTGCGTGATCGCATCATCGCCGCCTACCCGGAGTATCCGCAGCGGTCGGCCTGCATCCAGCTCGGCGGCGATTTCGCCTTCAACGCCGCCGTCTGGGAGATCGCCGAGGCACACGAGGTGCATGCGCCTACCTACGTATACCGCTACGACTTCGCTCCGCGGGTGCTGCGCTGGTCGGGGTTGGGCGCCACCCATGCCACCGAACTCTTCGCCGTGTTCGACGTTTACCGCAGCGGCGGATTGGGCCGGTTGTTGACCGCCGGCGCGGATCGCCGGGCGGCACTGCGGGTCAGCGGTCAGGTGCAGCGCCGCTGGCGGGCCTTCAGCCGCGACGGCGTGCCGGGCGACGACTGGCCGGTCTACACCCGAGACAACCGCGCGGTGATGGTGTTCGACCGAAAGACCCGGGTGGAATACGACCCGGCGCCCGAGCGCCGGATGGCCTGGGAAGGCTTCACCCTGGCGCACTAGCCGCTACCGCGGGCTCAGGCGCGGATCACCCGGGTGCCGCCGGCCAGCTCGTCGTGCTTGCCCTGCTTGGTCGGGCTGCCGCTGATCGTCAGCGCGATCACGACGTAGGCGATGAAGGCCAGCAGCGGACCCAGGTAGGGGATTACGGCCAGCACGGTGAACGAGTTGCGGACGGCCGACTGCCCCAGGGTCGGCTTCGACACCCCGTCGGGCCCACGCACCGCCAGACCGAGCAGTCGCTTGGCCGGAGTGGCCCCCTGGGTGACCTCGAACAACACGAAATAGCCGTAGGTCAGCACCCCGGAGAACACGCCGGTCACCAGGAACGGATAGTCGTCGCCGAACACGAACAGCGCCAGGACGAACGCCACGATGCTGACCAGCACACCGTCGAGCCACCGGGCCCAGAAGCGCCTGCCCAGCCCGCCGGGCTTCTGTCCCGCTGCCGGCGGCTGACCCCAACCCTGCTGCGCCCAACCCGGTGGCGGCGGATAGCCGCCGGGCGGGCCGTAACCGGATCCGTAACCCGGGCCGTAGCCGGGGACATTCGGGTCGAAACCGCCGGAAGTCATCAGATCCGCTCCTGATCATCGGGTGTTCGCCAATGTACCGTGGCGGTCGCGGACGGAAGCGGATTCTGCGCACGGCGAAATGGTGGCCACTGGAGGACCATGTACCCGATCGCGGTGGGGCTCATCGTGGCGGTGCACCTGGCGTTCGTCGGCTACGTCGTCGCCGGCGGCTTCCTGGCGCTGCGGTGGCCTGGGACTCTCTGGCTGCATGTTCCGGCGGTGGTGTGGGCGGGGCTGATCCCCACCGCTCACCAAGACTGCCCGCTGACTTGGCTCGAACGCCGAGCACGTGCGGCCGCCGGGATGGCCCCGCTGCCACCGGATGGTTTCATCGCCCATTACCTGACCGGCGTGCTCTATCCGGCCGGCTGGACACCGGCCGTCGAGGTCGTGGTGGGCGCGGTCGTGATCGGAACTTGGGCGCTGTGCGCCCGGGAAGCGCTGCGGCGCCGGCGATACGGTGGTGGTCATGCGGGCGCTGATCATCGTCGATGTACAGAACGACTTCTGTGACGGCGGCGCACTGCCGGTGACCGGCGCCGTCGCGGTCGCGGTCGACATCACCCGCTATCTGCGCAGCGCGGCCGCCGGGGACCGCTACGGTCACGTGGTGGCCACCCAGGATTGGCACATCGATCCCGGCGACCACTTCTCACCGCATCCGAACTACGTGACGTCCTGGCCGCCGCACTGCCGCGCCGGAACCGCCGGCGCAGAATTCCATCCCGCCCTGTGCACCGATCGGATCGACGCGGTCTTCCGAAAGGGCGCATACGACGCCGGCTACAGCGGTTTCGACGGCGTCGACGACCACGACACCGCGCTGGGCGACTGGCTGCACCGGCGCCACGTGGACGGTGTCGACGTGGTCGGCGTTGCCACCGACTACTGTGTGCGCCACACCGCCGAAGACGCGATTCGCGCGGGGTTTTCCACCACGGTGCTGGCGCGTTTGACCGCGGGGGTGGCCGCCGATTCGACGGCCGCCGCGGTGGCGGCGATGCGCAGCGCCGGTGTCGCTGTTGTGGAGGCAGCCTTATGACGGACTCGACGCCGCGAGACCTGCTGGCCACGGTCGAGCAGTCGCCGGCCGCGGCGGCCGCCCACGACCGGACCGGCTGGGTGGGCCTGTTCAGCGCCGACGGCCGGGTGGAGGACCCGGTGGGCTCGCGGCCGCACGTCGGTCCCGAGCAGATCGGCCGGTTCTACGACACGTTCATCGGGCCGCGCGACATCACCTTCCATCGGGACCTGGACATCGTGCACGGCACGACGGTTATCCGCGACCTGCAGCTCGAGGTCGCGATGGGGCCGACGGTGGTCATGCACATTCCGGCGATCCTGCGCTACGACCTGACCGAAGACGACCTGACCGAAGACCTCGCCGAGGCTGCCGGCCGATGGAGGCTGCGGCGGTTGCGCGCGTACTGGGAGCTCCCGGCGATGATCGGCCAGTTCCTCGGCAACGGCGTGGCGGCGCTGCCCGCCGGAGCTCAGCTGTCGCGCTCACTGCTGGGCAACCAGCGCCTCGGCGGCACCGCCGGATTCGCCGCCGGATTTCTCCGGCCGGCCGGGCGGGGCAAGAGGCCGGTGCACGCGTTCCTCACCGCTCTGACCTCCGGCGAGCTGTCCACCGTCACAGCGGCGCTATCACCCGGTGCGACAATGACTTTCGGCGACGACACCGCCATGGATCTCGCCGAACTCGCCGCCCGGCTGGACGGCGCCCGGCCGACGAAGCTGCTGGCGGCCGGCAGCACCGTCGCGGTCTCGATCACCTCAGCGCAGCAACGCGCGGTGCTCTTCGCCGACGTGGACCGGCGCGGCCGGGCAATCACGACGATCCGGTACTTCGCAGAAGACTGAGCCGGCGGGCCGTCGAGGATAAGCTCGACGACGTGCCAAGCTTCCGAATTGCCGAAGTCGCCGAGCTGCTCGGAGTCAGCGACGACACCGTCCGGCGCTGGATCGACTCCGGGCGCCTCTCGGTGACGACGGGAAGCGGGCCGCGGATGGTCGACGGGGCCGAGCTGGCACGGTTCGCCCAGGAGCGCGCCTCCGTCGAACCGATGTCGCGCAACCCGGTAGTGGGCCAATCCGCCCGCAACCGCCTGGTCGGGCTGGTCACCAAGGTGACTCGGGACACGGTGATGGCCCAGGTGGATGTGCAAGCCGGACCGTTTCGGCTGGTGTCGCTGGTCAGCCGGGAGGCCGCCGACGAACTGCAGCTGCAGCCCGGCAGCCTGGTCGTCGCCTCGGTCAAGGCCACCAATGTCGTGCTGGAACTGCCGCGCCGCGCCGGTTCGGCCGGCCACACCGACCCGGCGGCGGAATTCGGCTGAGTCAGGCCAGCAAGCCCGCCAGCGAGGCCGTGGCCAGCAGTAGGTAGGCGGCCGGAAAACCGATGTTGTACAACACTTTGGCCCGCAGATGTGTCACGACGGCCCCAACGAAGAAGGCGACCAGCCCGGCCGCGGCGGCCACGCCGATCAGTGGGGCGCCCGCCAGTCCGATGATCAGCCCGGCGCCCCCGGCCAGCTTCAGCCCGCCCAACAGCGGCAGCCAGGACCTCGGCACCCCCACCTGCGCCGAGTTGGCCAGCACGAACTGCGCCGGAATGAAATCGGCGATGGCGATGGCGATGGTGACGACCGCGGTGACGGTGATGACCGCGAGGTAAACGGTCGATACGCTCATGATGTTGCTCTTCCTTTCGTCGGCGGATGTGGCTATCTGTGTCAATGACGACTCCCGGGCGGGAAAGGTGACCCATGAGCAACGTGGACTATCTGGCGGAGCAGTTCGAAGGCCACCGGAGCCGGCTGCATTCGGTGGCGTTTCACCTGCTCGGCTCGGCCGCAGACGCCGACGATGCCGTTCAGTCGGCCTGGCTCAAAGCCAGCCGCGCCGACTTCACCGCGGTCCACAACCTGGCGGGCTGGCTCACCACGATCACCGCACGCACCGCCGTCGACCAGCTGCGCGCGCGTGCCCGCCGCGGCGAGCAGCCCCTGCCTGAAACCCTCGACCATGGGCCGGCCGCGCTCGCCGCCGAGGAGGAGGTACTGCGCTCCGAGGCGGTCAGCCGCGCACTACTGGTGGTGCTGGATCGGTTGTCGCCGGCTCAGCGAGCGGCCTTCGTACTGCACGACGTGTTCGACGTGCCCTTCGAGCAGATCGGTGAGCTGCTCGACAGGTCCCCGGATGCGGCCAAGAAGCTGGCCAGCCGGGCACGGGAACGGCTGCACGCCGAGCCGGCCGCCGAACCGCGTCGCCGTGCCGAGCACCACCAGATCGTGACGGCGTTCCTGGCGGCCTCCCGCGGCGGCGACATCCCCGCGCTGCTCGAGCTGTTGGCGCCCGACGTGATGCGGCGGGTCGATCCGGTGCTGGTACCGGCCGAGGTGCCCACCGAGCTGCGCGGAGCCGCCGATGTCGCGACCGAGACCCAGCGCTTCACCGCCCGCACTCGCGCCGGTGCGGTGCTGCTGGTCGACGGCGCACCCGGCATCGCGATCGCCCCCGGCGGCCGGCTGCTGGCCGTGTTGCGCATCGGTATCGGCAACGGGCGCATTCACACCATCGACATCGCCGGCGAACCGGATCGCCTGCGGCTCATGACGCTGCAACTACCGGGAACCGGTCGGCCATGAGTGCGCGTGACGGCCGCTCACCGGTGCTCAATTCTGCTTTGATGGGTCACGCGAACCGATTCGGCAGTTGAGGGGGAGACCCATGCCCGACGAAGCGAAGGAACCGGACGAGAAGCCGGTCGCGGTGACAGCGCACGGCATCTCGATGACCGGGCCGTGGGGACGGGTCTTCGGGCCACTCGACCTGGACATCGCGGACGGCGGGGTCACTGTGCTGGTCGGCCCGCCCGGCTCGGGACGCACCGCGCTGCTGATGAATCTGGCCGGGCGGATGAAACCGTCGACGGGGACGATCACGGTCCTCGGGCACCACAAAGCCCGCGACATCTTCGGCGTCTGTGCGCTGGCCGGCATCGAGCAACTCGACGCGATCTTCGAATCGGTGACCGTCCGGGACCTGATCACCGAACAGCTCCGCTGGGACGCACCGTGGTACCGGCTGGTGCGCCGCGCCGGGGACGCCGAGCGCGACGCAGTCTGCCGGCCGGTCTTCGGCGATCTGCCGGTGCCGCAACTGCACGAGTACGTCGAGCAGCTCGACGAACTGACCGGACTGTTGCTGCGCATCGCGCTGGCCAATACCGCGCGGCCGCCGTTGTTGGTGGTCGGCAGCATCGATCAGGTCACCAGCGACCACGACCGGGCGGCCCTGATCGGCCGGCTGGTCGCGCTGGGCGAGCAGCAGACCGTGGTCACCGCGTCGGCCAATGAGGTACCCGAGGGCTCGGGGGTCGCAGCGCAGATCCACGTCGCGCATCTGGGGCCGGCCGAGTTAGCGCACAGCAGCCACGGCCGTCACGAGAAGGGGGACGACTAGATCATGCTCGCCGGAATGTCGTTGGGAACCGACCTCAAACGCTACTCCCGCGGCACGATGCCGCGGGTGGCCCTGATCACCATCATCGTGCTGCCGCTGCTGTACGGCGCCATGTACCTGTGGGCGTTCTGGAACCCGTTCGCCGCCATCGACAAGATCCCGGTCGCTCTGGTCAACGAAGACACCGGCGCCACCGTCTCGGCAACCCAGTTGCACGCCGGCGATGAGGTCACTCGCGCGCTGGTCGACTCCGGCCAGCTCGATCTGCATCAGGTATCGGAAAGCGAAGCCGCCAAAGGGGTTTCCGACGGCACCTATTATTTCTCGATCACGCTGCCGGCCGACTTCAGCTCGGCGGTGGTGTCGCCCGCGGGTCCGCATCCGCAAAAGGCGCAGATCCAGTTCCGATTCAATGACGCCAATAACTACCTGGCCTCCATCATGGGGCAGAACGCCGCCCGCGAGGTTCTCAACGAAGTCAGCGCCAAGGTCGGTCAGCAGGTGATCGGCACCGCACTGACCCAGGTGACCGATGAGGTCACCAAGGCGGCCGACGGCGCGCGTCAACTCTCCGATGGCTCGAAGACGTTGGCCGACAATCTGGTAACGGCACGCGATGGCTCCGCCGCGCTTGCCGGCGGCAGCCGCCGGCTGGCGGCCGGCGTTGCGCAGGCCACCGACCCGCTGCTGAAGCTCACCGACGACCTCGGCGCCATGGGTTTTGACCCGAATGCCGCCGGTGCCGCCGCTACCGCGTTGAGCGGCAACATCAAAACAGTCTCCGACCGGATCGGGGCACTCAACGTCAACTACCAGCAGGCCGCCGGGATCGTCAACCAGGTGGTGGACGCCTTGCACGCCAACCCCGACCCGGCGGTGCGCGGTCTCGGCGACACCCTGGCCGGTGCCCAGCGTCTGCTGGCCATCAAGGGAATCGATCCGGCCACCGATGAGGGCCTGGCCCAGCTGCGCGCCAACACTCAACGGCTGGAGAATGATCTGGCCGACCCCAACAGCGGACTGCGCACGCTCATGACCCACGCGCTGGACGGCGGGCTCAAGAACGATCTGGTCGCGCTACGCAACGGTGCCACCGAGCTGGACGCCGGCGCCCACAAACTCAGCGACGGCCTGGTCCAGCTGACCGACGGCAGCAATCAACTCAAAGACGGTGCCGCACAATTGGCCTCGGGGCTGGGCGAGGCGGATCAGCGCGCCTCGACGATCACCGACCAGCAGCGCGTCGAGGTGGCGTCGATCCTGGCCAGCCCGGTCGGAGTGGACATGGGCTTCACCCATCACGCCGCCACCTTCGGCACCGGCTTCGCCCCGTTCTTCCTACCGTTGGCCTTGTTCATCGGCTCCCTGATCGTGTGGATGTTGCTGACGCCGTTGCAGACTCGCGCCATCGTCAACGGACTCGGTGCGTTGCGGGTGGTGCTGGCCTCCTACTGGCCGGCGTTGCTGCTGGGGATCTGCCAGGTGGTGCTGATGTATGCGGTGGTGCATTTCGGGGTCGGGTTGCAGGCGCGCTACGCCGCGGGCATGGTCGCGTTCCTCGCGTTGATCGCCGCGTCGTTCCTGGCGATGATCCAGGCGTTCAATGCGGTGCTCGGCGTCGCGGTCGGCCGGGTGGTCACCCTGGCCTTCCTGATGTTCCAGCTGGTGTCGTCCGGCGGGGTCTACCCGGTGGAGACGACCGCGAAGCCCTTTCAGATCCTGCACCCCTATGACCCGATGACATACGCCGTCAACGGGTTACGTCAGCTGACCGTCGGCGGCATCGACACCAGGCTGTGGATGTCGGTGGGCGTGCTGGCCGGGATCCTCGTGGTGTCACTGGCCGCCAGTAGCTGGGCCGCCCGCCGGGACCGCCAATACACGCTCGAACGCCTCTACCCGCCGATCGAAGTGTGACAGGCGTTGCAGCGGCGGGGTTTTCTGCGCGGAGCCGGTCTACTCGGTGCGGCCGCGCTGGCACCATGGCCGGCCGGCTGCACCGCTGACGACGACGCGCTGACGTTCTTCTTCGCCGCCAACCCGGAAGAGGCCGATGCCCGGATGCGCATCGTGACGGCATTCCAGCGCGAGCATCCCGACATCCGGGTGCGCACCGTACTCGCCGGCGGAGACCCCACCCAGCTGATATCGACATTCTGCGCCAGCGGCAGGTGCCCGGACGTGCTGATGGCTTGGGAGTTCAACTACGCGGGGCTGGCCGACCGCGGGGTGCTGGCAGACCTGAACCCGCTGCTGGACGCCGATCCGGAGTTCGCCGCGGCTTTGCACGCCGACAGCATCCCGGCGCTGTACGAGACGTTCGGCTTCAACGGTGGCCAATACGCCTTCCCCGAGCAGTGGTCGGGCGCCTTCCTGTTCTACAACACCCGCATCTTCGCCGAGGCCGAGGTTCAGCCGCCGCCGGGACGCTGGGACCGCCCGTGGACGTTCGACCAATTCCTGGACACCGCAACCGCACTCACCCGGCGGGCACCCAACGGCCGGACCACCCAGTGGGGATTCGTCGACACCTGGTCACCGCCCTACACCGCGGCCGTGTTCGGGATGAACAACGGCACGCCGTGGGCGGTCCCGCGATTCAACCCCACCCACATGAATTTCGACGACGACGCCTTCCTCGACGGCATCCAGTTCTACGCCGACCTGACCAACATTCACCGGGTAGCACCGGCGGCCTCCGACACCCAGGCGATCTCCACCATGGGCCTGTTCACCGCGGGCCAGGCGGCGATGGCGTTCGGCGGCCACTGGCGTTATCAGACCTTCGTGCAAGCCGAGGACCTCGACTTCGACGTGGCGGTGCTGCCGACCGGGCCGGCCGCGGCCGCCAAGGGCATGGCTGCCCACTCGGCCATCGGCAGCACCGGCCTGTCCATCGCCGCCACCAGCCGGCACCGGCAACAGGCTTGGGAATTCGTCAAATTCGCGGCGGGTCCGGTGGGGCAGTCGCTGATCGGGGAGTCCGGCCTGTTCGTGCCGGTGCTGCGATCGGCAATCGCCGCGCCCGGGTTCACTGAAGCCCATGCCGGCATCAGCAACCTCGCGGTGCTCACCGGCGGCCCTTCGCATTCCGAGGGATTGCCGATCACCCCGGAATGGCAGAAGGTGCACGCTCTGATGGACCGCGCCATCGGGCCGGTGCTGCGCGGAAAGCGGCCCGCTGCGAGTCTGAAGACCGGACTGACGCCCCAGATCGACGAAGTGCTGGCCACCGCATGAACCCGACGCGCAGACGCGCCCGAGCGGGACGGTGGTTCATCGCCCCGAACCTGGCCGCGGTCGCGGTGTTCATGGCGTTCCCGCTGGCGTTCTCGCTCTACATGAGCGTCCAGCGCTGGGATCTGTTCAGTCCGCCGACGTTCGTCGGCGCGGCGAACTACTCCGACCTGTTCACCGCCGATCCGCTGTTCGCTATCGCGGTCCGCAATTCGACGGTGTTCACTATCGGCACCGTGGTCCCCACGGTGTTGATCAGTGTGGCGGTAGCCGGATTGTTGAACCACAAGATCAAGGGCATCGGGCTGTTCCGGGCGATCGCCTTCCTGCCGCTGGCGGTGTCCTCGGTGGTGATCGCGGTGGTGTGGCAGTTCGTGTTCAACACCGACAGCGGCTTGCTCAACATCATGCTCGGCTGGTTCGGCATCTCGGCGGTGCCGTGGCTGACCGAGCCGAACTGGGCGATGGCGTCGCTGTGTCTGGTCAGCGTGTGGAAGAGCGTGCCGTTCGCGACGGTGATTCTGTTGGCGGCTATGCAGGGTGTGCCCGAGTCGCTGTACGAGGCGGCCCGCATCGACGGCGCCGGCGAGATCCGGCGCTTCTTGTCCATCACGGTGCCGATGATCCGCGGCGCCCTGTGGTTCGTGGTGGTGATCTCGGTCATCAACGCGTTTCAGGCTTTTGATCTGGTCTACGTCCTTACCGGCAGCAGCGGCGGCCCGGAGACCGGCACCTACGTGTTGGCGATCATGCTCTTTCAGCAGGCGTTCGCCTTCCTGGACTTCGGTTACGCGTCCGCGCTGGCGTGGGTGATGTTCGCGGTGCTGCTGACATTGACGATCATCCAACTGCGGCTGTCGCGCAGGAACGCGGTGGACCAATGACGCCCCGGCGCACCAGCCGTCCGGCGCGGTACCGTATCGCCCGCTTGCTCGGCGTCTACGCCGGCCTGGCCGGCGTCGCCGCCTGCGCTCTGTTCCCCATCCTGTGGGCGCTGTCGGGATCACTGAAACGCCAGGCCGAGATCAGCCAGCCGATGCTGTTGCCCGCGCATCCCCAGTGGTCGAACTACCTCGACGTGTTCGCCCGAATGCCGTTCTGGCGGATGTTGTTCAACACCGTGCTCTACGCCGGCGCTGTGACGGCCGGGCAGGTGTTCTTCTGCTCGCTGGCCGGTTACGCCTTCGCCCGGCTGCCGTTCGCCGGACGTAACACCCTGTTCGTGCTCTACCTGGCCACGCTGATGGTGCCGTTGACCGTCACGGTGATTCCGCAGTTCATCCTGATGCGAGTGTTCGGCTGGACCGACACCATGTGGGCGATGATTGTCCCGGGGCTGTTCGGCAGTGCGTTCGGCACGTATCTGATGCGACAGTTCTTCGCGACGCTGCCCATCGATCTGGAGGAGGCGGCCATCTTGGACGGGTGCTCGCCGTGGGGTGTCTACTGGCGGATTCTGTTGCCCCATGCCAAACCGGCGGTGATGGTGCTGGCGGTACTGACCTGGATCAACGTCTGGAACGATTTTCTGTGGCCGCTGTTGATGATTCAGCGGAAGAGCATCGCCACCCTTACCCTCGGGCTGGTGTGGATGCAAGGGGAGTACGTCGCCGAGTGGCCGGTGCTGATGGCGGCCTCCATGCTGATGCTGGCGCCGCTGATCGTGATCTACGCGGTGGCGCAACGCGCCTTCATCAGCGGCATCGCCGCCACCGGATTCGGCGGGCGGTAGCGCAATGGCGGCAGTGACTTTCGATTCGGTGACCCGGCACTTTCCCGGTGCCGAACGGCCCGCGCTGGACAAGCTGAACCTGTCGGTCGAGGACGGCGAGTTCATGGTGCTGGTCGGGCCGTCCGGCTGCGGCAAGACGACGACGCTGCGGATGCTGGCCGGCCTGGAACCCGTTGATGCGGGCCGGATCTGCATCGGCAGCGCTGACGTCACCGGCACCGACCCCGGCGATCGGGACATCGCCATGGTGTTCCAGAACTATGCGCTGTACCCGCACATGACCGTGGCGCAGAACATGGGTTTCGCCCTCAAGGTCGCCAAGACGCCGAAAGCCGAGATCCGCGCCCGGGTGGCCGAGACCGCTCAGCTGCTGGGCTTGGAAACGCACCTGGGTCGCAAACCCAAGGATCTGTCCGGCGGTGAACGCCAGCGGGTGGCGATGGGCCGGGCGATCGTGCGCCGCCCGCAGGTTTTCTTGATGGACGAACCGCTGTCGAATCTCGATGCCATGCTGCGGGTGCAGACCCGCAACCAGATCGCCGAACTGCAACGCCGGTTGGGCATCACCACCGTCTACGTCACCCACGACCAGGTGGAGGCGATGACGATGGGGGACCGGGTGGCGGTGTTGCGCGACGGGGTCCTGCAGCAGTGCGCGCCGCCCCGCGAGCTCTATCGCCATCCGGCCAACGTGTTCGTGGCCGGGTTCATCGGCTCACCGTCGATGAACCTGTTCACGGTGCCGGTCGTGCAGGGCGCGGTGTCACTGGGCGGCTACACCCTGGCTCTGCCGCGCGAAATCGCTGCCAGCGGAGAGGAATTGGTAATCGGTGTGCGACCCGAGCATCTCGTGCTCGACGACAGCGGCGTCGATGTCGACGTGGAGTTCGTCGAGGAATTCGGCGCCGACACCTACGTGCACGGCAGAATCATCGAATCCGGCCAAGCCCCGCGCCGGGCGGTCACCGCCCGGATGGGGGGCGACAACTCCTTGCGGCGCGACGACCGCGTGCGGTTGCGCCCCGATCCTGAGCAGGTGCACTTCTTCAGTGCGGACGGCATGCGGCTCGGTCTGTGATGCCTCCGGCGCGTGCGCGTGTCGGCCCCTTCCGGTATAGTCGAACGTATGTTCGAATCGGACCTGCCTTCGCCGGCCGCCATCGGTGGCCTCGACAACGCGGGCCTGGTCGATGTCATGCAGCAGGCGGCTCGGCTGCAGTCGGCGGCGCTGGCGCGGGTGTTCGCCGCGGGCGCGGAGCTGTATCACCGGCGGCTGGCCGAGCAGAACGTAGCCGATCGCGAGATTTGGGCCCTCGACGGCTGGGACGCCGTGGCCGCCGAGATCGCGGCCGCCCAGGGCGTCAGCCGCGGCCGCGCGGCAGGTCAGTTGCGGATCGGCCTGGCGCTCTCGGAGCGGCTGCCCAAACTCGCAGCGCTGTTCGCTGCCGGGGTGGTGGACTACCAGGTGGTCGCCGCGGTGGTGCATCGCACTGAGTTGATGATCGACCCGGGTGCGCTGCCGCGGATGGATCGCTGGTTGGAGCGCAATGCCGCCCGGTGGGGCACCTGGTCGCGCAACCGCATCATCGAAGCCGTCGACTACTGGGTGCAGGTACTGGAACCGGTTGCGGTGCGTGAAGCGCGCACCTTCGATAAATCGCGCCACATCGGTGTGATGCCGCAACATTCGGGCCTGGCGGAGATCTTCGGCGACGTGCGCACTCCCGATGCGTTGGCCTTCGATCAGCGGCTCAGTGAACTGGCCGCCACAGTCTGCAGGGCTGATCCGCGCACCAAAGAAGAGCGGCGCGCCGATGCCTTAAGAGCGCTCACCGAAGGTGCGGCCACGATGGCGTGTGAATGCGGCTCACCGGAGTGCCCCGCGGCCACCGGCGATGCCTCGGTGGGTGCGGTGGTGATCCATGTGATGGCCGAGCAGGCCACTCTCGAGGGCGGCTCGGAGGCGCCCGGATACGTGCCCGGGTTCGGTGGCCTCTCGGCGCAGGCGCTGCGCAATCTCGCCAAATCGGCCAAGCTGCGCACGGTTCGCCACCCACAAGATGCCGCACCGGAGCCCGGCTATCGACCGTCTGCGGCGCTGGCCGACTTCGTGCGCTGCCGCGATCTGACGTGTCGGTTTCCCGGCTGCGGGCGCCCGGCCGAATGCGCCGACATCGACCACACGGTTCCGTATCCGCTCGGGCCGACGCACGCCTCGAATCTCAAGCTGCTGTGCCGTCTGCATCACCTGCTCAAGACCTTCTGGACCGGCGAGAACGGGTGGCGTGATCGCCAAGAACCCGACGGCACCGTCATCTGGACCGCCCCGACCGGGCACATCTACGTCACCAAACCCGGTGGCGCCCTGTATTTCCCCCAGCTGGCCGCCCCCACCGGCGAACTGAACCTGCCGGCATGGTCACCGGTGGGCAACCGCGGGCTGATGATGCCAACGCGCAAGCGCACCCGGGCGCAGGATCGGGCATCGCGCATGCAGTGCGAGCGCAACCACAACGAAGCCCGGATCGCCGCCGAAGCCGCAAAGCGACGCGCGCTCGCAGCCTGCAACGATCCACCACCCTTCTAGCGCGCCCCCGGACGCAGGGTGACCGTCAGGTGATGCAGCATGAGCACGAACGTGATGGTCCAGGCCCCCAAGGCGATCCAGCTCTGCACTGAGCCGATGAAGAAGACGATCGGCAGGTGGTCGGCCTGCCCCAGGTAGTGGCTGCCCACTCCGTACATCCCGAGCGGAAAAATCACGCTCCACCACGGGGCCTCGTAGCGCAGTGAGATGTGGTGCACCAGATGCCGCCACACCCCTGCGGCGATCAGCGGCGGGATCAGCCAGGTGCCGAAGGCCCAGAACAGCACCGATGTTCCGGCGATCAGGCCGCGGGTGGCATTTACCATCGGCGCATCAGCCATCTCGACGATCCGCGCGCCGGCCAACACGGTGATCGCACAGGCGCCCATCCCCACCCAATACTGCGGGATGAGGTCCTCGGGCAGCAACGGGTAGAGCAGCAACCGCAAGGCCACGAAGATTCCGGCCGCACCGTAGAGGAACACCCCGATCGACCAGGACACCACCGCGAGCAGCGCCAGGCTCTGCCGCCACGGATCCGGCATGTCGACTTCCAGTACCGCGGCCAGCACCGCGATGGACTGGCTGGCCACCACCCAGATGAACCAGGTGCCGTTGGCGCGCCGCACCACCGGCCGCTCGGAGGTGCCCAGCACGGCGGTCCAGGGAATCAGATAGCCCAGCACCAGCCAGGCCAGCGAGCTGACCACCAAGAGCCCGGCGGCGACGCTGGTATGCCCGTCGATGACGAGGCGGGCTCCCAGCACGTTGGTGGCCGACACGAACGTGAACAGACCGAATGCGCGACCGGAATCGGAGAGATCAGCCCGGAATGCGTGCGGGAACGCAATGACGCGCACCGCCGACACGGTGACCAGAACCAGGTAGGACACCACCGTGACCCACAGCAGCAGCACCGACAACCGGTAGGCGCCCTGGTGATACATCGCCATCGACACCATTCCGCTGGCCATCACCAGCGCGAAGTAGCCCGGGTTGAGTGTCCGTACCGCCTCTCGGGTGCCGCCGGGCCGTCCCTCGTTCAGTTGAGTGTCAATACGGGACACCGATTTTCCGCCATTTTCCACCCGTTCCCGGCTCCTTCGGTTGGGTCGCGATCCGGCTACGGACAACGATGTAGGGCCGCCACAGGTACCACAGCGGATAACTCCAGGCATGGACCAGGCGGCTGAACGGCCACACCAGGAAGATCGCCCACGCCGCGACGGCATGCACCTGATACATCAGCGGGGCAGCCGCGATCGCGTGCACGTTCGGGTGCATGGCGAACAGGCTACGGAACCAGACCCCGACCGTGTTGCGGTACTCGTAATGCGAGGTGTTCTGAATTCCCAGCGTCAGATAGATGCCGAGCAACACGATGATGCCCAGCAGGATCAGCGCCAAGTAGTCCACCGCGCTGGTGGTGGCGCGCACCCGCGGAACCGCGGTGCGCCGAAGCAGCAGCACTCCGCCGCCGATCAACACCCCGATCGCCGCAGCCGACCCGCCGATGGCCGAGAAATCCTGGTACCAGGTCTCGTGAATACCGAGCCAATCGGTGAACGACTTGGGAATCAGGATTCCCATCACGTGCCCGGCGATCGCGGCGAAGGTGGCGTAGTGAAACAGCGGGGCTCCCCATTTGAGCAGCC
This sequence comes from Mycobacterium sp. NGS18, assembly GCF_059813185.1. Lineage (NCBI taxonomy): Bacteria > Bacillati > Actinomycetota > Actinomycetes > Mycobacteriales > Mycobacteriaceae > Mycobacterium > Mycobacterium sp. NGS18. The sequence continues at coordinate 144,569 of NZ_JCALEC010000007.1, forward strand.
GCCGCTCCTGCAACTGAGTGGAGCGGCTGGTCCAGCCGAACTGGTCATAACGCCAGCGCCAGATATGCCCGACGATGAAGACGGCTATCGCCACATACGGCAGGATCACCCACCACAGCAGGTCCCAGGTGGTTATCTGTGGCATTGCGCACCTCCGGCAGCGTCGGGGCCGGTTCCGTAACCAGCCAGGTAATCGGGGGGAGCGAAGGGCTCCAAGCCCACCTCCTCGGCCGGCGGGCCGGCCTGCCACGCCGCGCGAACCCGGCCGAGTTCGTGCTTGCCGAGCTTGGGCAAGGCGGCGGTGACCGCGGTGACCACGTCGGCGTACGGCGACTCGGCTTTCACCAGAGCGCGGCGCAACAACTCCAGATCGGTGCGATGGTTCGCCAGCAGTCGCTCGCCCTTCGGGCACAGGGCGGCGAAATCCAGGACGATCGGCAAAAAGTCGGGCAGGTCGTCATCGCAGACCACGAAGCCGGCGTCGCGGTAGGCCGCCTTGAACACCACCATCGCCATGCCGCGCTTTCGGGTGTCCCCGTAGCGGTAGTAGGTCAGGTAGAGCGCGCAGCGCCGACGCAGGTCGAAGGTCGCCACGTAGTGCGCGGCGACGTCGCTCGCGGGTGTGGCGGCCAGCCAGTTCAGAAACTTCCGGAACGACTCGCGGGCCGGTTTGGGGCCGGCGGTTGCTGCGAATCGTTCGAGCTCGGGCAGCCCGTCGAACAGCGCCAGGGTCGGATACTGCAGCAGCACCGAGGCCAGTTTCGCAGTCCGGCTGTTCATGTCGGGCCCGGCTGCGGAAACATTCCCGGGGCGGCGTCGCTGCCGTTCCAGTTGAGCAGGTTGAGCCGGCCCGAGGGACGATCGGCATGCCGGGGCGTGTTGGCGGCGGACGCGGAATCAGAGTGCGGCGGATAGTAGGAACCGATGCCGTGCGGACCGGTCGGCCCCATCCCGCCCATGCCCGGGCCGCCGTCGGTATCCAGGCTGCAGAACAACTGCTCGTGCTGGCCCATCAGCCGCCCCGCCTCCTCGGCGTGCGCCGGCGGAATCACATAGCGCTCTTCGTATTTGGCGATCGCCAGCAGTCGGTACAGGTCATCCAGGTCGTCCCTGGTGGCGCCCACGCCGGCCGGAAGATCGGCGTCGATGTCCAGGCCGAGTTGCTTGGCGCGCTGAATCGCGCGCACCGCGGCCAGCTTGCGCAGCACGGTGCGCACCACCGCCGAGTCGCCGGCGGTGAACAGGTTGGCCAGATACTCGATCGGGATGCGCAGCGAATCGATGGTGGCGAAGACGTTGTCGGGGTTGTCGGCGTCGTAGCCTTGGGCGCCCACCACATCGGCCACCGGCGACAGCGGCGGGATGTACCAAACCATCGGCAGTGTGCGGTATTCCGGGTGCAGTGGCAGCGCCACCCGGTGACGCACCGCCAGTTCGTAGCAGGGCGAGCGTTTGGCCGCCTCGATCCAGTCGTGCGGAATACCGTCTCGCTCGGCGGCGGCCTGCACGTGCGGGTCGTGCGGATCCAAGAACACCCCGAGCTGGGCCTCGTAGAGATCCTGGGCATCCGGTGTGGCGGCGGCGTCGAGTATCTTGTCGGCGTCGTAGAGGAACAGGCCGAGGTAGCGCAGCCGGCCCACGCAGGTTTCCGAGCAGACGGTCGGCAGCCCTTGTTCGATACGCGGATAGCAGAAGGTGCACTTCTCGGCTTTGCCGGTGCGGTGGTTGAAGTAGACCTTCTTGTAGGGGCAGCCCGACACACAGAACCGCCAGCCGCGACAGCGGTCCTGATCGACCAGCACGATGCCGTCCTCGGCGCGCTTGTACATCGCCCCCGACGGGCACGACGCCACGCACGACGGGTTGAGGCAGTGCTCGCAGATGCGCGGCAGGTAGAACATGAATACCTGCTCGAACTCCATCTTGACCTGTTCTTCCAGGCCCGCCAGGTTGGGGTCGCCGTGCGCCAACTCGGGAGCCCCGGCCAGATCGTCGTCGAAGTTGCTGCCCCAGTTGACCTTCATGTCCCGTCCGGTCAGCGCGGAGATCGAATGCGCGGTCGGGTTCGGGGTGCCCAGCGGTGCGTCGATCACGGTCTGGTAGTCGTAGGTCCACGGGTCGCCGTAGTCGTCGATGCTGGGCAGATCCGGGTTGTAGAAGATCGACAACAGTTTGCGCAGCCGGCCGCCGGCCCTCAGCTGCAGGCGGCCCTTGCGGTCCAGCGTCCAGCCGCCGTGCCACTGGTCCTGGTCTTCGTAGCGTTTGGGGTAGCCGATGCCCGGTTTGGTCTCGACATTGTTGAAGTAGACGTACTCGGTGCCCGGCCGGTTGGTCCACACCTGCTTGCAGGTGACCGTGCACGTGTGGCAGCCGATGCACTTGTCGAGGTTCATCACCATCGACACGTTGGCCGCCACTCTCATTGGAAACACACCTCCTGCGAGCGGCGGCGGATGACGGTGATCTCGTCGCGCTGATTGCCGGTGGGGCCGTGGTAGTTGAAGCCGAACGACTGCTGGGCGTATCCGCCGATCATGTGGGTCGGTTTGACCACCAGCCGGGTCAGCGAGTTGTCACCGCCGCCGTGGTAGTCCGACACCTCGGTTTTCGGTGTCATCAAGTGCCGGTCCATGGCGTGGTACATGAACACGGTGCCCACCGGCATCCGGTGGGTGACGACGGCGCGGCAGGCCACCACCCCGTTGCGGTTGAACGCCTCGATCCAATCGTTGTCGGCGACACCGATTTTCGCCGCGTCGGCCGGGCTCATCCAGATCACCGGCCCGCCGCGGAACAGCCGCAGCATGTGCAGGTTGTCCTGGTACTCGGAGTGAATCGACCACTTCGAGTGCGGCGTCAGATACCGCACGGTGACCTCAGGGCGTCCCTCGGCGCGCATACCCTGTTCGCCGAAGTGGCGCAGATAGTTCAGCGGCGGGCGGTACACCGGCAGCCATTCGCCGTATTCGGCGATCCAGTCGTGGTCCAAGAAGAAGTGCATCCGGCCGGTCAGGGTGTGCCACGGCTTCTTGCGCTCGACGTTGACCACGAACGGCGAGTAACGCCGGCCGCCGGTCTCGCTGCCCGACCACTCGGGGGAGGTGATGACCGAGCGCGGCTGAACCTGGGTGTCGACGAAGGTGATCCGTTCCCCGGAGCGCTCTTCGGCCAGATCGGCCAGCGGCATCCCGGTGCGTTCCTCCAGTGCCTGCCAGCCCAGCAGCGCCATCCGGCCGTTGGTGGCCCCCGACAGCGCCAGGATCGCCTCGGCCAGGTGGACGTCGCGGGCCAGTGAGGGGCGGCCGTCACCGGGGCCGCCGTGCACGATGCCGTTCTGGCGGCCCAGCCAGTCGACCGCGGTGGTGGGTTTCCACGAGATGCCCTTGACCCCGGTGCCCAGGGTGTTCACCAGCGGGCCCAGGGCCGCCATCTTCGCCGCCACCGCGGGGTAATCCCGTTCGATGGTAACCAGTTTCGGCATCGTGACCCCGGGGACCGGCTCGCATTCGCCGCGCGTCCAGTCGGCCACCGCGCCGCCGGGCTGGGCGAGCTCGTCGGCGGAGTCGTGCATCAGCGGTGCGGCGATGACGTCGGTGCGGGTGCCCAGGTGCGTCGCGGCCAGCCGGGAGAACTCGGCGGCGATGGTGGCGAACGCCTCGAAGTCGGTGCGGGCCTCCCACGGCGGAGGGATCGCCGGGTTGAACGAATGCACGAACGGGTGCATGTCGGTGGTCGAGATGTCGTGCTTCTCATACCAGGTGGCGGCCGGTAGCACGATGTCGGAGTAGGTGCAGGTACTGGTCATCCGGAAGTCCAGTGTGACGGCCAGATCGAGCTTGGCGGTCGGCGCCGGCTCACGCCAGCGCACCTCGGTGGGCCGCAACGCTTCCGGGGACTCCTCGGCGCGCACCGCGTTCTGCGCACCGAGCAGGTGCTTCACGAAGTACTCCATGCCCTTGCCGGACGAGCCCAGCAGGTTGGCCCGCCACACCGTCATCACCCGGGGAAAGTTCGCCGGGTTGTCGGGGTCCTCGCCGGCGAACCGCATCCGGCCGGCCTGGAGTTCGTCCACCACGTAGTCGGCGACCGGCTTGCCCGCCTCGGCGGCGGAATCGGCCAGGCTCAACGGGTTCCGATCGAACATCGGGTGCGAGGGCGTCCAGCCCAGCCGCGACGCCTGGGCCAGCATGTCGGCGACCGCGCGGCCGCCGAACAGTCCCGGCCCCAGCGGCGAGGACAACTCGCCGGCGCCGAACTGCTCGTAGCGCCACTGGTCGGTATGCAAGTAGAAGAACGAGGTGCCGGTCATGTGCCGGGTCGGGCGTTGCCAGTCCAGCGCGAACGCGACCTGCTGCCAGCCGGTCAGCGGGCGAACCTTCTCCTGGCCGACGTAATGCGCCCAGCCGCCGCCGTTGACGCCCTGGCAACCGCACAGCATGGTCAGGGTGAAGAAGGTGCGGTAGATCTGGTCGGAGTGGAACCAGTGGTTGGTGCCGGCCCCCATCGCGATCATCGACCGGCCTTGGGAAAGCTCTGCGCTGCGGGCGAATTCGCGAGCCACCCGGGCCGCGGCCGCCGCCGGTACCGAGGTGATGGTCTGCTGCCAGGCCGGGGTGTAGGGCTGGTCGGCGTCGTCGTAGCCGGTCGGCCACTCGCCGGGCAACCCGTCGCGGGCCACGGCGTAGTGCGCCATCAGCAGGTCGAACACCGTCGCCACCAGATGCTCGCCCAGACGGTGCACCGGCACGCCCCGGCGCACCGCGTCGCCGCCCTCGGTGTCACCGATATCGAAGCGCGGCAGGTCGACGGTGACCGCGTCCGGGTAGCGCCCGTGCAGGCTCAACAGCGGGTCGTGCTCGCCGAGATCCAGGTTCCATCTGCCCTTGCCGGATTCCGAGAAGTGGTCGGCGAGCGTGCCATTCGGGAAGAATGGTTCGCCGGTCGCCGCGTCCAGCAGCACCGTGCGATGCGCGGCGTTCTCGGCGGTGTCGCCGAGGTCGGCCGCGGTCAGGAAGCGGTGCGGGACATAGGAGTCGCCGCGGCGGCGCAGGGTGATCAGGAACGGCAGGTCGGTGTAGGTCTTGACGTAGGACTGGAAGTAGGGCACCTGCCGGTCCCGGAAGAACTCGCTGAGCACCACGTGCCCCATCGCCATGGCCAGCGCACCGTCGGTGCCCGGCGCGCAGGCCAGCCAGTCGTCGGCGAACTTGGTGTGGTCGGAGTAGTCGGGGCTGACCACGACGACCTTCTGGCCGCGGTAGCGCGCCTCGGTCATGAAATGCGCGTCGGGGGTGCGGGTGATCGGCAGGTTGGTGCCCCAGATGATCAGGTAGGCCGCGTTCCACCAGTCCCCGGACTCCGGGACGTCCGTCTGGTCACCGAAGACCTGCGGTGAGGCGACCGGAAGGTCGGCGTACCAGTCGTAGAAGGACAGGATGGTGCCGCCGATCATCGACAGGAAGCGGGTGCCCGCGGCATAGGAGACCTGCGACATCGCCGGGATCGGGGAGAAGCCCACCACGCGGTCCGGCCCGTACTCCTTGACGGTGTGCACGTGCGCGGCCGCGATCAGCTCGCTGACTTCGGCCCAGGAGGCCCGCAGGAAACCGCCTTGGCCGCGTGCCGACTTGTACCGCGCGGCCCGCTCCGGGTCTGCGGTGATCTCGGCCCACGCGGCCACCGGGTCACCGAGCCGGTCGCGGGCCTCGCGCCACATCGCCAACAGCGGCTCGCGGATGTAGGGATAGCGCACCCGCGCCGGGGAGTAGGTGTACCAAGAGAACGAGGCACCGCGCGGGCAGCCGCGCGGCTCGTACTCGGGACTGTCGGGGCCGACCGAGGGATAGTCGACGGCCTGGGTTTCCCAGGTGATGATGCCTTCTTTGACGTACACCATCCAGGAGCACGATCCGGTGCAGTTGACCCCGTGGGTGGAGCGCACCACTTTGCCGTGCCGCCAGCGTTGCCGGTAGAACTCTTCGGCGCCGCGGCCGCCGCGGCGATGCACCTCTCGGTGATCCGGTGTCGGGATTCCCGGGGTGAAGAACTGGGCTCGCCGCAGCAGCGACTCGATCGGCTCGCCGCCCGGCAGCAGCGGCGCCAACGAAGCTCGTGATGTGCTTGCCGTCATCGACCCGGCTCCCGTTCGTCGCGGATCTCGCCGGAGGCCAGCCTGATCCCGGCGAGAGCAGCACTGTGTCCCGGTATACCACGCAACCGCGGTGCTGACTCCCGATCGGCGACGACGATTTCGTCGCCACACACGCCGGCCACGGCTAGGTCTCACTGTGGCTGTGGTCGTGCCGGTGCTGGCTGTGACTGTGCGGTGCCATCGGTCCCGGGTCGACCGGCACGTGGCCCCCGGAGGTGTAGGCGGCGTGAATGCCGCGCACCCACTGGCACAGCTCGTCGACGGTGGGCTGCTGCTTGCGCGACAGTGCCAGAACGGGGGAGCCGGCGCGGGCGGCCCGGGCATCGGCAACCATCTGCGGCACATCGACATCGACATAGGAACCGAGGTCGATCTTGTTGATCACCAGCAGATCCGCGCGCGCGATTCCGGGGCCGCCTTTGCGTGCGACGTCTCCGCCGCCGGCGACGTCGAGGACGAAGATCTGGGCGTCGACGAGGCCGGGGGAGAAGGTGGCGGTGAGGTTGTCGCCGCCGCTTTCGATCAGAACGATGTCCAACGGGGCGAAATCGTGCTCGAGGTCTTCGACGGCAAGAAGATTCATCGTGATGTCGTCGCGGATCGCGGTGTGCGGGCAGGCACCGGTTTCCACCGCGCGGATCCGCTCGGCGGGCAGAATTCCCTGCGCCCGCAGAAAGCGGGCGTCCTCGTCGGTGTAGATGTCGTTGGTGACCACACCGAAGCGGTATTCGCCGGACAGGTTCCGGCACACGGTGGCGATCAGTGAGCTCTTGCCGGTGCCCACCGGCCCGGCCACTCCCAGTCGTAGCGCACGGGTGTCGTGGTGGAGATGTTGGGTGTCAGGCACTGTGCGGCTCCTCTTCCGTTGGGACATCATCGGATTGCCAGGGCGTCCCGAGTTCGTCGAGGCCGGCGGTCAGCGCCCGCCGCAACGCGAGGCTGTCGTCGGCGAGCGCGGAGACCAGCGCGGCGGGGCCGGCCAGCGGCAGCAGCCCGGCTGACGGACACATCATCGAGCTGCGCTGCGTCGTCCAATCCCGTTGCGGGTCCACGAGCAGTATTGAGCCCACTGCCCGGTGGCCGGCGGCCACGGCGGCACTGTTCCAGCCGGGCGCGTCGGCCCCGATGTGCAGGTCCTGGTGGTAGAGCGGCTGTCCGTCGCGCCGGATCAGCAGCCGCTGCCGGATGGTGCCCGGTTGTTCGCCGTGGCGACCGAGAATCAGTTCTTCGCGCAGCAGTAGCCGGGCGGTGGGGGCGAGCGCGACGTCGACGTCGTTGACGTGGTTGCAGTGTGCCGCGGCGATCAATGGTTCGGCCAGCCAGACCAGCGTGGCGCCGTCTGCGACCCGCACCCGTATCGAGCTGCGTGAGCAGCGCCCGCGGGCTCCGGGCAGCAACAGGGTGGCCGAGATGTCGGTGAGCACCAGGCAGCTGTTGGCTCCCACGTCGATGTCGAAATCGAGTTCGTCGCCGCCCATCGGGCCGGCGGCCCCCGCGGCCACGCTCACCCGGACCGCCGCGGGTAGCTGATCCGCCCACGGATGCGGTTCTTTGGGCCCGGTGATGCGCGGCATGATCGGGGCCTGCGCGCGCAGGGCGCTGACCTGACTGGTCCACTGTCCGTCCCAGCCGATAGTGGCTTCGGTGGCCAGCCGTGCGTGCGCGCGCATCTCGCCGGATCGGGGGTTCAGGAAGCAAATAGTCGCGCCTCCTGCCGGGTGTGATGTTCCGCGGCGATATCGAGCAGTGGGGCGGCGTGGGCCGGCAGGTCCGCCGGTGCGGTGCCGGCATGACCGGCTGCGGCGCCGGCCAGCACATGGAGGTCGGCCAGCAGATCTGCCAGCACGGCATGAACATCGAGTGGGTCGAGGCTGATCAGCCGCACCGCGGCGGCGGCCGGCCCGGCCACGCTGTCATACAGCGCCGCGGTGGCCGCATCACGTGCATCGAGGTCGAAGACCGCGGCGACCACACCCATGGCGATCGGCTGGTGGGGGTGCCGGCCCAGCGCGTCGAGCTGCGGGGCCGGCCGGATGGTTCGCATTGCCCGTTGCAATTGCCGGCCCAGGGCGCGCGATGCGCTGCGCAGCGCCGGCGACGGCATCCGGGCGTCGAGCTCTGCCTCCAGCTCGGTGAGCCGCGCCAGATCGCCTGCTGCGGTCGCGTGGCAGGCCGCAGCGGCGAAAGCGGCGGCGACGGCACCGGAGGTGGCAGCCCGTCCGCGCAGGAACTCTTCCAGGCTGGCTCGGTCGTGCACGCGTCCCGCCTGAACCGATGCCTCAACGCCGCCGGAGTGCGCGTAACCGCCGGCCGGCAGGCGCCCGTCGGTGAGCAGCAGCAGCGCAGCTGGCGTGGCCGGCATGTCAGTAGAGGAAGTAGCGCTGGGTCATGGGCAGCTCGGTCAGCGGTGCATGGTTGGTCGTTTGCCCGTCGATGCGGACCTCGAAGGTGTCGGGGTTGACCTCGATGTTCGGCAGCGCGTCGTTGAGCGGCAAGTCGGCTTTGCTGCGTTGGCGCATGTTCTTGACCGGCACGAGTCGGCGTTCGACGTTGAGTCGGTCGGCCAGCCCGTCTTCGAGTGCGACGGGCGCGACGAACGCGACGCTGGTGGCCGCCGCGGCGCGGGTGAAGGCGTTGTAGCCCAGCCGCGGCAACACCGGCTCGGGGGTGGGCACCGCCGCGCTGGGGTCGCCGAGCATCGCCAGCGCGCCCATGCCCCCTTTGAACACCGCGGTCGGCTTGACCCCGAACATGGCGGGGGCCCACAACACGAAGTCGGCCAGTTTGCCGACGGCGATGGATCCGATTTCGTCGTCGAGGCCGTGGATGATCGCTGGGCAGATGGTGGTTTTGGCGACGTAGCGCCGGGCTCGCTCGTTGTCGGCGCGCTCATCGGAGCACAGCGGACCGCGCAGCTGCTTCATCGCGTGGGCGGTCTGCCAGGTGCGCAACACCGTCTCGCCGAGACGCCCCATCGCTTGCGCGTCAGACGACATCGCCGAGATCGCGCCGATGTCCTGCAGGATGTCTTCGGCGGCGATGGTGCCGGCCCGGACCCGGCTCTCGGCGAACTGCAACTCCGCCGGAACCTTGGGGTTGAGCTGGTGGGCCACCAGGCACATGTCGAGCTGTTCATCGACGGTGTTGACGGTGAACGGGCGGGTCGGGGTGGTCGACGACGGCAGCACATTGGCTTCGCCGGCGATCCGGATGATGTCGGGGGCGTGGCCGCCGCCGGCGCCTTCGGTGTGGTAGCTGTGGAAGCTGCGGCCGTTGACCGTGCGCATGAGATCTTCGACGAAGCCCGCCTCGTTGAGGGTGTCGCTGTGGATGGCGACCTGCACCCCGGCCTCATCGGCGACCCGCAGGGCGGTGTCGATCACCGCCGGTGTCGCGCCCCAGTCCTCGTGGACCTTGAGTCCGGCGGCACCGGCGCGCAACTGTTCCCACAACGCTTCCTCGTTGATCGTGGTGCCGCGCCCCAGAAATGCCACGTTGACCGGCCAGGGGTCGAAGCTCTCCAGCATCCGTGCCAGCCACCAGAAGCCCGGGGTCGCCAGGGTGGCTTTGCCCCCGTCGGTGGGTCCGCTGCCACCCCCGACCAGCGTGGTGATGCCGGCTTGCAGGGCCACCTCGCACATCTGCGGGTTCACGAAGTGCACGTGGGTGTCGATGGCGCCGGCCGTCATGATCAGGCCGGTGCCGTTCATGATCTCGGTGGAGGGGCCGATGACCAAGTCGGGGTGAACGCCGTCCATCACGTCGGGGTTGCCCGACTTCCCGATGGCGGTGAAGCGGCCGTCGCGAATTCCCACGTCTGCCTTGACGATTCCCCAGTGGTCGAGGATCACCACATTGGTGATCACCAGGTCGGGGGTGCCCTGCGCGCGGGGAACGTGTGATTGGCCCTGGGACTCGCGCCCGGATTTGCCGCCGCCGAACACGATCTCGTCCCCGCCGACGCAGTAGTCCTCTTCGACCTCGATGAACAGGTCGGTGTCGGCCAGCCGAAGCTGATCGCCCTTGGTGGGGCCCAGCATCATCACGTAGAGGTGGCGGGGGATCTCAGGCATCGAGCGGGCCTTTGCACGCGCCGCGGAACCCGGCGGCAATTCTGCGGCCCCCGAAAGGGATCAGCTCGATCTCTTGGGTCACGCCGGGGTCGAACCGGCTCATTCCGCTGGACATGATGTTCTGCCGCTTGCCCCAGGCCGCCTCCCGGTCGAACTCCAGCGCGGGGTTGGCCTCGGCGAAATGGAAATGCGAGCCCACCGAGATCGGCCGGTCGCCGGTGTTGACGACCTTCACCGTCGTGATCTCGCAGCCGACGTTGATGGGCACCGGGGCGTCCCCGAAGATGAGGGCACCCGGCGCCGACGGTTTCATGCTCGAGGAAGGGCCCGGCTGCACCATTCCCATCGGCGCCTTGCCGGTACCCATCGGAATCGACTTGCCGGAGCCGGCGCGTTGGCGCCGCAGCGGGGGCAGGTGCCGCTGTGCTGACGAGACCAGTTTCTCCAGCCGGGGATTGCGCTGCAGGACGCGTTGGGCCCGGGCGACCGCCCGGCTGGCCGCGCCCGGCAGCCACGAGCTCTTCTGGGCCCGCTGCATCCGGTTGGTGACGGTGTCCCTGATTTTGTCGGTCGGTCCGCGCATGGCTGTCGCCTTCATTCCCGCCGATGTCAGTGAATGGGCTGGGGAACGGTCACCAATTTGGTGCCGTCGGGAAACGTCGCTTCAACGTCGACCTTCTGCAGCATCTCGGCGATACCGTCCATCACGTCTTCGCGTTTCAGGACGTGGCGCGCCGCATCTTGGATGTCGGCTTTCGACCGGCCGTCGCGGGCACCCTCGAGCACGAACTGGGTGACCACCGCGGTGGCTTCGGGCAAGTTGAGCTTGAGGCCGCGCTTGCGTCGTTTCAGGGCCACCTCCGCCGCGGTGTGAATCAGCAGACGTTCTTGTTCTCGGAGCGTCAAGAACATCGCGGTTCCCTTTCGCCGGGGCGGCCGACGCCGATGCGTCACACCACGGCGGGGCCTACCCGGACGTTGGTGGCGTTAAACGCCGCAGCTTGGCCCCTAGCGACTTGCCCTGCGCAGATAGCGGTTTCGGATCAGTCGAGCAGCTGCCGCAGCACGTACTGCATGATGCCGCCGTGCCGGTAGTAGTCGGCCTCGCCGGGGGTGTCGATGCGCACCTTGGCATCGAACTCGACGTCACCGGCTTTGACGTGCACGGTGTCGGGGATGCTGTCACCCAGCGCGGTCACGCCGGTGATGTCGAAGGTCTCCTCACCGGTCAGACCCAGCGACTCGGCGTCGGCCCCGTCGGGGAACTGCAGCGGCAGTACACCCATCCCGATCAGGTTGGAACGGTGGATGCGCTCGTAGGACACCGCGAGCACCGCACGCACCCCGAGCAGCACGGTGCCCTTTGCGGCCCAGTCGCGAGAGGAACCGGAGCCGTATTCCTTGCCTGCCAGAATCACCAGCGGGACGCCGGCGTCGAGGTAGTTGACCGACGCGTCGTAGATGGTGGTGACCGGGCCGTCCGACTGGGTGAAGTCGCGGGTGAAGCCGCCTTCGGTGCCCGGCGCCAATTGATTGCGCAGCCGGATGTTGGCGAACGTGCCGCGGATCATCACTTCGTGGTTGCCGCGCCGGGAGCCGTACGAGTTGAAGTCCTTGCGTTCAATTCCATGCTCCGACAAGTACTTTCCGGCGGGGGAGTCGTGGCGGATCGACCCGGCCGGGCTGATGTGGTCGGTGGTGACCGAGTCGCCCAGCTTGGCCAGCACCCGGGCGCCGGTGATGTCGGTGACCGGCTCGGGCTCGCGCGTCATGCCGTCGAAGTACGGCGGCTGGCGTACATAGGTGGAGTCGGGGTCCCAGGAGAAGGTGTCGCCCTCGGGTACCTCCAGCCCGCGCCAGCGTTCGTCGCCGGTGAAGACGTCGGCGTAGCTGGCGGTGAACATCTCGGCCTGCAGATTGTCGGAAACGACGGCTTCGATGTCCGCTTCGCTCGGCCAGATATCCCGCAGATACACCGGTTCGCCGTCGCTGCCGGTGCCGATCGGGTCGGTCAGCAGATTGACCCGCAGGGTGCCGGCCAGTGCATAGGCGACCACCAGCGGTGGGGAGGCCAAGAAGTTCATCTTGACCTCGGGGTGGATGCGGCCTTCGAAGTTACGGTTGCCCGAGAGCACCGAGCACACCGTCATGTCGCTGTCGACGACGGCCTTACTCACCTCCGGGATCAGCGGGCCGGAGTTGCCGATGCAGGTGGTGCAGCCGTAGCCGACGAGGTTGAAGCCCAGCTTGTCCAGATAGGGAGTCAGGCCGGCCCGGTTGTAGTAGTCGGTGACCACCCGCGACCCGGGTGCCAGCGTGGTCTTGACCCAGGGTTTGCGGGACAGGCCCTTCTCGACGGCGTTGCGGGCCAGCAGTGCCGCGCCGACCATTACCGAGGGGTTGGAGGTGTTGGTGCACGACGTGATGGCCGCGATCACCACGTCGCCGGTGTTGACGTCGGTGCTGGTGCCGTCCGCCAACTCCACGGCCACTGCGGCCGACGGCCAGTCGCCTTCGATGCATTCACTCTGCGGCTGGCGGGGCTTGCCCTGGGGACTGCTGGTGTCGCCGAAGGCGATCGGATCGCTGGCCGGGAAGGAGTCCGCGGAGGCCTCGTCGAGCTCCGACAGCGCCTGTTCGGTCGTTTCGACACCGCCGAGCAGCGCGCAGACGGTCTGCGGGGCGACTCGCAGCGGGATGCGGTCCTGCGGGCGTTTCGGCCCGGCGATCGACGGCACCACATTGCCCAGATCCAGTTCGAGGATTTGGGAGTATGCCGGCTCGCGTTCGGGGTCGTGCCACATGCCCTGCTCTTTGGCGTAGGCCTCGACCAGCTTGATCTGGTGTTCGGAGCGGCCGGTGAGCCGCAGGTAGTCGCAGGTGACGCCGTCGATCGGGAAGATCGCGCAGGTGGCCCCGTACTCGGGGCTCATGTTGCCGATGGTGGCCCGGTTCGCCAGCGGGACGTTGGCCACCCCGGGGCCGAAGAACTCGACGAACTTGCCCACCACTCCGGTGCGCCGCAGCAACTCGGCGACGGTCAGCACCAGGTCGGTGGCGGTGGTTCCGGGCTGCAGTTCGCCGGAGAGTTTGAGCCCCACCACCTGGGGGATCAGCATGCTCATCGGCTGGCCCAGCATGGCGGCTTCGGCTTCGATCCCGCCTACGCCCCAACCCAGCACCCCGAGGCCGTTGACCATCGGGGTGTGCGAGTCGGTGCCGACCAGGGTGTCGGGGTAGGCCATCGGGCCGTCCGCACTGTCGCGGGTGAACACCACCCTGGCCAGGTATTCCAGGTTGACCTGGTGACAGATGCCGGTGTCGGGCGGCACCACCGAGAAGTCATCGAAGGCCTGCTGCCCCCAGCGCAGCAGCTGGTAGCGCTCGGCGTTGCGCTCGAACTCCAGCTCGGCGTTGATCGCGAACGCATCGGTGCGGCCGAAGACGTCGGCGATCACCGAGTGATCGATCACCAGTTCGGTGGGACACAGCGGGTTGATCCGTTTGGTCTGCCCGCCCAGATCCGCGATCGCGTCGCGCATCGCCACCAGATCGACGACGCAGGGCACTCCGGTGAAGTCCTGCATCAGCACCCGCGCCGGGGTGTAGGCGATCTCCCGGCCGTGTTCGGCTTTCGGATCCCAGGCGGCCATCGCGTTGATCTGTTCGTCGGTCACCAGGTGGCCGTCTTCGTTGCGCAGCAGGTCTTCCAGCAGGACCTTGAGGCTGTAGGGGAGTCGCTCGGCGCCGTCGATGCGATCGAGGCGCCGGATCTGATAGCTGGTGTCGTCGACGGCGAGCTGGTCTTTGGTTCCGAAGCTGTCGAGGATGCTGTGTGCGGGCATCATGGCCCCTCTCGCCGGTCGAATCGGGATAGTTACGACCATAGTCGTCGAAACCGGCGAGGCTAGGGCGGAATCAGCACCGCTTACTTGTGGACCGCGAAATGTGTGATCGCGCCGGAACATTCAAGCTCGTCGACCGTCAGCCCGGCTTCGGTGAACCACCGCCGGGCGTCGTCGACGGTGCCGCCGGGACCGAAGGTGCCGCTGGTCCGCATCACCACCATGTAGGCATCGGCCCGGCGAACCTGGCCGCGGGTGGCGAAGTCGCCGACCAGCCGGCCGCCGGGTTTGAGGCAACGGGCGATCTCCCGGATGGCGGCGGCCGGATCGGGCAGACAGTGCAGCCCGTTGAAGCACACACACAAGTCGAACTCGTCGTCGGCGAACGGGATCGCTTCGATGCTGGCCTCGACGAACTCGACGGTGTCGCGCAGCTCGGGGCGCAGCCGCCGCCGGGCGTGGTCGAGCATGCCCGCCGAGATGTCCATCGCCACGTAGCGCACCCGCCGGCCGGGTGTGAGGCGCTCGATGGTGATGCCGCCGCCGCAGGGCACATCCAGTACGGCCGCGCCATCAGGCAGGTCGGTGACGACGTTCATGGCCCGGTATATGCGGTCGACGTCGGTGCCGAAGAGCAGCCGACCAAAGACGCGAGCCGCTCCGGGCTGTTCGATGGCGCGGGCGTAGGCGGCGCCCACCGTGCGGGCGAACAGCCTGTTCTGCCAGAGCCGGCTGACGTCCATCAGTGCTGCTGCGCTGCTGCCTGCTCGAATACGCCGCGCTTGTCCGGGCAGTAGGTGTTGATCGCGGCGCCGAGGAACTGCCAGGCCTGGGCCGGGTTGGGCTGCGACTGGTTGGTGCCCTTCGGCAGGTTGGGGGTGATGAAGCGGACCGACTTGGCGGCATCGCCGTCGACACCCTTGTCCAGGCGCTCGCAGACGATCTTGCCCAGCCACGCGTTGTAGTCCCGCGGGCCGTAGATGCCGTAGGTGTGCAGTTCGTTGGCGAAATCAATGTCGGGGTCGGCCTGCGCGGGCGCCGCCAGGACCACCGCCAAGCCCGTGATCGCCGCAGCAAGGGTCGTCGACTTCATGCGATGCAGTCTAAACCCATCTGATTAGGTGGTCTACCTTTGCGGCTGTGCGCTGCGCCACCCGAGGCCCGCTGATCTGCGGGAACAGGGCACACCTCGGCGGCCCGCGCCGGGCTGCTGCGGTACCCGATTCTAAAATGTTTCCTGAGCTTTATAAAATTGTGACTATTAGCCAGATTTCTCGTATCCTATCTACCCG
This sequence comes from Mycobacterium sp. NGS18, assembly GCF_059813185.1. Lineage (NCBI taxonomy): Bacteria > Bacillati > Actinomycetota > Actinomycetes > Mycobacteriales > Mycobacteriaceae > Mycobacterium > Mycobacterium sp. NGS18. The sequence goes on from NZ_JCALEC010000007.1 coordinate 159,930, forward strand.
TGGGCCGACACGAGTTAGCCAGCCAACGCCGAAAGTCCTCCGCATGGATGGCTGTGGTCATCGCACCAGTAGCTATGTTCTTTGCTGTAGGTGGCAGCGCCACTCCGACAATCGCCAAAGATTCCGCGCCGGTGGTTGCTGAGGCCGAGGAGCCGGGCGGATTGCAGCTGGTCGCGGCGCCCGCCGACTACCTGCAGCAGGGCACGCCCGCCGGGGTGGCGGCGGCCTCACGGATGCGGATGGTGTCCCGCTTCCTGCCGGCCGGGGTGGCCCCGGAAAGCGGCCTTCAGGTCAAGACGATCCAGGCCTCCCGCAGCATCAGCGACGCCTTTCCGCAGATTCACCAGATTGGTGGCGTGCGCGCCGACGCCTTGCGCTGGCACCCCAACGGGCTGGCCCTCGATGTGATGATTCCCAACCCCGGCAGTGCCGAGGGCATCGCGCTCGGCGACTCGATCGTGGCCTATGTGATGGAGAACGCGGGCCGGTTCGGCCTGCAGGACGCCATCTGGCGCGGTGTGTACTACACGCCCGGCGGCGGGGCGCAGCGCGGCGGCTACGGCCACTACGACCACGTCCACGTCACCACCACCGGCGGCGGCTATCCCAGCGGCAGTGAGGTCTACCTGCGCTGAGCGTGGGCTTTAGGCCCCACCGCCCAGCGGCCGGTCGACGAAGAAGTCCATCAGCGGCTCGGGGCCGCCACCGTAGCCGGAGAAGTCCGTCACGCCGGTCTCGGCGAGCACGTCGGCGTCGATGTAGCACTGCCCGCTCGCCTCGGCGGCCGGGCGCCGCAGGATTGCCACGGCGGCGTCTGCCATGATCTGCGGGCTGCGCGCCTTCTCGATCAGATTCCCACCGTCGGGGGAGTTGGCCACCGCGGACGTGGCGATGTAGGTCTCCGGCCATAGGCAGTTGCAGGCGATTCCGGCGTCGGCGTATTCCGCGGCCCAGCCCAGCGTCAGCAGGCTCATGCCGTACTTGGACAGCGTGTAGGAGGGGTGGATGCCCAGCCAATACGGGTTCAGGTTGAGCGGGGGAGCGATGGTCAGCACGTGTGCTGCGGGAGACCTGCGCAGATGCGGCAGGCACGCCTTGGTCAACAGGAACGTCCCGCGCACGTTGATGTCCTGCATCAGATCGAACTTCTTGGCCGACAGCTGGTCGGTCGGTTCGGTGGCGATGGAGCTGGCGTTGTTCACGCAGACATCGATGCCGCCGAACCGGTCCACCGCGGCGTCGACGGCGCGCTGCACGTCGTCTTCGCTGCGTACGTCGCCCACGACGGCCAGGGCCTTGCCGCCGGCCGCTTCGATTTCAGCGGCGGCGGTGTGCACCGTTCCCGGCAGCCGGGGGTGCGGTTCGGCGGTCTTGGCCAGCAACACGACGTTGGCGCCCAACTTCGCCGCGCCGAGTCCGATCGCCAGGCCGATGCCCCGGCTGCCGCCGGAGACCACCATGGTGCGGCCGGAGAATTCAGTGTCTGCCACCGGTTGGCTCCTCTGGTCATGCCCTGATCCAGGGCGGATGCGCGCAGGCTCACGCCCGGCGGCAAGCGTGACATTTCTGCCTATTTTTGTAAAGTCCGTCGCCGCTCGGCTGCGCTACCGGGTCACGGCACGATCACCAGTTTGGCGTGGGGACTCTCGGCTTGGGCGCGCCAGGCGTCGGCGGCTTCTTCAAGGCTGTAACGGCGAATGTCGAGTGTGATTTTGCCGTCGGCGGCATGACGCGTCAGCTCCTGGTACCCGGCCCGCATCACGTCGGGCCCCATCGCGTTGTTGAGGTGACCGACATGGGTGCGGCCCATCAGGGATCGGAATGACACCTCGGCACTCGAACCGGCTCCTTGACCGACGGTGATCAGCGTCGCGCCGACAGCGCTGGCTTCCAGGGCGGCCAGAAACGGCTTGCCGTACACCAGATCGAGCACGACGTCATAGCCCGCACCGGCTTCGGCTTTGAGCGCGTCGGCGTCATCGCCCTTGCCGAGCGCGACGGTGGCGTCGGCGCCCAGCGCTGCGACCTGTTCCAAGGCTTCGGGATTTCGTCCGGCACCGACCACCCGACCGGCGCCGAGCAGTTTGGCGGCTTGTACCGCTATCCGGCCCACCGTGCCCGTTGCCCCGAGAATCAGCACCGATTCGGCGTCGGTGACGCTGGCATGTCGGGTCAGCGGCAGCCACGCCGCCAGGCCGGCGATCCCCAAGGCGACGGCCAGGTCGTCGTCGACGCCGTCGGGAACCGAGAACGCCGTGGCCGGTTCGATGCGGCAGCGTTGCGCCCAGGACCCGAACGGGTCGGGTGGTGAATCGAAGTACACCCGCGTGCCATCGGCGGTCAGACCGACGCCCTCTTTGCCGACCACCGACGGAACTGTCGGTGCGCCGGCGGCACCTGATGCCAGTGCGAGATCGACGGGATTACAGCCGGCGACCCGGACGTCGACCACTTGCCCGTCGGGCTCGTCGAATTCGCCGACGGTCGGAGCCTCGCCGGCCTTACGCAAAATCGCTGCACGCACCACGGCTCCCTTCGGTGTGTCAGTTCCGGCTACCCATTGACCAAGCATGGAAACCCCATAGCCGTCCACGGCGTGCCCGCCCGTTCGCCGACCTCTATCCTCGGCGGAGTGCCCGAGCCCTCCGTCGCTGAATTGCGCAGCCGGCTCGACGGCCTGACCATCCGCGACGCCGTGCATTTCGGCCGGCGCCTGAAACAGCTACGTGGTGCCCCGCCGGAGAAGCTGCAGCACCTCGCCGCCCAGATCACCGCCGCCGAAGCGGTCGTGGCGGCGCGCCGAGCCGCCGTCCCGGCGATCAGCTATCCCGAACTGCCGGTCAGCGACCGGCGCGACGAGATCGCCGAGGCGATCCGGGCGCACCAGGTCGTGGTGGTGGCCGGGGCGACCGGGTCGGGCAAGACGACGCAGCTGCCCAAGATCTGCCTCGAACTCGGCCGCGGCATCCGCGGCACCATCGGGCACACCCAGCCGCGGCGGCTCGCCGCGCGCACGGTCGCGGGGCGCATCGCCGAGGAGTTGGCGGTTCCGCTCGGCGACGTCGTCGGCTACAGCGTGCGGTTCACCGACCAGGTCAGCGACCGCACCTGCGTCAAGCTGATGACCGACGGCATTCTGCTCGCCGAGATCCAGCGCGATCGCCGGCTGCTGCGTTACGACACAGTGATTCTCGACGAGGCCCACGAACGCAGCCTCAACATCGACTTCCTGCTCGGCTACCTGCGTGAGCTGCTGCCCCGGCGGCCCGATCTGAAGGTGATCGTCACCTCGGCGACCATCGAGCCGCAGCGGTTCGCCGCGCACTTCGGCGGAGCCGAATTTGGGCACAGCGGGGGGGCTCCGATCATTGAGGTGTCCGGGCGGACCTACCCGGTGGAGATTCGTTACCGCCCACTGGAAGTCGCGGTCGCGGCCGACACCGCCGAGGATCCCGACGATCCCGACCGCGAGATCGTGCGCACCGAGATGCGCGACGAGATCGAGGCGATCGTCGACGCGATCGGCGAACTGGAAGCCGAGCCGCCGGGCGACATCTTGGTGTTTCTCTCCGGTGAGCGGGAAATCCGGGATACCGCAGATGCTTTGGCAGGACGACGAAACACCGAGGTGTTGCCGCTGTATGCCCGGCTACCGACCGCCGAACAACAGAAAGTGTTCGCGCGGCGCCCCGGATCCAACATCACCCGGCGAGTAGTGCTGGCGACCAACGTGGCCGAGACGTCGCTCACCGTGCCGGGTATCCGCTATGTCATCGACCCCGGCAACGCCCGCATCTCGCGCTACAGCAGGCGGCTCAAGGTGCAGCGGCTGCCGATCGAACCGATCTCGCAGGCCTCGGCCGCTCAGCGGGCCGGCCGCTGCGGGCGCACCGCCCCGGGTGTGTGCATCCGGCTGTACTCGCAAGCCGACTTCGACACCCGGCCGGCCTACACCGACCCGGAGGTGCTGCGCACCAATCTCGCCGCGGTACTGCTGCAGATGGCGGCGTTGCGCCTCGGTGAGGTGGTGGACTTCCCATTCCTGGATCCACCGGACGCGCGCAGCGTCCGCGACGGGGTGGCGCTGCTGGTCGAACTCGGGGCGTTCGACACGCTAGGCCAGATCACCGACCTGGGTCGCCGGCTGGCCCGGTTGCCGGTGGACCCGCGGCTGGGCCGGATGATCCTGGCCGCCGACGACGAGGGCTGCCTGCGCGAGTTGCTGGTGCTGGCGGCGGCGTTGACGATCCCCGACCCACGGGAGCGGCCCACCGACCGGGAGGAGGCCGCCCGCGCCAAGCATGCCCGCTTCGCCGATGACGAGTCGGACTTCATGTCCTACCTCAACCTGTGGCGGTATCTCGCCGAGCAGCGCAAGGCATTGAGCCGCAGCGCGTTCCGTCGGATGTGCCGCGACGAGTTCCTGCACTATCTGCGCATCCGCGAGTGGCAGGATCTGGTGGGGCAGCTGCGCAGCATCGTCCGCGATCTGGGCCTGCGCGAGTCCGGGGTCGACGTCGACCAACCGACCGGCCGGGCCCGCATACATTCGGCCCTGCTGGCCGGGCTGCTGTCGCACGTCGGGATGCGCCATGTGGACGGGCGCGACTATCTCGGGGCGCGTAACTCGCGATTCGTGCTGGCGCCCGGATCGGTGCTGGCCAAACGGCCACCGCGGTGGGTGGTGGTGGCCGAGCTGGTCGAGACCAGCCGGCTCTACGGGCGCACCGCGGCGCGCATCCAGCCCGAAATCGTCGAGCGGGTGGCGGGGGAGTTGGTGCAGCGCAGCTACAGCGAGCCGCACTGGGACGCCCAGCGTGGCGAGGTGCTGGCCTACGAGCGGGTGACGCTGTACGGGCTGCCGCTGGTGGCGCGCCGTCGGGTCGGCTACGCCCGAATCGAGCCGACCCTGGCCCGCGAGCTGTTCATCCGGCACGCACTGGTGGAGGGCGACTGGCAGAGCCGCCACGGCTTCCTAGCCGACAACGCGCGGTTGCGGACCGAGCTCGAGCAGTTGCAGGACCGGGCCCGCCGCCGCGACCTGCTCGTCGATGACGACGACATCTACGCCTGGTACGACGCTCGGATACCGGCCGATGTCGCCTCCGCGCGGCATTTCGACGGCTGGTGGCGCAAGCAACGGCATCAGACACCGGAGTTGCTGACGCTCACCCGTGATGATCTGCTTCGCGCCGATGACGACGTCACCGCCGGCCGCCCCGACACCTGGCAGACCGGCGATGCGCGGCTGCCCCTGAGTTACCGGTTCGAACCCGACGCCGCCGACGACGGTGTGACCGTGCACGTGCCGATCGATGTGCTGGCCCGCCTCGGCGGGGACGCCTTCACCTGGCAGGTGCCGGCGCTGCGCGAAGAGTTGGTGACCGCGCTGATCCGCGCGCTGCCCAAAGATCTGCGCCGCAACTTCGTGCCCGCCCCGGACACCGCCCGCGGGGTGCTGCCCGCGCTCGAGCCCGATGGCGGGTCGCTGCTGGCGGCGCTGCAACGCGAGTTGCGCCGGCGCACCGGCGTCCTGGTACCGCTTGAGGCGTTCGACTTGACCAAGCTGCCGGCGCATCTGCGGGTGACGTTCACCGTCGAAGCCGCCGACGGCTCGGAGTTGGCCCGCGGCGAGGATCTGCCCGCTTTGCAGGATCGCTTCGCCGCCTCGGCACGCGACGCGGTGGCCGGTGCGGTTGCCGGCGATCTGGAACGCACCGGGCTGCGCGACTGGCCCGACGACCTCGCCGAGATACCCCGCGTTATCGAGCACGTCGTCGCCGGGCGGGTGGTGCGCGGGCGTCCGGCGTTCGTCGATGTCGGCACGAGCGTCGACCTACGCGTCTTCGCCACCGCGGCCGAAGCGGCCGCGGCGATGCCCGGTGGTATCCGCAGATTGCTGCGCTGCAGTTCGGCATCGCCGGTCAAAAACGTTGAACGGCAGCTGGATCCGCGAACCCGCTTGGCGCTGAAGGCCAACCCGGACGGGTCGCTGACGGCGCTGACCGACGACTGCGCCGACGCTGCGGCTGATGCGCTGATCGGCGAGCCGGTGTGGACGCGTGACGCGTTCGCCGCGTTGCGCGCCGCGGCCGGCAAAGCGCTGGTGCCGACGACGCTGGACGTTCTGGGCCGCGTGGAGAAGCTGCTCGCCGCCGCCCGCGACGTTGACCTGCTGGTGCCCGCCCAGCCGGCGGCGGCCCAGCAGGACGCCATCGCCGATATCCGCGACCAGCTGGCGCGGTTGTTGGCGCCGGGTTTCGTCGCCGCGGCCGGGCGGGCACGGCTGGCCGATGTCACCCGCTATGTGGCCGCGATCCGCCGGCGCCTCGAGCAGCTGCCGCACGGGATCGCCGCCGATCGCCAGCGAATGGCCCAGGTGCACGCCGTGCAGGACGCCTACGACGATCTGCTTGCGGCGTTACCGGCGATCCGCCGCGACGCCGTCGACGTGCGCGATATCGGTTGGCAGATCGAGGAATTACGGGTCAGCCTGTGGGCGCAGCAGCTCGGCACTCCGCGCCCGGTGAGCGAGAAGCGGATCTATCGGGCCATCGACGCTGCCGGCTAGTGGGCCGCTACACCGCCATCGGCGATGAGTGTCTGACCGGTGATGAAGCTTCCAGCATCGGAGACCAGCAGCAGTGCGGGGCCGACCATTTCGCCCGGTTCGGCGATGCGCTGCATCAACGCCGATGTCCGCATGGTTTCAACGAACTCCGGTGGGTTGGCACGGACCATATCGGTGTTCACCGAACCGGGAGCCAATGCATTGACTCGGATGCGCTCGGGTGCGAATTCGGCTGCCATGGAACGGGTATAGGACACCAACGCCGCTTTGGCGGCGCTGTACATCGAGGTCATCGGCGCGTAGAGGAACGCACCGACCGAGGCGACGTTGAGTATGGCTGCGTGGCCACTTCGGCGGAGGTGGGGCAGCGCCGCTTGGACGAGGAACACCGGGCCTTGCAAGTTGACCGCGAAGGATTTCGACCACGCTTCCGGCGTGATCTGGCCGATCGGCAGGGCCAGCGGGTTGGCGGCGTTATTGACGACGATGTCGATGCCGCCGAAGCGCTCGACGGTGGCGGCAACCAGTCCGTTGATCGCCTCCACATCACCTAGATGAGTCGGTACGCCATGCACCCTGCCCGGCGCCGACCCCTCAAGCGCCTCCGCGGCGGCGGCACAGGCGTCAGCCTTCCGGCTGGCCACGACGACGTTCGCTCCGCAGGCGACCAGGCCCTCGGCGATGGCGAAACCAATGCCGCGGGTACCGCCGGTGACGATGGCGGTCCTGCCGGTGAGGTCGTACAGGCGCATCAGGTCCAGCGTCATTCGGTTCCATTTCCCTCGTGGCACAGCGTCTTCCAATGTTGTGCAAGCCAACCTACAAGAGCCGGCCACTTTGGGCAGCATTGCACGAAGCGGGGGAGCGCCCCATTGGCTAATTGTCACGTGACGTATTGCCGAGCGGCTGCCAGATTTCTGATTGCGGCGTCGTCGGAGGGGGTAGTGCTAAGAGACTGACCTCCAAATCGGAGGTCTGGGCACTTCCGAGGGAGGTCTCGATGAGTAACGTCGTTCTTCGCATAGCCTTTGCCGCGGCGGTGGCAATCGCGCCCGCGGTGTGTGTGACAGCGGTAGAGCCCGGCGTGGGTTCGGCTCAGCCTCCTAATTGCGGTCCCGGCAATTGGTGGAATCCGGGCGCTAATGAGTGCCAGCCCACGGCACCGCCGAATTGCGGTCCGGGCGAGTACTGGAATCCTGGAGCCAATGCGTGCCAGCCCACGGCACCGCCGAATTGCGGCCCGGGCAATTGGTGGAATCCTGGAGCCAATGCGTGCCAGCCGGTAGTGCCGCCGCCCCCGCAGCAGTAAGGGAGCCGCCACGCCGCTAGGACTGCGACGACCCGGCAGGGGCTGCGTTTCGGCGTTGCGCCTGCCCGGGTATGCGGTGTGTGCGGCGTGCCAACCCGAGCGCCGTGGCAGCTTAACCGCCGAGGGGGTTTCAACTACATGCCAGAGATGATTATGGAGTCGCCCGACGAGGTCGTCGCATTCTTGAAGGCACAGCACAACCTGATCGAGGACATGTTCGACCAAGTACTGTACGCAACGGATCCCCGCGCTCGAGAGAAGCCATTCGCGCAGTTGCGGCAGTTGTTAGCTGTGCATGAGACGGCTGAGGAAATGGTGGTACATCCGCGCGTACGCCGGGAAGTGGCTGCCGGCGATGCCATCGTCGACGCCCGATTGGACGAAGAACACTCCGCGAAGGAGCTTTTGTCGTCGCTGGAGAAGCTCGACGTCACCTCTCAGGAGTTCATCCACGGGCTCATCAGACTGCGTGACGCGGTACTCGCTCACGCCGAGCACGAGGAGCGGGAGGAATTTCCGAAGTTGCAGCGCAAACTCGACGCCGACGAGCGCAAGCGGCTCGCGACCGCGGTGCGCGCGGCCGAAGCCATCGCGCCGACCCACCCGCATGCCGGTGTGGAATCAGCGAAGCTCAATTTCGCGGTGGGACCGTTTGCGTCGATGCTCGACCGCGCACGCGACCTCATCGGACGTGCCACCGCATAAGCACGTGACGACTGAGCCTTGTAACGGATCCGCCTGCGAGAAGGGATGTTTCGAGCTTTTAGGCACCGACGGGCCGTCCCGGCCCGAACCACCCCATTACGTCACTGTGACGTATAAATGGGCACCGGGCCGGGAAGTGGAGAGCGCGGCGCAATGCGGGGGTGGATAAGCACATGGGGTCGTCGCATTCGGCGATTGAAACGAATACCGATGTGCGAAAAGGTGATTCGCGTCTTTTGGCGCCTCACTGAATGGCCTTATTTCGTCACCGTGACGTATTGATGAACATCGACCCGGGAGTGGAGAGCGTCGCCCAGTGTCCGTTCTCATTGATTCTGGGGCATTCTCATTGAATCTGGGGTAAGTGCGTGTCTTTCTCATTGAATCTGGGGCACGAGGCTTAGCGTTTATGTGTGCTGACGTCGGCTGTTTCGGCTGGGCCAGGTGTAGCGAGTGCAGTGGACTTGGAGTTCAACACCCGCGAGGGATGCACGCGGCAATCGCTGGACCGATGTGCTGCAACCCGGTTTGAGTTGGACTGTTCACCAGTGCGGAATTTCCCCTCGTTTCGAGGTCAGCGTAACTTTCCCGGGCTGTGGTGGTTCGCCACAACCGGCGCACATGTAGGTCACGAGTCCTGGGTAGAACGTGACCAGTTGATGGCGTTGGATGCCGATCCGGATGTTGTTGGTGTTCTGTCGCAACCATTTTGGATTCATTGGCGTGACGGCACGCGGCATGCTCCTGACTACTTCGTGCGGCGCCGCGATGGATCTGTCGTCGTAGTCGACGTTCGTGAGGACGACCGGATCTCTGACGCTGATCGGGACGTGTTCGATCGGTCTGCCGCCACGTGCGCGATGGTCGGTTGGGATTACCTGCGTGTCGGTTCCCTCGATCCAGTGCTGCGGGCGAATCTACGTTGGTTGTCGGGTTATCGGCATCCGCGAGTATTGAAGATCGGTTTGGCTGATCAACTGGCGGAGGTCTTCGCTCGGGTCCGTCCGTTGATGGCTGGTGTGCACGCGGTCGGGACTCCTTTGGTGGTGCTGCCCGTACTGTTTCATCTGCTCTGGCACGGCCGTTTAGTTGCCGATCTGCAAGGAGCGGCACTTGGCGACGACACGGCGATTGGCCTCGGGACCGGGTGGTGACCTGACGTGCGAACGGGTGTCGTCCGAGAGGGAGACGAAATCCGTTTATCAGCAGGTGTTTTCACCGTCGTAACCCTGTCGGGCGGATCAGCTCGACTGGTTGACGCTGTCGGCGAGCAGATTGTGGTGCCGCTCTCGCAGCTGATGGTTGATCCGGCATTGGAATTGGTGTCGGGGTCGCGACCGCCACTGTGTTCTGAGGAAATGCTGGCTGGCATTCCCGAGGCAGCCGTCGAGCAAGCACGGTGGTGGGAGCGCCACATCGTGGAGATCCTCAGCGGCCGCCCGCCTGGGACGGCCGCGGGCATTCGTCCCCGCCCAGAGTTCGACACGGCGAAACGATCTCTGCGGCAGCGTGAGCTGGCCAAGTTGGACGAGCTGCGTGCCGCCGGCCACGACGTGAGTCGGAATGCGTTGCAGCGTCGCCGATTTGCCTACGAACGGGACGGGCTCCTGGGAGTGGTTGACGGGCGCCATAATCGGCGGCGCGCGGTATTCGGCCGTGTGGACGACCGTGTCGTCGCCGCGGTGCGGGATGCGATCGAGGGCGAGACCGACCTGTCAACGGGAACGGTGCAGCGTCTGCAACGGCGGGTCGCCAAGACGCTGGTGGCCACCTATGGTGCCGACGACGCGCCCGCGATGCCGTCGCAGCCCACCTTCTACCGGCTGGTCAAGCGCCTCGCGGAAGGACGGCACACGTTCGGGTCAGCACGGACGCGGCGATCGCTGTCCAAGCAGCCCGATGGCCCATTCGGGTCGATCACCGTGGTGCGCCCCGGCGAGATGGTGGAAATCGATTCAACCCTTCTGGATGTACGGGTAGTGCTCGATGACGGCATGGTAGACCGAGTCGAGCTGACTGCGATGGTCGACAACGCTACGCGGTCCATCCCGGCCGCGGTGCTGCGACCGACGACCAAAGCAGTGGACGCGTCACTGCTCTTGGCGCGGGCATTGACGCCCGAACCGATGCGCCCGGGATGGGCCGATGCGCTGCGGATGTCCCGGTCGGTACTTCCGCACCACAGCCTGACCAGTGTCGATCAGCGCCTGGCCGATGCTGCGGCCAGGCCGGTGATCGCTCCCGAGACGATCGTCTGCGATCACGGGAAAGCGTATCTGTCCCAAACATTTCGGCAAGCGTGCTGCACATTGGGGATCAATCTGCAGCCGGCTCATCCCGACTGCCCGACCGATAAGCCGAAGATCGAGCGGACATTGCAGTCGGTGGGCACCCTGTTCGCACAGTACGTGGCCGGTTACGTCGGTTCATCGGTGGAGCGGCGTGGGAAAAACGCCGAGGACGACGCGGTGTGGTCGATGATTGAGCTGCAGGCGCTGCTGGACGAGTGGATCATCGCGGTGTGGCAGAACCGCCCCCACGATGGCCTGCGGGATCCGGTGACGCCGGGGAAAGCGTTGTCTCCCAACGAGAAATACACTGCCCTCGTTGAGGTGGCTGGCTATGTACCGGTCCCACTGGACGCCGACGACTATATCGAATTGCTTCCCGTGCAGTGGCGCACAATCAACAGTTACGGGGTCCGGATCAACCATCGCACCTATGACGCCAAGGCGCTCAACCCATACCGGCGCCAGCATTCCGGGGTCGATGCCCGTAACGGACAGTGGGAAGTGCACTACGACCCGTATGACGTGTCGAGGATTTGGGTGCGCAATCACCACGAAGACGGATGGCTGGCCGCGACGTGGACGCACCTTCGGTCCTCGCCGGTGCCGTTCGGCGAGACACTGTGGCGCCACGCCCGCTCCGTAGCCGACCGCAGAGGGGCCCAGAAGACCCAGGAAGCGGAGATTGCGGCCATCGCGGAGGACTTGCTGGACCGCGCCGCCGCTGGGCCGCAGCAGCAGACGAAAGCCGAGCGCCGAGTGACTGGACGGACCAGCGCCGCGAGCGCCGGCCGGGACTGGCCGGACCCGACGGAATCATCCGAACATCATGGCCCGTCACCGTCGGAACGGGCCGCCGACAACGAGACTTTCGACGATGACGGCGAGATGGCGGAGGTCATACCCCTGCCGGTGTTTGATGCACGCAAGGAGGCCCAAACGTGGCGACTGTGACCGAGATTGCGGCGGTGGGTCAGTTAGAGGATCGCCGCCAGCCGACCACGACGCTGGAGGGCTGGCGGCGTTTTGTTGATGCCGATCCGCCGGAGTTCACGTTGCTCGCCGACGACGAGTGGGCCAGCCTCGGTGAGGACGAGCGGACGGCCTACAACGAGGCCCGGGTTGCGCATCATTCGGAGCTGGTGGTGGTCACCACGTCGGCGATCGAAGCGATCACCCATCAGGGCCGGCTGTTGACATTGCTCAACCAGCGCGAGATCGGGGCCCGGCGCGGGCTGATCATCTCCGGCGGGGCAGCGACGGGGAAAACTACGGCGATCAAGCAACTGGGTCGGTTTCACGAATTGCGCACCCGTGCACGGTTTCCCGGCGATGAGAGCCGGATTCCGGTGGTGTATGTGACGGCCCCGCCGAAAGGGTCGCCCCGCAAGTTGGCGATGGAGTTCGCACGGTTTCTGGGGCTTCCCACGCTCAATCAGCGGATGAACGTGACCGATATTTCCGATGCCGTGTGCCAGGTGCTCATCGATGCCCGTACCGACATCGTGGTGGTCGATGAAATCCACAACCTCAACCTCGACACCCGCGCCGGCGAAGAACTGTCCGACCACCTCAAATACTTCACCGAGCATCTGCCTGCGACATTCGTTTACGCCGGGATCGAAGTGGAACGCTCGGGGCTGTTCACCGGCACGCGGGGACGGCAGTTGGCCGGCCGTTGCGGGGTGATCCACACCAGCGCATTCCCCGACGCCAAGGAGTGGCGACAACTCGTCGCCGCCATGGAAGGTACCTTGCGTCTGCATCGACACGAACCGGGAAGCCTTGTCGCCCAGGCCCGTTACCTGCACCGCCGCACCGGCGGGATGATCGGCAGCCTGGCCCACTTGATCCGGGCTTCAGCAATCCAAGCGATGCTCGACGGCACCGAGCACATCACCCGCGAGGCCATGGACGATATTTTGATCGACTACGCCGCCCACACGGCCGCGGCCCGCACGGCCAGCTGACGTGGCAACTGTCAGGCCGTGGCCGCGCGGACCACGCCAGCGGCTCCCGCGAACGATCGCACCGTTCCGTTGGGAAGCCGTATCGTCCTACATCGACAGGCTGGCCCGCGCCAACCATATCGGCGTCTCCACACTGCGCGGCCATGTCGCCGAATCATGCGCAGCCCGGCCGCGACCGGACTGGTTGGCCGTCGTCAGCGGCCAACCTGAGCAGGTAATCCGGTCCCGTCTCTGCGGGCTTGCTGGCGACCCCACCGCGCTCAAGCAATATCTCCGCCGCCCTTTGTGTCAAAGATGTATGGCACGCAAGGGAATACACGAACCCGTCTACTGCTACCTGCCTGCACATGTCTCCGTATGCCACCGTCACCGACGCTGGATCGGTTCACCAACGCGCGTTCTTGACGACCAGGTGGATCTTCGTGACCGGCCCACGGTGCTCAGTGCCGGGCGCACGCATCGGCGCTTGGCCCGTCAGTATTCAGAGGTCGACCTTCATGACGCCTTGGGCGACGCCCGCCACATCCTGGTCTTCTGGGCTCACGCAGAGCGTCACGTGGCGGCGGGGATTCTGCAGAATGGCCTAGAAGCGCACGTGGTGGCCTACCCCGATGTGATCGCCGTAGCCGCAACATTGCTCACAGCTCGCCCTCGGGTTGAACAGCCCAGGACGCCAACGGAACCCGCCTGGCCGACGCTACTGCTCGACCGCATCAACGAACGCACCGGCGCCCACCATGCCGACGCCACCCCCGTCGAGCAATGGGCGCAGTACCGACGCCTATTCGCCACTGCCGTATTGACGACACGCTCAGACGGCGCAGAACTGGCGTGTCGCGCTTAGGGGTCGGCAGTCTTGAATGTGCCTTATCAGTAAGGCACTTGTGGTGTGCATCTGACTGTGTCCGACGGTTGTATCTATCGGCTTTCTAATCGTTAGGGACAGTGGTATCTGGCTGGGTGTATCGGCCGGTGAATCATCACCGGCGGCGCTGCTTGCCGGTGATTGGCCGGCGGTGGTGGTCCAGTACGCGGCCACCGCGCTGACCACCACAGCGAAGGCGGCAATGACGCTGGCCGGGAGGGCGTGGTCCTGCAGCCATCCGGTCGCGGTGGCCGACCAGCCGGTGAGCAGGTTGCCGCCGCTGGCGGTGTGCCCGGTGGCCGCGGGCAGCCAGTACCACGCGAGGTAGGCGCCGGTGGCGATGAGGACAACGGCGGTGACGCGGGTCCCGTGGCGGGCGAGGATACCCAGATGCCGGGTCAGGGCCGTGCCGGCGATGGCGGTGCCGACGCTGACCAGCATCAAGATGGTGGCGGCACCGGCTGTGTATGCGGTGAACACTGCCAGCAGACCGCCCCATCCGCTGGTGGCCTGGGCCTGGGCGATCACCGCGAGCAGTACCCCGAAGGTGCAGGACAGTGACGCCAGGGCGTAGCCGATTCCGGCCGCGAGCACACCACCGGCTGTTGGGGAGTCCGGCCGATGACGCGTCCGGGCAGGCATACGCAGACCGATGGTGCGGCCGGTGAGCATGAAGCCGCCCAAGATGGCCAGGGTGAGCCCGATCGTGATCCCGAGCCAGGGAGCAGCCGTCACCAGGGTCCGGGCACCGGCACTGATCGCGATACCGGCGAGGGTGAGGGTGCCGGTGAACCCGATGGTCAGGACGGCCCCGGTGCGCAGTGCCCGGGCCAGCCGCACGAGCACCGCATCGGTGCCGCCGGTGGCGATGGTGCCGGTGATCCACGCCGGTAGCAGCGCGAACCCGCAGGGGTTGACCGGGGCGAGCATGCCAGCGGTAAACGCGAGCGCGAGCAGGTTCACCGTGCGGCGCTGCTGCCGAGGGCGGCCAGGATCTGATCCTGGGACGGGGCGTGGCCGCGGTAGCTGATCTGCCCGGACGGGTCGATGACGAGGGCGGTGGTCGGCGCGGTCACCTGGTAGCGGCTGGTCAGGGCCCCGTTAGTATCGACGACCGCGGGCAGGCTGGTGCCGCCGATCTGGTCCAGGAAGTGGCGAACATCGGCGGGTTTCTCGGTGGGGACGATGTCGACGGCTAGGAACTTGGCGCTGCCTCCGGCTTTCTCCACGGCCGCCCGAGCAGCGGCCAGGGATTTACCGCCGCCGACGCATTCGCCGCACCCGTAGGAGAAGAACAGGATCGCGGTCGGGGCGGCAGCGGGCAGTTCGACGGTTTTGCCGTCCACCGTGGTCAGTGTCGCCGCCGTCGCCTGGGTTGTGGCGTTGGCGTGTGGCGGTGAGGTCGGATTGCTGGTTGTGGCCGATTGGCCGCACGCGGTCAGCGCGCCCGCTGCCAGCATCACAGCCGTAACGCCCGCCCACCTGTGGGGTGTAAACGAACGCGTTTCAGACATTGTCGATGCTTCCTTTCGTCAGGTCGTCGAGCGTGTGCGTCGCGGGTGAATGGCTGTCGGCGGGACAGCAGTGATCGCCGCGTTGACCGCGGCGGGCGAAGGCGACCACAGCCGCCAGCAGCAGCGCGACGGCTGCCCCGATGACCCATGGATTCTCGAGCAGTCCACACACGGCGGCGAGCGCGCCGCCGGCGATCAGGACTGGCGCGGCGCAACACAGGGCCGTCACCAGCACCGCTGCCGCACCCAGCAGCACGGGATTTCTTCGTGGACGTTGATTCATTGATTTCTCCTCATCAGGTTGGGTGCGGCTGGTCAGCTGCAGCAGCCGGGGTGGGCAGTTGGCGGGGTATGGAGCTGGGTAAGGATTTGTGTGGTCAGGGCTGCGCCGAGTTGGTGGGCCTCAGCGACGCTGACGATCTGACCTTCGGGGTGCTCGGCGAGCCACGGCGCGGCGTCCTGCGCGCAGGTGAAGTAGTGCACCTGGTTGCAGAATGAGGACCGGATCGAGGTGAGGTCGTCGGGGTTGACCAGCGAGACCACCGCGGTCTCGGGCTGCACGCTGGTGACACCGTTTTCGCCGACCGAGACCCTGATCGGGTGCCCGCTGACGGGTGATTCGGATTCGATGCTGGCGGGCCGGTCCAGGATGGTGGGAAAGATGAGGGTGTCCAGGGCGCACCAGGTGTAGAGCTCTTGGCCGGCCACGGTGAATCGGTGGCGGGTCGGGCGCAGGGTCAGGCCCTGGCCGACGATGCGGCCCTGCTCGTCGTATTCGGTGTCGGGTACCGCGGCCAGACGCCGGGTCACCTCGTCAACCGGGAGGCCGACGGCCGCGGCGAGCGCCTCCACGGTGACCGGCTCGCCGGCGGCGAGCAGCCGCAGCAACGGCACCAGCATCGTCGGGTCGAGCCCGGACTCTTCCGGAATGGTCAGGCGGTCAAGGAAATTGGGCATCAGGAACCTTTCGAGTGAGCCATGCGTCAGGATGCGCAGCAGGACAGTCGGGACATATCGGCGCTGAAGGACTGGGCGGCGATTTTGATGCCTTCGGCCATGGTCAGATACGGGGCCCAGGACCCGGCGACCTGGTCGACGGTCATCGCGGCGTCGAGGATGTAGACCGCGGCGGCGGCGATCTCGCCAGCATCCTTGGCGACGGCGGTGATGCCGTGGATGCGGCCGGTGCCGGCGTCGGCGACGAGTTTGATGAAACCGCGGGTGTCTCGGTTGACCACCGCACGCGGCACATGTTTTAGCGGCAGCACCCGGCAGTCGCACCGTGTCCCGGCGGCGAGGAGCTCGGCCTCGGTCGTCCCGGCCGCACCGACCGCGGGGCTGGTGAACGTCACGCGGGGCAGATGGCGGTAGTCGACCCTGCGGCCGGCGTCGGTGAAGATGTTGTCGGCGACCATCGCGCCGTGATGGGCGGCGACGTAGACGAACTCGCGGTGCCCGGTCACGTCGCCGGCCGCCCAGATCCGTGGGTTCGACGACTGCAGCCCGTCGCTCACCACGACCTCGTTGTTCTCGCCGGTTTTGACCTGCACCGCTTCGAGATTCAGGCCGTCGGTGTTCGGACGGCGGCCGGTGGCGACGAGGACTTTCGCGGCACGGAACTGCTGCGTTCCGCCGGTGATGGTCGCGGTGACCGTGACCTGATCGTCGGCCTGCTCGACCTCGCTCACCGTGGCGCGGCGCACCACCCGGATGCCGTCGTCGGCGAACACCTCCAGCAGCGCCATGCCGACTTCCGGCTCTTCCTTCGATGCCAGCGTGGAGCGGACCAGCACCGTCACCGTTGACCCGAGCCGGGCGAACAGTTGCGCCTGCTCCAACGCGACGTAGCCGCCGCCGATCACCAGCAGCGACTCCGGGACCTCGGTGACTTCCATCGCGGTGGTCGAGGTCAGGTAGGCGACGCCCTCGAATGCGGGCGGGATGACTGGGTTCGCGCCGGTGGCGATCAGGTAGTGCTCGGCCTCGATGGTGGCATCGCCGACCTCGATGACGGGCGCGTCCGGGGTTCCGGCGAACCGCGCTTGGCCCTGAATGCGCTGCCAGCCATACGATTCGGCCACGTTGAGGTACTTCTCTGAGCGCAGCGACTCCACCAGATCGTGCGTGCCGGCGATCAGGGCCGCCATGTCCACCGGGCCGGCCGTGGTGGCGATCCCCGGGAACCGGGCAGTGTCGGCTGCGGTATGCCGGGCCTCGGCCGCTGCGATCAGGGCCTTTGACGGCACGCAGCCGGTGTTGACACACGTGCCACCGAAGATGCCGCGCTCGATCATGACGACGGACTTGCCGAGCGCGGTAGCGCGGATCGCCGCGGCCATCGCCGCGCCGCCGGAACCGATGACCGCGAGGTCCAATCCCTGACTCATGCACCCATCCTTGACCTTCAAGTAGGCTTGAAGGTCAAGTGTTCTGAGGAGACATCGTGAGAATCGGGAAGCTCGCCGAGGCGACCGGGGCCACCACCGCGACGCTGCGCTACTACGAAGACGAAGGCCTGCTCCCGCCCGCCGAACGTTCCCCGGCGGGGTATCGCGACTATGCCGCCGACACGATCGCCCGGGTCGGCTTCATCCGACGGGGACAGGCCGCCGGGTTCAGCCTCGCCCAGATTCGGCAGATCCTCGACATCCGTGACAGCGGCCACGCGCCGTGCACGCACGTGCGCGACCTGCTCGACATCCGACTGACCGACCTCGACGAGCAGATCAGCGCACTGGTGGCACTGCGCGAGACCATCGCCCGGCTGCGGCAGGGCGCCGAAAGCGTCGACCCGGAATCATGCAGCGCCGATGACGTATGTCGATACCTCTAGGAGCCACCTCCGTGGCACCGGAGGCATGTATTTCGTCAAGTCCGTTGACCCCGGCAGTCGTCATGAATTTCCGCCCCACTGGAGGTCGTTGGTGCGCGGGAGCGCGGGGCCTGCTGAGCAGTAGGCTCACCCGATGCGGTGGGATTTCACTCGAAGCTGGTCGCATTGGCCGTGCTGAGCCCAGCCACACTCGTTCAGGCGATCGCCACCTTCGCCATCACCAATATCGACGACATCGTGGTCCTCGCGGTGATGTTCGGCCAGGCGCCCGGTCATCGTGGCGCAGCCATCCGAGTGACCGCCGGTCAGTACCTCGGCTTCACCGCCATCTTGGCAGTTTCGGTCGGCGGCGCACTCCTGGGTGCCACGCTGCTTCCTCCAGCCGCACTGCCGTACTTCGGGCTGCTGCCCATCGTGTTGGGGCTGCGGGCGGCATGGCTGGCCTGGCGGGATCGCCGCACCCAACCGGCGCCGACCGATGATCCCGCAACACTGTTGACGCCTGGCACCTGGCAGGTCGCAGTCATCACCTTCGCCAACGGCGGCGACAACATCGGCGTGTACGTTCCGATCTTCGCCGTCTCAACGATCGCCACCATCGGTGTTTACATCATCGTGTTCCTCATCGGTGTGGCCATCTGGTGCGCGGCCGGCCGATATTTCGCCTCCCACCCGATCATCGCCAAAGCACTCTCACGCTGGGGCCACATCGTTCTGCCCGTTGCACTGATCACAATCGGGGCCCTCATCCTCATCAAAGGCGGAGCGTTCGCCCTCTAGCTCGGAGCAACTTCACCACTCAGGGCCAGGAGGCGCTCCTGCATCGGCATGTGTTGGCGTTCAACCACTTTGGTGATGTCCCGGCCCGTATCCGCTATGACAATCTAAAACGGGCGGTGGCCAAGGTGCTCAAAGGCCGCAGCCGGCACCCGAACTACCAACACGAGCGAGCGCACCACAGAATCATGATCGTGTGTCACGAGAGACACGATCACAGTAGTTATACCGAAGACGTACCCGAGCCAACGGAATCGACAGGAGACCATTCCGGCTACCCTGCTGCGCTCGCAGCCGGGCGCGGAAGCAGGGTTGCCCCAGATTCAATGAGAAACGTCGCGATCGAAATTCTCATCCAATCTGGGGCAATGCAGGTCAGACTAGTAAATGTGCCCCAGATTCAATGAGAACGGACACCCAGCGTGGCCCGATCGCCGCAACCCGGCGACTGCCGCGAGTACCGGCGCGAGCGACCCAGCCGACGATGGACGGACACGGGATCCTTGGCAGGCCGGCCTGCGCCGCGACGCTTATGTGGTTTGCACATCGCGCAGCCGCGCCGTGAGCGCGACGGGTGATGATTGGACACCGGATGCTCCTGGTGGTGACTCCGCCGTACGGGCGAAGATTGCGACGTTACAACGGATGACCAACGACCGCCGGGTCGGATATATTGCCGATAACGGACATTATGTCAACTAAAGTACGCCGTTTTCTGCTGTCAGCCAAAGGGTTTCGCTACCGCTCAACTACCCGCTCGCCAGCTGAGCGTCACAGATCAAGGACGAATCGCAGTGCTTGATCAATGACCCGCATCTGGTCTGGTCCGATCATTCCCTGCCGGGATGACACTCGTTCGACCGAGACAACCCGCAGTTGGTCGCAGCGAGCGTACGAGGTGTGGTCCAGCCCGCTCGCCTCAGACTCCAGTTCGACATGGCTTCGCAGTCCGTAACCGGTGGTCGTGATCGGGACGACGACCACTAGACCGCCAGGTCCGTTGTTGAGAATGTCGACCGACACGACGACCGCCGGGCGACGAAAGGCCGGTTCGTGACCTACCGGCTGGCCGAGATCGACGTAGTAGACCTCTCCTCGCCAGATCAAACCAGGGCATCCCACTCGTTACGCTCTGCCAGGTACCGCTCCCACAGTTCGGGGTCGGTCCGCAGGCGCTGGTAATCCCCGTTGAGACCCCGCAGGAACTCTTGCCGCTCCAAGGCGTCAATCGCTGCGTGCACGACGTCGACGACGGCGGTTTGACGAGCCTTGGCTAGGGATTGCAACCGCTCGGAATCCGGCCGCCGAACCCGGACGGTGGTGGTTTCTGCTGCCATGCACTCAGTGTAGACGAAATGTAGACATAACGCTGTGGACTGCGGGGCCGGACTCCCCGGCCCGCCGCTCCGGACAGGAATACGACGGAATCGAATATGGCGGGTTACCAGTAAAGTACACCGTATCGCCCTGTGCCCAACTACATTGAGAAGAATGATCGACGACACTGTCCGTTCTCGTTTAAGTTGGCCATTTTCGCAATAAACCTGGCCGTCTACGGAGATTTGGGACAGTCGTCGGTTTACGCGTATGGCCGTGCCGGCGTGCTCAGGTCTGACGGGTTCGTAGGCCGTCGCTGACGGTGGCGATGTAGGGGAAGCTACTGCGGCCGGGTTGTCGGACGCAGGACTCGCCACACATCCGCCCGAGTTGCCGCCGACGGGTTGACGGAATACGGCGGAATCGAATACGGCGGGTTTCCGGTAAGATTCGCCGTATTGCACCTCGCCCCAACGGTTTCCATCCGATGCGGCAGCGCAGCGCTCAGAGATCTAGCACGATCCGCAGCGCTGCATCGACGCGACGCATCTCGTCGAAACCGAGGAACCCGACGCTCTTACCGAGGCGGCCCGGATCGACTGCTGCAGCCTGCTCGGCAAGCACACGGGTGCTTGCGCCGCCGATGGCAACCTCGGGACGGAAGCTGGCAGGACGAGCCGATGTGGAGGTCGGCGCAACCACCCATGTGGACAGCGGCAGTTGATCCGACTGGACAACTACCGCGTAGCGAGAGCCAGACTGCTCATGGCCACGACTCCCCCGCGGGGCACGCAGCTGAAAGACCTCACCACGCACGCAGCATCTCCATGTCGCGCAGCACCTGTACCGCCTCAGCACGATCAGCCGCGTCCTCAGCAAGACTTTCCGCTTCGGCGCGGATCGCCGCGCGGGCCTTCCGTCGCGCGGCATCGATAAGGGCAGATCGAACGACTGCCGAGACAGCCGCGCCGTCCCTGGTCAAAATTTCCAACGCCTTCGATGTGTCTTCGTCTGGCCGGAAGGTAATCGTGTCAGCCATTCCACCAGTGTATGACGGTTTGTAAGACGACGCATCCACAAGCGGCTCAGTGCCGTGACCGTCGGTGAAGGGATTCACAACGTCATCGCCGGTCCTCGTCCACGGCGTCATCGCGGTGTGCGGCCTCGATCACCTCAGGCGGTACGGGCCTCTGCAACCACACCCGCATCCGTAGCAACCCGCCGGTGATCGTCCCGACGGCAAGGAGGACAACGATGATCCACAGCGCCATCGACATGCAGCAATTCTCCCCTTGCCCCAGGCGCCATGAGGCGATATTCCCAGCTCTAATTTCTCGTGCTGAGGTGTTTGCGCGCCCACTCCTCGGTGGTCGTGGTTGGGATTCCGCGGGTGGCATTGAACGTACCGGCCTTCGGCCACGCCACGCCCCTACCCTGACCGAACACCGCACGGTACTTCTGTAGGCCATCATCGGAGTTTCGGTCGAGGTCGTGCAGTAGAGACGCGACGGTCCATTCATTACGGATGACCTGGCCGCCCCTGGTCCGTTCGACGATCTCGGCGAGTTCGCGGTAGGTGATCGTGTCGCCGGCGACGTAGACGACCTGGTTCGCAATACGCGGGCGGGTCTGGACGATCTCCGCGGTGAGTACGCCGATGTCCTCCGGAGTGGTGAGCGTGACTTCGGTGTCCCAACTGCCCAGCGCGTTAACGGTATTGGTGGTGAGGTCGACGACGCCGAAGTCGGGTTCGAAGAGGAAGCTGGTGAACATCCCGGTCGACACGATCACCCATTCGGTGACGCTCTGGGCGCGCAGCATGTCGCGCACGTCGAGTTGTTCGTCGAAGAGCTCGTGAGGACTGCCGCGTCCGATGGCGTCGTAGTCGACGCCGAACTGCCACGGGAAGTATCGCGAAACCCGCGCCGCCAACGCCGCCTTGGTGATCTTGCGTTGGGTTCCCGCCCCAGCCGCGAATCCGATGCAGCTCACCACCGTGTGGAACCGCCTGAGCACTGTCGACAGCTCAGCCGCCGACACCGTCGTAACGTCGGCCTCGACGATTCCGACGCCGCGGGCCGCGAACTCGTCGCGTAGCCGGGCATGCCGGGGTGTGTCCGACGGCCGCAGCAGCACCGTCAACGGCGGTGCGTCATCCCGACGAGTCAGCGCGGCGATAACGTTGCCGCCGAGTTCACCGGCGCCGATGACGAGGATCTCTCCCCCATGTGATGACTGCCGTGACGTCATAATCCCTCCGCGGCACTGATCGGTTGGCGAATGCGAACGGTCGCGACAACATCCCGCTGCGGCGCAGCATTCCCAACCCTCGAAGCATCAGACTTTAACTGGCCTTCCGAGGCCCGGGCGGTGATCCTGTCGACCTGACCGGTGGCGAGACCCCCCGTAAGCTCACCGCATGCACAAAGCGACACTGGCCAGCACCGGGGAAGCGGTGATGCTGACAGTGGGACTGTCGGTCTATGCGGCGTTGACCCTCGCCAGCATCGCGGTGGCGATCGACAGCGCCCGCCGACGCCGGCGACGCCGCGCGATCTGTGCCTCGGTGATGGTCGGGGTGCTGACCCTGGGCGGGCTCGTTGCGGCGATTTACAGCAGCGTCGCGTGAACCCTCACAAAGCGGGAGGGTCACCACAGGATGATTGGCGACGTCGGCTCAGCGCCTCTCCCCTGGCGGGATCGAATACGGCGAGTTACCAGTAAAGGTTTGAGGCGGTCCACCCACAGCAACAGTCAGCAACACCGATCAGAAGCGGGCGGTTGCTAGCCTCGCTTTATGACCGACAGCGACACCCAGCAGCAGCGGATCATCGAGGATCTGGAGGTCGTCGCCGACTTCGACGCCGCCCGCGAGACCGAGCGCCGCATCCGGTTCCTCGCGGAGTACATCCACCACACCGGCACCCAGGGCCTGGTGCTCGGCATCTCCGGCGGCGTCGACTCCACGGTGGCCGGGCGCCTGTGCCAGCTGGCGTGCGAGCAGGTGCGGGCCGAGGGCGGCGATGCCACGTTCGTGGCGATCCGGCTGCCGTACGGCGTCCAGAAGGACGAGGCGGACGCCAACCGAGCCGTGGCGGCGAGCGGGGCCGACGAGGTGTACACGGTCAACATCAAGGACGCGGTCGACGGCATGTGGGAGGCCTGCCTGGCGGCCGGCATCTCGATCGCCGACGAGCGGCACGACTTCGTCAAGGGCAACGTCAAGGCGCGTCAGCGGATGATCGCCCAGTACACCGTCGCCGGGGCCCGCAACATGCTCGTCGTCGGCACCGACCAGGCGGCAGAGGCGGTCGTCGGATTCTTCACCAAGTACGGCGACGGCGCCGCCGACCTCACGCCGCTGTACGGCCTCCCGAAGCGCCGCGTCCGCGAGATCGGCCGGCACCTTGGCCTCCCGGAGAACCTCATCGAGAAGGTGCCCACCGCCGACCTGGAGGAGGACAAGCCGCTCATCCCCGACGAGGTGGCCCTCGGCGTTCGCTACGCCGTCGTCGACGACTTCCTCGAGGGCGGCGACGTCGACGCTGCCGACGAGGCGACGATCCTCGGCTGGTACCGGCGCACCGGACACAAGCGCGCACTGCCCGTCACCCCGGCCGGCTGGGATGCCTCGCGAGGCGCCTGATTCGACGTCGCTGCGCCTGAGCGCATAGCACGATTGCCCACTCCAGGTCTCGCTAGCTGCAGAGATATTGCCTATTGAGCATGCAATTCAGCGGCGGCGAGTACGGCCCGGTCAGCACCCCTCGGAAACCACCTCTGACCGAATCGCCGGGAGCAATGATGCGATTCCAATTCACCGGGGCCACAACATAGTGCGTGCCAGATCGCGTAACGGTGCTACTCCACGCATGCGAGATGGATTGGCCCGCCGGCATGTCGAATTCAAGTTTCCAGTCGGTGAGCGGCATCGTGCTGCGATTGCTGACGGTGAAGCGGGCGATGAATCCGGTCTGCCATGTCGAGGTCACCGACAATGTCGCCGTCGCCGCGGCCGCATGGGCGACGGGGGTAGCCGCGAATCCCAGGATGACCACCATCACGACCGACAGGGCGACGCGAACCGTTCGGCGCCCGCGTAGTACGTAACTGCCCAGTCCGGCCATAGCAGCGAACCCTAGAACCAGACAGGCGGTGGCGCCCCTCGCCATGCCTGCACGCTGCAGGACCTTTGCTCAACTGAAACCGTCACGAAATTTCTTACCTCGGCCGTCGCGAGCCACGACCGCTAGACCACCGCTATTGGTAAGTGTAGACTTACGGTTCGTGGTCACCTACGCATCAGTGGATCCGTGGGGCGCCCTCGCGGACGGAACGCGGCGGGCCATTTTCAAACGACTCGCTGCGGGACCGATGGCGGTGGGCGAGCTGGCCCGTGATCTGCCGGTCAGCCGGCCGGCGGTCTCCCAGCACCTGAAAGTCCTGCGCAGCGCCGGGCTGGTGAGCGACCGAGCCGCGGGAACCCGCAGGCTCTACCACGCCGAGCCAGCCGGGATCGCTGCCCTGCGCGCGGAGCTGGACGTCTTCTGGGATCAAGCCCTCGCGGCCTACGAAAACATCGTCGAGCAGGAGGAGCAGGCGAAGTGAAACCGGCAGCGGTAGAACCCATCCGCAAGAGCGTGGTGGTCAACAGCCCGATCGAGCGAGCGTTTGCCTTGTTCGTCGAGCGATTCGACGCGATCAAGCCACGCGAGCACAATCTGCTCCGAGCCCCGATCGCCCAGACCGTCTTCGAGCCGCGCGTCGGCGGCCACATCTATGACGTCGCAACCGACGGTAGCCGCTGTGAGTGGTCGCGGGTGCTCGCCTACGAGCCGCCGACCCGCATCGTCTTCTCCTGGGACATCGGACCGACGTGGCAGCTCGAAACAGATCCGGCCCGCAGCAGTGAAGTCGAAGTTCGGTTCGTCGCCGAGGACACCGACCGGACTCGGGTCGAGCTGGAGCACCGCCACCTCGAACGGCACGGTGACGGCTGGCCCTCCGTCGCAAGCGGGGTGGGCGGCGACGCCGGATGGCCCCGGTATCTGGAGCGCTACCTCGACATCGTCACGCGGGAGGTGACGCGATGAGCGCCCCGGACGCCTCGCTGATGGACCTGGCCTACGAGGAGCGATCCGACCTGGCCGCATTCCTGTCCACGCTGTCGGATCAGGATTGGCACACCGAGTCGCTCTGTGCCGGGTGGACGGTCAAAGACGTTGTCGCACATGTCATCAGCTATGAGGAGCTCACCGTGGGTGGGCTGATCAAACGCTTCGCCAAAGGACGGGTGGTACGCGCAAACGAGGTGGGTGTGGCCGAGTACTCCTCGTTGTCACCACACGAACTGCTCGAGTTCCTCAACCGCCACCTGCGACCGCACGGACTGACAGCGGGTTTCGGCGGCATGATCGGCCTCGTCGACGCCACCCTTCATCACCAAGACATCCGCCGCGCCCTCAACCGGCCACGCATCGTGCCGCCACATCGACTGCTACGGATCCTGCCGCTGGTCCCGAGCAACCCCAGGCTTGGCGCAGGCCGGCGAATCAAGGGTCTGCGACTGCGCGCCGACGACATCGCCTGGGAACACGGCGACGGCCCTGAAGTTGCCGGCACCGGCGAAGCACTCCTGCTGGCGATGACGGGCCGCCGCCAAGCCGCCGAAGAGCTCACCGGTCCGGGCGCCGCCACCCTTCTGAGCCGGCTCTGAGCAGGGGAAAATCCCACTGGTCTGACCACTTGACCTCTGTCCAATCATCCGGCATCGTGAGCGTATGGCTCTGCGACAGGTCACGCGCCGATCGATACCCGAACACGTCTTCGAGCAGATCATGTCCGACGTACTCAGCGGCGAGATGGCACCCGGCGAGCTGCTGCCCAACGAGCGCAAGCTCGCCGAAGTGCTCGGCGTATCCCGGCCGGCGGTGCGAGAAGCACTCACACGTCTGAACGCAGCCGGCCTGATCGAAGTCCGGCACGGTGACGCCACGACGGTGCGCGACTATCGCCGTCACGCCGGCCTGGACCTGCTGCCCCGCCTCGTGCTCCGGGGCGACGAGCTGGACCTGGCGGTGGTGCGCAGCATTTTGGAGGCCCGGCTGCACAATGGGCCCAAGGTCGCCGAACTGGCTGCCGAACGCAGCGGCCCGCAGGCAGCCGCGGTGCTCGACGGCGCCGCGGATGCGCTGGCCGCCGAAGAGGATCCGGTGCAGCGGCAGCGTGCGGCACTGACGTTCTGGGACCACGTCGTCGACGCCGCTGACTCCATCGTCTTCCGGCTGATGTTCAACACGCTGCGCGCAACCTACGAACCTGCCCTCGAAGCTCTTGCCACCGTGATGGCCGCCGAGGTCAGTCGCCCCGAGCTGTACCGGCGGGTGACGCAGGCGATCGCCGCCGGCGACTCGGCGAGCGCCGGACGCGCCGCGACCGAGCTCCTGGAACCGGCCACCCGCGGCCTGCTCAGCGCCCTGTCCGGTTTGGACGAGCAGCGATGACGACACCGACCCGTGGCGGTGTCACCCTGTCCGATGCGGGCCCGGAGTTTTGGCGCCACCCCTCCCCCTGGTGCCTCGCCCTCACGCTGCTTGGGGCACTGACCGCCCGGATCGTCGTCGGCGACTGGCAGCTCACCGACGTCATGCTCCCAGCGTTTATGCTCGTCGCTTTTCCGGTTTTCGAGTGGGTCATCCACGTCGCCATCCTGCATTGGCGACCACGCTCGGCCGGCCGCCTTACCCTGGACCCGTTGCTCGCCCGCAAACACCGTGAGCATCACCGTGAACCGCGACGAATCGAGCTCATCTTCATCCCGCGGCAGACTTTGTTCTGGTTGATCCCGTCCGCGGTCGCTGTGCCGTTGCTGGTCTTCAGCCGACTCGGTCTCGGGCTAACGGCCGTGGTTTTCTTGGCCGGCCTCGGATTGGTCTACGAGTGGACGCATTACCTCATCCACACCGACTACAAGCCGAAATCCAATGTCTACCGGGCCATTTGGCGCAACCACCGGCGACACCACTTCAAGAACGAGAACTACTGGTTCACCGTCACCAGCACCGGAACCGCCGATCGACTACTCGGTACCTACCCGAATCAGTCGACGGTACCGACGTCTCCGACCGCCAAGGACCTGCACGGCGTGACACGCTGACGCCGCGTCGGCGAACTGGCCCTTCGATGGCTCGAAGAAGCTCATGATTATCCGATGTACCGCCACAACCGGATGCCCGGATCATGAGCGCACCCGATTCTCCGCGTGCCACCCGGGTCTCGCGGTTTCAGCTGGTCGCTTCGCTCGGGGTAATCGCGATCCCGGCACTGGGCTGGTTCACCCAGCGGTGGTCCGGCGCGACGACCCTGGTGGTGTACTGGTTCGAGAACGTCGCCATGTGCCTGCTGGTGATGGCTCGCGTCGCCGTGCACCGGCGCTGGAACCCGAGATACGGCCACTTCCACTATCGCGCACCGCAATCCGGCGGCCCGGCGAACCAATCGTTCCTGGCCGGCTTCGCCCTTGTGAGCCTGGCCTTCTGCGCTGCTCACGGGATCTTCCTCGGGGCCATTCTCGCTCTGCTGGCTCACAACCGGGCGCCTGCACTTGAGCTGATCGATCTCGACTGGCGCGCTGCCGGGTGGGGCTGCCTAAGCGTACTGCTGTTCCTGACGCTGAATTTCCTGCTCGATCTGGTCGATTTGCGCCGATGGTCCTTCCGAGATGTCGAGCGCACCGCCGACGTCGGACTGGGCCGAGTCATGGTCGTGCATCTGACGTTGTTGCTCGGATTCGCCGGGATCGCCGCCACGGATGCTCCCAGCACGTTGTTCGGGGTGTTCGTCGTGCTCAAGTCGCTGGCCGCACTCAGCGCCGTGGTCCCCCAATGGCAGCCGGATCGCCCTCCGCGCTGGCTCAGCAACCTGATGAACCGGATGCCGAACGTGCACCCGGGCGAACGCTTCGAGGATTTCTGGGTCCAGGATCAAGCGCGCGAGCGAGAGCGGCGGCGGCGCAACGAGCAGCCCTGGGAGACGACGCCGTAGGACTACCGGCTGGAAATGCCGCGCGCGACCTCGCCATAGCGCTCGAAGCGCTCGCGGTCACCGAGGGCGTTGTACAAGACCAGCCGAGTCGCCACTCCCCCGTACTTGCCGACCAAGCTGTCGGCCAACGCATCCCACGTCGACTCGGTGGCAAACACGGCCAGGTGTTCGTCGGTGATCTGCGCCGCCATCCCCGCGAAGTCACCGGCCTTCTGCTTCTCCCGGATCCGGGCGGTGGTGCCCTCGAATCCGGCCTCATCCCAGATGAAGGCATAGTTCGGCGTGCTTCCGTAAAAACTCATGCTGGCGCGCACCAGTTCGCGTTCCTTGTGACGCTCTTCGTCGCTGTCGCCGACGATCGTCATCGCGGGCACGATAACGGCGATGTCCGACGGTGAGCGGCCCGCCCTGGCCGCCCCTTCGGCGACCTTCGGCACGACGTGGCGGGCCAGATAGCCGGGCTCGCCGAGCGGATGCACGTGCACCCCGTCAGCCACTTCGCCTGCCATGCGCAGCATCCACGGATTCACCGCCGCGACATCGACTTTCGGGTCGGGCGCCTCGATCACCCCGGGGCTCCATTGCGGAGTGATGAAGTCGAGGTCGTAGAAGGGTCCGTGATGATCCAGTGTCCCCGTGCGGAACGCGGCAAAGCATGCCTTCACGGCGAGCACGTAGTCGCGCAGGCGCGGACCGGGATGGTCGAACGCCGCACCGTAGCGCCGCACGACATGGGTACGGACCTGCGTGCCGAGACCGAGCCGGAATTTCCCGGCCGTCGCCTCCTGCAGCTCCCATGCCGTCGCGGCCGTGACGAACGGGCTACGCGGAAAGGCAACCGCGACGCCGGTCGAAAGCTCCAGATCGGGAGCGGCCTGAGATGCCATGGCAGCGTTGAGATACGCGGTACGACCGGCTTCGGTGAACAGCAGACCGGAGAAACCCGCAGCCTGGGTGTGCCGGGCCAATTCGCCGACCTTTCCCAGGTGCTGCGGAAGGGTCATGACGTCGACTCGCACGGCCAAAGCCTACGCGCTTGGTTCCCTTGCGCTGGGTGGCCGCAAGCCGGGCGCGTCGGAATCAGCTGCCGATGGCGACCACCACGGCGGCGGCCAGGTACACGATCTCCTCGGCGGCGCGCAGCGGCAGTCGCGTCGTCATCGACCTGGGCGGATCGGGCATCCGTGCGGCATAGACGTTGGCGGGGAACATCGCCAGCATCAACAGCAGCAGGCAGACGGCGGCGACGGTTCGGGTTCCCGGGATCAGCAGGGCCGCCGCGCCGACGAGTTCGAGCAGCCCGGTGATGCTGACCAGCAGTCCCGGCGCGGGCAGCGCCGGTGGAACGATCGCGATCAGATCGGCCCGCAGCGGCGGCGCGAAGTGCGCCACCCCGGTCACCAAGAACATCGCCGCCAGGCCGACGGCGATCGCGCCGGCCCAACTATTCACGTAGTCGGCGCCGGCCCAGCCGATAACCCGGGCGATGATGCTGCCCGCCACCAGCGTGATCAATGGGGCCATCAGCACTCCCCCGCTATCTAGACGGTGACAAGTTGATAGCGGCGACGGTAGCCCCCTAATCCAGACACTGTCAAGATTGCCCGCTATGCTGGCGGTCATGGCCCGCCCGACGTATCACCACGGCGATCTCCGCGCCGCGATCCTGGCCGAGGCCGCGCGCATGGTGGCCGACCACGGCGCCGACCGGGTGTCACTGCGGGAGCTGGCGCGAGCGGCCGGCGTGTCCCATGCGGCGCCCGCGCATCACTTCACCGACCGGCGCGGACTGTTCACCGCCCTGGCCACCGAGGGGTTTGAGCTGCTGTGCGCCGCGCTGACCGCGGCCCGGCCCCGCTTCGCCGACGCCGCCCTGGCCTACGTGCGGTTCGCCCTCGAGCATTCGGGCCACTACGAGGTGATGTTCGACAAGTCGCTGCTGGACACCTCTGATCCCGAGCTGATCGCGGCCGAAGCCGCAGCCGCGGCCGAATTGTCCCGAGGGGTAGCCACTTTGACGGACCCACACGCTCGCGACGACCCGGCCGGCGCCGAGTTGGCGGCATGGTCACTGGTGCACGGCTTTTCGACGTTGTGGCTCAACGGCGCAGTCAGCCCAGCGGTGAAAGCCGGCGACCCCATGAAGACGGCCGAGCGGATCGCCCGCATGCTGTTCGACGGCTGAGGCCTGTAGCGTGACGCAGGTGAACTCCACTCGGATGCATTCCCTGGTCGGGCTCGTCGCCTGTGTCGCAGCCATCGCCGTCCCCCTGGCCGGAGCCGGCACGGCAACGGCGGCCTCCTCCTGCCCCACCGCCGCGCCGGCGACCGGCGGCACACCGGAGTGGACGCTGAACGGGGCCACCGGCAGCGTCGCGGTCACCGGGTCGACCGAGACGGCCGCGCCGCGGGTGGAGGTGTCGGCACCGTTCAGCGTCGCCCAGACCCAGGTGCACACGTTGCGGGCCGGCGATGGCCCGGTGGTTCCGGCAACGGCCACGGTGAGCGTCTGCTACATGGGTGTCAACGGACGCGACGGCACCGTATTCGACAGCAGCTATCAGCGGGGCGCCCCAGTCGACTTCCCGCTCAACGGAGTCGTGCCGGGATTCCAGAAAGCGATCGCGGGACAACACGTGGGGTCCACGGTCGCGGTCGCCATGACGTCGGCGGACGGCTACCCCGACGGCCAGCCCCGCGCGGGAATCCGGCCGGGCGACACCCTCGTCTTCGCGATCAAGATCCTCAGCGCCTGAACCTGCCGCGCCATCGCGGCGCATTCGGCCACCCCGTGAGCAGCCGGGTTGGAGACTGTTGGTCATGACGATCACCGCCGACGTCGTGGCCGAACGAGCGGCACCGTCGGCACCGCCGACGACCGCCTTCGCACCTCTGTCGGCCCCAGCACGGCTCCCGAAGTCGTCGTCCGTGGCACCCCGGCGAACCTGGTGCGCTGGCTCGCGGGGCGCCGGGCGTCAGCCGCGGTCACCATGGCCGGTCCGGCTGCCCCGGTGCAGGTACTTCGGGCATTTCAAGGTCACGTGTGAAACCGCAGCTCATCGGCGTTTCGGTCGCGGCGCACGGCGGTCGGCCCTGAGCCGGAAAGAAAACCCTCGCAACAGCGTTTGAGCGGGCATTCACCGGGGAAAACAGCGCGGCAGTTGACGCGTTTGGGGGACGGCGAGTGCGTTCGGGAGACCAACACAGCAGCGGGACGCTCGGGTGCACTCCCGCGTCATCGGCTCGGCCCGCGCCGCACCGCAGCTCGGTTGTCGGCGATTCCGCCGAGCTAGCCTCGTCGGCCCTTGTACAGCGGTCATCCGCGGCGGATTCCCGGTGGCCCACACGCTCGGAGGCCGGCTAAAGAAGCTACGGCGAACTACCAATCGGGAGAATCTCATGACTGACACCGAACTCAAGCCGGACATCGCGCACATCCAGTCGCATTATGACCGGTCCAACGAATTCTTCCGGCTGTGGTTGGACCCGACGATGACCTACAGCTGCGCGTATTTCGAGCGCGACGACATGACACTCGAAGAGGCGCAGATGGCGAAAGTGGATCTGGCGCTGGGCAAACTGGGACTGAAACCCGGGATGACGCTGCTCGACATCGGCTCCGGTTGGGGTTCGACCATGCGGCGCGCGGTGGAAAAGTACGATGTCAACGTCATCGGCCTGACGTTGAGCGAAAACCAAGTGGCCCATTGCGAGCGCAAGTTCGCCGAGATGGACAGCCCGCGAACCAAACAGGTGCGGTTGCAGGGCTGGGAGCAGTTCGACGAACCGGTGGACCGCATCGTCTCATTGGGCGCCTTCGAGCACTTCGCCGACGGCGTGGGCACCTACGAGCGCTACGACGACTTCTTCAAAATGTGCTATCACGTGCTGCCCGACGACGGGGTGATGCTGCTGCACTCGATCGTGGTGCCCTCCCTCGAGGAGTCCCAGCAAATGGGGCTCAAGCGCACGATGTCGCTGCTGCGGTTCATCAACTTCATCCGCAAGGAGATCTACCCCGGCGGCCGACTGCCGCTGGCATCGATCGTCGACGAGCACGCGACCCGGTGCGGTTTCGAGATCACCCGCCATCACCGGATCGGTTCGAACTATGTGCGCACGCTTGACACCTGGGCCAAAGCTCTGGAGGCGCACAAGGCCGAGGCGATCGAGCTCAAGGGCGAAGAGATGTACGAGACGTTCCTGAAGTACCTGACCGGCTGCCGCGAATTGTTCCGCGACGGCTATACCGACGTCTGCCAATTCACGATGGAAAAGCCGGCGGTGTAACGAGAGGACAAAGGTGGCATGTCATGACAACGCAGCTGAGACCGTACTACGAAGAGTCGCAAGCGGCCTATGACATCTCGGATGAGTTCTTCTCGTTGTTCCTCGACCCGAGCATGGCCTACACCTGTGCGTACTTCGAACGTGACGATATGAGCCTGCAGGAAGCGCAGAACGCCAAATATGATCTCGCGCTGCGCAAACTGCACCTGGAGCCGGGCATGACGGTGCTCGATGTCGGCTGCGGCTGGGGCGCGGGTCTGGTGCGGGCGGTGACTCAGTTCGATGTGAACGTCATCGGTATCACGCTGAGCCGCAACCATTGTGCCTACAGCGCGGCTTCCCTGGCGGCGGTCGACACCCGCCGTCACGCCGAGGCGCGCCTGCAGGGCTGGGAGGAGTTCGACGAGAAGGTCGATCGTATCTTCAGCGTGGAGGCGTTCGACGCGTTCAAGAAGACGCGGTACGCGGCGTTTTTCGATCGTGCCTACGAACTGATGCCCGACGACGGCCGAATGTTGTTGCACAGCATCTTCACCTACCCGCAGACCTATTGGCGCGAGCACGGCATCCCGATCACCATCAACGACCTGAAGTTCGTCAGGTTTCTGGGCAAGGAGATCTTCCCCGGCGGACAGATGGCCGGCCGTGACGACATCTACGACTACTCCCAGAGCGCCGGATTCACCATCGAGGAGGTCGAGGTCTTCCCGGAGCACTACGTGCGCACCTTGGACACGTGGGCGGAAAACCTTCGGGCCAACCGCGACCGCGCCATCGCCATCCAGTCCGAAGAGGTCTACGAGCGCTATATGCGTTATCTGACCGGCTGCGCGGGCCTGTTCCGCAAGGGCATCAGCAACGTCGGCCAATTCACCCTCACCAAGTAGCGGTCCGGGAAACGAGGCGAGGAAATGGCGAAGTTCTCGACGGGACACGGCTTTTCCGACGTGGTCGTCACCGGAGTCGCGATGACGACGGCGCTGGCCGCCAATGCGGACGACACCTGGAAGAAGTTGCTGGACGGGCAGAGCGGAATCCGCAGGCTCGATGACGAATGGGTCGAGGAGTACGACATGCCGGTACGCATCGGCGGTCATCTGCGTGAAGACTTCGACCACGGGTTGACCCGCATCGAGCAGCGCCGACTGTCATACCTCGGCAGTATGGCGACGATTATCGGCCGGCGAGTCTGGGAGAGCACCGGATCGCCTGAAGTCGACACCCGGCGGCTGATGGTGTCCATCGGCACCGGCCTGGGCTCACCCGAGCAGCTGGTCTGGGGCTATCAGGGCATGGTCGAACGCGGGATGAAGGGGGTGTCGCCGCTCGGGGTGCAGATGTACATGCCCAACGCATCCGCGGCCGCTGTCGGACTCGAGCGCGGCGCCAAGGCCGGCGTCATCACCCCGGTGTCGGCGTGCGCCTCTGGGGCCGAAGCCATTGCGCAGGCGTGGCGCGACATTGTCTACGACGAAGCCGACATCGCGATCTGCGGCGGGGTGGAGAACAAGATCGAGGCGGTTCCGATCGCCGGCTTCGCCGCCATGCGCGTCGTGTTGTCGACCAGCAACGACGACCCGGAAGGCGCGTGTCGCCCCTTCGACAAGGACCGCAACGGGTTCGTCTTCGGTGAGGCCGGCGCGCTGATGGTCATCGAGACCGAGGAGCACGCCAAAGCCCGCGGTGCGCCCATCCTCGCCCGCCTGATGGGCGCCGGCCTCACCTCCGACGGCTACCACATCGTGGCGCCCGACCCCAACGGTGAACGGGCCGGCTACGCGATGACCCGTGCGATCGAGCTCGCCGGGCTGGCTCCCGGCGACATCGACCACGTCAATGCGCACGCCACCGGAACCAAGATCGGCGATGTCGCCGAAGCCCACGCCATCCGCAATGCGTTGGGCGCCCATCAACCGGCGGTGTACGCACCGAAAGCGGCGCTCGGCCATTCGGTCGGTGCGGTCGGTGCGGTGGAGGCGATCCTGACCGTGTTGGCGCTGCGAGACCGGGTCGTGCCGCCGACGCTGAATCTGCACAACCTCGACCCGGAGATCGACCTGGATGTCGTCGCCGGGGATCCGCGGCCGGGCGACTACCGCTACGCCATCAGCAACTCGTTCGGCTTCGGCGGCCACAACGTGGCGCTGGCCTTCGGCGCCTATTAGGAAGCAGCGGAACATATGCCCAAAGATCTCCAACCTCATTTCGATGACGTACAGGCCCATTACGACCTGTCCGACGAGTTCTTCCGGCTGTTTCTCGATCCGTCCCAGACCTACAGCTGCGCCTACTTCGAACGCGACGACATGACCCTGGAGCAGGCTCAGCTCGCGAAAATCGATCTGTCCCTGGGCAAGTTGGGATTGCAGCCGGGGATGACGCTGCTTGACATCGGTTGCGGCTGGGGCGCCACGATGCGCCGAGCCATCGAGAAATACGACGTCAATGTCATCGGCCTTACCCTGAGCAAGAACCAGGCGGTCCACGCCCAGGCGACCTTCGACGCGATGGACACCTCCCGCCGCAGGCAGGTGCTGATGGAGGGCTGGGAGTGCTTCGACGAGCCCGTCGACCGGATCGTATCCATCGGCGCCTTCGAGCATTTCGGCCACGAGCGCTACGACGACTTCTTCGCCATGGCCTATCACGTCCTGCCCCCGTCCGGCGTGATGCTGCTACACACGATCTCCGGCTTGACGTTTCCCCAGATGGCGGAGCGCGGTCTGCCGTTGACGTTCGCGGTGGCCCGCTTCGTCAAGTTCATCGTCACCGAGATCTTCCCCGGCGGGCGGTTGCCCACCATCGAAATGGTGCACGACCACTCCGCGGGCGCGGGATTCACGCTGACCCGCCGCCAGTCCCTGCAACCGCACTACATACGAACACTCGACTGCTGGGCGAGCGCATTGGAAGCCCACCGCCAAGAGGCCATCGCGATTCAGTCCCAAGAGGTCTACGACCGCTACATGCATTACCTGACCGGCTGTGCCGACGGGTTCCGAAAGGGCTACATCGACGTCAACCAGTTCACGCTGGAGAAACGAGGCTCGCCGTGACCGAGGCACCCAACGTCTCCGACGGGATGCGACCGCATTTCGAAGACATCCAGGCGCACTACGACTTATCCGACGACTTCTTCGGCTTGTTCCAAGACCCGACCCGCACCTACAGTTGCGCCTACTTCGCAGAACCGGGTCTGTCGCTGGAAGATGCCCAGATAGCCAAAATCGACCTCAATCTCGACAAGCTGAACCTGCTTCCCGGCATGACGCTGCTCGACATCGGCTGCGGCTGGGGGGCCACCATGAAACGCGCTCTCGAGAAATACGACGTCAATGTCATCGGCCTGACCCTGTCGAAAAACCAGCGCGCCTACGCGCAGCAACTGATCGACTCCGTGGATTCCGATCGCAACCGCGAGGTCTTGTTGCACGGCTGGGAAGAATTCAGTCTTCCGGTCGACCGGATCGTGTCCATCGAGGCATTCGAACACTTCGGGCACGAGCGGTATAACGAGTTCTTCGCCCGGTGTTTCGACATCCTGCCCGACGACGGCCGGATGTCGATTCAGAGCAGCGTCAGCTTCCACCCCTACGACCTGAACGCCCGCGGCAAGAAGCTCACCTTCGAAACCGCGCGGTTCATCAAATTCATGGTCACCGAGATCTTCCCGGGCGGCCGGCTGCCCACCACCGACATGATGGTCGAACACGGCGAAAGAGCCGGATTCCTTGTTCCGGAAGCTCTTTCCTTGCGCCCGCATTACATCAAGACCCTGCAAATCTGGGGTGACGCGCTGGAAGCCCGCAAGGATGTCGCCATCGCGCTCCAGTCCGAAGAGGTCTACGAGCGCTACATGAAGTACCTGCGCGGCTGCCAGCACTACTTCGCCGACGAGATGCTCGACGTCAGCCTGGTCAGCTACCTCAAACCCAGGCCGGTTACCGGCTAAGAACGCCGGGTATGACCCGCGGCACGGCCACCACCAGGGCGACCGCATACGCACCGGCGAAGAGGTGTCGCGACGGCTTTCGGACTGTCACCGCCAGAGATCAGGAATCACCGGACGGCCGCGTCGGAGCCGATCAGCTCAGCGCTGCCACGGCCGCGTCGTAGTTCGGCTCACTGGCGATCTCCGGTACCAGCTCGGTGTAGGCGACCTTGCCGCCTGCATCGATGACCACCACGGCGCGCGCGAGCAGCCCGGCCATCGGACCATCCGTGATGGTCACCCCGTAGTCCCCGCCGAAGCTCGAGCGGAAGGCCGAGGCCGTGGTCACGTTCTCGATGCCCTCGGCACCGCAGAAGCGGTTCTGGGCGAACGGCAGATCGTTGGACACGCACACCACGGTCAGGCCGCTGGCGGCCGCGCGTTCGTTGAACGTCCGCACACTGGTGGCGCACACCGGGGTGTCGATGGACGGAAAAATGTTCAACAGCAAAGGCTTGCCGCCGAACTGAGCACTCTCGACCGCACCGAGGTCGGTGCCGGTCAGAGAGAACGCGGGCGCCGCATCCCCCACCGCGGGCAGTTCGCCGGCCGTCGTCACTGGGTTTCCGCGCAAGGTTATCTGTGCCATGCCGACAGTCTGCCAGGTGAACTCCGCATTACGCTCGACCCCCATCCGGTAGCGTGCGCTCATGGCCGACCGAAACCGCCGCTTCCTGCTCCGCGAACGCCCGACCGGCCGTATCGGCCCGAACACCTTCGAACTCAGCGAGCAGGCGGTGCCGTCCATCGGGGATGGCGAGGCGCTGGTGCGCGTCGACTGGATCTCGCTGGACCCGACCAACCGCATGTGGATCAACGACACTCCGTCGTACCTGCCGCCGGTCGGGATCGGAGAGGTCATGCGCGCGGGCGGACTCGGTGAGGTCGTCGCGTCGAATAATCCGAACTATCCGGTCGGCCAAATCGTGCAGGGCCTGACCGGCTGGCAGGAGTACGCCGTCGTCTCGGACGCGATGCCGTTGTTCCCGGTCGACGTGGCCGAAGGGGTCTCGCCGAGCGCGTATTTGGGCGCCCTGGGCATGACCGGACTCACCGCGTGGATCGGGATCCGCGACATCGGCAAACCCAAGCCCGGCGAGACCGTCGTTGTCTCGGCCGCAGCCGGCGCGGTCGGTTCGGTTGCGGGTCAGCTCGCCAAGGCCGATGGCGCGCGCGTCGTCGGGATCGCCGGCGGCCCGGAGAAGTGCGCGCTGTTGACCGACCAGCTCGGCTTCGACGCCGCCGTGGATTACCGGGCCGACGACTGGGCGGGCCAGCTCGCCGCCGCGACCCCCGACGGCATCGACGTCGATTTCGAAAACGTCGGCGGCGACATCATGGATGCGGTCTTCGCCCGCGTCAACGTCGGTGCCCGGATCGCGCTCTGCGGGCTGATCTCGGGCTACAACGCGACCAACCCGCCACCCGGACCGCGCGCGTTCGGAAACCTGCTCATCCAGCGCGCGACCCTGCAGGGCTTCATCGTGCTCGATCACTTCGATCGCGCGCAGGAGGCGAACAGCGAGATCACCGAGCTGATCTCCGCGGGAAGGCTCACGCCGCTCGAGACCGTCGTCGAGGGCTTCGAGCAGCTGCCGACCGCCATCAACATGCTGTTCGACGGCAAGAACGTTGGCAAGCTGGTGGTGAAGACGCACCACTAGGTGCGGCGCCGCCAGCGGTTGACAAGCGCCTCGGGCGCCCAGGCCGGCCAAGCCAGCTCCCCGATTTCGGCACCGCCCGCGAACTGCGCCACCACCCGCGGACCGACAGCACGCGAATTGTCGTAAACCGTTGCGACGTCGGCTATTCCGATCGCCTCGGCAACCAACGGCCACAGTCGGTGGTAGCGGTCTCGGATCTTCTCCTCGGGAACCGCATGCCCGCCGGCGGCCACCCGATACCGCACCCGCTGCACGGCCAGCGCCTCGGGGATCAGGACCGCATGCAGCACCACCGTGTAGTCATGGGCAAGGGCCGTAGCGATCAGGTCGAGCTTCGACTCGTGCGAGAACACCGTCTCGGCGATGAACGAACGTCCTTGTTCGATGAGCGCCATCCGGGTCTGTGCGGCCACCCGCGCGGCGTCGTACGCGCGCGCGGCGACCTCATCGGGCCAGCGACTCTTGGCGATCTCGTCGGCGTTGACAAACGGTGCCCCCGGCAGCAGTGGCGCCAGCGTGAGAGCAACGAAGGTCGACTTCCCCGCCCCGTTCGGGCCGACGATGAGGTCAAGGCGCCTCAGTGGGACGTCTCCACGATCACCGAGGTGCCGTCGGGCCGGTACTCGACGATGCGGCCGTCGTCATCGAGGGCAACCGTGGTGATGCCGCGGTCGGCAAGGATGTCGCCATAGTTGGTGTGGGCCAGGTTCTCCTCGATCGCCGCGGAGATCTCGGCGTTGAACACCACGCCTTCTTCCCGATTCAAGGCACCGGTGTCCAGATGGCCGGCCAGGGCCGACTCGACCCGCCGCCGCGCCGCGGTCTGCTGCGCCGACACCGCTCGGCCGACCCTTGCCCAGTGGTCGAGTTGCTGTTTGGCTGACCTGCTTTGCCGAGCACCCTCGGCGGCGGCACTGTCCACCAAATCCGCGGCAAACCTGGTGACCCGATCGGCGACCTCAGGCATGACCCACCTCCCGACTCCGTAGCATCCTGTAACGGATTATAGCAAAATGCTACACGCCGAGGCGCGCTGTAGCGTGGCGCAGGTGACTTCCTTTCGCGCCCCCTCTTTCGTCGCGTTCGCTGCCGGTGCCCTCTGCCTGGGAATGACGCTGACCGCGTGCGGCAGCTCTGAGGACAACACCTCCTCGGAGCGCACCTCCTCGGTCACGGATCTGTTCGTACCCCCCACCAACCAGACGCCGTCGGCCTGTCCGTCGACACCGCCCGCCGACGGCGGCGCAGCCGATTGGACACTGCCCGGCTCCAGCGGCAGCGTCGCGGTGACCGGCTCGACCGAGACCGCGGCCCCGCGCGTCGCCGTGGAGGCGCCGTTCACGGTGACTCAGACGCAGGTGCAGACGCTCAAGGCCGGCGACGGACCGATCGTCGCCGATAACGCGCGCGTGTCGGTCTGCTACATGGGCGTCAACGGCCGCGACGGGTCGGTGTTCGAGAGCAGCTACGAGCGGGGCGAGCCGGTGGAGTTCGGACTCGACCGCGTCGTGCCGGGCTTCCAGAAGGCCATCGCCGGCCAGAAAGTCGGCTCGACCGTGGCGGTCGCGATGATTCCCGCCGACGGTTACCCCGAGGGTCAACCGGCCGCCGGCATCCTGCCGGGCGACACCCTGGTCTTCGCGATCAAGATCCTCAAGGCCCGCTGAGCCGCAGTGCCATGGAATCGGCCCGGGTGGATCGCTGGCTGTGGGCGGTGCGAGTGACCAAGACCCGGCCGGACGCCGCTGCGGCCTGCCGCGGCGGGCATGTTCGGGTCAATAACCGGCCGGCCAAGCCCGCGACGCCGGTTTCTCCAGGTGACGTGGTGAGCGCCCGGGTGGGTGACCGCACCAGGACCGTCGAGGTCGTGCGGGTGATTCAGAAGCGGGTCGGTGCGGCCGATGCGGTGACCTGCTACCTGGATCGCACTCCGCCGCCCCCACCGGCTGCTCCTGCCCCGGTGGCCGCACGGGATCGCGGCGCCGGGCGGCCCACCAAACGCGACCGCCGGGCGCTGGACAAGTGGCGGGCCCAGCAGGGTTGACGCGTTACTGCGGGTGCGCGGCCAGGTACTGCTCGACCGGGATCCGCGTCGTCGAGACGTACCCGATCGGCAGTAACAGATCCCCGGCCGTCGTGCGGTAGTAGGTATCCCAGCGGTAGTAACTCGCGAATCCGGCCGGATCGCCACCGATGACCTCGGCATAGTCGTTGACCGCGCGCACATAGTGATCGGAATGGTTGTAGTTCCAGATGGCTTTGTCGCGGTTGGTGGCAAAACCGTTGGCGGCCAATAGTCTTCCGGCCGCCATGATGGCATCGCGCGGTGAGTGGATGTCGCCGCCGTTGCCGTACGCGGCAAACGTCGAGGGCAGGAACTGCATCGGGCCCTGCGCGGCGTCGTCGCTGACTCCGTTGATGCGGCCGAAGCCGGTCTCGACGAAGTTGATCGCCGCCAGGTAGTTCCACGGCACACCGGAGGCTGCCTCGGACGCGCGGTAGGCGGCCATCAGCTCGTTGGCCGGTACCGGTGGCACCACGCGCCACGGCGGCAGGGTGGATTTGGGCTCGGTGAGCGCCATGAGCTGGCGGCGGGCGTCGATGTTGCGGTCGTAGACCTCCAGCAGTGCGGCTGGGATCTGTGGGCGGGCGATCGCGTCCCACTCGGGATGCGCGCCCAGGGTGCGGTAGGCGACCTGCTGGCGACGGGCCGCGGCCGCAAGTACCTGCTCGGGCGCGGACGGGTTACGCAGCGCCTGGTCGGCGGCGGCCAGATCGGCGGCCACCGCGGCGGGATCCGATCCCGGCGCCGCACCGGCGGGCGCCGGCGCGGCGGCGAGAACGAAGACCAGAGCGGCGAGGGTGCGCAGTAACCGGACAGCCATGGGGTTCATCTTCGCCTGTCATCCGTGGCAAACCCGGCAAGACCGGGGCTCGGAGCGTTCCAAGCCAACTAGAACGTGTTCTGCTTACGACCCGACTGCGGATCATCATCGCTGGTCACTTCTGCTGATGGCCGACTACCGA
Source organism: Mycobacterium sp. NGS18 (assembly GCF_059813185.1). Classification (NCBI taxonomy): domain Bacteria; kingdom Bacillati; phylum Actinomycetota; class Actinomycetes; order Mycobacteriales; family Mycobacteriaceae; genus Mycobacterium; species Mycobacterium sp. NGS18. The sequence goes on from NZ_JCALEC010000007.1 coordinate 201,094, forward strand.
CTGTTACATTGGGGACCGACCAGCTCATGTCGTGGAGGAGATTGCGCGTGATCACCAGCCTGACAACCGACGTCGTCGTGGTCGGCTTCGGTGCGGCCGGCACCTGCGCGGCGATCACCGCCGCCGAACTCGGCGCTGAGGTCATAGCGCTCGATCGCGCCAACGGCGGCGGTGCCACCGCGATCTCCGGCGGCATCATCTACGCCGGGGCCGGCACGGCGGTCCAGCGCGAAGCCGGGGTGCACGACACCGCCGAGCAGATGCTGGACTACCTGCGCCTGGAGGTCGGCGACGCGGTCAGCCCGCAAACCTTGCAACGCTTCGTGGACACCAGCCCGGAGATGATCGACTGGTTGAGCAAACACGGGGTGCCGTTCAACGCCGCCTTGTGCCCCTACAAGACGTCGTTTCCGAACAACCGCTACTACCTGTACCACTCCGGCAGCGAGAACGCCGGCGTCTCCCGCGCGCAGACCCCGCCGGTGCAGCGCGGTCACCGCGCCTACGGCAAGGGCACCTCGGGCAAGAAGATCTATGCGCCACTGGCCGACTCGGCGCGCAAGCTCGGGGTGGATTTCCGGGCGCACACCAGGGTCACCGCACTGCTGCAGGACCCGTCGGGCCGGGTGACCGGGGTGCGCGCCCTGACCATGGGCGAGGCGCCGCGGCGCATCCAACGGCGCTACGCGAGGCTGGCCGCGATCTCCTCCAAGCCGGGCGTCTATTACCCGCCGCTGCGCGCCGCGATGGACCTTCGCCTGGCGAAGCTGGAGGACCGCTACGCCCGGCCGATCGAGATCACCGCGCGCCGCGGGGTGATCATCTGCGCCGGCGGCTTCATCGCCAACACCGAGTGGCGCAAGCGCTACGCCCCGGAATTCAACGGCGGCCTGCCGTTGGGCACCAGCGGGGACGACGGCAGCGGCATCGCGTTGGCGCAGAGAGTCGGTGGGGTGCCCGACCGGATGGACAACGTCTCGGCATGGCGGTTCATCACTCCGCCGAGCGCCTTCATCTCCGCGATCGTCGTCGACGAGAAGGGCACCCGGGTGATCGACGAGACCCGCTACGGTGCGGCGCTGGGCCAAGCGTTGGTGAAAAACCATGGCAGCAAAGGCTGGATCCTGGCCGACGCCGCACTCATGTCGGAGGCCCGCCGGCAGCTGCTCGCCCAGACGCTGTGGTTCCAGCGCGCCCAGGCCGCCGCGCTGCTGTTCACCGGCGCGGCGCGCGGGAGGACGCTGGCCGAGGCCGCCCGGGCCGCCGGCATCGACCCGGAAGGCCTGCAGGCCGCCGTCGCGGCGCACAACGACGCGATCGACTCCGGTACCGAGGACCCGGCCGGAAAGCCGGCCGAGTTCTGCCGTCGGATCGACAAGGCCCCGTTCACCCTGCTGGATATCTCGGTGCGGCCCAACGTCTTGCTGCCCACCCCGATGCTGACGCTGGGCGGGGTTCGGGTCGCCGAGGACACCGGCGCGGTCATCACCGCCGATGGCACACCGATCCCCGGACTCTACAGCGCCGGCCGCACCGCCATCGGCATCGCATCACGGTCCTACGTCAGCGGGCTCTCGATCGCCGACTGCGTGTTCGCCGGCCGCCGGGCCGGGGCGGCCGCGGCCGGGCGCCCGCCGGCCTGAGCCTTACGGCCCCTCGATCAGCTCCCGAAACCCCCTGGCGGGGTAGGTGTTTGCGCCGGCTTCCCGGACCCGCTCCAGCAAGTTGGTATCGGATGTCACCACGGTGACGTCGGGTGGCTCCTCAGCGCTTCGCACCAGCCGGACGATCTCGTCGTCAGCGGAATCTGCGCCGGCCCGCGGCGCCGCGGCGATCTCGATGAGCTGCGAGCTGATCGGCGGGGACGGCGGCTTTTCGAACACCACCGTGACGTGCCGGTCGCCGGCGGCCACCCAGCGTTCCAGCTGCAGCGTCAACCGGACCATGGCCGCGTGGCGGTCCTTCCACCAGCCGTCGGGCCGAGAACCGATCACGTTCATCGCGTCGACGATCCATCGCACGACTCCGACGGTACGGTGGCGCCATGTCTCTGGTCACCTATGCGTTGGACGACCACGTCGCCACCATCACCCTGAACCGTCCCGAAGCCCGCAACGCCATCAACGGGGCCATGCGCCAGGATCTCAACGCCGCCTGGGACCGGTTCCGGGCCGAGGAGGACTCCTGGGTCGGGATTCTCACCGCCGAGGGCGACGCGTTCTGCGCCGGGGCCGATCTCAAGGATTCGGTCGGCGCGGTCGGCACGTTTCCCGGCACGTTCTGGGAGAAGCCCACCATCAACTCGTTCGAAAGTGGCATGGAGCTTTTCAAGCCGACCATCGCCGCGGTGCACGGCCCGTGCATCGGCTACGGGCTGACGGGACTGTTGTTCTGCGACTTCGTGATCGCCAGCACTGAGGCAGTGTTCCGTTTCCCGGAGGTGTCGATCGGGGTGCCCACCATCGTCGGCGCGATCCGACTGCCGCAGCGGGTGGGCTGGGCCAACGCGATGGAGCTGCTGCTGACCGGCGAACCGATCACCGCGCAGCGGGCCAAGGAGATCGGGCTGGTGTGGAAGCTGGTCGAGCCGTCCGAGCTGCAAGAGACCGCCCGAGACTGGGCGCGCACCCTGACCATGGCCGCTCCCCTGGCCCAGCGAGCCACCAAGGAGGTGGCGTGGCGCAGCGCGGACATGAGCTGGATCGACGCGGTCCGCTTCGGTGAGACCATGCGCAAGGTCGCCGGGGCCACCGAGGACGTCGCCGAGGGCTTGCGGGCCTGGCAGGAGAAGCGCCCACCACGCTGGCAAGGCCGCTGAATCACACCGCGACGGGAGCGTGCTCGGCCCGCTCGGCGGTGTCCGGCAGGATCGGCGGGACGGTGGCCGCGGCGGCGACGCTCAGGTAAGCCACCACGAAGCATCCGATGGTGTACCAGAGACTGCCGATCGGGTCACCGTTGGCGGTCACCCCGTCCACCGCGCCGAGGTAGGCCGGCAGGGCGGTCAGCCACAGCACCGTCATGACCGCCAGGTACACCGCCGCGTAGCGGACGATCAGCGGATTGTCGTGGCGGCCCGCGGTGGCCGGGTTCAGCCTCAGCCGCCGCCACTGCACGATGAGCACCGGCAGGGCTACCGCCACGATGACCAGAAGCTCTGCGGCATAAGCGATCCCCAGCAACCTGCCGTCGGTGGCGGCACCGAGAAGGGTCGCCGGCAGCGGCAGGATGCCGGTCCCCAGCGACGCCACGAGGCCGATGACGATGGTGCGCCACACCACTTGCGGCCCGCTGAATCGCCTGCCCTGATCGACCTGGCGGCCGACGAACAGCTGGACGCAGAACGCCAGCGACGCCGGCCATAGTGCCGCGAACACCACCACGCTGCCCATCGGCACCGAGGCGAACATGGGCTGATTCAGCGGGTTGTCCACCGACCACTCCCACCAGCGCAGCTGCGGGCCGAGGTGGTCGAAAATCTCGTAGAAAACGTGGTGGACAAACCCCACGCAGATCGCACCGACGACGACGCCGTAGCGGCGGAACACCCCCAGAATGCGGACGATCTCGAAGGCGACGGTCGCCATCATCGGATAGATCGCGACGATGTACAGCGGCAGCCGGCCCCACAGGAAATCAACGGTGAACACGTTGTGCGCGAACATCGTATCGACATGCTCGCTGATGCCGAACGCCGCCGGAAAGTACAGCGGCGGCTCGATGATCAGCAGGTAGGCGATCGCACCGAACCACAGCGCCAGGTTGGTGGCATCCCCGTGGCGCCGGAACCGGTTGATCGCGTAGACCAGTGCCAGCACCGCCCCGATGATCACGGTGAGCTCCAGAACCGGCAACGTCCAGTTCTCCAGCTGCAACGGGTTGCGGAACTCCACCAGACCGCCGGCCTCCGAGCAGGAGAACCCCAGCGATTGGGCGAGCTGCTCGAAAGTCGGTGCACACAAGTCGGACATCAGGCGCTCTTCTCCTCGGCGGTGTACCACTTCGTCACGTCGTAGCCCTGGTCGTAGCGGGCGAACCACTCCTCGGCCAGCACCGGGATCTTCTCGTGCGCCGGTTGGTGATTGGGCAGCTGACTACGCACGATACCGTTCACGGCGGTGAGCACCTCGCCTTTGGGCAGATGTTTGAAGGCGTCGACGACCGGCCCTTGATCGGCCGGCCAGCCGAACGGCATCCGCCGCCGCCAGGCCTGTTTGCCGCGGTAGGTGCTGAACAGCGACAGCGCATCGACCTTGCGCTCGGCCAGCGGGATGTGCTTGTTGAATCCCAGGCACGCCACCTTGATCACGCTCATCACGTGTTTGAAGATCGACGGCGCCATCCGCATCCGGTACCACGGGTCGCCGACGACGGCGTCGTAGATGATCAGCGCGGAGCTGCGGTGCTCGACCTCTTCGACGAAGTGCCACAAGAACAGTGACGCGACCCGGTCATCGCCCGGCGCGAACAGCGTGTCGTCGTGATCGAGCATCAGCTTGAACACCGGTGTGAAGGTCGCCTCGAGATCGGCGGTGTAGGCCAGCCGGTAGCGCAGCGGTGTCTCCGCGACCAGTCTGTCGAACATCGCGTTGCACTCGTCAAGGGTCTCTTTGAGCCCCGGGTAGGCCTTGATCAGCGCCCGTGCGTGTCCGCGGTGGGCCATCGAGTGCTGGCCTTCCTGACGGACGAAGGCATCGGCCTCCTCGGCGATCTCCGGGTCGGTGATCGTCGGCGTGACGTCGGCCATGGTCGAGACGATCATCTTCTCGAACCCGATAGCCAGTAATGACACCGCGTTGGCCATTGACGAGAACGCCGGGTTGGCTTCGTTCCACACAAACGGCACGGGATGATCGGCGAATGCGAACCGCAACTTGCGCACGATCAGATCGGTCATGGCCACCTCAGCAATCAACATACAAATGAACGTCTTCGCGTATGATTGTTCGATGCGTGACGGTTGTCAAGGGATCCGCTGATGGCACGCCGACGCGGCTGGGGCGGTAACCCGCCCCGCGACGACGAAGAAGCCGGCCGGCGAATCATCGCCGCCGCCGTCGATCTGGTGGCCGAGACGGGCTCGGCGGTGTCGTTGGCCGACGTCGCCGCCGCGCTGGGCGTCATCCGGCAGACGGTGTACCGCTACTTCCCCACCGCCGACGCCTTGATGCGCGCCGTGGCCATCGCCTCGGTCGACGACTTCCTTGATCGGCTGACCGAACACGTCCAGGGCATTCACGATCCGGCCGACGCACTCACCGAAGGAACCCTCTACACCCTGGACGCGGTGACCCGCTCCCCGCAGCTGGGCGCGATGCTGTCCTCCACCTCCCCGCTCAACCGGGAGATGACGTCGCAGGAGTCCCTGGCATTGGGGATGCGGATGATCGATCGGTTCGACGTCGACTGGAAACAGCACGGCTACGACGAGCCCAGCTTGCGCGAACTCGTCGAGTTCACCCTGCGGATCATGTTGTCGTTCATCGTGGCGCCCAACGATTCCGATCGCTCCGCCGACGGGCTTCGCCGCTTCCTGCGGCGCTGGCTCGGCGAAGCGGTCGCCGCGCAGCGAAACCGCCCCGCGCCTTAACACAGATCACAGGTCTCCAGGGGCACCATCAGGCCCACATATATACCCTACGGGGTTTATAGTATCCCCCATCGTTTGGATCAGAGCTGAGTTACGGAGGAGCCACCGTTGTTGACAGTCGCTAAACGGACCTGGGTGCCGGTGGTCGTCGCCCTGGCGGCTATCGCCGGAACCGTTGCGGTGCTCAACCTTCGCGGCGCGTTCGGGTCCGACGAGATCTTCCGCTGGGATGGCAGTGGATCAGCGCCGATCGCGTCCATCAACGAGAAGCGGATCGTCTACGAGATCTTCGGGCCCGGCGGAGCCACCGGCAAAGTCAGCTACCTCGGCGAGCAGACCCAGGTGGTGCAGTCGACGTTCACCACCCTGCCCTGGTCGCACACCATGACCACGACGAGCCCGGCGGTGATCGCCAACCTGGTGGCCCAGGGTGACGGTGACGCAATCGGCTGCCGGATCACGGTCAACGGCGACATCAAAGACGAACAGCACGCCACCGGGCACCACGCCCAGGTCTTCTGTCTGGTCAAAGCCGCATGAGTGCGCTCGACAACCCCCGCCCGGCATACATGCGCCTGATCCGCCGGCTCGCGTGGCCGCTGATCATCTTCTGGCTGCTGCTGACCGTCGGCCTCAACGTGCTGGTGCCGCCGATCGAATCGGTCGCGCGCGAGCACGCCGTGACGATGTCCCCACAGGATGCGCCGTCGCTGATCGCCGCCAAGCACATCGGCGCGAAGTTCGACGAATTCGACTCCGACAGCATGGTCATGCTGGTGCTGGAAGGCCGGACCGAACTCGGAGCCGACGCCCACCGCTACTACGACACCCTGATCGAGAAGCTGTCCGCCGATCACCACCACGTGCAGCACATCTCTGACCTATGGGGTGATCCGATCACCGCCGCCGGCGTGCAGAGCACCGACGGCAAGGCCGCTTACGCGCAGATCAACACCGCCGGCGACCAGGGCAGCACCCTGGGCAACGAGTCGGTCGACGCAGTGCGCAAGATCGTCGCGTCGGTCCCGGCGCCCGATGGGGTGAGCGCGTATGTGACCGGCCAGGCCGCGCTGACCACCGACATGACCGAAGCCGCCGACAAATCCATGCTCAAGATGATGGCCGTCACCGGCCTGGTCATCATCATCATGCTGGCGATCGTCTACCGCTCGGCTGCCACGGTGGCGCTGGCTCTGGTGATGGTCGGCTTCGAGATGGGCACCGCCCGCGGCCTGGTTGCGCTGCTGGGAGACCGCGGCCTGCTGGGGTTCTCGACATTCGTGGTCGCGATGCTGTCGTCGCTGGCGATCGCGGCCGGCACCGACTATGCGATCTTCTTGATCGGCCGCTACCACGAGGCCCGCAACGCCGGCGAGGACCGCGAAACCGCGTGGTACTCAATGTTTCGCGGCACCTGGCATGTCATCTTGGGCTCCGGGCTGACCATCGCCGGGGCCTCGTTGTGTCTGCACTTCGCCCGGCTGTCCTATTTCAAAGCGCTCGGTATCCCGTCGGCGTTGGGCCTGCTGGTGGTGATCGCCGGCGCGCTGACCGTCGCGCCGGCCGTCGTCGCGGTGGCCGCGCCGTTGCTAGACCCCAAACGAGTCGAGGGACGCGGCTGGCGGCGCATCGGCACCGCGAACGTCCGCTGGCCCGGTGCGGTGTTCGTGAGCGCATTGCTGGTCACCCTGGCCGGAATGCTCGTCGTGCCGGGCATGAAGATCAGCTACAACGACCGCTATTACATCCCGTCCGACCTGCCGGCGAATGTCGGCTACGACGCCGCCGAACGGCACTTCAGCGCGGCCCGGATGAACCCCGATGTGTTGATGGTCGAGGCCGACCACGATCTGCGCAATTCGGCCGACATGATCATCTTGGACCGGATCGCCAAGAACATCTTCCGCACCCGCGGAGTGGAGCGGGTGCAGAGCATCACCCGGCCGTTGGGCAGCCCGATCGACCACACCTCCATCCCGTTCCAGGTCAGCATGGGGGCGGTGCCCATCCAGCAGAATCTGCAGTTCATGGACGACCGGCTGGCGGACATGCTCCAGATGAGCGACGACCTGGGTGCCACCGTCGAGTCCATGGAGCGGCTGCGGGATCTGGTCGACCGGATGGACACCACCACCGAGCGGATGACCACCGACATGGTGACGATCAATGCGACCGTTGACGAGATCCGGGACCACATCGCCGATTTCGACGACGTCGCGCGTCCGGTCCGCAACTACTTCTACTGGGAGCAGAACTGTTTCAACATCCCGGTCTGTCATGCCGTCCGGTCGGTGTTCGACGCCTACGACGGGATGGACAAGTTCAGCGAGAACATGGCACCGCTGCTGGCCGACATGGCCGACATGAACGCGGTCATGCCGCAGATGGTCGGGCAGTTCGAGCCGATGATCGCGGTCGCGAAATCCATGCAGGCCAGCCTGCTCTCGATGCACTCGACCTTCTCCGGACTGGTGACCCAGATGTCGCGGATGACCGACACCGCCACCGAGATGGGCCGGGCCTTCGACGCCTCCCGGGCCGACGACTACTTCTATCTGCCGCCCGAGGCCTTCGACAACCCGGACTTCCAGAAGGGCTTGGAGCTGTTCCTGTCCCCGGACGGCAAGGCGGCGCGGTTCATCGTCACCTACGACGCGGATCCGGCCACCCCCAAGGGCATTTCGTTCGTCGAGCCGATGCTGGCCGCCGCCCACGACGCGGTGAAGGGCACCCCGCTGACCGGCGCCAAGTTCTATCTCACCGGAACCGCGGCGGTGTACAACGACATCCAGTCCGGTTCCACTTACGACATCCTGATCGTCGCGGTGGCGGCAGTGACGTTGATCTTCATCGTAATGCTGCTGCTGACCCGGGCGCTGGTGGCAGCCTCGGTGATCGTCGGCACGGTGCTGTTGTCATTGAGCGCGGCGTTCGGGTTGTCGGTCCTGGTGTGGCAGTACCTCTTCGGTCTGCCGCTGAACTGGATCGCGCCGGTGTTCGGCGTCATCATCCTGCTGGCAGTCGGCTCGGATTACAACCTGTTGCTGGTCTCGCGCTTCCAGGAGGAAATCGGCGACGGGAGTAAGACGGGCATCAAGACCGGGATCATCCGCTCGATCGGCGGTACGGGATCGGTGGTCACCGCGGCGGGCCTGGTGTTCGCGTTCACGATGATGTCGATGGCGGTCAGCGACCTGTACTCGATCGGCCAGGCCGGCTCCACAATCGGGATCGGATTGCTGTTCGACACCCTCATCGTGCGATCATTCCTCACACCGTCGATCGCCGCCCTGCTCGGCCGCTGGTTCTGGTGGCCCAGAAGGATTCACAAAGTCCAGCCTGCGGCGACTACCCCGCTGCCGGTGACCGTGGGATCACGGTAGGACGGAAGTCGTACTGGGTGGCGGAGGGACCGAAACCGCCCCGGCCGCCCAGGTTCCCGAACGGAACCAGCGGAGGAATCGCCGACCCGGTCCCCACCCCCGCCGGAGCGACAGCACCGGTGATCGGCAGCGCCGTGGCCGTCGGAGTGGTGGCCACCCCCATGCCGGTCCAGGCCGGCGGCACCGACAGTGCCCCGATCGAGGCGGCCCGGCCCAGGCCGGCCGTGGCAGCCTGCCCTCCGGTGAAGCCGGTCAGTGTCACCGAACCGGCGGTACCGGCCGCCGCTGCCGGGGCAGCGGCCAGACCAGCGGCAGCACCCTTGGCTCCGTTGGTCCCGGTCATCAGCATCCGCATCAGCATGCTCATCGGCATCATCGCCATGCGCAGCGGCATGGTCAGCGAGGTCAGGCTGGACAGTGATGCCGTCGAAGTACCCGACGGCGTCTCGGTCACCGGCGCCGCCAGCGTCTGCAGCGCCGCCGGAGTCGTCGAGATCAGTTGCGGCCCTTGGCTCATCAAGGTCTCGGTGTCGGCTCCGGTGGTGGCCGCAGCAGATTGCGCTACCGACGAGGCCTGGCTGGCTTGTCGGGACGGGTCGGTGGTCTGCGGCGGCGAGGTGAACGGCCGGCGCCGGCGTACATCCGCGCCGAATTGATCTCCGGCGGCAAGGCTCCGAAATCCATTGCCTCCCCTTATGACCTGGCCGGCGATCCGCGCCGACGAGACGATTTAGGAATGTTATCTAGCTATTTTTGGTGCCCGGCATGTCTGCGCTGTGCGTCCGCTGTGCGGCGCCGTCAGCGCGGATCCAGCCCGCCGGCGAGGTACTGCGCACGGCACGCGGTACGACCGAGTTTGCCGCTGGTGGTGCGCGGGATCGCCCCGGCCGGCACGAACCGGATGTCGGCGGCGGTCAGCCCGTGCACCCGCGACACCTCCGCCCGGATCGCGTCGATCGCCGGCGCGGGATCCTTGCGGCCGGTGCCGGTGGCGCGCTCGGCGACGATGACCAGCCCGTCGCTCGCGTCTGCGGTGAACGCGACCACGTAGCCGCTGCGCACCATCGTCGAGGCCTGCGCGACCGTTTTCTCGATATCGTGCGGGTAATGGCTGCGGCCCTCGATGGTCATCAGGTCCACCGTTCGGCCGGTCACATAAAGCTCGCCGTCGCGATAGAACCCCAGATCGCCGGTGCGCAGCCAGGTTCCGTCGCTCGGCACCCGCTGCGCGTGACTGCCCTGCGCCAGCCGACGCCGCAGTCGAGCGCCGAAGACCCGCCGCGTCTCCTCGGGGCGGCCCCAATAGCCGGCGGTCACGTTGTCGCCGTGCAACCAGATCTCGCCGATGTGGCCGTCGGGCAGTTCCTGGCCGGCGTCGGCGTCGACGATCACCGCCCACAGGCTGCGCGCGACCCGGCCGCACGACACCTGTGCCACCGCATCGGGGGCGTCGGCGGCCACCGGCACCGCGCGCCCCGCGCCGAGCTGCTCGCGCCCTAGGTGCAGCACGCTCGCTTCGGCGTCGGGATCGATCGTCGCCACGAACAGCGTGGCCTCGGCGATCCCGTAGGACGGCTTGATCGCGGTGCGCGGCAACCCGTACTGCGCGAAGGCCTCGTTGAACGCCGTGATCGCCGGCATGCTCACCGGCTCGGACCCGATGATCATCACCACATTCGACAAGTCGATGTCGGCGCCCGGGGCGGGCAGCCCACGCTGAGCGGTCAATTCGTAGGCGAAGTTCGGTGCCGCGGTGACGACCCGGCCGCGGCGCGAGGCATCCGAGAGGGCGCGGATCCAGCGCTGCGGCCGGCGGATGAACGCCGTGGGCGAGATGAGCGTGGAGTGTCCGCCGTAGACGGCGGGGAACCCGATCATCGACAGGCCCATATCATGGTAGAGCGGTAACCAGCTGAGCCCGTGGGTGTTTCGGTCCAGCATGTCGATCGACAGGATCATCTGCAGCAGGTTGGTTCCCACCGCGCGGTGGGTCACCCGCACACCGACCGGCGGTCGGGTAGTGCCCGAGGTGTACTGCAGATGCGATACCCCGTCGACGTCGATATCCACCGGCACGAATTCCACGGCGGCCGAGTCGGGGATCTCGTCGATGACGACGACGTGCGGCTGCACCTGCGGCGGCAGCGCGCGCAGGAAGTCTTCGACGATCCGCTGCACCGCCGCGGTGGTCAGGACCACGGCCGGGGTGGCATCGCGCAACGCGGTGTCGAGGCGTTCGGCGTGCCCCGGCAGCTCGGGGGCGAACAAAGGCACCGCGACGGTTGCGCACTTGACCGCCGCATAGAACCCGGCGACGTAGTCGAGGCCTTGGGGCGCCAGGATCGCCACCCGGTCGCCGCGTTCGGTGACCTCTTGCAGCCGGGCGGCGATGGCGCGCAACCGCCGGCCGAATTGCGCCCAGGTCAGTTCGATGGCGCCGCCCTCGACCGGTCCGGCGTAGTCGAGGTAGCGAAACGCCACCGCGTCGCCGACATTGGCGATGTTGCGCTCGATCAGCGAGATCAGGGTGTCCCCCGGCGGTAAGACGATGCCGCCGTGCGCGTCCAGGCACTCCTCGATCTGGATCAGGCCCTTGAGCGCCGCCGGGTGCGTCGGGTGATCCATGCCCCGCAGTCTAGGGTTCTGATCACATCACCGGTTCGTGCAGCGCCATGATGATGAAGACGTAGCCCATACAGATCAGCAGGTTCAGCGCGGCCAGCATCAGCCCGGCCACGATGAGGGCGTGCACGAGGCGGCGGCGGTTGCGCCGTGAGCGGGCCAGGCGCTGCTCGCGTTTCATGGCGGTCGCAGTGAGGGCGAACATGTAGTCGACCGACTCCGCGGCCGCCAGCGGTGCGCCGGCCGTCAACTCGCGCAGGCGGGCGGCCGGGATCTGGACGCCGACACCGGCGAAGCGCCGGCTCATCCGGCGCGCGCCCCAGCGGCCGACCGGGTGATCCACCGAAGCGATCCGCTGCGGCGGCTGGCCCCAAGGGGTGGCCCAACGGTCTGACCCGGCCGTCATAACTCATCAGCCTAGCCACGAAATCACCCGCATCCACCGGCTTCACGCAACTTCCGCGGCGTCGCCGGCGGCGCGCCGAAGATGTACGGCAAAAGTGGGTAATCGTTCAGCGAGCAGCGGCACAATCGTGGGAGTAACACGTGCGAACCCGGCGGTTCAGCGAGGCTCGACGAAGGAGAGCCGAAGCTGGAACCGCCGCACGAACCGGGGCGAACAGGAGCGTAATTCCATGACGACCATCGAGACAAACGCGAGTGCACCAGGCCAACGAGACATCGAGGCTGACATCGATGCGACCCAGCAATATTTCGACAGCCCGCGTTTCGAAGGAATCACCCGCCTGTACTCCGCCCGCCAGGTGGTCGAGCAGCGCGGCACCATCCCGGCCGACTACATCGTGGCGCGCGAAGCGGCGACCGCTTTCTACGCCCGGCTGCGAGAGCTGTTCGCCGCCAAGAAGAGCATCACCACGTTCGGCCCCTACTCGCCGGGCCAGGCAGTGGTGATGAAGCGGGTCGGCATCGAGGGGATCTATCTGGGCGGCTGGGCGACGTCGGCCAAGGGATCCATCTCCGAAGATCCGGGCCCCGACCTGGCCAGCTACCCACTGAGTCAGGTGCCCGACGAGGCAGCCGGGCTGGTGCGGGCGCTGCTCACCGCTGACCGAAACCAGCAGTACCTGCGTTTGCGAATGACCGACGAGCAGCGCGCGGCAAACCCGGCGGTGGACTACCGGCCGTTCATCATCGCCGACGCCGACACCGGTCACGGCGGTGATCCGCACGTGCGCAACCTGATCCGGCGCTTCGTCGAAGCCGGTGTCCCCGGCTATCACATCGAAGATCAGCGACCCGGGACCAAGAAATGTGGGCATCAGGGCGGCAAGGTGCTGGTGCCCTCGGACGAGCAGATCAAGCGGCTGAACACCGCCCGGTTCCAGCTGGACATGATGGGGGTGCCCGGCATCATCGTGGCGCGCACCGACGCCGAGGCGGCCAACCTGGTCGAGAGCCGCTCCGACGAGCGCGATCAGCCATTCATCCTGGGCACCACCAACCTGAAGATCCCGTCCTACAAGGCTTGTTTCCTGGCGATGACCCGACGCTTCCACACGGCGGGGATCACCGAGATCAACGGTCACCTGCTCTACGCGCTGCCCGAAGGCGAGTACGCCGAGGCCGATGCCTGGTTGGAGCGGCAAGGCATCACCGCGCTGGTCACCAAGGCGGCCGAGGGGTGGCGCAGCGACGGGCAGCGGTCCGTGGACACCGTGTTCGACGAGATCGAGTCGAAGTTCGTGGAGGCCTGGCAGAACGACGCCGGGCTGATGACGTTCGGCGACGCCGTCGCCGAGATGCTGGACTTCGCCGAACGTGAAGGCGAGCCGAAGGAGATGAGCGCGGCGCAGTGGCGCGAGTTCGCCGCAAGGGCACCGCTGTACACCGCGCGGGCCAAAGCGGCGGAGTTGAATGCCGACCCGGGCTGGGACTGCGATCGGGCGAAAACCCCCGAGGGCTACTTCCAGGTGCGCGGCGGGATCCCGTATGCGATCGCCAAGTCCCTGGCCGCCGCCCCGTTCGCCGACATCTTGTGGATGGAGACCAAGACCGCCGACCTGGACGACGCCCGGGAGTTCGCCGAGGCGATCCACGCGGTGTACCCCGACCAGATGTTGGCCTACAACCTGTCGCCCTCGTTCAACTGGGACACCACCGGCATGACCGACGACGAGATGCGGGCCTTCCCGGCCGAGATCGGCAAGCTGGGCTTCGTCTTCAACTTCATCACCTACGGCGGACATCAGGTCGACGGTGTGGCCTCCGAGGAGTTCGCGGCCACCCTGCTGCAGGACGGCATGCTGGCGCTGGCCCGGCTGCAGCGCAAGATGCGGTTGGTCGAGTCGCCGTACCGGACCCCGCAGACCCTGGTCGGCGGGCCGCGCAGCGATGCCGCGCTGGCCGCCTCGTCCGGCCGCACCGCCACCACCAAGGCGATGGGCGCCGGCTCCACCCAGCATCAGCACTTGGTGCAGACCGAGGTGCCCAAGAAGCTGCTGGAGGAATGGCTGGCGATGTGGGGCGCGCACTACCAGCTCACCGACAAGCTGCGGGTGCAGCTACGCCCGACCCGCCCCGGATCGGATGTGCTGGAACTGGGGATCTACAACGACGACGACGAGAAGCTCGCCAACGTGATCGTCGACCCGATCAAGGACCGGCACGGCCGCAGCATCCTGACGGTGCGCGACCAGAACACGTTCGCCGAGAAGTTCCGGCAGAAGCGGCTGATGACGCTGATCCACCTGTGGCTGGTCAACCGGTTCAAGGCAGCGGCGGTGCACTACGTGACGCCAACCCAGGACAACCTGTATCAGACCGAGAAGATGAAAGCCCACGGCATCTTTAGCAGCGTCCACCAGGAAGTCGGCGAGATCATCGTCGCCGATGTGAACCAGTCGCGCATCGACGAACTGCTGGCGCCGGACCGGCTTGCGCTGGGCAAGCTGATCGGCAAAGAGGACTGAGCGCGCTGCCGGGGCGGAGCGGCTACTCCGGCCAGCTGTTGCCCAGGATGGTCTCGACGAAATCGCCGCGGACGAACGACGGGTCGTAGTGTGCCAGCACATCGGCGTTGACCGTGCCGAACGTGCTGTCCGGCCGGTGTCGGAAGCCCTCGGTGAAGGCCTGCAGGATGCGGCGCTTGAAGTCGGGTCGTGGATGCGCGGCGGTCACCGCCGCCAGCAGGTCCGGCGCCAGATCGTCGCGGCCGATGCCGAGCACGTCGGTTTCCACGCCGGCGGTGACCAGCGCGATCTCCGGGTCGAGGAACTCCGGGATGTTCGGGGTGGTGTGCAACGCGATGCCCAGCCAGACCGTGCGGGCATCGGCCTCGGAGACGCCGCGCTCCACCAGAAAGTCTCGGGCGGCGTTGGCGCTGTCGACCTCGAAGCGCAGTGCGGACTCGCGGTATCGCTCGGTCAGCCCGAGGTCGTGAAACATCGCCCCCACGTAGAGCAGTTCCAGGTCGGGGGTCAGTCCGCGCCGGTGGCCTTGCAGGGCACCGAAGAAGAACACTCGGCGCGAATGATGAAACAGCAGATCGTTCTCGACGTCGCGGATGTAGTCGGTGGCATCGCGCACCAGCGCGGTGTCGGGGATCGCGATCCCGGCAACGGTTTCCAGTGCTGCGCTCATCGCTCCGGCTCCTTTCGTTTCGGCGACTGTACTCACCCGGGAAGGCTTCCGCCGCCGTCCACCCGGACGATCTGTCCGGTGATATACCCGGCGTCCTCGTCCAGCAGAAAGCAGATCGCATGGGCGATCTCCGCCGGCGTGCCGACCCGATGCATCGGAATGCTCTGCAGGAACAGGCTTTCCCGCTCCGAGCCGACCGGGCTGCGCTCGCGGTACATCTCGGTCTCGGTAGGGCCGGGCGACACCGCGTTCACGGTGATACCCGTCTCGGCGAGTTCCACCGCCCAGATCCGGGTGCAGGTTTCCAGCGCGGCCTTCGCCGACGCGTAGGGGGTGCGCTCCGGAGTGCCCAAGGTGGTCAAGCTGGTGACGTTGACGATGCGCCCCCAGCCGGCGGCGCGCATCCCGGGCAGAACCGCCTGCACGACCTGAACCGCGGCGCGAACATTGAGGTCGTAGGTGTCGAACAGGTGGTCCAGATCGATCGACCCGATCCGGCCGAAGTGCGCAAAGCCCACATTGTTGACCACCGCATCGACGTGGCCGTCGGCGACTATGGCCGCCAATGTGTCCGCGGTTGCCGCGCGGTCGGCCAGGTCCACCGGATAGAACGGCCCCGGGAAGCTCTCGGGTGCGGTGCGGGCGATCCCGATCGGTTGAACTCCACGCGAGGCGAGCCGGTCGGCGACCGCGCGCCCAATTCCCTTGGAGGCGCCGGTGATCAACACTCGCCGGTCCGGCCTCTTCTCGGGCATCAGTTCTCCTCTCGACAACACTTCGATCCGATTCTGGTCGCCCAGCCGGCGATCCAGCCATGGCAGATGTGCCGTAGATCCCACAGAATGCGACCTCGGACGGCACGGAAATGCACACGCCCAGGCGGTGGGCGCCTACCGCCTGGGCCGTGCTGCCTGACTGGACTGCCTAGATATCGAGGCCGAGGAAAGCATCCCCCGGGTCCAGCAGCGAGGAGGCGTCGAAGCCGCCGAACAGTGCGCTGAGGTCCACGTTCCCCAACGGTGTCACCAAGAGGTCGGTGACGGTGCTCGCGGCGCCGTCCAGACCCGGGATTGCGGTGTAGACGTTGGCGAAACCGCCGCCGAAGTTGAACACGTCATACACCGAGCCGATCGCGGGCAGATCCGCAATGTCCACACCGGTGGCGGCGGTGACGCCGTCAACGGTGAACGCGGTGTTGGTCAGGCCCAGCAGCTGCGTCACGGTCTCCGCGGTGTGCACACTGCCGAGCTGTTCGGCATCGGCCCCGGTTCCGTCGTAGACGTGGAAGCTCTGCGGTGCCAGCTGTAGCAGGAGCGAGGTGCCGGGGAAGGTGGCGACACCGCCGCCGATATTGAGCAGCGGCGGCGCACCGATGGTCTGGAAGACCGGGGCGAAACCCTCGGTCGCGTTGTCACCGGACCCGGTGAACGGATCGAAGGTGGTATCGCCGATGCTGAAAGCATCCTTGCCGATTGCCGTTTCGGCCAACCCGGTGAACGCATCGCTCGGGTCCGGCGGCTCCGCCGCATCGATACCGCCGAACAGTGAGCTGAGGTCCATGCTCCCCATCGGTGTGATCAGGGTGTCGGTGACGACACCGTCGACTCCCGGGGTGGCGGTGTAGATGTTCGTGAAACCGCCGCCGAAATTGAAGGCGTCATACACTGTCCCGACAGCCGGGAGGTCGGCGGTGCTGCCGCCCTCGACCGCGGTCGTGCTGGCGACGATCAGCTGGGTGTTGGTCAGCCCCAACAGGCTCGTCACGTGCTCGGAGGTGGCGATGGTGCCGACCTGCGTGGCCGCATCACCGGAACCGCTGTAGACGTCGAAGCTCTGCGGAGCCAAGATGATTCCGCCGTTTGTGGCATCCTCGATCGAAGCGCCCCCGATATTCAGGAACGGCGCGGCTCCGGTCAGTGCTGCGACCGGGGCGAAACCCTCCGTGATGGAGCCGTCGGTTTTGGTGAACGGGTCGAGGGTGAACCCGCCGATCGCGAAGGCGTCCTCGCCCCCGCCGGCCGCACCGGCTTCCAGCTCGACGAAGGCGTCGCCGGGCTGCAGCAGAGACGCAGCGTCGATACCGCCGAACAACGGGGTCAGATCGATGTTCCCGAACGGCGTCACGAAGGTGTCAGTGACGGTGTCCGGGCCATCGTCGGCACTCACGATGGCGGTGTAGACGTTCGCGTAGCCGGCGCCGAGGTTGAACACGTCGTAGACCGATCCCACCGTCGGTAGCGACACATCGGTCGCCGGTGGCGCGCCGACGACGGTGAACTGGGTATTGGTGAAACCCGCCAGGTTCGCCACCACCACACTGGTGTTGATGCTGCCGAGGTCGGTGCCGTCGGCGGGATCGAACACCTCGAATTCCTGGCCGGCCATTGGCCCGCCGAATGCGAATCCCCCACCCAGAGTCAACAGGGGCGGAGCGCTGGTGAGCGGGTGAATGAGGGCGTAACCCTCCTCGTCGCCATTTACCGGATCGAAGGTGAAACCGCCGATCGTGAACGCGTCAGCGCCCGTTGCGCTGGGGCCGACCGGGACCGGGTCGGTGGCCTCGGCCAAGGCTGCAGCCTCGACGTCGAACCGGCCGGCGGTCAGCGCCACGTCCCGACGAATCTGGGCTATGTCGGTCTCGCTCACCGGTAGAGAGCACACGACGACGCTCGCGCTTGCGGCCGCGGCGCCGGCGGCGACGCACAACCGGATCCGGGCCGCGGGCCCCCCGGCGGTTGCGCCTGGGTGACAGAACAACTGCATGACTTCTCCTCTGCTGAGCGTGGTTACGTCGGCACGACACCGAGCGCCGCGACCGCCCCGTGGTCTTACCAAAGTGGTGGTGCCACGGCGTGTCTGCGACGAGCGGCATGTACACCGGACACGCACCGGCGTCGCAGCGGCCGTCGGTGCCGGCCCGCGATGTCGGCTGTTGTGGGAAAGATGTCGCATTGGCCCCAGTACGTGCGTCGCACCGAGGCGGACACTGCTGGGGTGACGGCACCTCCGATATCGATTCCTGATGTGATCGCGCACCGATTGGGCTTTGCCCCGGAACGCCGCCTCGCCACACCGGACGGGTCGCTATCGGCGGCGATCTGGCGGTTCCGCAACAGGCCGTCCTACGAACTGTGCCGCAGCGCAGATCGGAACACCGACGTCATCGCGATGCCGATCAGCGGACGCCACCACCACACCTACTTCGGCAATGGCCGGCTGAAATGGAGCCGCTCGCATCCGGCATTCCACCTGAACATGGTGGTGGCCGGCGAGCAACCGCGCGGGCTGTTCATCTCCGACCAGCCGTTCACCTATCTGCATGTCTACGTGCGGCACGCCCTGGTCGAGCGGCTGGCCGTCGACAGCGGCGTGCTGGCCGTCGGCCGGACGGTAACCCTCGTCGACCCGATGTGTTCCCACGATCCGTTCGTCGAATTCGTCTTCCGGCAGATTCTGCGTGAGATGACCTGTGGCGACAGGATTTCCCGGACGATGCTGAGCGCCCTGGGCCAGCAGCTGATAACGGGCCTGCTGCGACGGCATTCGAGCGTCTCCAGCTCACGACCCCTGGCAGCCAAACTCGGTGCCGGCTACCACGATTGGCGTCTCCGGCGCACCATCGAATATCTCGAGGCGCACCTGGCCGACGACCTCGATCTCGGCGAGATCGCTGCGTCAGTGTGCCTGTCGGTGCCACGCCTTGCCGCGCTCTTTCGAGACGCGACCGGCGACCCACCGCGCCGCTGGCTGATGAACCGCCGCTTCGCCCGAGCGTGTGAGCTGCTTGCGACCTCGTCGCTGAGCGTCACCGAGATCGCTCACCAGTGCGGATTCGCCAGTTCCCAACATCTCGCCACAGTGATGCGACGGCGGCACGCGATCACGCCGAGCGACTTCCGGCGGCAAGTGCTGGGATCACACGCCTACCAGGAACGTTGTTGAAAGGAATCCTGACATGCCCATCTATCAGTGCTACAGCCCGGCCGGGCTGCTCAGTGGGCCGCAAAAAAGCCGAATCGCGAAGGAGATCACCGCGATCCACACCAAACAGACGGGCGCGCCCGAGTTGTTCGTCAACGTGCTGTTTCACCAGATCGCCGACGGGGACTGTTTCGTCGCCGGGAAGACCGCCGCCCACTCGTACCTTTTCGGGCTGATCCGCCACGGGCGCGATCTCGACACCCGCCAGCAGATGCTGCGTCAATTCTCGCGGATGTGGGCCGAGGTGACCGGGCAACCGGAGGCCGAGTTTCTGGTCGTGCTCACCGAGGCCGACCCGGCGAACGCCATGGAAGCCGGGTTGGTCTTGCCCGAACCCGGCCAGGAGACCAGGTGGTTCGCCGAGAACCACTCCCGCCTGACCGCGTTGGGTAGTGCGACCTGACACCTGTCGACGCGTCGCATTCTGTGGGATGCGCGGCGGAAATGCCCCTCTGCGCCGGGAGGCGGTCACCACAGACTGAGGTGGCGTTCAGAAGGAGGAAGCAGATGCGATTAGTGGTTGGCATGACCGGAGCGACCGGCGCCGCTCTGGGAATCCGTTTATTGGAAGCGCTGGCGCAGCTCGGCGTCGAAACCCATCTGGTCCTCAGTGAGTGGGCCCGGGCGACGATCAAGATCGAGACCGACTTCAGTGTCGCCGACGTGCGCGCGATGGCGACGCATGCCTACAGTGCCCGTGATCTGGCCGCGGGCATCTCGAGTGGATCCTTCCGCGCCGATGGCATGGTGGTGTGCCCGTGCAGCATGAAAACCTTGAGCGCCATCCGGATCGGTTTCAGCGACAATCTGATCACCCGAGCCGCCGACGTCACGCTGAAAGAGCGCCGCAAATTGGTGCTGGTCACCCGAGAGGCACCGCTGAGCGAGATCCACTTGGAGAACATGCATTACCTGGCGCGAGCCGGTGCGGTGATCTTTCCGCCGACGGTGGCTTACTACGCCCGCCCCGGCATGGTCGAGGAGGTCACCGACTACGTGGTCGGCCGCATCATCGATCAGCTCGGGATCGAACATTCGCTGATCGACCGCTGGAAAGACGATCACCACCCGATCCCGGCGGGCGGCGACCAACCCGGTGACGCGCGGTTGGCCGTAGTGCGGAGCGCGCAATGAGCACCGCGCCAACCCTTTCCGGTACCGCAGACTGCGCCGGGCAGCCGGATCAGCACACCGGCCCGGATCTGCGCAGCTGGCTGGACACCCTGGAATCGGCCGGACAACTGAGCCGCATCACCGCGGCCGTCGACTGGGATGAGGAGATCGGTGCGATCACCCGGGCCAATCTCTGCCTCGGTGGCCCGGCGCTGCTGTTCGAGAACATCACCGGCCATGAAAACACCCGCTGCACCAAACTATTGACCTCGGCGATCGGCAGCCGACGCCAGGTCCAGTTGCTGCTGGGCCTGCCCGAGGGCACCGGCGATTCGGACATGGTGCGTCATCTTCGGGAGGCGTTCCGCAACCCGGTTCCCCCGCGCATCGTCGAGACCGGACCGGTCAAGCAGAACATCATCGCAGGCGCCGACATCGACCTGCGGGAGTTCCCGGTGCCGAAATGGCACGGCGAGGACGGCGGCCGCTACATCGATACGTTCTGCGGCGTCATCACCCAGGACACCGTGACCGGCCGCGACAACATCGGCCTGTACCGGGGCATGATCGTCGACCGCGACAAGATCGCCAAACTGCTGGTTCCCAGCCAGGGTTGGGGCGGCCACATGGCGCAATACAAACCGGAGCCCATGCCGGTGGCAGTGGTGTATGGATGGCACGATGTGCTGCCCTTCTGCGCCGGCAGCCCGTTTCCGAAGAACATCTGCGAGTGGGACATGATGGGTGCCCTGCTGGGCCGCCCGGTGGATCTGGTGGCCTGCGAGTCGGTTCCGCTGCACGTGCCGGCGACCGCCGAGATCGTCGTCGAGGGATACATCGATCCCGACCCGGCGACCTTCGTGATGGAGGGCCCCTTCGCCGAATACCCGGGCTTCATCGGCGATGCGGCACCCGCGCCCGTACTGCGCGTCACCCGGATCACCCACCGCGATGATCCGGTGCTACGCGGCACCCTGGAAGGCATCCGGCCGGGCCTTCTCAACGAGGACAGCATCGTCAATTTCGCCCGCTCGGCCATCAGCTGGAACGTGCTCGACGATCTCGGTATCGGCGGCATCACCGACCTGTGGATGAGCGAGGTCACCAACGGGCAGAACACCGTGGTGCAGATCCAAAAGCGCTACCGGGGCCACGCCCAACAGATCGCCTCGGCGCTGTGGGGCACCGGGGGCTCGATGTGGTTCCACAAGAACGTCATGGTCGTCGAAGAGGACATCGACATCCACGACCCGGCCGCCCTGGACTGGGCGATGTCCTACCGGGTCAACGCCGGACGCGGCGACATCGCCTTCTTCGGGCCGGGCCTGGGCTCCTCACTGGATCCGTCCACCCCGCCGGAACGCAACGACACCAACAAGTACGGCAGCGGCGAATGGACCCGAATGCTCATCGACGCCACCCGCAGCTGGGACATCGACCCCAGACCGGCATGGGGAGGGCGGCGATTCCCACCGACGGACCGACTCGCCCCGGAGTTGGAAGCCCGCATCGCCGCCCGCTGGCAGGAGTACGGAATCGGTATCCCCTACCTCGACGACGCTGGACGCGAACGGCTGACGCTGGCGCAGCTGAGCGCGCGGATGCCGCAGGTATGAGGGCGGTTCGGTGAGCAAGACGGTGATGCTCGTCGTCTTCGACGGCGTGAAACTTCTGGACATCGCGGGACCGGCCGAGGTGTTCGCCGAAGCCAACCGGTTCGGCGCGGACTATCGGCTGACCGTCGCCTCGGTGGACGGTCGCCCGGTGCAGACTTCGGTCGGGGTGCCGTTCACAGCCACCGGCCGGATCTCGGCGCTGGAATCCGCCGACACGGTGATGGTCGCCGGCGGTGATGCGCTGGTCGGCCGGCCGATCGATCCCGAACTGGTCGACGCACTGAAGACGGCGGCCACCCGTACCCGGCGGCTGGCCTCGGTGTGCACCGGTTCGTTCGTCTTGGCTCAGGCCGGGCTGCTCAGCGGCCGCCGCGCCACCACCCATTGGCGCCATGCCGGGCGACTGGCCCGCGCCTTCCCCGACATCACCGTCGAACCGGATGCCATCTTCGTCCGCGACGGCGACGTCTTCACCTCGGCAGGAGTGTCGTCGGGCATCGACTTGGCCCTGGCCCTCGTCGAGCAGGACCACGGTACCGAGGTCGCCCGCGAGGTGGCCCGAACCCTGGTGGTGTACCTCAAGCGCGCGGGCGGTCAATCGCAGTTCTCGGTCCTGGTTGAAAGCTATTCTCCGCCATCGCAATCCACGCTGCGGGGTGTTCTCGACTCGATCGCGGCCGATCCCGGGGCCGGACACACCGTGAAGAGCCTCGCCGCCCAGGCGTCGCTGAGCACCCGCCAACTGACCCGGCTGTTTCGCGCCGAGCTCGGCATTACCCCGGCCCGCTACGTCGAAACGGTCCGGATCGACATCGCCCGCGCCGCGCTCGACGCCGGCCGCAGCGTCACCGACACGGCGCGGCTGGCCGGTTTCGGCAGTACCGAGACGTTGCGGCGAGTCTTCGCCACTCACCTCGGCATCTCGCCGAAGGCCTACCGAGACCGATTCCGCACCAGCGCCCAGCGGTAATCCATAGCCGGCTACCCGCGGATCGCCGCTGCCGTATCGGCCAGGGTTTCTTGCGGATCCCGCAACACGACGCCGAGGTCGCGTTCGGCCGGTGAATCGTCGGAGGCCGGCATCTGGGTGTAGTACTGCATCCCGGCCTCGGTGAACGGCGTGCTGATCGGCAGCACCCGCTCGGCGTGATCCAGCAGGCGCCCGGCCCAGCGCAGCGCGACGTCCGGCACCGGCGCGGCGAGCATGGCCGAACCGGACACCGTGGCGAAAAGCCCGGCCAGCTGCCGCGCGGGCACCCGATGCCCGCCGGCCATGTAACGCCGCGGACCGCGGCCGGGCTCAAGCAGCGCCACGTGCAACGCCGCCAGGTCGCGGACGTCGACGATCAGCCAGGCCGCGCTGCGGCCCGGAATAACCCGCATCTGCAACGCGGCCCGCACCCCCTCGCCCGCCTCACCGAATCGGTCTCCGACCGGTGGACCCAGCACCATGCCCGGGTAGGTGATGTTGACCGGGGCGCCGGCTTCCTGCAGACCGCGCACGTAGCGCTCCTCGCGGGCTTTGGACCGGCCGTAGCCGTCGGAGCCGCCCGCCACCGGCAGGTCAGCGCGCAGCGTGCCCAAGCCGGGGCGGAACAGCGCGGTGAAGCTCGAGACGTGAATGATCGGGTCCAGCCCCAGCTCGACCGCGCCGCCGAGCACGTTGCGGGCGCCGTCGGAATTGGTGGCCATCATCTGGTCGTTCTGCCGCGGGTCGGTGGCGACCAGCGCGGCCGCATGCACCACGGCGTCGCAGCCGTCCAGCGCGCGCCGCACCGAGTCCGCGTCGGTGATGTCACCGATGACGTGATCCGAGACGTCGACGCCGAGCCGCTCCACGCTGGTGTGCAAGCCGGCCGGGTTGCGAACCAGGAACCGCACCTGGTGCCCGGCGTCGCTGATCGCTTTGGCGGTCCAGCCCCCGACGAATCCGGTTCCTCCGGTGATCAACACGCGCATCGCAGTCATGCCCCGATTCTGCTATGGCCCGGGATCTGGCAAGGCAGCCGCGTCAAGTGCGCTTGGGTAACTGGCCGGCGATCAGCGGCACCATCTTGTCGGCCATGTAGGCGTGCCCGGCGTCGGTGGGATGCACGCCGTCGGGACCGATCAGCTCGGGCCGGCCGACGAACCAGCGTTCGGCCAGCGGGTCGACGAACTCCGCCCCGACGACGCGTGCCTCGGCACTCAAGATGTCGCGGATCCGCCACACGTTGGCGGGTACCTCAGCGGTGGGCCACGCCGGCCCGATCACCAGCATCCGGGCCGCCGGGGTGATCCGCCGGGCCAGGCCCAGGGTGTCGGCGACCAGCCGGGTCAGCTCACCCGGCTCGACATCCTGGTCGTTGCGCGAGCCGAAGAACACCACTAGCGCGTCGTCGGGTTGCACTCCCCGAGCCGTCAGATCCCCGAAGAGACCGCCCCGGTTGCCGCGCACGGCGTAACCGGCGCCGCCTTCGGCCACCACGTCGGCGCTGACGTAGATGCCGCGGCCGGCCAGGATCTGCCACGCCCGCTCGGTCCAGTTCGCCGCGCCGCGACCGGTGTCTTCATACCCGGAGGTGTAGGAGTCACCGATGACGGCGACTCGGATCGGGGAGGCGCTCAGCGGCACGGTCTCGTAATGGCGGGCTGAGTCGCGATCGCGGGCCAGGTAACCGGTTCCCGCCACGACGGCGACGACGACCGCCGCCAGCGGGACCGCGAACGTCATCACCCGGCTCACAGCTCACCTCCCCGATCGGCGGCCACGGTCAGCGTTTCAGGAGACACTGACCGGAACCGCCGCGGTGCGCTCGTCAAGGATCTCCTCGACCGGTTCGACGGCCAGCGGGTCCTCGGCGGGGCGCACCTGCGCCGTCTCGGGCCGGGCACCGATCATCCTGCGCATCCAGCGCCGGCCCGGCTCCTCGACACCGTGGAACAGCAGCACCGACAACAACGTCGACGCCGCCAACAGCCCGCACACCATCCACTTGGCCGCGGTCGCCCCCTCGTCCAGCATGATTTCGAATTGTATTGCGGCCCAGTTCCACGCCGTGTGCACCAGCTCGTGAACCATGTACAAGCAGAACGAGATCTGCCCGCCGTAGACCATCAGCCGAGTCGACAGCAGTGCCGGCAAGCTGCCGGTTCCGATCGCCAGCGCCATCACCAACGGCACGAACAGCACGTCGACCAGTCCGCCGCTGTCGTGGAGCCCGGAGATCGGATGCGCATCGAAGTAGTAGAGGACGCCGACGATCGCGGCGATGAGCAGCGCGGAGCAGTATCCGGCGGCGCGGCGGGAGCGGCCGGTGGGCGCCATCTTGCGCACCGCGGCGCAGGCCAGCGCACCCGCGGTGAACTGCATGACGATGCGCGGCAACCAGCTCCACGGGGTGTAGAACTGGCCGGTGGCGAGCATCAACAGCAGCGGCGGCAGCGAGACGATGATCGCCAGTGCGGCCAGGCCACGCGCCGACGTCGCCCGCATCATCCGGTAGACCACCAGGATCAGCCCGCCGAACAACAGGTAGGCCAGCCATTCGGCGCTGATCGACCAGGCCGGCCCGTCCCAGCTGGACCCGTCGAAGAACGGCTCGAACCACAGCTGCACCAGTAGGAGCTGGCGCACGTAGCTGGTCGCGGTCAGCCGGCTGAGGTCTTCGGTCGGCACGTGGCCGACGTGCAAGGTGAAGATCACCCAGAGCAGCGCGAGGTGCAAGGTGACCAGATTGATCGGCCAGACCCGGGCCAGCCGCAACCACAGGAAATGCAGGGTGGCCCGCGGCGAGAAAGACTCCCCCATCCGTTCCAGGTAGTTCCAGGTCAGCACGAATCCGCTGAGGATGAAGAACAGGTCGACGCCCTGGGCTCCCCGGTCCAGCACCGGGGCGAGCGCGTCGCTGAAGGCCGGTGAGGCCAGTCGCAGCAGCGGCCGGAAATGAAACAGCACCACCCATACCGCGGCGATGATGCGAAGCCCGGTGAGGGCTTTGATCTCTCCGCTGCGCACGACACTCTTTCGCCGGTGGGCTCTGCTGTCTCGGCTGCCTGAGATGCGGGCCCGCCGAGATGGCCCGACTATCGGCAGCCGCAACCGGTGGCCGGCAGCCATCGCAGACTAGCAGCGGGACCGTCCTCGGTGAAGTTGCCGGCCGGGTGCGCCTGCCGGGTTTATGCCGGCCGGTGTGAATACTGAAGCGATGCCAGAGCAGTATCGGGTGGGTCGCGGGATCGCCGACATCACCGGCGAACCCGCCGAGTGCGGAATGCTCGGTTACGGCGTGGCCTCCCAGCAGACTTCCGGGCTGCACAACCGGCTGCGCGCCCGGGCGTTCGTGTTCGTCGACACCGCCACCAGCGCCCGGCTGCTGCTGGTCGTCTGCGAACTGCCGCTGCTGCTGGAAAGCGTGCACCGCGCGGTGCTCGGGCGCCTCGCCGCCGGTCACGGCGAGCTGTACACGTTCCGCAACGTGATGCTGACCGCCACGCACACCCATTGCGGGCCCGGGGGGTACTCCGATCACCGGCTCTACAACTCCAACACCGGCGGCTTTCGGCCGCAGACGTTCACCGCGATCGTCGACGGCACCTGCGAGGCGATCGAGCGCGCGCATGCCGACCTCGCTCCCGCCACGTTGAGCCTCGCCGTCGGCCGGTTGCACGATGCCAGCACCAACCGCTCACCGTCGGCGTTCGCCCGCAATCCCGAAGCCGACCGCGCCCACTTCCCCGACGCCATCGACCCGCAGACCACCCTGCTGCGCATCGAACGCGGCGGCCGGCTGGTCGGCGCGGTGAACTGGTTCGCCACCCACGGCACCTCCATGACCAACCGCAACACCTTGATCAGCGGCGACAACAAGGGCTACGCCGCCTACCAACTGGAGCGCCTCGACCGCGGCGTCGACTACCTGGCGCCCGAACCGCCGGACTTCATCGCGGCCTTCGCCCAGACCAACACCGGCGACATGTCGCCGAATCTCAACCACCGGCCCGGCAGCGGGCCCACCGAGGACGAGTTCGAGAACACCCGGATCATCGGGGCTCGGCAGGCCGCCGCGGCCACCGACCTGACGACCGGGCACGGCAGCGAGGTCACCGGCGGCCTGGACGCGCTGGCCAGTTACGTCGACCTGTCTGATTTCGAGGTCTCGGCCGAGTTCACCGGCGACGGGCGAACCCACCGCACCGGGCCCGCGCTGGCCGGCGCGGCGGCACTGGCCGGCACCGACGAGGGGCCCGGGCCACTGCATCCGCTGGTCAGACAGGGCCGCAACCGCATCATCGATGCGCTGGTCACCAGCACCGTCTACCGCCTGGCTCCGCGCCTACGCGACGCCCACGCACCCAAGGGAGCGATGGGCCCGGGCAGCCGGCTGAACAAGGCCCTGGCACTGATGCCCAACGGTGGCCCCATCCAGCTGCTGCGCATCGGGCAGCTGTATCTGATCGGGATCCCCGCCGAAGTGACGATCGTGGCTGGGCTGCGCTTGCGCCGCACCGTGGCCGCGATCGTGGGCGCCGAGCTGCGGGATGTGCTGGTCGCCGGCTACAGCAACGGCTATCTGCACTACGTCACCACGCCGGAGGAGTACGAGGAGCAGCGCTACGAGGGCGGCAGCACGATGTTCGGCCGCTGGGAGCTCGCGGCGCTGCAACAGGTGGTCGCCGGGCTGGCCACCGCGATGCGCGAGCGGCGGCCGGCGCCGAACGGCAACGCCCCCGCCGCGCCGGCCCGCGCCCGGCGGTCACGCCGCCACCCGTACCCGGACGAACCGGCCCCGGGCCACCGGTTCGGCGACGTCCTGCAGCCGCCGCAGCCGCGGTATCAGCCGGGGACCACCGTGGCGGCGGTGTTCGCCGGCGCCTACCCGAACAACGACCTGCACCGCGGCGGCACCTACCTGCGGGTTGAGCGCGAAACCGGCGAGGGATGGAGCACCGTGGCCGACGACGGCGACTGGTCGACGACGTTGCGTTGGCGCCGCGCCGGCCGTCGCGGCTCCGCCGTGACGGTGACCTGGGCGGTGCCCGAGGACACCGCCGCCGGACGCTACCGACTGCGCTATCACGGCGACGCCCGGGGGCGCGACGGCCGGGTCAAGGAGTTCACCGGAACGACCGAGCCGTTCGATATCTCACCAAAGCGTTAATCGGCCGCCCAACGCGCCTTAACTTCACCGCCTAACGTCGGGAAATGTCACGGTCGGATATCAGCCGGCAGTGGTCAGACAATGGGAAGCGGGGGCTGGGCATGGCTATCACCATCACCACACGGGGCACAGCACGGATCGGTCAGCAGAACAACCCCACCGTCGACTGCGGTGGCGCGCAGATCCGGGCACACTCCCGCCACCTGGCGACGGTGATCACGATCCGGGGCCGGATCGATTCCACCAACGTGGACCAGCTCAGTGAGCAGGCTCGTCGCTTCGTCCTCGCCAAGGAACCGCTGCTGCTGGACTTGAGCGGGGTCACCTCGTTCGCGGCCGCCGGTATCTGGCTGCTGTGCGTGATCGACGGTGACTGCCGTGCCGCGGGTGTGGATTGGACGCTCATCGAGGGCCCGGCGGTCAGCGAGTTGCTCGGCGACTTCGATGAGGACGCCATGTTCCCGACGGCGCGGTCGGTGGAGCAGGCGCTGCACACGCTCGCCGACGGCAACGACCAGCGCCGCCAGGCGCTGCTGCCGCTGTTCCAGAAGTCGGCCTGAGCCGAGGCTTCGCCGCAGCGCTGCGCTGGTGGCCGCTGGTCGGCCTATTAGCCACGCTGGCCCTGGGCTGGGCGGTGGGCCGCGGCTCGACCACCTTCGACGACTGGTTCAGCCATCGCACCCGCGCTCTCCTCGGCGGCCAGCCGCGGTGGCTGCTGACGTTCACCAGTGGCTGGCTGGTGTTCGCGGTGCTGGTGGGCTGTCTGGCGGTCACCTTATTGCGGCGGCAGTGGGCGCTGGCGGCCGCGGTGCTGCTCTGCCCGTTCGTGGTCACCGCGGCCAGCCAGGCCCTCAAGTACCTCTTCGACCGGCGCAACGGCCCATTCCTGGAATATCCCAGCGGGCACACCGCGCTACTGGTCGCGGTGCTGGGCATGCTGGTCGTGGTGGCCGGTTCGAGCCGGGCTCGGCGCGGGACTCTGGCCCTGGCGACGGTGCTGAGCCTGCTGGGCATGCTCGGTTTGGTGGCCTGCGGTTACCACTTCCTCACCGACACCCTCGGAGCGGCGATGCTCGCCACCGCGCTGGTGTGCGCAGCGGCTCGATTAACCTCGGCGCTGTGATCGTGCTGCTGCCACCGTCGGAGACCAAGCGGGCCGGCGGCGACGGGCAGCGGCTGCGCCTGGAGGCGCTCGGGTCCCCGCAGCTGACCGAGCTGCGGGCGGCGCTGGTCGACGAGCTGGTCGCCCTGGCCGCGGATCGGGACGCCAGCCGGCGCGCACTGGCGCTGTCGGCCGGCCAGGACGCCGAGATCGACCGCAACGCCCTGTTGCGTTCGGCGCCGACGGCGCCGGCGATCAACCGCTACACCGGCGTGCTGTACGAGGCGCTCGACATCGGCTCGCTGCGCGGCGCGGCGGCAGCCCGTGCCGCCGAGCGGCTGGCGGTCGGCTCGGCCCTGTTCGGGCTGCTGCGGGCAACCGATCCGGTACCCGCCTACCGACTGTCGGCGACCTCGAAGCTGCCCGGGCGGCCCGGCCTGGCCCAGCGCTGGCGCCCGATGTTGGAGCCGCTGCTGGCCGAGATCGCCGCCGCCGAACTGATCGTCGACCTGCGGTCCGGGTCGTATGCGGCGCTGGCCAAGATTCCCGGTGCGGTCAGCGTCGACGTGGTCGCCGAACATCCCGACGGCCGGCGGGCCAGCGTCAGTCACTTCAACAAGGCGCACAAGGGCCGGCTGGCCCGGGCGCTGGCCACCACCAGGTCCGACCCGACCGACGCCGCGGCCGTGGCGGCGATCGCCCGCCGGGCCGGGATGCGGGTGGAGCGCGACGGCCACCGGCTGACCGTGGTGGTGCCGGCCTCATGATCAGGTCGTTGGCCGTGGTGCCGCTGCTGTTGGCCGCCTTGGGGGCCGGCGCGGCGTGGGCCGTTCCCGGTCCACCACCGGTGTCCCCGGCGGCGCGCGCGGCGGGGTTCGTCGACGTCCGCAGCGCGGTGCCGGACGCGATCCTCGATCTGCGGTATGCCACGGCGAACAACTTCACCGGCGTGCAGCTGTATCCGGCCGATGCCCGCTGCCTGGTGCACGAGTCGCTGGCTCCGGGCTTGACGGCGGCCGCCGATGCGCTGCGTGGCCGGGGCCGGACGTTGGTGTTCTGGGACTGCTACCGGCCGCACGATGTGCAGGTGCGGATGTTCGAGGTGGTGCCGGATCCGAACTGGGTGGCCCGGCCCGGCCCGCTGGCCCGCAGCCATGAGACCGGGCGGTCGGTCGACGTGACGACCGCCGACCCGCAGGGGCGGCTGGTCGAGATGGGCACCGACTTCGACGACTTCTCGCCGCGCGCTACGGCCTTCGCCGGCGGGATCAGCGCGCGCGCCGCGGCCGAACGCGCCGCCCTGCGCGACGCGATGAGCGCCGGCGGCCTCGCCGGCTATTCCGGGGAGTGGTGGCACTTCGACGGACCCGGCGCCGGCGTGGGCAGACCCATCCTCGACGTCGCCGTCAACTAGGTGGCGCCGCCAGATGCCGCTCCACCGACGCCACCTTGGTGGTCATCGCATCGACCGCGGCGGCTCGCCAGTCGGCCTTGATCACCGTGCTCACCCGTGGCGAGCGGGCCGCCACCGCTTCCACCGCTCGCTGCACCACTGCCATCGCCTCGGCCCAGCTATCGCTTTCGATCACGGTGAACATCGAATCGGTGCGGTTGGGCAGACCCGACTCGCGCACGACCCGCACCGCCTCCGCGACGAGCTCACCCACTCCCTCGCCCACTCCGAGTGGCGTGACCGAGAACGCGACGACCACCGACATCTGACCACCCCTCCCGGTCGCACCATCGCCGAGCCTACCTAGAGTCGGGCCCATGCGGGTTCTGGTGCAACGCGTCTCGTCGGCCCGGGTTACCGTCGACGGCGAAACCGTCGGTGCGATCACGCCGGAAAGCCATGGATTGGTGGCGCTGGTCGCTGTCACCCACGGCGATGACGCGGCCAAGGCGCGGCGCCTTGCCGAAAAGCTCTGGCAGTTAAGGATTCTCGACGGCCAACGCTCGGCCTCCGACGTCGGCGCGCCGATCCTGGTGGTCAGCCAGTTCACCTTGTACGCCGACACCGCGAAGGGGCGGCGCCCCTCCTGGAACGCCGCCGCTCCGGGTGCCGTCGCCGAGCCGCTGGTGGCCGAGTTCGCCGAGGCGCTGCGGAAATTGGGCGCGCAGGTGGCGACCGGGGTGTTCGGGGCACACATGGCGGTCGAGCTGGTCAACGACGGACCGGTGACCGTGCTGCTGGAACTGTAGAGGCGAAACCGCCGTGCGCGCCGCGCCGCGCGTTTACCGTTGGCCAGATGAACACAGCCGCCAAGATCCGCTGCGGTGTCTACGCTGCGATATCCGTTGTCGCGCTGGTCGCGACCTGGAGCCAGAATCTGGCGTATGAGTTCGCCGACGTGTTCCCGCAATTCCTGCTCGACACCACCGTGACACCCGCGGCGCGCTCGATCACCGCCGATATCGTGCTGCTGTTCTTGGCCGCCGCGATCCTGATGGTCCTCGAGGCGCGCCGGCACAACGTGCGGTTCGTCTGGGCCTATATCGCCGGCGGCTTCCTCATCGCGATCAGCGTCACCTTCCCGCTGTTCCTGATCGCCTGCGAACGGCGCCTGGCTGCCGAGGGCTCCGAAACGCCGCGGCTGGGCCTTACCGACACGGCACTGCTGGCGGTGCTCACGCTTGCGCTGGCCGGCACCGCCTTCTGGGTTGACACCCGCTAGGACCCGCGACCAGAGGCCGAGACCGGCGGCAGGTAGATGCCCACCAGGCTGCGATGCCACCACGCCCGATCGCGCCGGCGCTCAGCCGGGGTGGTGAAGCGGTAATCGTAAAGCAGTGCACGCACGTACCGCGGCGGCTCGTCCGGGAAAGGGTTGTGCCGCAACAGGCGCAGCGTGTCGCGGTCGTTGCGCAGCAGACGTTCCAGCAGCGCGTCGCGCCACGGCAGCGCGTAGGTCGGCGACAACGCGGCGAACCACATCAGCCAGTCCAGCCGCAGGTGATAGGGCGCCCACTGCCGTGGCAGCCGGTCAGTGGCACCGGGTTTGCCCTTGAATTCGTATTCCCGCCAGACCGTCTTGCCGGTGAGCTCAGCGTCGGCGGTCCCCTCGATGACCACTTCTTGCCGGGAGCGTCCGACGGTCCCGAACGCCCCGTAGGTGTTGACTAGATGAAAGGGATTGAACGAGGCGTTCATTCGCTGATTGCGTGATGCCATGTTGCGCACCGGCCAATAGCTGAGCACCACCACCATCGCAGCAAAGGCGATCGCAGCGACGGCGAACCACGCCGGGGGATCCGGCATCACCGGGGGCTGCAGGCCCGGAAGCAGTCCGGTGAACCACGACTGGTCGAGCGCGCTGGCGGCCAGCACGATCGTCACCCAGTTCAGCCAGGCGAAGTTGCCGGAGGCCACCAGCCACAGCTGGGTGACGATGATGATCACCGCCGCCGCCCCGGCGATCGGCTGCGGAGCGAACAACCCGAACGGCACCACCAGCTGGGCGACATGGTTTCCGGCGACTTCGATCCGGTGCAGCGGTTTGGGCAGGTGGTGGAAGAACCAGCTCAGCGGTCCCGGCATCGGCTGGGTCTCGTGGTGGTAGTCCAGGCAGGTCAGGTCGCGCCAGCAGGAGTCGCCACGCAGCTTGATCAGCCCCGCCCCGAACTCGATCCGGAACAGCAGCCACCGGGCCAGCCACATCACCAGCACCGGAGGCGCGACGCGGTCGTTGCCCAGGAATACCGCCAGCAGCCCGGCCTCCAGCAGGATCGATTCCCAGCCGAACGAATACCAGGTCTGGCCGACGTTGACGATCGACAGGTACATCGCCCACAACAGCAGCCAGATCGCCATCACCGCCCACAGCGGGACCAGCTCGCCGGCCCCGGCCACCAGGGCGGCTGCCAGTGCTGCCCCCAGCCAGCAGATGGCGGCGAAAAACCGGTCCGAGTAGTACAGCTGAAAGATGCTGGGGCTCACTCCGAATGGCCGCCGGCGCAGGTACCGCGGCACCGGCAGCATGCCGTGCTCACCGATCAGGGCACGGAACTGGCGCGCGGCGGCGACGAACGCCAGGACGTAAATCGCGGCGATGCCGCGTTCCAGCACCAGCCGGCCCAGCCAGTAACCGGATCCGCTCAACCACATCGTGTTCACATCCGCAACTCCTCGGTGAGATGTTCATACCACCGGATGCGGTCGCAATCACGCGGTTGACAAGGCGCGGTACAGCAGATGCATGGCCACCGTCGTCGAGCGTTCGCGAACGTCGGCCCGGTCCCCCGGCAGCCGGGTCGTGCGCGTGAGCAGCCGGCCGTCCCCGAGCGCGACACAGAAGCACACGGTTCCCACCGGCTTGTCCGGTGTTCCGCCACCGGGGCCGGCGATTCCGGTGATCGCCACCGCCGTATCGGCGGCGAAGCGGCGCAGCGCACCGGCGGCCATCGCCTCGGCCACCGGCTCGGAGACCGCACCGTGCTCGGCGATCAGGGCAGCGTCGACTCCGAGCAGGTCAACCTTGGCGTCGTCGGCGTAGGACACCACCCCGCCGGCGAGGTAAGCCGAGGCCCCGGGCGGGTCGGCCAGTCGGCCTGCCAGCAGCCCGGCGGTGCACGATTCCGCGGTCGCGATCCGCCGGCCGGCCAGCTGCACCGCCACCAGATCGTCGATGCGCGAACCGTCTTCGGAGAAGATCGCCCGGGCGTGCCGTTCGCGCAGCAGCGCGAGCAGCCGGCCGTAGGTCGCGGCGGCATCGGGTTCGTAGCGGGTGACGATCTCGAGCTCGCCGCGGCGCAGGCAGGTGGTGATCTCCAGCCGCAGGAAGTCGGCGATCGCCTCTTGGGCGTGCCGCAGCGTGTCGGCCAGACCGGACTCGGGCAGCCCGAACATCCGCACGGTCTGCTGTTCGTAGCGGGTGCGACCGGCGATCGCCTGCTGCACCTCGGCGGTGGCTATCGCCTTGTGCCACATCGGTTGCAGCTCGCGCGGCGGCCCGGGCAGCACCACCACCGTCGGAGAGCCGGGCACCACCACACCGGGCGCGGTACCCACCGGATCGAGAACGGTCGCGCCGGCCGGGACCATGGCCTGTTTGCGGTTGGCCGCCCGGACCGTCGCGAAATCCGGGGCGCCCGGCCCGGTGAAGCGCGCCATCATCGGTTTGAGGATGTCGGCGATCCGGGCTTCCAGCGCGGCGTCGAGCACGACATCGCGTCCGCAGAACCGGGCGACGGTGTCGACCGTCAGGTCATCAGCTGTCGGCCCCAGACCGCCGCTGGTGATGATCAGGTCGACACCCTCGCCGGCCAGGAACCGCAGTTGGGCCTCGATGTCGCGGGGCCGGTCGCCGCAGATCGTGATGTGCGCCAACTCGACTCCCAGTTCCAGGAGCCGGTCGGCCAGCCACGGTCCATTGCGATCGGCGATCCGTCCGGTGAGTACCTCGGTACCGGTGACCACGATTCCTGCGCGTGCGCTCACCGGTCCGAGGTTACGGCCTCACCGTCAGGGCAAGCCGGGAATCAGCAGGACCTCCATCGGCGGCATCGGGGCCGACGGCGCGAAGGCCGTCGGCGCCACCGCGGTGGGCACCGGTGTGGTGGGTCCGAAGTTCGGCATCGGGAACGGCAGCACCGACGTCAGATTGGCCGGGAAGCCGGACAGTCCGGGCAGGCCGCCGGCCTGCGACGCCGGCGCCGTGGCACCCGAGGTCTGCGGAACGTTGAGGGTCGCGGTGGCGAGAGGCGACTGCGCCCCCGATGCAGCCGGCGCTACCGAGGTTCCGCCCAGTGCCGACGTGGTGGTCTGCAGCAACTGTTGCGGGATAGTGGTCGAGGAGGCGACCATCTGCTCGACGACGCCGGGCAGGCCCGGGTTGATCGGCACCGCGTCCGCGCCGGCGGTGGCGCTCGAGGCGAGTGCCGTCAGGAACAGTCCCGCGGCGGCGCCGGCCGCGACGGTGAGGCAATTACGGATACGTGACATGGCTTTCTTCCCCATCCCGATAACTACAAGGTCGGGACTGAAGTTAGCCGTGTGAAAAATGTTGCCCGTGTGACACGAGGGGCGGTTATGCAACCGTTGCGAACCGGAGCCGTCGCGGTTATCGAGCCCTATCTGGCCAGCCAGCTCTGGATCTTCGCCAGCTCCGTGGTGTAGGCGAGCAGGACGGAGTCGTCATAGTGGGCCCCGCCGTTGAGGGTGCCGCTGTCGCGCCATACCGCGTGGACGTGGGCGGCCCCACGGCCGTAGATGTCGACACGCTCCCGCTGGGTACGCTGCCAGCCGAGCTCCGCGGCCTGCTCGGACAGGGCGTTCCGCACATCGGTCGCGGTGGTTTCACTGGTCTCGCTGGCCATGGCGCCGGCCTCCTTTCGCTAGGCCAAACACGCTATCAGCTGCCGGTTTCGCCTCCGTTCGTGCGGCGCGTGGTGGCGGTGATTCGCGGCGGCGGACGTAACATCGACGCCGATGACCGCATCACCGCGCGATCTGATCGCCGAGATCGGCCGCAGCGAAACCGGCGCCCGGATCGGAGCATTCTTCGATCTGGACGGCACGCTGGTGTCCGGGTTCACCGCCACCGCACACGCCGGCGACCGGATCCGCCGGCGTCAGGCCCGGGCCGGTGAGGTGCTCGGCGTCGTCGAGGCCGCGGTGCGATATCGGCTGGGCCGCATGCAATTCGAGCGGCTGCTGGTGCGCGCGGCGGGCTACCTGCGCGGCGAATCGATCACCGAGCTCGACGACGTCGGTGAGCGGCTCTTCGCCGACCACATCACCAGCCGGGTCTATCCGCACATGCAGGAGGTCGTGCGGGCCCATCAGCAGCAAGGCCACACCGTGGTGCTGAGTTCCTCGGCGCTGACCATCCACGCCGAGCCGGTCGCCCACTACCTGGGCATTCCGCAGGTGCTGTGCAACCGGTTCGAACTCGACGAGCGGGGCGTGCTGACCGGCGGCGTCGTCAAACCGGTGGTGTGGGGACCAGAGAAGGCGGCCGCGGTCCAGCGGTTCTGCGCGAACAACGGGGTCGACCTCGCCGAGAGCTTCTTCTACGCCGACGGCGACGAGGACGCCGCGCTGATGTCGCTGGTGGGCCAGCCCCGGCCGGTCAATCCGCGCCCCGGGCTGGCGGCACTGGCGGCCGAGCAGGGCTGGCCGGTGCTGCACGTGACCGGGGCCGGCCGCACCGGCGGCCGATCCCTGCGCCGCGCCGCCGGTTTCGGGGTGGCCGTGCTCCGCGCCTTCGCGACCCACTGAACCCGACCCCGGACACGATGGGCGGTAGTGTTGCATTCACGCGGCCCACTGGGGCCGACTGGCCTCGCCACGCCGAGTCTGGTACTAAATTAGAACACGTTTCACTTCGGTCCCGCCGCCCTTGAAGGAGTAAGTCATGCACACTCCCCTCTGCGACGAACTCGGCATCGAGTTCCCGATCTTCGCCTTTACCCACTGTCGCGACGTGGTCGTGGCCGTGAGCAAGGCCGGTGGTTTCGGGGTGCTGGGCGCGGTCGGCTTCACCCCCGAGCAGCTGGAGATCGAGCTGAACTGGATCGACGAGAACATCGGGGACCACCCCTACGGCGTCGACATCGTCATCCCCAACAAGTACGAGGGCATGGATTCCGGGCAGTCCGCCGAGGAGCTCGCCGACTCGCTTCGCAAGCTGGTGCCCCAGCAGCACCTCGACTTCGGCAAGAAGCTGCTGGCCGACCACGGCGTTCCGGTGGAGGGCGCCGACGAGGACAGCCTGCAGCTGCTCGGCTGGACCGAGGCGACCGCCACCCCGCAGGTCGAGGTGGCGCTGCAGCACCCGAAGGTGACGATGATCGCCAACGCACTCGGGACTCCCCCGGCCGACATGATCAAGCACATCCATGAAGCCGGCCGCAAGGTCGCCGCGTTGTGCGGATCGGCCTCGCAGGCCCAGAAGCACGCCGCTGCGGGGGTGGACATCATCATCGCGCAGGGCGGTGAGGCCGGCGGCCACTGCGGCGAGGTGGGCTCGATCGTGTTGTGGCCCGAGGTCGTCAAGGCGGTGGCGCCGGTACCGGTGCTGGCCGCAGGCGGTATCGGCAGCGGCCAGCAGATCGCCGCGGCGTTGGCGCTTGGCGCCCAAGGTGCGTGGACCGGTTCGCAGTGGCTGATGGTCGAGGAATCCTCGAACACCGAAGCCCAGCACGCGGCCTACATCAAGGCCAGCAGCCGCGACACCGTGCGCAGCCGCTCCTTCACCGGCAAGCCGGCCCGGATGCTGCGCAACGACTGGACCGAGGCGTGGGAGGCCCCGGAGAACCCCAAGCCGCTGGGCATGCCGCTGCAGTACATGGTGTCCGGGATGGCGGTGCGGGCCACGAACAAGTACCCCAACGAGAGCGTCGACGTGGCGTTCAACCCGGTGGGTCAGGTCGTCGGCCAGTTCACCAAGGTGGAGAAGACCTCGACCGTCATGCAGCGCTGGGTGCAGGAGTACCTCGAGGCCACCGGTCGCCTGGACGAGATCAACGCCGCAGCCTCGGTCTGAGGGCTTTCCCGCGTCACGACAGGAACGGCCGCAACGCCAGCACGTAGCAGCCCAGCGCGGCGGGCGCTGCCACCAGCGGTAACCACGGCAGCTGCAGCGGGAAGCTCGCCGCCACGACCCCGACGACGCTGAATCCCGCCGCGCCCAGCAGCGCCGGGCCGGTCACCGGGGCAGCACCGTCGGCGGCGTGCCGCAACAACAGGTAGCCGACCGCGGCCAACCCGGCGACCGCCACCGAAACCGTTGGCGGATCGGCGAACCCGATCACCGCGATGGCCAGCAGCACCGCGGCCGTCGCGGCGGGCCGCCACCAGAGTCCGGCCAGCACCGCCGCGGCCGTGAGCAGCGCGCCGGCCGCGGCGATCCCGGACGCTCCGGAGCCGGCGGCAGCGGCCATCGCCAGCCCGCACGCTACGGACAGCACCAGCGACAGGAACCGGTCGGCCGCAGCGGCGCGGCCTGAATGCTCCATCACCGCACCGCCGTCGGGCGATGGCGCTGCGTCACCAGGCGCATGGACTGCTCCAGGGGCTGCTGCGGCGACCACGCTGCGACGTCGACGCCGACGCTGGCCATGTCCCGGTACATGGCGGTGCGCTGCAGCGTCCAGAGCCTTGCCACCAGCGGAGCGGGTTGCTCCTCGAACGGGGGGCCGGCCAGCACATCGACCGCCAGCACCACGTGCCCGCGCTTGCGCAAGTCGGTCAGTGCGAGCGCGAACTCGGTGTCCAGCAAGGTGGAGAACGCGATGATCAGGGCGCCTGGCGGCACCGCCGCCCGCGGTGCGAGCGTCCCGGTGGTGGGCTCGAAGCCGTCGCCGGCACCCAGGACGGCATCGACGATGCGGTAGAACTGGCGCTGCCCGATATCGGCGCCGACCCAGCGCGGGTCTCGGCCACCGAGCGTGACGATCCCGGCGCGGTCACCGCTGCGCAACGCGGTCTGCACGACGTGCGCCGCGCCCAGCACCGACCGCTCGGTCGCCGCTGTCGCGGGCCCGCGCGGCTGCGGGTAGGCGTCGATCAGCACCACCACGTCGGCGGCCCGGTCGGTCAGCCGCTCGGTCACGTGCAGGCTGCCCCGCCGCGCACTGACCGGCCAGTTCACCGCACGCAACGGGTCGCCGGGTACGTAGGCGCGGATGTCGGCGTATTCCACACCGCGGCCCGGGTGCCGGGTCAAATGCGTCCCGACCCGGTCGAGCAGCTCGCTGTGCGGCAGCGGCGTGGGCTGCGGGGGCGCCAGCGGGAACACCGTGATCTCGGCGACGTCGGCGGTGGCCGTGCCGGCCAACAGCCCGCCCCGGCCCACGGCGGCGACGGTGGCTCGGATCGGATAGCGGCCCCAGCGCCGGGCGCTGGCCGTCACCGACTTGTTGGCGCCGGGCTCGCCGGCAGCCGTGGCGATATCGAGTTGCATCGCCGGATGCGCCGACACCTTCAGGCGCACCGCGGCCGCCTCGCCGGTACATGCCGCGGCCCGGACGATCACTTCGACCGGCTCGGATTCGAAGCAGCGCTGCGCCGCGGGACTCGCGTGCACCCGCAACACCGGTACCGGCGGCTGCCAACCCAGCGAGCACAGCACGCCGAGCAGCGGCGCGGCGAACGCGATCAGCTGCCAGCGCGACCCGCCCACCGCCACCGCCAGGGCCAGCGCCGCACCGGTGGCCAACGCACGGGCCAACGGCGATGCCCGCCAATGCAATTCGATGTCCACCTCGGAAACCTCGCGGGTCTGCCGGCGGTGCGTCACGGCGGCGTCGCATCCGGCGGCGGTCCGGGCGCACCCGGGGTGCGCGGCACCGGCAGCCGCCGCAGGAGCTCCTCCACCACATCGGAGCCCTGGACGCGCCGCACCCACATCTCGGGCCGCAGCGTGATCCGGTGCGCGACCGCCGAAGTGGCCAGCGCCTTGACGTCTTCGGGGATCACGTAGTCACGGCCGAGCAGCAGCGCGCGCGCCCGGGCCAGCTGGATGAGGTCGAGCTCGGATCGTGGACTGGCGCCCACGGCCACCTGCGGATGGTGGCGTGTCCCGTTCGCCAGCGTCACCACGTAGCGCAGGACGTCCTCGTGCACGCTGACCTGCTCCACCGATTCCCGCATGGCGATCACGTCCTGCGCGTCGATCACCTGACGCACCGTCGGCGACGCGGCGCCCCGATCGAGTCGGCGGCGCAGCATCGCCGCCTCGTTCTGTTCGGTGAGGTAGCCCAGGCGCAGCCTGACCGCGAACCGGTCCAGTTGGGCCTCCGGCAGCGGGTAGGTGCCCTCGTATTCGATCGGGTTGTCGGTGGCCAGCACGATGAACGGCGACGGCAGCCGATGGGTGTGGCCGTCGATGCTGACCTGGCCTTCGGCCATCGCTTCCAGCAACGCGGCCTGGGTCTTGGGCGGGGTCCGGTTGATCTCGTCGGCCAACACCAGATTGGTGAAGATCGGCCCGCGCCGGAACTCGAAACGGCCCGAAGCCATGTCATAGATGGTCGTGCCGAGCAGGTCGGCCGGCAGCAGGTCCGGAGTGAACTGCACCCGGGTGAAGTCCAGGCCGAGGGCGGCGGCGAACGATCGCGCGATCAACGTCTTGCCCAGGCCCGGAAGGTCTTCGATGAGCACATGGCCGCCGGCGAGCACCGCGGTCAGGATGAGGGTCAGCGCGGCCCGTTTGCCCACCACCGCCTGCTCGATCTCGTCGAGCACCGCGGTGCAGCGTTCGGCGGTGATCGCCGCGGTGCCCGACAGTCCCGCGCTCATCGCTGCTCCAGGCGGTACAGGATCTCCTCCAGCGCAGCACGTCCCGGGCCGGGCCCGTGGCTCCCGGCGGGCGCGACGTTGACCGGATCCACCCAGGGCCACAGCTCGTCACCGAACAGCATCACCCCGGTCGCGTTGAACGCCGCCGGGTTCTTCGCCCGCCGCTGGCCGCTGGAGACCTCGAACTGACGGGCCAGGATCGGCCGCCAGCGTCGATCCCAGTCCGCTCTGGTCGATTCCGCCCAGCGGATTCTGGCTTCGGTGCCCGACAGCCACCGCCGCAACGACTCTCCGGGCTCATCGGTGGGCTCGGGCGCCGCAGACTCTGCGGGTGGAGTCAGCAGCCGCCGGATTCCGGCCAGCGGCACCGCGACCGCGATGCCCGCCACGTAGAGCAGGCTCTGACGCTGGTGGGTGAAAAGCGCCGCCAGCTGGACCGCGGTTACCAGCAGCAAACCTTGTAGCGCAAGCGTTTTCATGTCGGCGTCCGCAACTCGTCGAGGACCAGCCGCAGTATCGCGACCGCGTCGGAGCGGTGCCGCTCGGTCATCAGGTGCGGGCTGAACCGCGCCTCGGTGAACAGCTCCACCAGTCGGGATGCGTTCTCGGCCGGCAGCGCGTGGTGCTCGACGGCCCGTGCCAGCACTTCACTGGGAGTGTCGAACTCGCGCGGCGCGGCATCGGGAACGTCGGCGAGGTGGCGCTCCATGACCGCGTAGCAGGCGATGATCGCCTCTCGCGGCCCGCGGCTTCGGTCGGCGATCCGGGTCAAGCCGAGTTCGGCTGCCCGGGCCAGGGTTTCGCCTGCGGAGGGCGCGGGCCCCGCCGCCGTCACCGGCCCGGTTTCCGGCGGCGCCGGCGTGGTCCGGCGGGAACGCGCGATGACGACCGCCGCGGCGATCAGCACCAGTAGGACCGCGGCCAGCACCAGCAGTGGACCGAACACCGCGCCTGTCGAGCCGTCCGGCAGCGGGTGCGGCGACACCGGGGCCCGCGCTTCCGGGCCGGCCGGTGTTGCGG
Source organism: Mycobacterium sp. NGS18 (assembly GCF_059813185.1). Classification (NCBI taxonomy): domain Bacteria; kingdom Bacillati; phylum Actinomycetota; class Actinomycetes; order Mycobacteriales; family Mycobacteriaceae; genus Mycobacterium; species Mycobacterium sp. NGS18. The sequence continues at coordinate 242,503 of NZ_JCALEC010000007.1, forward strand.
GCGCCTCACCGCGCACACCGAAGAGCCGTGCCGAAATCGTGAAGCGGTGCGCCGCGCCCAGCTTGGTCAGCACCACGACCGTCAGTGACCACACCGCCACCGCGGCCACGGCGATCAGCAGCACCCGCCATGCCGGCTTTGCCCGACGGGCACCGACTGTGGCGGACAGTTCTCCCATGCTGCCGGCCACCGCGCGATGCTGGCGCGCCCGCTGGATGGCGGCGACCACGAGGGCGCCGACGGACATCGCGAGCAAGGCCGCCAGAATGATCGGCTCCAACGGACCCGTCGCCGCGGGCCGGTGTGCGACATGCTGCCCGCCGGGCAGATATCCGCGCGTCGCCGCGCCGGCGACGAGCAGCAGCATGATCAGGCCGATCACCGGCCCCGTCGTTCGGCCGGCGGTGGCCAGCACCGGAACAGCGCTCGTCTGAGTCCCTCGCCGTCGCTGCGGCATTCCCCATACTGGCACGCCAGGACGGCGGGCGGCCAGGGTCGCGCGACGCCGCGCTCGGCCGAACGGGCTAGCTCACGCGGATTTCTCGTCGTGCCCGCCGAATTGCTTGCGCATCGCCGAGAGCACCTTGGCACCGAACTCGAACAGATGGCGCGAAGCGAAGCGCGCGTACAGCGCCGTGGTCAGCACCGGTGCGGGCACCCCTTCGTCGATCGCGGCGATGACGGTCCAGCGGCCCTCCCCGGAATCGGAGACCCGCCCGGCGAATTCCTCCAGCGCCGGAGATTTCTGCAGCGCGCTGGCGGTCAGGTCCAGCAGCCAGGAGCCGATCACGCTGCCCCGCCGCCAGACCTCGGTGACCTGTTCGATGTCGATGTCGTACTGATAGAACTCGGGATGGTTCAGCGGTGCGGTCTCGGCGTCACCCTGTTGTTCGGATTTGCCGATGTTGGCGTGGTGCAAGATGTTCAGCCCCTCGGCGATCGAGGCCATCATCCCGTACTCGATGCCGTTGTGCACCATCTTCACGAAGTGCCCGGCCCCCGACGGGCCGCAGTGCAGGTAGCCGTTCTCGGCCTGGGAGACCTCACCGTCGCGGCCCGGCGTGCGCGGGGCGGCCTCGACGCCGGGCGCAATGGTGGCAAAGATCGGCTCGACCCGGTCGAACGCGTCGCGGTCTCCCCCGATCATCAGGCAGTAGCCGCGTTCGCGGCCCCACACGCCGCCGCTGGTCCCGCAGTCCAGTAAGTGAATCCCTTTGTCGGACAGCATTTTTGCGTGTGCGATGTCATCGCGGTAGTAGGAGTTGCCGCCGTCGATCACGATGTCGCCTGCCGCCAGGGTCTCGGCGAGTTCTTCGATGACGCCGGTGGTGATCTTGCCGGCCGGCACCATCACCCACACAACGCGGGGGGTGGGAAGGTTCTCGGCCAGTTCGGCGAGCGAGGACACCCCGGTGGTGTTGGCCTCGGCGGCCAGCGCGGCGACCGCGTCGGCATTGTGGTCGTAGACGACGCATTCGTGGCCGTCGGCGGTCAGCCGCCGAACGAGATTGGCTCCCATCCGGCCCAGGCCGATCATCCCCAGTCGCATAGCTGTCCTTCCTACTGTGCCGGGCCGCCTTCCGGCAGCCATGGGTCCTGCCAATTGCGATGGCCGCGCACCAGCTCGTGCGCGGCCTCGGGCCCCCACGAACCGCGTTCGTAGGAGTGGACGTCTCCCGGCTGATCGAGCAGCGGTGCCACGATGCGCCAGGTCTCCTCGATGCTGTCCTCGCGGGCGAACATCCGGCGATCGCCGATCATCGCCGCATGCAATAGCCGCTCATAGGGCCGGATCGGTTCCCCCAGATCACGGGCAAACGACGAATCCAGGTGGACGTCGCGCCAGGTGTCGTCGTCCTGGGCCACCAGTTGCAGCCGCAGTCCCGGATCGGGGTCGATACGCAACACGATCTGATTGCGTTGGGCGCGTCCGCGTTGCGGCATGAACTCCAGGGCCGGAACGCGGCGAGTGAACAGCCGGACCTCGGTGACGCGTTCGGGCAGGGCCTTGCCGGCCCGCAGGAAGATCGGCACCCCCGCCCAGCGCCAGTTCTCGATCTGCAGGCGCAGCGCGACGAAGGTCTCGGTCTGCGACCCGTCGGCCACCCCGGGGACGTCGGCATAACCGCGGTACTGGCCCCGCACGTAATGCGCGGGTTCGGCCGGGGGCATCGCCCGGAACACCTCGGCCTTCTTGTCGTTGAGGTCGTCATCGCCGGGCCCGACCGGTGGCTCCATCGCGAACAGCGCCAGCACCTGCAGCAGGTGGTTCTGCACCACATCCCGCAGCGCACCGACGGCGTCGTAGAAGCTGCCGCGCTCCTCGACGCCGAAATTCTCGGCCATGGTGATGTGGATCTCGGCAATCGTGTGCCGGTCCCACAGCTCGGCCAGGGTCGTGTTGGCGAACCGCAGGTACTCGAGGTCGGCGACGGGCTGCTTGCCCAGAAAGTGGTCCACCCGCAGGATCTGGTCTTCGCGCAGCACCGCGCGCAGCCGGGAATTCAGGTCGCGGGCAGAGGCCAGGTCGTGGCCGAACGGCTTCTCCACCGCCACCCGCGAGCACTCCAGCAGCCCGGCCCGGCCCAGATTTTCCACGATCGGGGCGAACAGCGACGGCGGCATCTCCAGGTAGTACAGGCACTGCTTGTCGGCGCCGACGCGCTCGGCGAGCTGCTCGTAGAGCGCGGCATCCGTGACGTCGCCGTGCAGATACGACATCCGCTTCGCCAACCGGCGAAACACCGCCTCGTCGAAGGACTCTCCGGACTGGCGGATCGCCTCGCCGGCCCGATCGACCAACTCCTCGACCGTGATGTCGTCGCTGGCCACCCCCAGGATCGGGCAGTCGAGCAGCTGGCGGCGCTCCAGGCGGTACAGCGCGCGGAAGGTCATTTTGCGGGCCAGGTCTCCGGTTATCCCGAAGATCACCAACAGTTCCGACGTCGCCTCACCGCGTTCGCCCAACTCCTCGGCACCTCCTGCGTATAGCTACCCCGGCTGAAGCTAATGCAACCGCCTGGACGAACGCTGTACACCGGAGACGCGGGGCGGCTCACGCCTCGGTCATCCGACCTGGGCGATCCCGGGCGGGAAGTACGGCCCGATACCCCCGGTGTAGATGCCGGGCTGCCAGCCCCGCGCGCCCAGGCACAGCAGCGGCAATCCATCGGGCGACTGCGCGGCCGATTGCGGGTTGGGGCACGGCGAACCGATGTCCTGCACCCCGTAGAGCGGGTAGGAGATCTGCCAGAACCCGGTGTCCTTGGGCGGCCACTGGTTGGCGATGAAATGGCATGCCAGCGCCTGGCCGTTGGGGCCGTGGCCGTAGATGAAGCGCTCCCAGCTGAAGCAGGCGTCGCCCTGCCGCTGCCCTTCGGCCATGCCCGGCACGTCACCGGGGTATGCCCCGGCAGCCGGCGCGCCGCTGACGGCGACGGCACCCGCGGCTCCCGCGAGGAAAACAGCTGCGGCTAATTCACGAATCATTCTTTTCGCCCCTACTGCCCTTCGTCCCTCTTCGATCCGGGCCAGCAGCCGGCCCCGCGTGGAAGCCTAACGGGTGGCCGCAGCGCCTCATTGCGAATCCGCCGAATGCCGTCGCCGGCCGACCGGGCCGCTAAAGTGCCGCAGATGGCCACGGGGCAGTTCGACGCATCACACGGGCAGCTGCAGCTCGGCACGGGTGTGACCGGCCGGGGCGCCAAGATGGGCCACCGGCTCACGATCGCCATGGAGCGCTGGCAGGCGCAGGTGTCCTGGTCGGGCCAGCGGCCCACCGCCGCGGCGCTGACCGTCGAGGTGGATTCGCTGCAGGTGCTGCGCGGTGACGGCGGGCTGACCCCGCTGACCACTCCGGAGAAATCCTTGATCCGCAGCAATGCGCGCAACTGCCTTGACGCCGCGGAGTACGGCCGAATCCGGTTCGAGTGCAGCGACATCGCCCCGACCGACGACGGTTACCGGTTGGCCGGCAGCCTGGAGATCCGCGGCCGCGCCAGGCCGCACGTCATCGAGGTGCGGGTGACCCGTCTCGATGGATCGTGGCGGATCGAGGGCGAGACCGTGGTGCGCCACACCGATTTCGGCGTACGGCGTTATTCGATGCTGATGGGCGCCCTGCGGGTCGCCGACGAGGTGACGGTGCACCTCTGCGCGACCGTCCCGGAGGAGCAGATCCGCAGATCCTGACCTCAGCGGCCGGGAAGACGTGGAAGACGCTCGCGGAACCGGTCCAGCAAGGACGGCCCGGCGCCCGGCGGGGGCGCCGGCGGCACCGGGGCCACGGCCGGCCCGTCCCACAGGGAACCGAACTCGACCGGGTCCTCGGGCAGCTCGGCCAAGGGAGCGGGAGCGGCCGGCGGCGGCGCCGCGGGCGCGGCCGGTGGTGGGGCGGCGGGCACCGCGACGCGAGCCACCGTCGCGTGCTCGGGCGGCCGCACGTCGGGGACGTCGCGGCCCGGGCCCAGCTGCAGGCTCAGCGCGGCCGAGAGTGAGGCCACGAAGGTCACCGCTCCCCCGGTCAGCATCGTCACGGCCGCGGCGTACGAGAAGGGCATCGCACGTTTTGAGCCGACGCCGCCGATCCGCAGCCCGGCCGGGGCGCCGGTGATCGGCGGGCCGGTCAGGTCGGCGTACGGCGCCAGGGCCAGCGCCGCACCGCGCGCCAACGCCTGCTGCGCCCCGGACTGGACGAAGACCGGTACCGAAAGCCGGGACTCCAGGCGGCGCCCGAGCCGGTCCATGCCGCGCATCGAACCGGCCACCATCAGCGTCTCGGGCCGCCGGCCGCCCGCGGCAAAGGCATCGGCCAGCCAGTCGATCACCTCGTCGGTGCCGCCGATCGGGCAGCTGCTGACGACCGGGCCCTCGTCACCGCGGCCGCCGAACACCAGCGTGGCCGATCCGGGTTCGATGACACACACCGCGCTCTGTTCGCCGCGGGAGCCGATGCCACTGGTCAGCGAGGCGGCGGCGCGCGCGAATCGCACCGGCACCACATTGTCGAATCCGGCGTCGGCCAGCGACTCCAGCAGCAGGGCGGCCCCCACGGCTGCGTCGTCGCTCCAGGTCACTCCCACGCCGTGCAGCCGGTCGCCGCGGGCGGCCAGCACCGTGCGGACCCGAGCGGCAACGGCCGACGCCGACGACGCCATGCTCACCGCATCCAATCCGGCATCACCACCGGTGATACCGAACTCGTCACCGGAAACCGTCGGGCAGCCATCGGCCTGACCTTCGGCCATGACCCAGCCGAGCGTCGTCGGCGTCATCGCCAGCCCCAGTACCGTGTCCAAAATCGCGCGCCCCAATCGTCCTGATCTGCGATGTCACCGCGTCGGCGGAGAGCCTGCGCCGGGTCCCCGTGCTGGGACTCGGCGGGCACCGGAACGGACCGGAGACAGCCCAGGACAGTGTGGTCTTGTCGGCTTACCGCAGGGCAGCCTACGCGTGTCGGGGGGTTGTGGCTAACCGGGTACCGCCCGGAATTCGGGTATGCTATATCGCGAGTCGGATACCCGAGACGGCCGCGGAGTTGCGGATAGCGGCCGTTGTCGCATGTTGAGGGCCCGATCCAGAAGTGGTGGCGTGCGTTGCGTCGCGAACGACAGATTAGTTACTTTGACAGTATTTCGAGAGCGTTCCGTAGCAGACGACAAGGGGCAGGAATGACAGACGTGACCAAGGGAATGCGCTGGGTGCGCCGACTTATGGTCGGCGCGGTGGCCGCAGCAGCGCTGCCGGGCCTGATCGGCCTGACCGGTGGCGAGGCGACCGCATCGGCGTTCTCGCGGCCGGGTCTGCCGGTCGAGTACCTGCAGGTTCCTTCAGCGGGTATGGGCCGTGACATCAAGGTTCAGTTCCAGAGCGGTGGTCAGGGTTCCCCGGGCCTGTACCTGCTCGACGGCATGCGCGCCCAGGACGACTTCAACGGCTGGGACATCAACACCCCGGCGTTCGAGTGGTACTACCAGTCGGGCATCTCGGTGATCATGCCGGTCGGCGGCCAGTCCAGCTTCTACAGCGACTGGTACAAGCCGGCCTGTGGCAAGGCGGGCTGCACCACCTACAAGTGGGAGACCTTCCTCACCAGCGAACTGCCCTCGTACCTGGCTTCGGAGTACGGCGTGAGCCAGAGCCGCAACGCGGCGGTCGGCCTGTCGATGGCCGGCGCGTCGGCGATGACGCTGGCCATCTACCACCCCAACCAGTTCACCTACGCCGGTTCGCTGTCCGGCTACATCAACCCCTCGGACGGCAAGAGCTGGATCGGGCTGGCCATGGGTGACGCCGGTGGCTACAAGAAGGAAGACATGTGGGGCCCGGACGACGACCCGGCCTGGTTGCGCAACGACCCGACCGTCAACGTCGGCAAGCTGGTGGCCAACAACACCCGACTGTGGGTCTACTGCGGCAACGGCCGCCCGAACGAGCTGGGGGGCGACAACATCCCCGCGACGTTCCTCGAGGGCAACTTCATGATCGGCCAGAACAAGAAGTTCCAGGAGCTCTACACCGCGGCCGGCGGCAACAACGCCGTGTTCAACTTCCCGGACTACGGAACCCACAGCTGGGAGTACTGGGGGGCTCAGTTGCAGGCGATGAAGCCTGACCTGCAGAGCCACCTGGGCGCCAGCGCCGGCGGCGGCAGCGCCGAGAGCGGCAGTTCCGAGGGCTGACCCGAAAAGTCAGACAGCTGAAGCACTGAGCCCCACCCGATCCGGGTGGGGCTCAGCGCTTTGTTCGGGGTAGCCGTAGCTGGACCGCGGCGGACGTGCTTGGATTGGCGAGCATGCAGGGTTCCGCGACAGTTCACATGGCAGCACCTCCCGAGCGGATCTGGGATCTGGTGGCTGATGTCCGCAACATCGGGCAGTTCTCCCCCGAGACCTTCGAGGCCGAATGGCTCGACGGCGCCACCGGCCCAGCAGTGGGGGCACGGTTCCGGGGACACGTCAAGCGCAACGGGATCGGTCCGGTGTACTGGACGACGTGCCGGGTCACCGAGTGCGAGCCCAATCGGGTCTTCGGCTTCGCGGTGCTCGCCGGTGATCGAGCACTGAACCGGTGGCGCTACGAGCTGACGCCCACCACCGACGGCACCGACGTCACCGAGTCGTTCAAACTGGCCGACTCCTTCCTGACCAGCGTGTACTACTGGGTGTTCGGCGGTTTTCTGCGGCAGCGCAACAACATTCGCGATATGCGGCGCACGCTGGAACGCATCCGGGACGTCGCAGAAAAGGGCTAGCAGAGCAGGGTTAATCCAGCGCGTCCGGATCGGCCAGCGGCAACAGCAGAAACGACGGGGTGGGCCCACCCTGGTGCAGGCGGTAGGTGCCGCCGGCCAGCGCCCGGCGTGCGGGCGCGGTCGGCACCAGGTGCGGGAAATCGTAGGTGGTCAGGGTCAGCCGCAGCCGGTGGCCGGGAGCGATCATCGCGGCGGTCGGAAAGATCTCGATGTCATAGCCGGTCAGCTCCCCCGGTTCGACGGGCCGCACCGCTGACCGGGTGCTGATGTGGTGCGGGCGCAGCACGGTGCCGTCCGGCAGATACCAGCTGCGCTCCGGATCGAGCGCCCGGTGCGAGCCCAGCAGCGCCCCCTGTGTCAGTGGGCGGCTCACCCCCTCGGGCGCGACGTCGTCGAGGTAGGCGACCCACAGCGTCTCGGTGGTATCGGCCGTTGCCTGCACGTGCAGCGTGATCGGTCCGGCGATGAGCGTCGGCGCATCGAACGGTTCGCCGGTGTAGGTCAACGCATTTCGGTGTAGGCGGCGGTTGTCCTGGTCGTAGCGGGTGCGGCCGCCGGCGGCGGCGGTGATGAAGCTGTTCAGGCCGAGCGTCCACTGTTCCAGGCTGCGTCCCGACATCGGACCGCGAGTGCGGTATGGCAGTGCGGCCAGCGTCTGCTCGGCCGGGGCGTCGGCGATCAGCCGGCCGCCCTGCGACAGGTACAACCGGGTGGGCGTCGCCGCCGGAATCGGGTACTCGCCGGCGTGGTACCAGCGGCTGTCGCCGATCGCCTGAAACGTGAACGGCGAACCGGAGATCTCCGCGGCCGCATCGTCTTTCAGCCAATGATCAAACCAGCGCAGCTGCAGGTCCTGGATACGCAGCCCGTCGTAAGCCGATACGTGATACCAGGGCCCCATCATCAGCCTGATCCGATCTGCCAGTGGCTGCCCGGGCTGCATCGGGGCGTGTACCGGCCGGTCGCTGCAGGCGTTCTGCAGGGCGGCGTAATTCAGCGGCGCGCCGCGCTGGAAGGCGTCGTGCCAGCCGCCCACCAGAAAGACGGCCACCTTGTTGGCCGCGATCTCGGGCAGCACGAGGTCGGGCCGCATGCTGTCCCAGAACGGACCGTCGTAGGCGGCGTCACCACCGACGCGCGCCTCGGTCACCAACGGCCCGAAGTAGCCGCGCTGATCCCTGCCGCGCTGGCGCACCGCGGCCAGTCCGCCGGCCCGGGGCCGGGGATGGTCACCGCGGGTGAAGAACTCGAGGGCCGGGTTGATCACGTTGAGCATCGTGTAGAGCGCGCCGTAGCCGCGCACGGTCGCCAGGTGCGGAGCGCCGCCCATCGCGGCGGCATCCCGGTAGAAGTCGTTGGCCGCCATCACCGGGAAGATCGCCTTCAGCGGGGAGTCCGGGCCGACGGCGGCCGCGGTGAACAGCTGGTTGATCGCCAGGTAGGAGATGCCGAACATGCCGACCCGGCCGTTGGCGTTCGGCAGCGTCGCGGCCCAGTTCACCAGCTCGACGCCATCGCGAGCCTGGTCCGGGCCGAACATCTGGAACGACCCACCGGACGCGCCGGTGCCGCGAACGTCGACCATCACCTCGATGTAGCCGCGCCGGATCAGGCGAGGCGTGGGACCGCCGCCGATCTGCGCGGCCGGTGGCGGGGCGAGTTTGCCGTAGGGGGTCACCGACAGCAGGACCGGAAACGGCCCGGCCGCCGGCGATCCGGTGTCGCGTTCAGTGGGGTAATGGATATCGGCGCGCAGCACCACCCCGTCGCTCATCTCCACCGCGACATTGCGGCGCACCCCGACGCCGTACTGTGCCGGCGGCGCGGACCACTCGGGGCGCAGCGGCGAGGGGCTGCTGTTGCGGGCCCGGACGGCAGCCGATTTCAGCGCCGCGACACCGGCAACCCCGACCACAGCCGCGGCGGCCGCCGCGGCCCAGCCGGCCCGGCGCGAGGGCCGTCGCACCATCAAGCGCGGCTGGGCAGGGTGAATGCGCAGGCCTGACCGATGTCGAGGGTGCGCAGCAACCGTCCCATGCCCAGCCACAACGCACACGACAGCGCGAGGTCGGCCAACAGTTCGTCGCTGAAGTGCTCGGAGCACCGCGACCAGAAGTCCTCGTCGTCGCGCAGCCCGGTGTGGTCGGTGGCGAACCGGTGGGCGAACTCCGCCGCGAGCCGTTCGGAGTCGCTGTAGCCGGGCCAGGTGCGCCACTCGGCGACGTGGTCGTAGAGCTCCTCGCTCACTCCGGCCGCCGGGCCGTCGGCATCGCGGGTGTTGACGCACACCGCGCACTCGTTGTCAAAGGCGATCACCATCCGGGCCAGCTCGCGGGTGCGCATCGGCAGCCGGCCGCGGTTGTAGACCGCGGTACTGAATCCACCGATGCCCGCGGCGAGTTCGGGCGATTTGGCCATCCAGGCCGTCAGGTCATCCGCGGGGAAAGTTCCGATTCGGCTCATACCTGGGGATGCTAATCGGCTTTGCCGTCACCATGGGCGCTGCCGACGAACTCCCCCGAATGTGCCGACCAATCCCGGTCGACCAGGGCCCGGTGCGCGATCCGCTGCAGGGCGGCTTCGACCTCGGCGCGGTCCGGACGGCCCGCGAACCCGGGCGAGCGGGCCAGCTTGTCGCTCACCCAGTCCTGCACCAGCGAGGTGACAAATCGCACCTGACGCAGCCCGGCCCGGGTGAGTCCCAGGTGATCGCCGTCGCGCAACACGTAGCCCTGGTCGACCAGGCGATCGACGGTGGGTTCGAGGATCTCGTAGGGCACCCGCAGGTTCTTGCCGATGTCACTGAGCCGTGCCGTACGGAAAACTTCGGCGTAGCGGTAGATGCGCAGCACCGTCCACAGCCCGGCGACATCGAGTTCGCAGTCCTCCCGCATCGCGATGCTGCGCAGCCGCACCCCGGGTGCGTTGCGCAGCAGCCGCCCGATCGCGGTCTCCAGCAGTTCGTCCGACGATGCGGTGGTGGGCATGCCGAAGCCGTCGCCGAGGTCGACGGCGCTGTCATGCAGCTCCTTGAGCGGGACCTCGCGCAGGAACAGCGCCAGCACGAACCCGAGCAGCGCGACCGGCGCGGCCCACATGAACACCTGGCCGAGGGAGTCGGCGTAGGCCTGCACGATCGGCGCCGCCTGCTCCGGGGAGAGCCGGTGCAGCGCTTCGGGCGAGGCGGCCGCGTCGGGAGCCAGCCCGGCGGTGCGTAGCGCGGAACCGAGGCGGTCGTCGAGGAAGTTGACGAACAGCGACCCGAAGACAGCGGCCCCGAACGAACTGCCGATGGTCCGGAAGAACGTGACCCCGGCGGTGGCGACCCCCAGGTCGGCGAAGCTCGAGGTGTTCTGCACGACCAGGACCAGCACCTGCATCGACAGCCCGATCCCGGCGCCCAGGATGAGCAGGTACAGCGACTGCAGCAGCGCCGGGGTGGCGGCGTCCATCTGTGACATCAGCCCGAACGCGATCGTCATCAGGGCGGTGCCGAGCACCGGAAAGATCTTGTACCGGCCGGTCCGGCCGACCAGGGTGCCACTACCAGTGGACATCACCAGCATGCCCACCACCATCGGCAGCGTGCGCAGTCCCGAGGTGGTCGCCGAGACACCGTCGACGTACTGCATGAAGGTGGGCAGGAAGGTCAGCGCTCCCAGCATGGCGAAGCCGACCACGAACGCCAGCACACAGCACACCGCGAACACCGGTTCGGCGAAGAGCCGGGTCGGCAGGATCGGGGCCGCGGCCCGGGTTTCCACCCGGGCGAACAGCGCCAGCGCCACCACCGATCCGGCGAACAACGCGATGATCGTCGGCGACCCCCAGCTGTACCGGGTGCCGCCCCAGCTGGTGGCCAGCGTCAGTCCGGTGGCGCCCAGGCCGATCAGGACGATCCCGGCGTAGTCGATGACGGGCTTGGCCCGGCCGGCCAGCGCCGGGATCGCCGCCCCGGCCACCAGCATCACGACCACCGAGATCGGCACGTTGATCCAGAACGCCCACCGCCAGCTCAGGTAGTCGGTGAAGTAACCACCCAGCAGCGGACCGATCACGGTGGTGACGCCGAAGACCGCGCCCAGCATGCCCTGGTAGCGGCCTCGTTCGCGCAGCGGAATGACTTCCCCGATCAGCGCCGCGGCGGTCACGGTGATCGCGCCTCCGCCGATGCCCTGCAGCGCTCGGGCACCGACCAGCATCTCCATCGACGCGGACCACCCGCACAGCACCGACCCGGCGACGAAGCACACCACCGCGGTCTGGAACACCAGTTTGCGGCCGAACAGGTCGCCGAGCTTGCCGGCCAAAATCGTCGCGATGGTCGAGGTCAGCAGGTAGCTGGTGACCACCCAGGACTGATGGCCGGCGTTGCCCAGATCCGAGACGATGGTCGGCAGCGCGGTCGCGACGATGGTCTGGTCGAGCGCGGCCATCAACAGGCCGAACACGATCGCCAGGAAGATCAGGTTGCGGCGCTGCGGGCTGACCGGCTCGGGCCGCACATCGTCTGCGACCTGCGTCGCATCGGTCATTCTTGCCTTCCCGTCGCGGTCCGTGCGGACGGGCCCCCGCCGCTACCCTGACGACGGCGGGCGGGAGACACACTGCGCCGCGTACAGCGCCTCGCCCAGCTTGTCCATCAGCTCCAGTTGAGTTTCCAGGTGGTCGATGTGGGACTCCTCGTCGGCGAGGATGGTCTCCAGAATCTTGGCTGTGGTGCTGTCCTGCTTGTCGCGGCACATGACGATGCCCGGGCGTAGCCGGTTGAGCACGTCGATCTCCAGTGCCAGGTCGCTTTCGAACTGTTCGCGCAGCGTCTGCCCGATACGCAGCGAGCCGATGCGCTGGTAGTTCGGCAGGCCCCCGAGCACCAAAATCCGATCGGTCACCGTCTCGGCGTGGCGCATCTCTTCCATCGACTCTTCGCGGGTGTGGCCGGCCAGCTCGGTGAAACCCCAGTTGTCCTGCATCTTGGCGTGCAGAAAGTACTGGTTGATCGCGGTGAGCTCACTGGTCAGCTGCTCGTTGAGCAGTTTCAGAACCTCGGGGTCGCCTTGCATGATCACTCCTCTGGGTGTGAAGAACCTCGCATGCCCCCGCGCCGTCTGGGGCTTGATCATCGCCGTAACGCGCCGAACTCAATCTAGTGCAGGTCACCGGCCACGGTGCGGTGTTTACCCGTGTCTCGGCGCGTCGAATCGGCGCATCGGCATCGGGCCCGGCGGAAAGCGGATCGCGGTGCGGCCCTGCGGGATGCGCTCAACTTAGGTTAGACTCTACTAACATGAGACTTGCTTCGCCTGGCCGACGTGTCGGCATCTCGGGCGGTTGCATGTCGCAGCGCAACGATCCACATTCGCTGGTGCTGGCGCTGGACTACCGCGTCGACGACATCGATCGCACCTGGGCGCTGATTCGCGACGACCACACCCCGCTGCTGGGGCTCGGAGCCCGCCATGCGGTGCTTTACACCTCGGTGTCCGAACCCGACCGGGTGCTGGTGACGATCGGCCTGCGACACCGGATATCCGTCAAGGAGCTGCTGCGCTCCCCCGCCGTCTTCGAGTGGTTCGACCGCTCCGGGGTCAACGACCTGCCGGCGATCTTCGCCGGCGAGGTCACCGAGAAGATCAACCTCGACGAGCCCGGCCCCGAGGAGCCCGATTCACGGGGCGGTTCAGAGGTGATCGTCGGCGTGGTGTCCACCGTCGGCGACCCCGCGGACCTGATGGCAAAGGTGCATCGCGGACTGGATCGGTTCGCCGGCGCGGGCGTGCGCAAAGTGTGGGTGTATCAGGCCGTCGACGACGGAAACGAGGTGATGACGCTGTTGGAGATCGACAATGCGGCAAGCGCACAGCGCTGGATTGACCACCCGGACACCGCTGCGGAGTGGATGGCCGGCGTGGGTGTCGGCGGCTATCCCGGACCGTTCGTCGGAAAGTTCGCTGCCGCAATCGATCTGATGGCGCCTGCGGGCGGCGGTCAGTAGGGGTATAGCCATGTATGTCTGCCTTTGTGTCGGAGCCACCAATCAGATGGTGTCCGATGCCGTCGCGGCCGGCGCGTCGACGTCGAAAGAGGTCGCCGCGATGTGCGGTGCGGGCGGCGACTGCGGCCGGTGCCGGTGCACGGTCCGCGGCATCATCGAAGCCACCCTGGCCGCGGCGCCCTCAGGTCCGGTCAACGGCTCGCTGCGGCACCTCACACTGGACATCACGCCGGTCGGATCCCGCTGATCAGCGGTTCTGTCGCCGCCCGGTGAACTCGGCCAACGCGTCGGCGTTGGCTTGGGCGCCCATCAGTTCGGCGAACAGCACGTTCTCCCGCGCGGTGGCCGCGGCCACCTGATCGCGGCCCGGCGCGACCATGGTGGCCTTGACCGCCTTCAGGCTTGAGATCGGCCGGGAGGCAAGCACTTCGGCGTGCCGGCGCGCCTCGTCGAGCAGCGCTTCCGGTTCGCACACCTTCCAGACCAGGCCCATGCGCAGCGCCTCCTCGGCATCCACCCATTCCGAGGACATCAGCAGCCAGGCCGCGTTCTGCCGACCGATCAATTGCGGAAGCAGGTAGGACGACCCGGCTTCCGGCGCGACTCCAAGGCTGGTGAACGGGCATTTCAACCGTGCCGTCGCGGACATGAACACCAGATCGGCATAACCGAGGATGGTGGCGCCGATGCCCAGGCCGATGCCGTTGACCGCGCAGATCAGCGGTTTGGGAAAGGCCGCCAGGGCGTCGACCAGACCCCGAAAGCCGTGCTTGCCCGGGGTGAAGTCCGGATCGGTCACCATCGCCTGCATCTCGTTGAGGTCGGTGCCGGCACTGAAGGAGCGCCCAGCGCCGGTCAAGAGCACGACGGCGACCTCCGGGTCGTCGGCGGCGGTCAGCAGCGCCTCGGCGGTGGCGTCGTACAGCGCCTCGTCGAACGCGTTGAGCGCGTCGGGGCGGTTCAACGTACAGGTCCGGACCCGGTTCTCGTCCTCGATCTTCAGAATCACCCGTGCAGCCTAAACCGCGCTCGAACGGCGGGACGGAGCCCTTACTGAACCCGGTCGACCTGGTGCCGCGCGGCGATCACGTCGCCGATGATGCCCGCCAACCGCCGATAGGACTCTTCACGCCCGCTGGAGGTGCGAAACACCAGCCCGATCCGCCGGCCCGGGCGGGGCGCGGCGAATTGGGCCAGCGCCAGTCCGCTGCGCTCGGCCTCCACCGGCACCGCCGTCTGCGGGATCAACGTCACGCCCAGGCCGCCGGTCACGCACTGCACCGCGGTCGCCAGCGATGCCGCCCGGGTGTTGGCCAACTGCGCCCGCACCCCGGCATTGCGGCAGATGTCCAGGGCCTGGTCGCGCAGGCAGTGCCCTTCGTCGAGCAGCAGCAGCGGCAGGTCCGCCAGGGCGGTCGGCGGTACCCGGCGCTTACCCGCCAGCGCATGCCCCGGCGGCAGCGCCAACACGAAATCCTCGTCATATATCGGGATTTCCGACATTCCGGAGGCTTCGGCCGGCAGGGCGAGCAGCGCGGCATCCACTGCTCCCTCCCGCAGCCCGGTGAGCAACCTCTCGGTCTGGTCTTCGATCACCCGCAGGTTCAGTTCCGGCAGGCTTTCCGGCAGCCCGGCCAGCACCGCGGGCAGCACGTACGGCGCCACAGTCGGGATCAGGCCGAGCCGCATGGTGCCCTGCAGCGGGTCGGCGACGCCGGCGGCCGCAGCCGTGAAGCGCGCCGCTGCGTCGAGCACGGCGTGGGCATGTCCCAGCAACTGCTGGCCCTCCGCGGTCAGGAAGACCCGCCGGGTGGACCGCTCGATCAGCTGGATGCCCAAGCCGGACTCCAGTGACGACACGGCTTGCGACAACGTCGACTGGCTCAGGCCCAGACCGGCTGCCGCGAGACTGAAGTGGTGCTTCTCGGCGACCGCGGCGAACGCCCGCAGTCCCGCCAGCGTCGGCTGATAATTTGTATCGGTCATGCCGATAATTATAGTGCGAAGTATCACCTTTTATTTTTAATTGCGATAGGGCAGTATGGAGCGTGCGGCGCTGAAGCGACCCAAGCGCCCGGAATTCTCACACAACGACGCACACAACGAGGAGTGTCATGGCACTGCTGACCATCGGCGACCAGTTCCCGTCCTACCGGCTCAAGGCCGTTGTTCCCGGCGACCTGACCCAGGTCGATGCCAAGAAGCCGGACGACTACTTCACCACTGTCACCAGCGACGACCACCCCGGCAAGTGGCGGGTGGTGTTCTTCTGGCCCAAGGACTTCACCTTCGTCTGCCCCACCGAGATCGCCGCCTTCGGCAAGCTGAACGATGAGTTCGCCGACCGCGACGCCCAGGTGCTCGGCGCGTCCATCGACAACGAGTTCGTGCACTTCCAGTGGCGCGCGCAGCACGAGGACCTCAAGACGCTGCCGTTCCCGATGCTCTCGGACCTCAAGCGCGAGCTGATCGAGGCGACCGGTGCGCTCAACGCCGACGGCGTGGCCGACCGGGCCACCTTCATCGTCGACCCCAACAACGAGATCCAGTTCGTGTCGGTCACGGCCGGCTCGGTGGGCCGCAACGTCGACGAGGTGCTGCGCGTGCTCGACGCGCTGCAGTCCGACGAGTTGTGCGCCTGCAACTGGAAGAAGGGCGACCCGACGATCAACGCCGGCGAGCTGCTCAAAGAATCGGTCTGATCGGGGCCCGGTGCAGCGTGCCGGCGACGAGAAGGAATAGCGCCATATGAGTATCGAGAATCTCAAGAACGCGGTCCCGGAATTCGCCAAGGACCTCAAGCTCAACCTGGGTTCGATCGCTCGCACCACCGCTCTGAACGAGGAGCAGCTCTGGGGCAGCCTGTTGGCCAGCGCCGCGGCGACGCGTAACGCCACGGTGCTGGCCGAGATCAGCGCCGAAGCCGCGGACAACCTCTCGGCGGAGGCCTACCAGGCCGCCCTGGGTGCGGCGTCGATCATGGGTATGAACAACGTGTTCTACCGTGGCCGGCACTTCTTGGACGGCGCCTACGACGACCTGCGGCCCGGATTGCGGATGAACATCATCGGCAACCCGGGAGTCGACAAGGCCACGTTCGAGCTGTGGAGTTTCGCAGTCTCGGCGATCAACGGCTGCCAGGCCTGCGTCGCCTCGCACGAGCAGGTAGTGCGCGAGGCGGGTGTGGACCGCGAGGCGGTGCTGGAGGCACTCAAGGTCGCCTCGATCGTGGCGGGGGTGGCCCAGGCCATCTTCGCCGCCG
>NZ_JCALEC010000008.1:0-196723 GCF_059813185.1 Mycobacterium sp. NGS18
CCCCACCCTGCACATGCCGACCGGCACACCACCGCCAACAACCCCACCAGCCCCACCAACGGCCGGCCGCGGCCTAATGATGCCCACCCGCAAACGCACCCGAATCCAAGACCGCGCCCACCGCATCAACTCCGAACGCGCACTCAACAAAGCCCCACCCTGACGTGATGAACAGATGACTCACGCCGGCAGTACCACACTCCCGCCGCCTATCTGGCGATATCGACTGCGAGCTGAAACGCTCCGCCGACTTTGCCGGCGGCGCTCTATGGTTGATGCCGTGAGCCAGAACCTCGACGTTGCCGGCACCTCAACCTGGTCGCCGCGTGAAGTCGAGCTGTTGGAAGTCACGCTGCAGCTGTTGCAGGAGAACGGCTACGACCGGTTGACGGTGGATGCGGTCGCGGCGACCGCGCGGGCGAGTAAGGCCACGGTGTACCGGCGTTGGCCATCGAAGGCCGAACTGGTGTTGGCCGCGTTTACCGAGGGCATCCGCCAGGTCGCCGTCCCGCCCGACACCGGCACTCTGCGCGGCGATCTGGTGCGGCTGGGCGAGCTGGTCTGCGAGCAGACCGCGCAGCATGCGAGCACCATCCGCGCCGTGCTGGTGGAAGTGTCGCGAAACCCCGCGCTCAACGATGCGATGCAGCACCAGTTCATCGATCAGCGCAAGGCGCTGATGCTCCACATCCTGGGGCAGGCCGTCGATCGCGGGGAGATCGATGCCGCCGCCGTCAATGACGACCTGTGGGACGTGTTGCCCGGATACCTCATCTTCCGGTCTCTGGTGTCGGGCCGGGCGACCACGGCGCGCACGGTGGCGGATCTCGTCGACGAAGTGGTCATTCCGAGTCTGACCCGCTGCGCACGCTGAGGCCCGCGGTCATGAAATCGCCGCCGCCGGACTATTGAGCCGTACGGTTCCGTACCGTACGCTTGGTCGGTGCGCAGACCGTCGCTTTTTCCGCTGGTCCGGCGTGGGTGGATGGTCATAGTTGCCGTGGCGGTGGTCGCCGTCGCGGCATTCTGCGTCTACCGGCTGCACGGCATCTTCGGCGCGGGCGACACCACGTCGACCTCCAGCGACGCGGGCGAGGAGATCGTCCCGTTCAACCCCAAGGACGTCGTCTATGAGGTCTTCGGCGCGCCGGGCGCCGTCGCCACCATCAACTACCTCGATGTCAACGCCGCCCCACAGCAGGTCATCGACGCCCGGCTGCCCTGGCGGTACCAGGAGACCACGACTGAACCGGCCGTCATCGCCGACCTGCGCGCACAGGGCGACGGAAACATGCTGGGCTGCCGCATCTTCATCGACGGTGAGCTCAAAGACGAAAGGATCGTCGACACCGTGAGCGCCTACACCTTCTGCTTGGACAAGTCCGGATGAACGAGGACGGCCGACGGCCCTTCTGGCCCCGCGTCATTCGCCGTCTGGCACTGCCGATCGTGCTGTTCTGGGTGGCGCTGGCCGCGGTCACGAACAGTCTGGTGCCGCAGCTGGAAGTGGTCGCCGAGGCCCACAACGTGGGGATGAGCTCCCCGGACGCGCCGTCGTATCAGGCGGCGAAACGCATCGGAAAAGTGTTCCAGCAGTACGACACCGACAGTGCGGCGATGATCGTCATCGAAGGCGAACAGCCGCTCGGCGCCGATGCCCACCGTTTCTACGACACCCTGGTCGCCAAGCTGGAACGCGACACCGAGCACGTCCAGCACATTCAGAACTTCTGGGGCGATCCGCTGACCGCCGCCGGCTCGCAGAGCAACGACGGCAAAGCCGCTCTGGCGCAGGTATTTCTGGCCGGAAGCCAAGGCGAGACGTTGGCCAACGAATCGGTTGCCGCCGTCCGCGGCATCGTCGAGAACACGCCGGCACCGCCCGGCGTCCGGGCCTACGTGACGGGTGCGGCGCCGCTGGTCGCCGACCAGTTCTCGGTCGGCAGCGAGGGCACCAACAAGGTCACCGCGATCACCTTCCTGGTCATCGCGGTCATGCTGTTCGCCGTCTACCGCTCGGTGGCCACCACCCTGCTGGCGCTGCTCACCGTCGCCATCGAAATGGCCGCCGCTCGCGGATTCGTCGCGTTCCTCGGCTACCACGAGGTCATCGGATTATCCACGTACTCAACCAATCTGCTGACCCTACTGGCGATCGCGGCAGGGACGGATTACGCGATCTTCATCATCAGCCGCTACCAGGAGGCACGCGCGGCCGGCGAAGACCCAGCAACCGCCTTCTACACCATGTACCGGGGCACCGCCCACGTCGTGATCGGCTCGGGACTGACCATTTCCGGCGCGGTGTACTGCTTGAGCTTCACCCGGCTGCCCTACTTCCACACCCTGGGACTGCCCGCCGCGATCGGCATCTTCGTGGCGCTGATCGCCGCGCTGACCCTCACGTCGGCCGTGCTCACGCTGGGCAGCCGATTCGGCCGTTTCGAACCCACCCGGGCGATGCGTACCCGCGGCTGGCGCAGAATCGGCACCGCCATCGTCCGCTGGCCCGGGCCCATCCTGGTGGTGGCGTGCGCGGTCGCCCTGATCGGTCTGCTCGCCCTGCCGGGCTACAAGACCAGCTACGACGCCCGCGAATACATGCCCGACCGCGCCCCGGCCAATATCGGCTACGCGGCCGCCGAGCGGCACTTCTCCCAAGCCCGGCTGAACCCCGAACTGCTGATGATCGAATCGGACCACGATCTGCGCAACCCGGCGTCCTTCCTGGTCTTGGAGCGGGTCGCCCGGGCGGTGTTCCACACCCCGGGCATCGCCAAGGTGCAATCGATAACCAGGCCGTTGGGCACCCCGCTGAAGCACACCTCGATACCGTTCGCGGTCGGCCAGGGCAGCGTCGCGCAGACCCAGAACCTGAAATACCAGATGGACCGGGCGGCCGATCTGCTCAAGCAGGCCGCCGAAGCCGAGAAGTCGGTCCACACACTGGAACAGCAATACGCGCTGCAGCAGCAGCTCGCCGATGCCACCCACACCCAAACCCAGAGCTTTCATGACACCGTCGCCCTCACCAACGACCTGCGTGACCAGATCGCGAACTTCGACGACTTCTTCCGGCCGATACGCAGCTACTTCTACTGGGAACCGCACTGCTTCGACATCCCGGTGTGCGCGGCGCTGCGCAACGTGTTCGACCTGCAGGACGGCATCGACAAGCTCAGCGAAAAGCTCGAACAGCTCACTACGGCCTTCGACCAACTGGACGCCTTGCAACCGCAGCTGGTGGAGTTGATCCCGTCCCAGATCGAAAGCCAGCGGGTCAACCGCGACCTGGCCCTGAACAACTACGCCACCAACTCCGGCATCAGCGACCAGTCCGCGGCCGCCAACGACGACCCGGCCGCCATGGGACAGGCCTTCGACGAAGCCAAGAACGACGACTCCTTCTACCTGCCGCCCGAGGCGTTTACCAATCCGGAGTTCAAACGCGGGATGAAACTGTTCCTCTCACCGGACGGCAAAGCCGCGCAGATGATCATCACCCACGAGGGCGACCCGGCGACCCCGGAAGGCATCTCGCACATCGACAAGATCCGCGACGCCGCGAAGGAGGCCGTCAAGGGCACCCCGCTGCAGGGTTCGCACATTTATCTGGCCGGCACCGCCTCGACCTACAAGGACATCGCCGACGCAGCGAAGTACGACCTGCTGATCGCCGGGATCGCCGCATTGAGCCTGATTTTGCTGATCATGATGATCATCACCCGAAGCCTGGTCGCGGCGATCGTCATCGTGGGCACCGTCGCTTTGTCGCTGGGCGCCTCATTCGGGCTCTCGGTGCTGGTGTGGCAGTACCTGTTCGGCATTCACCTGTACTGGATCGTGCTGGCCCTGGCCGTAATCCTGCTGCTGGCGGTGGGATCGGACTACAACCTGCTGCTGATCTCACGGTTCAAAGAGGAGATCGGTGCCGGCTTGAACACCGGCATCATCCGGGCGATGGCCGGGACCGGGTCGGTGGTGACCGCGGCCGGTTTGGTGTTCGCCGCCACCATGGCGTCGTTCATCTTCAGTGACCTGCGGATTCTCGGCCAGATCGGGACCACCATCGCGTTGGGCTTGCTGTTCGACACGTTGATCGTGCGGTCGTTCATGACACCGACCATCGCCACGCTGCTCGGACGCTGGTTCTGGTGGCCGCAACGGGTACGCCAGCGGCCCGCGCTGACTCGAAGCAGTGCTTAGGGCCACGGCAGTCAAGCAGCGAGTTCAGTCGATCAGTACCGGGCGCCCAAACGCTTGGAAAGGAGCAACCCGAACGCCAGCGTCGTCGAACAGCTTGGCGATGGCCATGACCTCGTCCGGCTTCACCGGACCCGTTATTGCGTGCTCGTGGGCTTCATACTTCGCAATTACCGCTGCTTCCTGTCCGCAGGCGAATTCAGAATAACGACCGTACAGCCCCGAATCGTCTCCGTAGTTGTACGGGATCCCATCGGTGTACAACCCATCGCGCGTGATGAATCTGGAATCGCTGCCATCTTCGCCCACTACCCACACCAACTTCCCGTTCTTCGCCTCGACCTGCTGTTTGTCAAAACATCCGGGCTGACTATCATCGATGATCACCTTGCCGTCTAAGTCGAGGTCATCGTATTCCGTTTGGCCCAAGTCGATTCGCCCAGTTACGGCGGCGACGACGATATTACATTGGCGAAGTACATTCGCTGCCGTGTCGGCGACCAGTACTTTCTCCTTGAGGTCATCGAAAGCGCTCAAATCGATGGCTCTTTTGTCATAGCTAAATATGCGGTGGCCCTCGATCAACTCAAGCGCGGCTATGGTGGTCGACCAACCGATGGAACCGGCTCCCCCGAGTACCCCGATTTGACCATTGGATTGCACCGACGTCTCACGCAGGATTTTCTTGATCGTGTTGACGATCATGTAGACGGTGCCGCCGTGGCCTGTTGTTGTGACCAAGTCGCTCATGCCATCGATGGCGAGGAGCCGTCGACCGAAATTTGTGATCGTCGGATGCGGCAGGATGGCGCCGAGTCCCAATACCTGGGCCCCGAGCTGGTGGTGGGCAAAATGTGCTGCCTTGGTGAGGACCGTGTCGGCCACGGTGGCCATATGGGATGCCTGCGTAGGATCGGTGTTATTCGGCCACAGATCCGGCAGCATGTCGCTATACATCGGCACGAGAACTAGCGCGCCCGCCTCCTCATCGATGTCGCTATTGGTATAGGTGTCGAGAACAGTGGGAGGTAAGCCATACATACCGCGCATCCGTATGTTCGAATCGATTCCGAACCTGTCGGGGTCGTATAGCCGAAAGAACGGTATCGATTCGCTAGCGTTCGCCACATCGTCTCGGCATGATCGCATCGGAACACAGAACGCGCGTCCTATCCGTCGGCCAATTTCGCGCCGGCCCTCGAAGTAGTCGAATGAGTAATTGACGAAGTGCTCACTGGCTGCAAGCGCTTCGGCGATCTCACGAGGCGCTGCATCCGTTTCGGTAGCAACGGCGCAGGCAACATCTTGTAAATTCTTGAGGAGTTGGTCGCGCGAGAAGTTAGTATAATCTGGCGGCCTGGCGATCCAAATTCCACCTTTTGCAGTCAAATGTGAGCTAACCCCGGCGACCTCGGGCGCGGTCCTCTTACCTGACGTCGGCACGATCTAACCTTCGCGCGTTTCAAAGCCGCGAGTGTGGCGAATCGCCAGTCCCCATTGGTCAAAGTGGGCAATACAATTTCCTATAAAGGCTGGAACGAATAAAATTTTCATGTATAGCTGTGCCACTGTACTGGCGAGTCGCTCACGCATCGCTTGGTTCTTTCAGTTACTGATGTCGAAAATATCGCTGGTCCAAATGGAACCGGCAACTAGTCTGCAAGTGGTTCTTCGAGTGAATTTCTCTCCGCCGTACGAACGATCGCCACTAGTGTGCGCGGCGTCGTTGATATCCGGGTTGCAATCTCATTGGAGAGCGCACGACAGAATTCGCAGCCTGACGGTGTCGCTGTTCAAGTATTGGTGTCGCTCACCGGGTTTGCCGGGGCGGGGGCACTTCGCCGCGGGCCTGGCGGAGCTGGTAGGCGCGAATCTCTGCCTCCTCGGCGGCCTTTCGCTTCGCGGCGCCCCGCTTCTTGAAGTCGGTGTAGGTGGCAAAACTTCCCACACCCAAGCAGATCAGGCCGAACACCCCAAGGAGGCTCGAACCTGCACTGAACCCGACGACCGCAAAAAGTAAGCCGCCAAGCGTGAGGATTCCGGATTGGAAGCGCTGCTTATCAGCGCTCGAAAATGTTGGTTCGAGTATTCCCATCGTCTTCTCCTGTCGCCCATCGATAGCCCCGGATCGAGCAGGTACCTTATGTCCACGATCGATCCCGTCCCGCCAAAATGTAGATCACCGAAGCAGGTGGAGGAATCGGGGTTTTCCCTAACAATGTGACTTGTTGCATCATCGCAGGTCCGTTGCCTCAACGTTTGCTCGAGTGAGATGATCACGCGGTGTCTGCGAGCGTGGTGAGCCGGGAGATCGAACTGCGCGCGGTGGCCAAGTTCTTGTCGGCGGCGCAAACCGGGCCAGCTGGCCTGGTGCTGGAGGGCGAGGCCGGTATCGGTAAGACGACGCTGTGGCTGGCGGCGGCAGAACAGGCGACTCAACGTGGGTTCCGCGTGCTGTCCGCCCGTACAGCGCAAACCGAATCAACTCTGGCATATACCGTGGTAGCGGACCTTTTTCAGACCGTTGCGCCGCAAATGTTCGCGTGTCTGCCGGATATCCAGCGGTTGGCGGTGGATCGGGTGCTACTGCGCGCCAGCGCCGAGGGGCCGCCGACAAATCATCGGATGGTCGCTGCGGCGTTCGTGTCGGTGATCGAAGCGCTCGCTGCGGATGCGCCGGTGGTGCTGGCGATCGACGATATCCAATGGATCGATTCGTCAAGCAATACGGTCATTGCGTTTGCCGCGCGGCGGTTGAAGGGGCGCATCGGCGTGTTGGCCACCGAGCGTTTAGAACCCGACAAGCCCAATGCGACGCAGTGGTTGCAGCTTGCCGATCTCGACGGCCTCGCGCGGGTTCCGGTTCGCCCGCTGAGCCTGAGCGGGCTGCACACCTTATTTTCAGAGAAACTGCATCGCTCGTTTCCTCGTCCGACGATGGTCAAGATCGCCGAGGCATCTGGCGGCAATCCGTTTTATGCGCTGGAGTTGGCCCGCGCGTTAGCCGAGGACGGGGCGATGGCCCAGTCGGCGCTTCCCGGGACTCTTGCTGGCCTCGTCCGCATTCGGCTTCGGCATCTGCACGATGAAGTCCGCAATGTCTTGCTTGCGGCGGCATGCGTATCGGCTCCCACCGTCGACCTGCTCGCTCGAGTGAGCGATACCAGCGTCGAGCGGATCATCGACCTGCTTGAATCGGCTGAAAGGAGTCGGATTGTCCTGATCCGGGGCAACCGTGTGCAGTTCTGTCACCCACTGTTGGCCGGTGGCATCTACGCCGACAGCGACGCGGCGCGGCGGCGGGCGGTGCATCGGGCTCTGGCTGAGATTGAGGACTCGCCCGAACTGAAAGCCCGACATCTGGCGCTGGCGGCTACCAGCGAAGATCCGGCCACGTTGCAGGCAATTGATGCGGCCGCCGAATCGGCCTTGGCTCGCGGAGCCCCTGTTGCGGCCGCTGAACTGGTGAGTCTCGCGATCGGTCTCGGTGGTGACACACCCGACCGTCGTATCCGGGCGGCCGAACACCTTTTTCAAGCCGGCGACATGGAGCGATCCGTGGCACTGCTCGAGCCGATCGTGCCGCGGCTGGCCGGTACCCAGCGGGCGACCGCTCTGAACTTGCTTGCAGCGGTGCGCATCTACGACAACACCTTCCTACACTCGGTGAGCGGACTCAAATGCGCCATCAACGATGCGCGCGGTGAGCCGGTGGTCCTCCTGCAGACGCTGATGCTGCTTTCATTCGCGCAGATGAACGTCGATGAGCACGACGAATCGGTGGAGCATGCACGCCAGGCAGTTACGCTGGCCGAAACGCTGGGCGATCCCCATCTGATCAGTCAGGCGCTCACCTTGTGGGTGCTGATGAGTTTCTGGTTTGGACGGGGCGTCGATGAGGTCAGCATGACGCATGCATTGGAATTAGAGGACCCAACCCGCGGCGTTCCGTTCCCGTTTCGCGCCACCGCCATCAATGCGCTCATCCTGGCTTGGACCGGGCAGTTGGAACTGGCGCACGCGCGGTGGTCTGCCGCCCGCAGTCGGTTTATCGAACGGGGTGCTGACCGCGACATGATGATCGTGGCCTCATACGGAACCTTGATCGAGATATGGCGGGGACGTTTCGATGCGGCGGCGGCCGTTGCCGAGGACGCCGTCGAACGGGCCGAGCAACAAGGTGGTGGGGCAATGCTGGTGATTCCGCTCAGCGTGCGCGCCGCGGCAGCCGCCTATGCCGGGCGCGAGCAAGAAACCCGCGCAGACGCGGAACAAGCCCTCAAAGCCATCCAGCGCTCTGCGTCTGCCCGGCTACCGGATTACTGGGCCACCATGGCGTTGGGTTTTCTGGAGGTGTCGCTGTGCCGTTACGACGAGGCGCTGAACACGCTGCAGCCGTTGCTCTCCATCTTTGACACCGTTCCCGGGACCGAGATCATTACGGCGTGGTATCTGCCCGATGCGATTGAAGCGATGATTTCGTTGAGCCGGTTCCAGGATGCCGAGCCGCTGATCGAGGCGCTCGAACGTAACGGTCATAGGCTGGAGCGCCCATGGATGTTGGCTGTTGGTACGCGATGTCGCGGTATGTGGTTGGCGGCTCAAGGCGATGTCAGCGCCGCCGAAATGTCTGTGAAATACGCGATGACCATGCACGACCGGTTGCCGATGCCGTTCGAGCGCGCGCGCACCCAGTTGTTGCTCGGCCAACTCCAGCGTCGGCAACGCCGCAAGGAAGCTGCCGCGACAACACTACGTGAGGCCCAGGCTGCGTTCGAAGAAATGGGTAGCCCGTTGTGGGCCCACCGTGTCACCGCCGAACTCACCCGCACCAAGGTTTCCCCCAGCCGGAACGGCGAGCTGACACCGTCCGAAGAGCGGGTAGCTCAACTCGCGGTCGCCGGAATGACGAACAGTGACATCGCGGCGACGTTGCTGATCAGCCCCAAGACGGTCGAACACAACCTCACCCGGATATACCGGAAGCTCGGAATCCGCTCGCGTGCCCAACTTGGCCAGCGGATCGAGCAGTCATCTCGCCGAACGTGATAGCAGGGGCATGATCAGCGGGACTTCGCCGGAGCCTTCTTAGCGGACGCCTTCTTGGCCGGCGCCTTTTTCGCCGGAGCCTTCTTGGCCGGGGCTTCTTTGGCGGGGGCTTCTTTGGCGGCTGAGCGTTTCTTCACGCTGGCCTCCAGCTTGGCCAACAGGTCGGAGACGTCCTCGGTGGCATCCAGTTCGGCGGGCCGCTCCTCGGGGGTGAACGCCTCGTCGCCTTCGAGTTTGGCCTCGATCAACTCGTGCAACTGTTCCTGGTAGGTGTCGTGGTAGCGGTCGGGGTCGAAGTCGTCGGCCATCGATTCGACTACCTGCCCGGCCATTTTCAGCTCGGCCGGCTTGATATCGACCTTGACATCCAGGGCGGGGAAGTCGGGATCGCGGATCTCGTCCGGCCACAACAAAGTGTGCACCATCATCACGTCGCGCTTGGAGAAATCCTTGACCCGCAGCGCCGCCAGCCGGGTCTTGTTGCGCAGGGTGAAATGGACGATCGCCACCCGGTCGGTTTCGGCCAGCGTCTTGGCCAGCAGCACATAGGATTTGATCGATTTCGTCGCCGGCTCCAGAAAGTAGGAGCGGTCGAAAAGCATCGGGTCCAGATCAGCGGCCGGGACGAACTCGAGCACCGCGATCTCATGGTCGCGCTCTTCGGGAAGATTCGCGAGGTCGTCATCGGTGATCACCACCATCCGGCCGTCGTCGGCCTCATACGCCCGCGCGATGTCGCCGTAGTCGACGACTTCACCGCACTCCTCGCACACCCGCCGGTAGCGGATCCGCCCGTTGTCCTTGGCGTGCACCTGACGGAACTTGATGTCGTGGTCCTCGGTGGCGGTGTAGACCTTCACCGGGACGTTGACCAGACCGAATGCGATCGAACCCTTCCAGATGGAACGCATGAGGCCAGTATGCCCACCCCAACATGCGCGTAACCGGTAACGACGCGACGTAGGTTGACAGCATGGGCGCTGAGTCCTCCAAGACCCGGGTGAAGCTGACCAACGCCGACAAGGTGCTCTACCCCGCGACGGGCACCACCAAGGCCGACGTCTTCGACTACTACACGCGTATCGCGGAGGTGATGCTGCCGCACATCGCCGGACGCGCGGCGACCCGTAAACGCTGGCCCAACGGTGTCGAACAGGACTCCTTCTTCGAAAAGCAGCTGGCCAGCTCGGCGCCGGCCTGGCTGCGCCGCGGCGAGGTGCAGCATCGCTCCGGCACCACCGCCTATCCGATCATCGACGACCTCGACGGCCTGGCCTGGATCGCCCAGCAGGCCGCACTGGAAGTGCACGTACCGCAGTGGCGTTTCGAGGCCGAATGGACGCGCGCCGGCGAGGTGCTCAAACCCGGCCCCGCGACTCGCCTGGTGTTCGACCTCGACCCCGGCGAGGGCGTGACGATGAGCCAACTGGTCGAGGTCGCCCGGGCCATCCGCGAACTGATGACCGAACTCGGCTTGGACATCTTCCCGCTGACCAGCGGCAGCAAGGGACTGCACCTGTACACCACACTGGAGCGTCCGGTGGCCAGCGCCGGTGCGGCCGCGGTGGCCAAACGCGTTGCACAACAACTCGAAAGCGCCATGCCGAAGCTGGTGACCGCGACCATGACCAAGAAACTGCGGGCCGGCAAGATCTTCCTCGACTGGAGCCAGAACAACGCGGCGAAGACCACCATCGCGCCGTACTCGCTGCGCGGGCGCGAGCACCCGACGGTGGCCGCACCGCGCACCTGGGCTGAGCTGGACGACCCGAAGCTGCGGCAGCTGCGCTACGACGAGGTGCTGGCCCGCGTCGAGCGCGACGGCGACCTGCTGGCCGGGCTGGACCCGCCGCTGCCCAGACACGACCGGCTCACCGAATACCGGGCCAAACGCGACGCGGCTAAAACCCCCGAACCGGTGCCTGCCACCGCCCCGTCGGTGGGCGCCGGCAACAGTTTCGTCATCCAGGAGCATCACGCCCGCCGGCTGCACTACGACTTCCGGCTGGAGCGCGACGGCGTGCTGGTCAGCTGGGCGGTACCCAAGAACCTGCCGGACACCCCGGCGGTCAACCATCTCGCGGTGCGCACCGAGGACCATCCGCTGGAGTACGGCGGCTTCGAGGGCACCATCCCCAAGGGCGAGTACGGCGCTGGCACGGTGCACATCTGGGATTCCGGTAGCTACGTGACCGAGAAATTCGAGGACACGCCCGAGAAGGGCGAGGTGATCGTGGTGCTGCAGGGCAACCGGATCACCGGCCGATACGCGCTGATCCGCACCGGCGGCGATCAGTGGCTGGCGCACCGGATGAAAGAACAGCAGGCATTCACCTTCAACGAGCTGGCGCCGATGCTGGCCACCCACGGCGCGGTGACCCACCTGGATCCGGACAGCTGGGCCTTCGAAGGCAAGTGGGACGGCTACCGGCTGCTGGTGGAGGCCGACCGGGGCCGGGTGCGGCTGCGCGCCCGCAGCGGACGCGACGTCACCGGCCAATACCCGCAGCTGGGGTCGCTGGCCGCCGACCTCGCCGAACACCACCTGGTGTTGGACGGCGAGATCGTCGCACTCGATGACAACGGTGTTCCCAGCTTCGCCGCGATGCAGAACAGCGCCCGCTCGACCCGAGTGGAGTTCTGGGCCTTCGACCTGCTCTATCTCGACGGCCGTCCGCTGCTGCGGGCGGCCTACCGGGACCGTCGCCGCCTGCTGGAAACGCTTGCGCAGGGAACCGGTGTGGTGGTCAAAGACCTGTTGGCCCCCGACGGCGCCGAGGCGCTCGAACAGTCCCGCGGCCTGGGCTGGGAGGGTGTGGTGGCCAAGAAATGGGACTCGGCCTATCAGCCCGGCCGCCGGTCACCGGCGTGGGTCAAGGCCAAGCACTGGCGAACCCAGGAGGTCGTGATCGGCGGCTGGCGGGCCGGTGAGGGCGCCCGGGGCGGGGGGATCGGGTCGCTGCTGATGGGCATCCCGGCGGGCGAGAAGCTCGCGTTCGTCGGCCGGGTGGGCACCGGGTTCACCGACGGTCAACTGGCCGCGCTGAAGAAGAAGCTGACCCCGCTGCACACCGACGAATCCCCCTTCGATGCGCCGCTGAGCCGGGCCGATGCCGCGGGCGTCACCTTCGTCCGACCGACGCTGGTGGGGGAGGTGCGCTACAGCGAGCGGACCGGCGACGGCCGGCTGCGTCAACCGAGTTGGCGTGGCTTGCGGCCCGACAAGACGCCCGACGAGGTGGTACGTGAGGATTGACCGGTGCGGTGGGTGACCTATCGAAGCGAGGACGGCGAACGAACCGGGGTGCTGCACGGCGAGGTGATCCACGCCGCGGGGCCGGGAACGACGCTGCTGGACCTGATCGGGCTCGGCGCGGACGGGCTGCGCGAGGCCGGCGAGCGGGCACTGAACGCGCCGTCGGCCACGGTGCGGCTCGACCAGGTGACGTTGATGGCGCCGATCCCACGGCCGCCGTCGATCCGCGACAGCCTGTGCTTCTTGGACCACATGCGCAACTGCCTGGCCGCGACCGGCCGCAGCCCGGTGCTCGACGACGTGTGGTACCAGATCCCGGCCTTCTATTTCGCCTGCCCGACAACGGTTCTGGGGCCCTACGACGATGTGTCGGCAGCGCCGGGCAGTGTCTGTCAGGACTTCGAACTGGAAGTCGCCGCCGTCATCGGAACGCCCGGAACGAACCTGTCGGTGGCAGAAGCCGAGCGGGCCATCATCGGCTACACCATCTTCAACGACTGGTCCGCGCGCGACCTGCAAGCCCAGGAAGGGGTGCTGGCGATCGGGCAGGGCAAGGGCAAGGACAGCGGCGTCACCCTCGGGCCGTATCTGGTCACCCCCGACGAGCTCGAACCCTACCGCCGCGACGGCAAACTGAGCCTGCATGCCACCGCGATCGTCAATGACGTGATCGTCGGACTCGGCTCGACCGGGACCATGGACTGGAGCTTCGGCGAGATCATCAGCTACGCCTCCCGCGGGGTGCCGCTGACACCCGGCGATGTGTTCGGCTCCGGCACCGTCCCCACCTGCACGCTGGTCGAGCACCTCGATCCCGCGGCGCCGCAAGCTTTTCCCGGCTGGCTGTGCGACGGTGACGTGGTGACGCTGCAGGTGCAGGGCCTCGGTGAGGTACGCCAGACCGTTCGCGCCAGCGCCCCGCCGATACCGCTGGCGCAGCGCCCGCGGCCTACTTCGGGGTGAGCGTCACGGTCACCGTGGTGGCGCCGGCGTCGGAGCTGATGGTCAGCACCGAGGTGCCCGCCCCGGCGGTGAGCTGGCCACCGGTCACGTTCACCGTGTAGCCGTTCGGGTACTGATCTCCTGGCACCGAGATGGTGGTCGGCGAACCGGCGTCGAAGGCGCCGGAGCCGTCGGCGCGATCGGTGGAGTAGCTGAACGAGAAGACACCGTTGTCGAACGACAGCGACGTCGGGGTGCCCGAAATCAGTTGCGGGTAAGGCTCGGACAGCGCGATCAGCTTGTCGACGTTGACGTTGTCACCGGTGGGCGGCAGGTTGGGGTCCAACACCAGAGCTTGGCCGTTCGGTGAGGCGCTGGTGATGTCATTGCCGGTGTAGGCCCACTCGGTCCAGCCCCACAGGTACTTGTTGGCCGCTTGCATGCTGGCGGTGATGGTCGGGATGGTGTTGGTGGCGCCGAATTCGGTCAGCAACGCCGGGATGTTGTGTGCCTGCGCGTAATCCGCCGCGTTGGCGAATACGGCGTCGGCGTTCAGATCGCAGCCGAAGCTGAGGTCGGGGAACAGTGACGTGGTGATGCAGTAGCTGTGGAAGGAGAAGACGGAGTTCTCGTCTTCCACCGTGCCCAGGTGCGTCGGCACCGGCAGGCTGCCGAAGAGGGTGGTGGGCTCGAAGAACACCGTCTTGTTCGGGTCCACGGAGCGGATCGCCGCATCGATCTGGTTGTAGAACGGGGTCAGCTGCTGGGCCTCGAAGTACGGGTTGCCCAACAGGCTGCCCAGCCAGTTGGTGCCCGCCCACGGCTCGTTCATGATCTCGTAGCCGGCCACGTTGGCATCGCCCTTGAAGTAGTTGGCGACGGCCTGCCAGGTCTGCGCGTAATGGTTCAGCAGGCCGACCCCATCGGATGCTTTCGCGTTGCCCCAGAACCCATCCCAGGCGTGGTTCTGCGCCGGGTTGAGGAAGTAGTTGCCCGGGAAGCCCGCGTCGGGGTTGGGCAGGCCACCGCCGTCGGTCGCCCAGCCCGGTGCGCCTTCGCCGCCGAACTCTTCGTTGTAGAGGTCTTGGTGCATGTCGAGGATCGCGACGATCTTGTGCTGGGCCAGGATCTGCACGGTGTTCTGGATCGACTCCAGGTAGTCGTAGTCGATGACCCCGGGCTGCGGTTCCACCGCGGACCAGATGATGCCCAGGCGCACCGCGTTGAAGCCGTTGGCGGCGAGGAATGCGGCGTCGTCCTCGCTGAAGCCGTCAGCGGACGGCTCGTAGGGCGGGATCTTGTAGACCTGGTTGAGCCCGTGCAGCATGACGACTTGGCCGTCGCCGTTGGTGAGCCAGCCGTTGGACACCTCGACCGGCGGAGCCGTCGTTCCGGTGATGCCGCCGGGCAGCGCGCCGAATTGGCCTACCGCGCCGTGCACCCCGGCCCACAGCCCGGGATTGCCGCCGGCGCCGCCGAGGGCGGGCAATCCGTAGTCGGGGTTACCGTGACCGGTGGCTCCGTCGCCCGCGTCGCCGCCGTTGCCGCCGTTGCCCATCAGCCAGCCACCGGCACCGCCGTCACCGCCGGCAGCCCCGGCGCCCCCGTCGCCGCCATCGCCGCCGTCGCCGAAGATCCCGGCCGCGCCGCCATGACCCCCGGCGACACCATCGGTGGTGCTGTTCCAGCCAGCTCCGCCGTCGCCGAACAGCCAGCCGCCGGCCTCGCCGTCGGGATGGTCTTCGGTGCCGGCCGCGCCGTTGCCGATGACCGTCGAGCCGAAGAGCTGGTTGATGACGCCGTTGACCTGCGCACCCAGCTCGCTGTCGATCCACTTCTCAGCGGCGTCATGCAGGCCGGTGTAGAAGTCGAATCCGACAGCCGGACCCGGCTCGGCCAGCGCGGCCAGCGCGGCGTCCCAATGCTCGGGCGCCAGGAACACCTCCCAGGCGGCGGGGCTCAACAGCGCGTCGCCGTCCACGGCGCCCGCGGCGGTCACAAACGGCGCGAACAGCCCGTCCATCATGTCGTCGAAGTCGGCGTGCGCCGGCGGGGCCGACGGCACGACCAGGCTCAGGAAGGCAACGGCGCCGACGATCTTGCTGCCCACGACCCTGCTGCGGTGACGAGCCATACCGGCAAACCCCTCCCAGACACAGTTTCTGAGGTGTGTCTGAGAAGGGTAAACGAGTTACTTACCGTGCGGAAGGGTTCGCCGGAAAACGTGCCGGATCGAGCCGGTCAGCACTGGGTCGACGCGCGGATCCATTCGCGGCGGGCGTCGCTTTGACCTGCGTCACACGTCGCGGCGACGCGCAGCAGGTGAACCGCCCGCTGTTCATCGCGGTGGCCGCCGCGTGGCTGGGCATGCAGGCAAGGCTGCGTGTTCATCTTCAATACCTCCTGCAGGTCACGCATGGAGAGCTGCAGTACGCGACCGCCGGAGGGCGGTCAGTGCACACAACTAGTCAACGACGCCGCGGCGTGGATATTTCCGAGCGACACAGTGAGACTGCACACGACAAGCGCCGCAGTGTGATCGCCGTCACCCGGCCTTGGCGATCACGTGCTCGGCGAAGCGCTCCAGGTTGCGGATCTTGTCGTCCAGCGGCTCGGTGTCGGGTCCGACGATGTAGGGGATCCGGAAGCCCACGATCACGTCGGTCACCCCCTTGTCCTCCAGGCGCTTGATCCCGTCGAGGGTGAATCCGTCAACCGAGATCACGTGGATCTCGAATGGGCCGGTACGGCCCTCCTCCTCGCGCAGCTGCTTCAGCCGCGCGATCAGGCCGTCGAGCTCGGCCGGGTCGCCGCCGCCGTGCATCCAGCCGTCGTTGCGTGCGGCGCGACGCAGCGCGGCGTCGGCGTGGCCACCGATCAGGATCGGGATGGGCTGGGCCGGCGCCGGGGTCATCTTGGTCTTGGGGATGTCGTAGAACTCGCCGTGGAACTCGAAGTAGTCGCCGGTGGTGAGCCCCCGGATGATCTCGATGCACTCGTCCATCCGCTTGCCGCGCCGGGCGAACGGCACCCCCATCAGGTCGTAGTCCTCCGGCCAGGGACTGGTGCCCACGCCCAGGCTCAGCCGGTCGCCGATCATCGCGGCCAGGGAACCGGCCTGCTTGGCCACCAAGGCCGGCGGCCGGATCGGCAACTTGACCACGAACGGCGTGAACCGCAACGTGCTGGTGACCGCGCCCAGGGCCGCCATCAACACGAACGTCTCGATGAACGCCTTGCCGTCCAAGAACTCGCGGTTGCCGTCCGGGGTGTAGGGATATTTCGAGTCCGACTCGAAGGGGTAGGCGACGCTGTCCGGGATCGTCATGCTGTGGTAGCCGGCTGCCTCGGCGGCTTTGGCGAGCGGAATGTAATAGCTCGGGTCGGTCATAGCCTCGGCGTAGGTAAACCGCACATCGTCTCCTCAGTGGTCGCTGGGCATACTCCCGAGCAGCTTAGACCCGAGGCGGCATCGCGATTTCAACGTCCTCCAGCGGATACGGCGGGTACCCGGCCGCGCCGGCCACCGTCAGCGTGCCCCACGGCGTCCGCTCGGCGACCCGCCCCTCGGCGGTGTGCTCGCCGATCCGGATGCTGACCTTGGAGCCGGTCGCATTCACACCCGGTAGGTCAGTGAAAAACATTCCCTGCCAATGGTATTGGCCATCGATCGGGTCGAAGTGGCCGGCCAGTCGCACCCGAACGGGATAGTCCTCGCCGTTGTGGGTGAGCACGGCCGGCCCGTCGTAAAGCTCGGCGTTCTCCAAATCCGCCCCATCGGAGCCGGTGAGAAAGAACCGCGAGGCTCCGAGGGTCGGCAGCAGCGGGTGCACGCGCAGCCGGGGAGAGCGGGATTCGATGCGGCCGGCGCCGCTGCGCTGCATGACGTCGACGAGCCGGGCCACATACCGGGCCTGTCGGCGGGTGTGCGGGCCCGGAATCCGGAACCGGTTGGGGATACCGTGCGCGGCGACGACGCCGTCCGCCGAGGCGGTGGCGTCGATCAAAACCCGAGCGGTCACCACCTCACCGTCGGGAACCGTCACCGCCCATGTCTCGGTGGCGCTGTCGAACCGGGCCTCGGCGGCCGGATCGACGACCCGGGCGTGCCCAAGCAACCCGTGCAGGCGTGCCGGGTCGCCCAGCACCACCACGTCGAGGATCACAGGAAACCGTTCCGCCGCCACATCCGCCGGGCCAGCCGGCCCATCAGGCCCACCTCGGTGAAGAAGGCGGCCAGCGGAGCGAACGACGAGCGGCAGGCGGCATGGAAGTGCGGGTTGGCCCGGGCCACCCGGCGAGCTTCACGCCCGTCCAGCCCGACCCGGTTGTAGACGATCGGCAGCGTGAACAGATGGCGGTAGAACGGTCCGCCGACACCCTGCAGGTTCGCCAGCATGGCGCGGCGATAACGCGGCATCGCCGGGACGCTGCGGCGCAGGCCGTCGCGGGCGTACTGGATGTGGCGGGCTTCCTCGGTGACGTGGATGCGCATCACCCGCCGAACGATCGGCTGCAGATCCGGGTCGTCGAGGATCTGGCGTTGCAGCGCGTCGAAGATCTCCTCGCCGACCAGGGCCGCACCCCACAGGATGCTGCCGCGGAACAGGAACGGCAGCGAGTTGATGACGATGCGCTGGTAGAGCTTCGGGCGTACCGGCACCCCGCCGATCCGGTCGATGGTCTTGCCGAACATCAGCATGTGCCGCGTCTCGTCGCCCAGCTCGGTCAGCGAGTAGTGGGTGGTGCGCGCGGTCGGGTTCTTGTGCATCATGTCGCGCAGCAGGGCCTGGTTGAGGATGTTCTCGAACCAGACGCCGGCGGAGAGCACGTTGACCAGCTCTTGGCGCGACATCTCGATCTGCTGCTCGCGGGTCATCGACTCCCACAACGCGGTGCCGTAGAGGGTGCACATCCTCGGCGGCAAGAAGAACTTGTCCGGGTCGACCGGGGCGTCCCAGTCGATGTCGACGACGGGTGCGTACGACTTCTTCACCGAGCCCTTGAGCAGGCGCTCGGCGAATTCCTCGCGGGACGGGCCGCTCGGCCGCGCAACAGTGGTCATCGGGAATCCCTTCTCGCTTCGGTCCCCAAAAAGTAGGAGCCGCCACCAGACAAGTCAATACCTACGGTACCGGATACCTGCGGTACTTTTGTGAGGACCGTCACGGGCGGCCGCGCGCCGTACCCACCACGAGAAACGGGCTCTTCGCCGAGTTGACGATGGCAAGATCTGCCTATGGCCGCATTCCTGCTTCGTGCAGCGCTGACCGGATTAGCGCTCTGGATCGTCACGCTGATCGTCGGCGGAATCCGCTTCGTCGGCGGTGACACCACGGCTCAGCGGATCGGGATCATCTTCGTCGTCGCGGTGATCTTCGGTCTGGTCAACGCCTTCATCAAGCCGGTGGTGCAGCTGCTGTCGATCCCGCTGTACATCCTCACCCTGGGGCTGTTCCACATCGTGATCAACGCGTTCATGTTGTGGCTGACCGCGTGGATCACCGAGAACACCACGCATTGGGGCCTGCAGGTCGACCACTTCTGGTGGACGGCGATCTGGGCGGCGATCGTGCTGTCGCTGGTGAGCTGGGTGCTGTCGCTGGTGCTGCGCGACGCCCGGCGCATCACCCGCTGAGCGGGCAGACTCGACGGCATGCCGGAACTGCCCGAAGTCGAAGCGCTCGCCGATCACCTGCGTCGGCACGCCATCGGTCGCACCGTCGGTCGGGTCGACGTCGTCGCCTTCTCGGTGCTCAAGACCTTCGATCCGCCGATCGACGCGTTGCGCGGCCACGCCGTCACCCAGGCGCATCGCTGGGGCAAGTACCTCGGAATGCAGGTCGGGGAGCTGTATTTGATCACCCACCTGTCCCGGGCGGGCTGGCTGCGCTGGTCGGACGCGCTGGCGCCGGCGCCGCTGCGGCCCGGCAAGGGGCCGATCGCGCTACGGGTGCACCTAGGCGCTCCGGGGCCAGCGCCGGGCTTTGACCTCACCGAAGCCGGCACGAGCAAGCGGCTGGCGGTCTGGCTGGTCGACGACCCGGCCAAGGTTCCCGGCATCGCCGCGCTGGGCCCCGACGCGCTGGAGGTGTCCGACGACGAGCTGGCCGGGCTGCTGGCCGGCAACACCGGGCGGATCAAGACCGTGCTCACCGATCAGAAGGTGATCGCCGGCATCGGCAACGCCTACAGCGACGAGATCCTGCACACCGCACGGATTTCGCCGTTCGCCACCGCGGCCAAGCTGACCGGGGAACAGCTCGCCGCGCTGCACGAGGCGATGCGGGCAGTGCTCACCGACGCGGTGACCCGCTCGGTCGGCCAGCAGGCCGCGACCTTGAAGGGGGAGAAGCGCTCCGGTCTGCGGGTGCACGCGCGCACCGGCCTGCCCTGCCCGGTCTGCGGGGACACCGTGCGCGAGGTGTCGTTCGCCGACAAGTCCTTCCAGTACTGCCCGACGTGCCAGACCGGCGGCAAGGTGCTTGCCGACCGGCGCATGTCGCGCTTGCTCAAATAGTTAGGCTGACCTCGTGACCCGTCAGAAGATCCTCATCACCGGGGCCAGCTCCGGCCTGGGCGCCGGGATGGCCCGCGCATTCGCCGCGCGCGG
Source organism: Mycobacterium sp. NGS18 (assembly GCF_059813185.1). NCBI lineage: Bacteria > Bacillati > Actinomycetota > Actinomycetes > Mycobacteriales > Mycobacteriaceae > Mycobacterium > Mycobacterium sp. NGS18. Next base: position 20,064 of record NZ_JCALEC010000008.1, read on the forward strand.
ACGCGACCTCGCCCTGTGTGCGCGGCGTACCGACCGGCTCGAGGAACTCAAAGACGAACTGACGCAGAGGTATCCCGGAATCACCGTGGCGGTCGCCGCGCTTGATGTCAATGACCATGACGAGGTGCCCAAGGTCTTCAGCCAACTCTCCGATGCGCTCGGCGGGATCGACCGGGTCATCGTCAACGCCGGCATCGGCAAAGGCGCCCCGTTGGGGTCGGGAAAGCTGTGGGCCAACAAGGCCACCATCGAGACCAACCTCCTTGCCGCACTGGTGCAGATCGAGACCGTGATCGAGATGTTCAGCGCCGCCGGCGGCGGGCACCTGGTGCTGATCTCCTCGGTGCTGGGCAACAAGGGGGTGCCCGGTGTCAAGGCTGCCTATGCCGCCAGCAAGGCGGGGGTGTCGTCGCTGGGCGAGTCGCTGCGTGCCGAGTACTCGCGCGGTCCGATCAAGGTCACGGTGCTGGAGCCCGGCTACATCGAGTCGGAGATGACGGCCAAGTCGGCGTCGACGATGTTGCTGGTGGACAACGAAACCGGGGTCAAGGCGATGGTGCGCGCGATCGAACGCGAAACCGGCCGCGCGGTGGTGCCACCGTGGCCGTGGGCTCCGCTGGTGTGGCTGCTGCGCCTTATGCCGGCGCGGTTCACCAAACGCTTCGCCTGAGTCCGGGTGCGGGTTCAGCCGGCCCGGCCACGCTCCACCCGGTAGCGACGCACCAGCGCGTCGGTAGAGCTGTCGGTCTGCGGCTGCGGGGAGGCGTCGTCGGTCAGCACCGGCAGCAGCGCCTTGGCCTGCGTCTTGCCCAACTCCACGCCCCACTGGTCGAAGGAGTCGATACCCCACACCACGCCCTCGGTGAACACCTGATGCTCGTAGAGCGCGATCAGCTGCCCCAGCACCGATGGTGTGAGCCGGGTCGCCAGAATCGAGGTGGTCGGCCGGTTGCCCGGCATCACCTTGTGCGGCACCACATCTGCCGGCGTTCCCTCGGCGGCGATCTCCTCGGCGGTCTTGCCGAACGCCAGCACCTGGGTCTGGGCGAAGAAGTTGCTCATCAACAGGTCGTGCATGCTGCCGGTGCCGTCCGCGGTGGCCAGATCGTCGAGGGGTTGGGAGAAGCCGAGGAAGTCGGCCGGCACCAGCCGGGTGCCCTGGTGCAGCAGTTGGTAGAACGCGTGCTGGCCGTTGGTTCCCGGCTCGCCCCAAAAGATTTCGCCGGTGTCGGTGACCACTGGGGTGCCGTCGGCGCGTGCCGACTTGCCGTTGGATTCCATCGTGAGCTGCTGCAGGTAGGCCGCGAAGCGGTCCAGGTCGTTGGCATAGGGCAGCACCGCGCGGGACTGGGCGCCGAAGAAGTTGGAGTACCACAGCCCGATCAGTCCGAGCAGCGCCGGTGCGTTGGATTCCAGTGGGGCGGTGCGGAAATGCTCGTCGACGACGTGGAAGCCGGTGAGGAATTCGCCGAAGCGCTCCCGGCCGATCACCGCCATCACCGACAGCCCGATCGCCGAATCCACCGAGTACCGTCCGCCGACCCAGTCCCAGAAGCCGAACATGTTCGCGGTGTCGATACCGAACTTTTCGACCAGCTCAGCGTTGGTCGAGACCGCCACGAAATGTTGCGACACCGCGTCGTCGCCCAGGGCGGCGGTCAGCCAGCGCCGGGCTGCGGTCGCGTTGGTCAGGGTCTCCAGCGTCGAGAACGTCTTGGAGGCCACGATGAAAAGCGTTGTGGCCGGGTCTAAACCGGCCAGCTTTGCGGTCAGGTCAGCCGGGTCGACGTTGGAGACGAACCGTGCCGTGATCCCGGCGTCGGCGTAGTGGCGCAGTGCCCGGTCGACCATCACCGGGCCGAGGTCCGAGCCGCCGATACCGATGTTGACCACCGTCTCGATGCGTTTTCCGGTGGCGCCGGTCCATTCCCCGCTGCGTAGCCGGTCGGTGAACTCGCCCATCGCGTCGAGCACCGCATGCACGTCGGCGACGACGTCCTGGCCGTCGACGTGCAGGTCGGCGTTGCGCGGCAACCGCAGCGCGGTGTGCAGCACCGCGCGGTCCTCGGAGGTGTTGATGTGCACCCCGGCGAACATCGCGTCGCGCCGCTCCTCCAGGCGGGCCGCCCGGGCCAGATCGAGCAGCAGGCTCACCGTCTCTTCGGTGATGCGGTGCTTGCTGTAGTCGATGTAGAGGTCACCGACGGTGACGGTGAACTTCTCGCCCCGTTCGGGATCGTCGTCGAAGAACTGACGCAGGTGGGTGTCGCCGATCTGCTGGTGATGCTTGCGCAACGCGTCCCAGGCCGGGGTGGCGGAGATGTCGGGGATCTGTTGGACGGAGCTCATTCCCCGACCCTAGTGCGCAAGCGATGCTCAGTGCCGGTCCGCGGTGGTCTCGTCGAGGTAGCGGGCGAACGCGACGGTCCCCACCGCCCGGTCGGGGGCCAGGTGGCCGCCGGAACGAAAGGCGCCGCCGACCCGGCCGGGCACCGGCAGCGACACCCGCAGGCGGCGCTTGCCGGCCGCGGTCAGATACTGGGCGGCCAGCTCGCCGACGCCCAGAACCTGCGGGCCGCCCATGTCGGGCACCCGCCCGGCCGGCTCACCCAGTGCCAGCTCGGCGAGCGCGGCACCGACCTCGCGCGGGTCGATCGGCTGGAAGCTCCACCCGGCCGGCAACAGCATCACCGGCGATTTGGCCAGCATCCGTAGTCCGGCGGCGACGAAGTCGTGAAACTGGGTGGTGCGCAGCACCGTCCACGGCACTCCGGACTCGGCGAGCAGTTTCTCGTCGGCGAGCTTGCGCCGGTAGTAGGAGAACGGCACCTTCTCGATCCCGACGATCGAGATGTAGACCAGGTGCGGGGTGCCGGCCGCCCGCGCCGCCTTGGCCAGCCGGTCAAGCGGATCCACGCACGCCACCACGGTGTCCACCCCGTCGAGGGCTTCGGCCAGGCCGGCGCCGGTGGTCACGTCGCCGGTCACGTACTGCAGGGCGCCGGGCGAACTGTCCGGGTTCATGCGGCGGTCCCAGCTTCGCCTCTCCTCCGTCGAGCCTCGCTGAACCGCCGGATGGCGGCCGCGGCTGAGTACTCGCACCTGTGCGCCGGCATCCTGCAGGCGCTGCACCACGATGCGGCCGACCCGGCCGGTGCCGCCGGCCACCAGGATGCGTTTGGTCACGGGCCGCTAGTGCCCGAGCCGGCCGCGGCCCAGCCGCAGCAGCAGCATCGCGAGCTCCTTGCCGTCCCGGCCGAGCTCGCTGTAGCGCTCGAGCACCTTCATCTCCCGGCTGTGCACCAGCCGGGTGCCGCCGGAGGCCATCCGGGCCTTGCCGATCTCCTGCGACACCTCGGTGCGGCGCTTGACCGCGGCCAGGATCTCGGCATCGAGCCGGTCGATCTCATGGCGCAGCTCGTCGATGTCGGGCAACTGTTGGGATTGGGTGGTCATGGGTTCGGACTCCAAATTCTCGCTGTTGGTGTTCTCTGGTCCCATCGGCGATCCGGCCTCACACAACAGACGAGCCCCGGGTCGGCGAAGCGGACCGCGGGGCTTGGCGAAGCAGCTAAACCACGGGCACCGCTGATCGGTACCCGTAGATAAATCGACGCTGCATGTCGAGCACGAACCGAGTCTGCCACTAAGGGCCGTGCCAGCGCAAAGAGTGTCGGCGTGCGGCGGTACGTTGGGTTGCGTTATGAGTGTGCATGCGACTCCGCAAACCGATCACCTGCTCGACGGGCTCAACCCGCAGCAGCGTCAGGCCGTGCTGCACGAGGGCTCGCCGCTGCTGATCGTGGCGGGGGCAGGCTCGGGCAAGACGGCTGTGCTCACCCGGCGGATCGCCTACCTGCTGGCCGCCCGCGACGTCGGTGTGGGTCAGGTGCTGGCGATCACCTTCACCAACAAGGCCGCCGCCGAGATGCGGGAACGGGTGGTGGGGCTCGTCGGCCCGCGGGCGCGGGCGATGTGGGTGTCGACGTTTCACTCCACCTGCGTGCGGATCCTGCGCAACCAGGCCTCGATGGTTCCCGGGCTGAACTCCAACTTCTCGATCTACGACGCCGACGACTCGCGGCGGCTGCTGCTGATGATCGGCCGCGACATGGGCCTCGACGTCAAACGGCATTCGCCGCGGCTGCTGGCCAACGCCATCTCCAATCTCAAGAACGAACTGATCGACCCCGAACGGGCGCTGGCCGAGCTGACCGAGAACTCCGACGACCTGAGCCGGGTGGTGGCCGCGGTGTACGGCGAGTATCAGCGCCGGCTGCGCTCGGCCAACGCCCTGGATTTCGACGACCTGATCGGCGAGACGGTCGGCATCCTGCAGGCGTTCCCGGAGATCGCCCAGCACTACCGCCGCCGGTTCCGGCACATCCTGGTCGACGAGTACCAGGACACCAACCACGCCCAGTACGTGCTGGTGCGTGAGCTGGCGGGGCACGGCGGTTCAGCGAGCCTCGACGGAGGAGAGGCGAAGCTGGGACCGCCGCATGAACACGGCGGAGGTGCCGACGATGACGTGCCGCCGGCGGAACTGTGCGTGGTCGGTGACGCCGATCAGTCGATCTACGCCTTCCGCGGCGCCACCATCCGCAACATCGAAGACTTCGAACGCGACTACCCGGATGCGGCGACGATGCTGCTGGAGCAGAACTACCGCTCCACGCAGAACATCCTGTCGGCGGCCAATGCGGTGATCGCCTACAACTCCGGGCGCCGGGAGAAGCGGCTGTGGACCGACGCCGGTGACGGCGAGCTGATCGTCGGCTATGTCGCCGACAACGAACACGACGAGGCGCGGTTCGTCGCGCAGGAGATCGACGCCCTGACCGACGCGGGCACGATGAACTACGGCGACATCGCGGTGTTCTACCGCACCAACAACTCCTCCCGGTCACTCGAAGAGGTGTTCATCCGTGCCGGGATTCTGTACAAAGTCGTTGGCGGCGTTCGCTTTTACGAGCGCAAAGAGATCCGCGACGTCATCGCCTACCTGCGGGTGCTGGACAACCCCGGCGACGCGGTGAGCCTGCGGCGCATCCTCAACACCCCGCGCCGCGGCATCGGGGATCGCGCCGAGGCGTGCGTAGCGGTGCACGCCGAGAACACCGGCACCGGTTTCGCCGCCGCGCTGCGCGCGGCTGCCGACGGCCAGGTGCCGATGCTCAATACCCGCTCGCAGAACGCGATCGCCGGATTCGTCGCGATGCTCGACGAACTGCGGGCGCACCTCAACGCGTGCGACGAGGACCTCGGCGGGCTGGTCGAGCAGGTGGTGGACCGCACCGGCTACCGCGGCGAACTCGAGGCCTCCACCGACCCACAGGACCTGGCGCGGCTGGACAACATCAACGAACTCGTCAGCGTCGCTCATGAATTCAGCATCGACCGGGCCAACGCGCTCGCCGAACAGGACAACCTGCCCGAGGAGGAGGACATCCCCGACGTCGGGGTGCTGGCGGCTTTCCTGGAGCGGGTCTCGCTGATCGCCGACACCGACGAGATCCCCGAACACGGTTCGGGCATGGTCACGCTGATGACGCTGCACACCGCCAAGGGCTTGGAGTTCCCGGTGGTGTTCGTCACCGGCTGGGAGGACGGCATGTTCCCGCACATGCGGTCGCTCGGGGATGCCCGTGAGCTGTCCGAGGAACGCCGGCTGGCCTACGTCGGCCTGACCCGGGCCCGGCAACGGCTCTATGTGAGCCGGGCCAAGGTGCGCTCGTCGTGGGGCCAGCCCATGTTGAACCCGGAATCGCGCTTCCTGCGCGAGATTCCGCAGCAGCTCATCGATTGGCGGCGCACCGACGCCACCGCGTCACCGAGCGCCCCGGTCAGCGGGGCCGGCCGGTTCGGGACGCCCAGACCGGCACCGAGCCGCTCCGGCAACCGGCCACTGCTGGTGCTGGCTCCCGGGGACCGGGTCTCGCACGACAAGTACGGCCTGGGCCGCGTCGAGGAGGTCTCCGGCGCGGGGGAGTCGGCGATGTCGCTGATCGACTTCGGCAGCTCCGGGCGGGTCAAGCTGATGCACAACCACGCGCCGGTGACCAAGCTTTAGCGGCGACGGCTACAGGAGGCCGAGCCAGCGCTTGGTCGCCGGGTGCAGTGCCGCCACGACGGTTGCGGCCTGGATGAACGGGATGGTGTGCACGATGCCCGGCACCCGGGCGCCGGCGAGGAACAGGCTGCCGAAGGTCAGCAGCGCCACCACCGCCCCGATCGCGATCAGGTACCGGCCGACCGGGCGCCGCAGCAGCAGCATGATCACCCCGGTCACCGTCGTCCCTGCGAACACCAGGCTCAAGAATGCGACCGCGACGCAGAACAGGCGGTCGGTGTGCCACCAGCTGGCGATCAGGTCGGTAGACACCACGGAGGTGGCCCAGCAGCCGATGATGGCGAACACGCAGGCACTGATCGGCACAGCGGCCGACGGGATGTGACCCGGCCGTGGTGCCTCGTGGGGCCGCATCGCCGGCGGCAGCCGCTGCGCGCCGGTGACGACCGGAATGGCGCCGGTAGGGGCCCGGCGGATGATGCGGCTGGCGGCGCTGGCCGGATCGTTTCCGAAAGGGTTAGCGCCGGTGGGCGGCTGGTGGCGGTCGGTCACCAATCCAGATTAAGCGAAATTGATCCCGCGCTTGGCGAGCCAGGAGGTCGGGTCGATCCGGCTGGTGCCGTTCTGCAGCACCTCGAAGTGCAGGTGCGGGCCGGTGGAGTAGCCGCGGTTGCCCATCTCGGCGATCTGGTCGCCCGCCATCACCCGCTCGCCGACGCTGACCAGCGACCGGTTGATGTGCCCGTAGAGGGTCACCGTGCCGTCGGAGTGGCGCAGCTTGACCAGCATGCCGTAGCCCGCGCTGGCGCCGGACTCGATCACCACGCCGTCGGACGCCGCCAGGATCGGGGTGCCGATGGCGTTGGCGATGTCGATACCGGCGTGCAGCACACCCCAGCGGTAGCCGAAGTTCGAGGTGAACGCGCCCTGGGTGGGTGCGACGAACAGCGGACGCTGCAGCCGGGCCTCGCGCTCGGCGCGCTCCTGGGCGAACGCCATGCCCTTGGCCAGCTCCTCGTTGTGCACGACGACATTGGCCGCGGCCTTGACCGTGATCATCTGCATGCCGTGGCTGGAGGTGGTGGTGGTGCCGTCGTTGAGCATCGTCTTGCTGGCGGCCAGCACGGCCGGCCGATTCACCGTGTCGTCGGACGGGTGGGTGGCGGCGTGCGCGGCGGCAGCGGCCGCACCGGCGGCCATCGCGGCGATCATCACGCGGCTCTTGACCGCGCTGGTGGGCTGGCTGCGGTGCTTTCCGCCGCGCGACGGAACGCCGGCTGCCTCGCGCGGTGCGAGATAGACGTACTCGTCGGGGTAACCGCCGCGGGGGAACGCCAGCTGCAGCACCGGCATGTTGTCGGTGTCGGTCATGTCATCCAGCTCTGGCGCCAGCAGCACGTCGCTCGAACCGTCGAAGGCGGCGTCGCTGAACGCGGCGTCGTCGAGCTGTCCGAACTCGTTGAACGGGATGATGTCGGTGACTTCGGCGGGGCTGGGGGCCGCCGTTGCGCCGCTCCGATAGCGAGGGGTGATCCCGCCGGGAAGCGGGCGCATGGGTGATCCGTGCCGCATCAGACTGGAAGATCCTCTGGTCGTAATCAGAACGTTATAAAGACCTGGACCTGGTGACGGTAACTAGTTATGCGCCGCAGTGGCAAGCCATCGGCCGAAACACTTCCTTAATGTGAAATGAATCACGTTTCAGCGGCGGTGAGATGTGCCACAGCGGTGGTATGGGAGGGCGGAACCTCGCCGCGGGGTCGATACAGTGCCTCGGGAGTTAAATCCTCCTGAATCCGACAGTGCCGGCCCGCCGGCTACCCGTAATAAGACAGTGAGCCCATGGATCTTTTCGAGTATCAGGCGAAGGAGCTGTTCGCCAAGCACAACGTGCCGACCACTCCCGGCCGAGTAACCACCTCGGCTGAGGACGCCAAAGCCATCGCCACCGAGATCGGCCGACCGGTCATGGTCAAGGCCCAGGTCAAGGCCGGCGGCCGCGGCAAGGCCGGTGGCGTCAAGTACGCCGCCACCCCGGAAGACGCGCTCACCCACGCGCAGAACATTCTCGGCCTGGACATCAAGGGCCACATCGTCAAGAAGCTGCTGGTAGCCGAGGCGAGCGACATCGCCGAGGAGTACTACATCTCCTTCCTGCTGGACCGCTCCAACCGCACCTACCTGGCGATGTGCTCGGTCGAGGGCGGCATGGAGATCGAAGAGGTCGCCGCTACCAAGCCGGAGCGGCTGGCCAAGGTGCCCGTCGACGCGGTCAAGGGTGTCGACCTGGCGTTCGCCCGCTCGATCGCCGAACAGGGCCACCTGCCCGCCGAGGTGCTCGACGCCGCCGCGGTGACCATCCAGAAGTTGTGGGAGGTCTTCGTCGCCGAAGACGCCACCCTGGTCGAGGTCAACCCGCTGGTGCGCACCCCCGACGACCAGATCCTGGCGCTGGACGGCAAGGTCACCCTGGACGGCAACGCCGAGTTCCGCCAGCCCGGCCACGCCGAGTTCGCCGACTTGGACGCCACCGACCCGCTGGAGATCAAGGCCAAAGAGCACGACCTCAACTACGTCAAGCTCGACGGCGAGGTGGGCATCATCGGCAACGGTGCCGGTCTGGTCATGTCCACGCTGGACGTCACCGCCTACGCCGGTGAGAAGCACGGCGGCGTGAAGCCGGCCAACTTCCTCGACATCGGCGGCGGCGCCTCCGCGGAGGTGATGGCTGCCGGGTTGGACGTCATCCTGGGCGACAAGCAGGTCAAGAGTGTGTTCGTCAACGTGTTCGGCGGCATCACCGCGTGCGACGCGGTGGCCAACGGCATCGTGTCGGCGCTGAAGATCCTCGGCGACGCCGCGACCAAGCCGCTGGTGGTGCGTCTCGACGGCAACAACGTCGAGGAGGGCCGGGCGATCCTGTCCGAGGCCAACCACCCGCTGGTGACCGTCGTCGCCACCATGGACGAGGCTGCCGACAAGGCCGCCGAGCTCGCGCACGCCGGAAAGGACGCTTAAGCATGTCGATCTTCGTCAACAAGGACAGCAAGGTCATCGTCCAGGGCATCACCGGCAGTGAGGCCACCATCCACACCGCCCGGATGCTGCGGGCCGGCACTCAGATCGTCGGCGGCGTCAACGCCCGCAAGGCCGGCACTGTAGTCACCCATACAGACAAGGACGGCAAGGGTGTCGACTTGCCGGTGTTCGGCGGCGTGGCCGAGGCCATGGAGAAGACCGGTGCCGACGTGTCGATCGCGTTCGTGCCGCCGAAGTTCGCCAAGGACGCGATGATTGAGGCCATCGACGCCGAGATCCCGCTGCTGGTGGTCATCACCGAGGGCATCCCGGTGCAGGACAGCGCGTATGCGTGGGCCTACAACCTGGAGAAGGGCGCCAAGACCCGGATCATCGGGCCGAATTGTCCGGGCATCATCACCCCCGGCGAGTGCCTGGTCGGGATCACCCCGGCCACCATCAGCGGTGCCGGCCCGATCGGTCTGGTCTCCAAGTCCGGCACGCTGACCTACCAGATGATGTTCGAGCTGCGGGACTTCGGGTTCTCCACCGCGATCGGCATCGGCGGCGACCCGGTGATCGGCACCACCCACATCGACGCCATCGAGGCGTTCGAGAAGGACCCCGCCACCAAGGTCATCGTGATGATCGGTGAGATCGGCGGCGACGCCGAGGAGCGGGCCGCCGACTACATCAAGGCCAACGTCACCAAGCCGGTGGTCGGCTACGTCGCTGGGTTCACCGCGCCGGAGGGCAAGACCATGGGTCACGCCGGCGCGATCGTGTCCGGTTCGTCGGGCACCGCGGCCGCCAAGCAGGAGGCCCTGGAGGCCGCCGGTGTGAAGGTGGGCAAGACCCCGTCGGCGACGGCCGCGCTGGCGCGGGAGATCCTGGAAAGCCTGTAGCAGTTTTCTGCCGAGCAGACGTGAAAGCCCCCATTTCAGCCTGAAATTGGGGGCTTTCGCGTCTGCTCGCCTTAGGAAGGTGAAACCATGAGCATTGATCCCCGCACGCCCGTCGTCGTCGGAGTCGGACAGGCCGCCGAGCGCATCGACGACGCCGACTACCGCGCCATGTCGCCGGTGGAGCTGGCCGCCGCCGCCGTGCAGGCAGCCTTGGAGGACTGCGGCGGACAGCAGGTCGTATCGGCTATCGACGCGGTGGTGGCCACCCGCCAGTTCGAGAACTCGATCCCGAAGGCTCCTGCGCCCCTGGGCAAGTCGAACAACTTCCCGCGCTCGGTGGCTCGCCTGATCGGTGCGGACCCGGCTCGGGCGGTGCTGGACAAGGTGGGCGGTCAAGGCCCGCAGAAGCTGCTCAGCGAGTTCGCCGCCGAGATCGCGGCCGGCGCTGCCGACGTGGTGCTGCTGTGCGGATCCGACGCCACCTCGACGCTGCGTCACTTCGCCAAATCCGACGACAAGCCGGATTTCAGCGAGACCATCGACGGCCAGCTCGAAGACCGCGGTTACGGCTTGGACGAGTTCGTCGAGCACTACACCGTCATCCACGGGCTCACCGGTGCGCCGGTGCAGTACGGCCTGCTGGAGAACGCCCGGCGCGCCCGGCTTGGCCGCAGCACCGCCGACTATCTGCAGGACATGGGCGAACTGTTCGCCCCGATGTCCAAGGTCGCCGCGAAGAACCCGTTCTCGGCCTCGCCGGTGGAACGCTCGGTCGATGAGCTGACCACGATCAGCGACACCAACCGGATGATCTGCGACCCCTACCCGCGGCTGCTGGTGGCGCGCGACCAGGTCAACCAGGGTGCCGCAGCGTTATTGATGTCGGTGGAGGCCGCCCGGCGCCTGGGCGTGCCCGAAGACCGCTGGGTGTATTTGCACGGCCACGCCGACATGCGTTCCCAGCGCCTGCTGGAACGCGCCGACTTGAGCGCCTATCCCGCCGCCGTGGCCGCGACCACCGAAGCGCTGGCGATGGCCGGGATCGGCTTCGACGACGTCGCGGCAATGGATCTCTACAGCTGCTTCCCGGTGCCGGTGTTCACCATCTGCGACGCCTTCGGCTTGGCCGCCGACGACCCGCGCGGCCTGACCCTGACCGGCGGGTTGCCGTTCTTCGGCGGCGCCGGCAACAACTACTCGATGCATGCCATCGCCGAGGCTGTTGCCGCAGCCCGCAGTGCCCCAGGGCAATTCGCGTTGGTCGGCGCCAACGGCGGCATGATGAGCAAGTATTCGGTCGGCGTGTACTCGACCGCCCCGGCCCCGTGGACGCCGGATCGCAGCGCCGAACTTCAGGCCCAGATCGACGGCAGCGCAGGCGAAGCCGTCACCGAGCATGCCGAGGGCGCGGCGACGATCGAGACCTACAGCGTCCGCTACGACTGGGAGACCCGGACCGGGATCATCATCGGCCGGCTCGACGCCGACGGCAGCCGCTTCCTGGCGACCACTGAGGACGGCGACCTGGTGGCGCTGTTGTCCGACGGTGAGCCGCTGGGGGCGCCGATCACGGTGCGCGCCTTGGACTACGGCAACCGCTGCTCGTTGCGCTGATTTCTTCCGCCGAGCAGACGCGAAAGCCCCCTTTTCCGGTGCGAAAAAGGGGGCTTTCGCGTCTGCTCGCGCCAGGTCAGGAGATCCCCAACTTGCCGGCCAGGCGTTCGACGTAGGCGGCGACTTCGGCTTCGGGCTTGTCGGGCAGGCCGAACAGCGTCTCGGTGACCCCGAGCTCGGCCCAGTGCGCCAGCTTCTCGGGTACCGGCTTGAAGTCCAGTGCCACGATCTGCGGTGCCCCGTCGCGACCGGCGGCCGCCCAGGTGTCCTGCAGCAGCTTGACCGGTGCGTCGATGTCGAAGTCGCGCGGCGTGGTGATCCAGCCATCAGCACTGCGGGCGATCCACTTGAAGTTCTTCTCGGTGCCGGCCGCACCCACCAGCACCGGAACGTGGGACTGCACCGGCTTGGGCCAGGCCCAGCTCGGCCCGAAGTTGACGAACTCGCCCTCAAAGGAGGCTTCCTCCTGGGTCCACAGCGCGCGCATCGCCTCCAGGTACTCGCGCAGCATGGTGCGTCGCCGCCCCGGCGGCACCCCGTGATCGGCCAGCTCATCGGTGTTCCAGCCGAACCCGACGCCCACGCTGACCCGTCCGCCGGAGAGGTGATCAAGGGTGGCGATCGATTTAGCCAGCGTGATCGGATCGTGCTCGACCGGCAACGCCACCGCGGTGGACAACCGCACCCGCGAGGTCACCGCAGAGGCGGCCCCCAGGCTCACCCACGGATCCAGCGTGCGCATGTACCGGTCATCGGGCAGCGACTCATCCCCGGTCGTGGGATGCGCGGCCTGCCGCTTCACCGGAATGTGGGTGTGCTCGGGCACATAGAAGGTGGTAAAGCCATGATCATCAGCAAGTTTGGCCGCGGCCGCCGGAGCAATACCACGGTCACTGGTGAACAACACAAGCCCGTAATCCATATCGGTGATTAGAACGTGTTCTTGTTAGGTGGGCAAACGGTGGGGTCCTTTCGTGCGCGGCATTGACCCACCGGGTCCAGCCGCCAGTGCGCTAGCGTGGATGATCGAACCGCGCCGCACCTGCCCCCAATGCACAGGAGAGGTCATGACCTACTCGCCCGGCAACCCCGGCTACCCGCCTTCCCAACCGCCAGGCTCCTACGGACCTTCTGGCCCCTCATTCGCCAAGTCCGGCAGCAGTGACGTCGAGAGCAAGCTGCCGCTGTACCTGCAGATCGCCGTCGTGGTGCTGGGCTTCGGTGTCTACCTGGCCAACTTCGGCCCGATCGTGACCGTCACCGACGGCGAGTACCCGCTGATCCTCGGCGACGCCGGCCACACGGTTCCGCTGGCCCTGCTGGCGGCGCTGCTGGCCGGGGCGGGACTGCTGCCCAAGGCCAAGGTCTACACCGCGGTGGTCGCGGTGATCGCCTCGCTGGGGGCGCTGCTGGCGATCGCGACCATCGCCGACTCCGGCGGCAGTTACACGATCGGCTGGGGCCTGTGGCTGGTGCTGACCTTCAGCATCCTGCAGGCCGCCGCCGCGGTCGGGACGCTGCTGCTGGAGGCCGGAGTCGTCACCGCGCCGGCCCCGCGCCCCAAATACGACCCGTACGCGCAGTACGGGCTGCCGCCGGGCGGCAACTACTACGGTCAGCCGGGCCAGCAGGGGTACGGGCATCAGGGCCAGCAGCAGTCGGGATATCCCTCCTACGGCGGCTACCCGTCCGGCGGAGGTTACGGCGCCCAGTCGGGGCCGTCGACCGGCGGATTCAACTCCGGTGCGCAGCAGGCACAGTCGGCGCCGCAGGGCCCGCCCACGCCGCCGACCGGATTCCCCAGCTTCGGGCAGCCGCAGACCGGCGGTTCGGGCAGTTCCTCGACGGGTGGCCAGGGCGATTCCGGATCCGGTCAGGGCCAGAGCTCGACCGGCGGCCAGCAGTCGCAGGGCGGCTCCGCCCCGTCGGGACCGGCGCAGACCTAACCCGCGCCCGCGCGCCGAGTTGAACGTGCTCGCAGCGTGACACCGGTGTCCGGCGGTAGACCAGGTTCGAATCCGACTCGTGACCTGGTTCGGGTCGCATTCGGCCCGTCCGTCGTGGCGTTGACCGTCATCGCAGCGGTGACGCTGCTGCAGTTGCTGATCGCCAACAGCGACATGACCGGGGCTTCGGGCGCCATCGCCAGCATGTGGCTGGGCGTGCACCAGGTGCCGATCTCGATCGACGGCCGGGAGCTGGGCGTGCTGCCGCTGCTTCCGGTGCTGTTGATGGTCGCCGGAACCGCGCGCACCACCGCCCAGGCCACTTCGGCGGGCACCTCCTGGTTCGTCGTCCGCTGGATCGTGGCGTCGGCGCTGGGCGGCCCGCTGCTGATCGCGGCGGTCTCGCTGGCGATCATCCATGACGCGGCGTCGGTGATCACCGAGCTGCAGACCCCGCACGCCCTGAGCGCCTTCGCGCACGTACTGGTGGTGCATGCGATCGGCGCGGCGATCGGCGTGGGCTGGCGGATGGGCCCGCGGGTGCTGGCCGAGACGCCGCTGCCGGGCTGGCTGGGCGACTCGCTGCGGGCCGCGGTCACCGGCATGCTGGCCCTGTTCGGGCTGGCCGGCGCGGTGACGACGGCCTCGCTGGTCCTGCACTGGGGAACCATGCACGAGCTGTACGCGATCACCGATTCGCTGTTCGGCCAGCTCAGCCTCACCCTGCTGGCGGTGCTGTACGTGCCCAACGTGCTCGTCGGCGCGACCGCGATAGCGGTCGGATCGAGCGCACAGATCGGCCCGGCGCTGTTCAGCGCGTTCACCGTGCTGGGCGGCGACATCCCGGCGCTGCCCGTCCTGGCCGCGGCGCCCACTCCGCCCCTGGGCCCGGCGTGGGTGGCCCTGCTGATCATCGGCGCCGCGTCGGGCGTGGCCGTCGGCCAGCAGTGCGCGCGCCGCCCACTGCCCCTGTTTCCCGCACTGGCCAAGGTGCTGACCGCGGCGTTCATCGCGGCACTGACGATGGCCCTATTGGGTTTCGCCGGCGGTGGGCGGCTGGGCAACTTCGGTGACGTCGGGGTGGATCAGCTCACCTTCGGCCCCGCGGTGTTCTGCTGGTTCGCCGCCATCGGTGCGCTGACGGTCGTGATGATCGGCGGTGTCGGGCGCGGAGCGGTCAGGACGCGGCCGATGTTGCCGCCCGCGGCGCCCAGGCAGCCCGAACCGCAGCCCGAACCGGAGCCCGAACCGGTCCCGGCGCAGGCCGAGGTGGTCGATCCGCAAGAACCCGGCCAGCTCTTCGAGCCCGACGAACTTTTCGAACCCGGAGAGGTCATCGAGGGCGGCGAGCTGAGCTGGACGCCCGAACCCGAGCCGCCGCGGGTGTCCGAGCCGCGGGTGTTCGAGTCGCACGCTCCAACCCAGCCGCCCGGACCGCTGGAAGACCCCGAAGACCTGATGTTCACCGACGACGACGGGTTTGACCGGCCCGGGTAGCGCCCCGCGCGCGGATGCAAATCAAGGACTTCCGTCCCTTATATTCGGGCCGCCGTCCTGGTCGCATAAAGGCATGACCCACCTCGTCAGCACCGACGCCGCCAAGCCCGGGGTCGGAAGCTTGCACCGGCTGGCCGGCATGCGCGCCGAAAAGCTCACGAAGCTGGTCCTGCCACCCGGACACGAGCCGATCCTCGACATCGTGGCGATGATCTGGCTCGACGGCGTGCAGGCCGGGCTCCAGATGGACGGGCAGACAACGTCGATCGGGTTGTCGACCCCGCTGACCGAGGCGTTGTATCAGCGGTTGGCAGACGCCGAACTCTGCACCGAATACGACGAGTTCCCGGAGCTGGACGATCGCGACTTCCAGAATCTGGCGTGTGATCGAGTGGAGAAGATCAGCCGGGGCATCCATCCGGTCGGCCACCCCGACGTGATCTGGGACAAGGTTGAAATCTGGACAGACGGCGTGGCCGCAGCACTGCGAATCACCCGGGAAGAAGCGCAGCAACAGGCCGGATAGCCCGGCCGTTCCGGGCGGTAGGCTCTTGCTTCGTGCAACCGATCCACGTGGCCCCCCGCGTCCCGGCCCGGCTGGTGGTGCTGGCGTCGGGGACCGGATCATTGCTCGAGTCGCTGCTGGCCGCGGCGGTGGGCGACTACCCCGCGCGAGTGGTGGCCGTCGGTACCGATCGGGACTGTCGGGCGGTCCAGGTCGCCGCTTCAGCAGACCTGCCGGTGTTCACCGTGCCGCTGGCTGACTACCCGAACCGGGCGGCCTGGGATTTGGCGCTGACCGAGGCCACCGCGGCCCACAACCCTGATCTGGTGGTCTCGGCGGGGTTCATGAAAATCCTGGGGTCGGAGTTTCTCACCCGGTTTCTGGGCCGCACCGTCAACACCCACCCGGCGCTGCTGCCCGCCTTCCCGGGAGCGCACGCCGTACCCGAGGCGCTGGCCTACGGAGTGAAGGTCACCGGCTGCACCGTGCACCTGGTCGACGCCGGAACCGACACCGGCCCGGTGCTGGCCCAGGAACCGGTCGCCGTGCTCGACGACGACGACGAAGACACCCTGCACGAACGCATCAAGACAGTGGAGCGCAAGCTCCTGGTGGACGTGCTGGCCGCGCTGGCGACCGGCGGCGTGACCTGGACCGGACGAAAGGCAACCATAGGATGACCGACGGCAAGCGACCGATTCGGCGGGCGTTGATCAGCGTCTACGACAAGACCGGCCTGATCGATCTGGCCACCGGCCTGCATGCCGCCGGCGTGGATATCGTCTCCACCGGGTCTACGGCGAAATCGATTGCTGCCAAAGGTATTCCGGTGACACCGGTGGAGCAGGTGACCGGCTTTCCGGAGGTGCTCGACGGCCGGGTCAAAACGTTGCACCCGCGGGTGCACGCCGGGCTACTGGCAGATCTGCGTAAATCCGAGCATGCCGCGGCGTTGGGCGAACTGGACATCGCTCCGTTCGAGCTGGTGGTGGTCAACCTGTACCCGTTCAGCGAGACGGTGGACTCCGGTGCCGGCATCGATGAGTGCGTCGAGCAGATCGACATCGGTGGGCCGTCGATGATCCGGGCGGCCGCCAAGAACCATCCCAGCGTCGCCGTGGTGGTCGACCCGCTCGGCTACGAGGGCGTGCTGGCCGCGGTCAACGCCGGCGGGTTCACCCTCGATGAGCGGAAACGGCTGGCGGCACTGGCATTCCGGCACACCGCCGAATACGACGTGGCAGTCGCCGGGTGGATGTCGTCGACGCTGGCGCCCTTCGAACGGGCTGGAGAGCCGCGTCAGGCGATGCCGGAGTGGGTCGGTCGCACCTACCGCCGGGCGGCGCAGCTGCGATACGGCGAGAACCCGCACCAGCAGGCCGCCCTCTACTGTGACGCTGCCGCCTGGCCGGGCTTGGCTCAGGCCGACCAGCTGCACGGAAAAGAGATGTCCTACAACAACTTCACCGACGCCGATGCTGCCTGGCGGGCGGCCTTCGACCACGAAGACATCTGCGTGGCGATCATCAAGCACGCCAACCCTTGCGGCATCGCGGTCTCGTCGACCTCGGTTGCCGATGCCCACCGCAAGGCCCACGAGTGCGATCCGCTGAGCGCCTTCGGCGGGGTGATCGCGGCGAACACCGAGGTCAGCGTCGAGATGGCGGAGTTCGTCAGCACGATCTTCACCGAGGTCATCGTCGCGCCGGCCTACGAGCCCGGTGCCGTCGAGATCCTGGCCCGCAAGAAGAACATCCGGGTGCTGGTGGCCTCCGAGCCGCTGCGCGGGGGCACCGAGTGGCGCCAGGTCAGCGGCGGGCTGCTGATGCAGAGCCGCGACGGCCTCGACGCGGCGGGCGACGACCCGGCGAACTGGACGCTGGCCACCGGGTCGGCGGCCGATCCCGCCACGCTGGCCGACCTGGCCTTCGCCTGGCGGGCCTGCCGCGCGGTCAAGTCGAACGCGATCGTCGTGGCGGCCGACGGCGCCACCATCGGCGTGGGCATGGGCCAGGTCAACCGGGTTGATGCGGCCCGGCTGGCGGTCGAGCGCGGCGGTGAACGGGTGGCCGGCGCGGTGGCGGCCTCGGATGCGTTCTTCCCGTTCCCCGACGGGCTGCAGACCCTGACCGCGGCTGGGGTGAAGGCGATTGTGCACCCCGGCGGTTCGGTGCGCGACGACGAAGTGACGGCGGCGGCCGCCGAGGCCGGGATCACGCTGTACTTGACCGGGGCGCGGCACTTCGCGCACTAGACCCGTTGACAAAAAGATTGCAGGCGCTCACTATCTAACTCACCGTCTGAGTGAGGAGTGCGCGTGGCCTACGACCTGATCATCCGCAACGGCCTGTGGTTCGACGGACTGGGCAGCGCGCCGCAGGTCCGCACCCTGGGCGTCCGCGACGGCGTCGTCGCCGACATCTCCTCGGGGGAGTTGGACGACACGGATTGCCCGGACGTGATCGATGCCGCCGGCAAATGGGTGGTCCCGGGCTTCATCGACGTGCACACCCACTACGACGCCGAGGTGCTACTGGACCCGGGCCTGCGGGAATCGGTGCGCCACGGCGTCACCACGGTGCTGCTGGGCAACTGTTCGCTGTCGACGGTGTACGCCGAGTCCGAGGACGCCGCCGACCTGTTCAGTCGGGTGGAGGCGGTGCCGCGCAAGTTCGTCCTGGAAGCGTTGCAGTCCAAGAAGACCTGGTCCACCCCGGCCGAATACGTACGCGCCCTCGACGAGCTGCCGTTGGGGCCCAATATCGGCTCCATGCTTGGCCATTCGGACCTGCGAACCGCGGTGCTCGGGTTGGACCGCGCCACCACCGACGGCGTCGTCCCGACCGACGCCGAACTGGAGAAGATGGCGGCGCTGCTCGACGAGGGTCTCGACGCCGGGCTGTTGGGCATGTCCGGAATGGACGCCCCTATCGACAAGCTCGACGGCGACAGGTTCCGGTCCCGGGCGCTGCCGTCGACGTTCGCCACCTGGCGGGAGCGCCGGCGGTTGATCAAGGTGCTGCGAAAGCGCGGCCGGATGCTGCAGAGCGCGCCCGACGTCCGAAACCCGTTGACGGCCCTGAACTTCTTCCTGACCAGCAGCGGCATGTTCGGCCGTCGGCGCGGGGTTCGGATGAGCCTGCTGGTCTCTGCGGACGCCAAGTCGGCGCCCGGCGCGGTCCGGGTCTTCGGTCCCGGTGCTCGGCTGCTCAACGCCGTGCTCGGTTCCAGCGTGCGGTTCCAGCACCTGCCGGTTCCGTTCGAATTGTATTCCGATGGAATCGATCTGCCGGTGTTCGAAGAGTTCGGTGCCGGCACCGCCGCCCTGCACCTGCGGGATCAGCTGGAGCGCAACGCGCTGCTGGCCGACACCGAATACCGCCGCCGGTTCCGCAAGTCCTTCGACCGCAAGAAGCTGGGTCCGTCCTTGTGGAACCGCGACTTCCATGACGCGGTGATCGTCGAATGCCCGGATGCCGGCCTGGTCGGCAAGAGCTTCGGGCAGATCGCCGAGGAGCGCGGACTGCACCCGCTGGACGCCTTCCTGGATGTGTTGGTGGACAACGGCGAACGCAACGTGCGCTGGACCACGATCGTCGCCAACCACCGGCCCAAGCAGCTGGACAAGTTGGCTAACGAACCGGTGATCCATATGGGGTTCTCCGACGCCGGAGCGCACCTGCGCAACATGGCCTTCTACAACTTCTCG
The DNA here is from genome assembly GCF_059813185.1 of Mycobacterium sp. NGS18. NCBI lineage: Bacteria > Bacillati > Actinomycetota > Actinomycetes > Mycobacteriales > Mycobacteriaceae > Mycobacterium > Mycobacterium sp. NGS18. Next base: position 39,331 of record NZ_JCALEC010000008.1, read on the forward strand.
CTGCGCCTGCTCAAGCGCGTCCGCGACGCCGAGGCGGCCGGGCGGCCATTCATGAGCATCGAACGGGCGGTCTACCGGCTGACCTCCGAAGTGGCCGACTGGTTCGGTTTCGACGCCGGCACGCTGCGCCGAGGCGACCGGGCGGACTTCGTGGTGATCGACCCGGCCGGTCTGACCGACGCCGTGGACGGCTACCACGAGGAGAAGGTGCCGTTCTACGGCGGGCTTTCCCGGATGGTCAACCGCAACGACGACGCGGTGGTGGCGACCGGGGTGGGCGGCACGGTGGTGTTCCGCAACGGGCAGTTCCGCGACGGCTACGGCGCGACGGCGAAGTCCGGGCGCTTCCTGCGCGCCGGATCCCGTGCGCTGCAACGGGTCTGATCATGGCGCGAACCCAGCAGGAACGCCGTGCGGCCACGGTCGCCGCGCTACTCGACGCCAGCATCGCCACCATCGCCGAGATCGGCTACGCGCGGGCCTCGGCCAAGGTGATCGCCAAGCGGGCGAACGTCTCCGACGGAGCGTTGTTCCGCCACTTCGAGACCATGGGCGATTTCATGGCCGCCACCGCGCAGGAAGTCCTGCGCCGTCAGCTGGAGCGATTCGGCAAGCAGGTCGCCGAGATACCGGCGGAGGTGCCGGCGCTGGAAGCGGTGCTGACGGTGCTGCGCGACCTGACCGCCAACTCCTCCAGCGCGGTGGTCTACGAACTGCTGATCGCCGCACGCACCGACGACAAACTGCGGGCCACGCTGTCCGATGTCCTGGCCGAATACAGTGCCAAGATCTGCGAGGCCGCGCAGGTACTGCCCGGGGCGGAAGCGTTTCCGCCGGAACTCTTTCCGAACCTGGTGGCGCTACTCACCGACACCTTCTACGGCGCCGCGATCGTGCGCGCCGTGCTGCCGCAGCCGGAGATCGAGGCGAATCGGATTCCGCTGCTGCTGACGCTGCTAGATGGCCGTATCTGAGCGCTTGGAGTCGACGCTCGGCGGCGTAGCAGGCGTCACATAGTCGACGAAGTGCGCGATCTCGGCAACCGCACGGCGCGCGTCCGGGTTGAAGTCGAAGGTCAGCTGGAACATGTGTAAGGCGCGGTCCCAGACCTGAACCCAGTTCGGCACCCCGGCGGCGGTGAGCTTGTCGGCCAGCACGAAGGTGTCGTTGCGCAGCATCTCGTTGTTGGCGACCTGCAGCAGGAACGGCCCCAGGCCGCGCAGCTCGGCTTCGGGGGGCATCACCGGCAGCTCGCGGGTGCCGTTCACGGTGGCGAACACCCGGTAGATGAACATGAACGCCATGAAAGGGAAGAACGGATCGCGGTGGGAACGCGCGGCCTGGCGTTTGATCTCCATATCCGACGACGTCAGCGCCGACATCAACACCTGACCGGCCGGCGCCGGCAGCCCCGCGTCGCGCGCGGTCAGCGCGGTGTTCACCGCCATCAGCCCGCCGGCCGAATCTCCCGCCATCACAATGCGATCGGCGGTGAATCCGGCGTCCAGCACATGCCGATAGGCGCACAGGCCGTCGGCGATGGCCTCGTCGACGCCGGCCAGCGGCGCCAAGCGGTATCCGACGTTGAACACCTTCGCGCCGGTGACCTCCGACAGCTTGCTGGCAAAGCGGCGATGCGAATTGAGTCCCAGCGTCACCAGCGCGGAACCGTGGAAGTAGACGATCACCCGGTCGGAGTCGCGGGCGGCGGGGGCTACCACCCATTCCGCCGGACAGTCGGTCAGCCGCTCTTTCGTCACCTCGGTGTCCGGCAGCGCCCGGATGTAGCGCATCGGCAGGTCGATGAGGTCCAGGCGCGCCCGCTGCAGTCCCGCGGGCCAGACCCGGTTGACGATCATGCCGATGATCGTCAGCACGGCGATCGAGGTGCGCAGGAAGATCGCCGCGCCCGCCGCCAGCAGCCGAGCCTGCCAGGAGGCCGGACCGAAATACGTCTGCGCCGGTCGATCGCGCCATTCCGGTGAGTTCACGGTACCCAGGGTATCGGGTATCTACCGGTCGGATGAAGTGGGACGCCGTGACGGACTACCGTGCCCGTCGTAGTTTGGAGTGGTGACCGCGCTGAACACCCCGCACGATCTGCCCACCACCCTCGGCGAGCTGCGAGCCGCCGGCCACCGGGAACGGGGGGTCAAGCAGGAGATCGCCGAGAACCTGCTGGCCCGCCTCGCCGACGGTGATGACCCTGCCACCCTGTGGCCCGGCATCTTCGGTTTCGAGGACACCGTGATACCGCAGCTGGAGCGGGCGCTGATCGCCGGCCACGACATCGTGCTGCTCGGCGAGCGCGGCCAGGGCAAGACCCGGCTGCTGCGGGCGCTGACCGGGCTGCTCGACGAGTGGACGCCGGTGATCGCCGGCGCCGAGCTCGGCGAGCACCCCTATTCGCCGATCACTCCTGAGTCGATTCGGCGGGCCGCCGAGCTCGGCGACAGCCTGCCGGTGGCCTGGCGGCACCGCAGCGAGCGCTACACCGAGAAACTCGCCACCCCCGACACCAGCGTCGCCGACCTGGTCGGCGACATCGACCCGATCAAGGTCGCCGAGGGCCGCAGCCTGGGCGACCCCGAGACCATCGCCTACGGACTGGTCCCGCGCGCGCACCGCGGCGTCGTCGCCGTCAATGAACTGCCCGACCTGGCCGAGCGTATCCAGGTGGCGATGCTCAACGTGATGGAGGAGCGCGACATCCAGGTGCGCGGTTACACGCTGCGGCTGCCGCTGGACGTGCTGGTGGTGGCCAGCGCCAACCCGGAGGACTACACCAACCGCGGCCGCATCATCACCCCGCTCAAGGATCGGTTCGGCGCGGAGATCCGCACCCACTATCCGCTGGAACTCGACGCGGAGGTCGCCGTGATCGCCCAGGAGGCCCACCTGAGTGCGCAGGTGCCCGACTACCTGCTGGGGGTGCTGGCCCGGTTCGCTCGCTACCTGCGCGAGTCGCGGTCGGTGGATCAGCGCTCCGGTGTCTCGGCGCGGTTCGCGATCGCGGCCGCGGAGACGGTGGCGGCGTCGGCTCGGCACCGCGGCGCGGTGCTGGGCGAGACCGATCCGGTGGCCCGGGTGGTCGATCTGGGCACCATCGTCGACGTGCTGCGCGGCAAGCTGGAGTTCGAATCCGGCGAAGAGGGCCGTGAACAGGCGGTGCTGGAACACCTGCTGCGGCGGGCCACCGCCGACACCGCATCGCGGGTGCTGGGCGGGATCGACGTCGGGCCGCTGGTGTCGGCGGTTGAGCAGGGTGCGGCGGTGACGACCGGGGAGCGGGTGTCGGCCAAAGCGGTGCTGGCGGCGCTGCCGGATCTGCCGGTCATCGACGCCGTCGCGCAGCGCCTGGGTGCGGAGTCCGAGGGCGAGCGCGCTGCGGCGCTCGAATTGGCCTTGGAGGCATTGTATTTGGCCAAACGCATCGACAAGACCTCCGACGACGGCGAGACCGTCTATGGCTAGAAGTCACGGCTCGCGGTATTCGGCCTACACCGGTGGGCCGGATCCGTTGGCGCCGCCGGTCGACCTGGCCGAGGCGCTGGAGGAGATCGGCCGCGACGTGATGGAGGGGACGTCACCGCGACGAGCCCTGCAGGAGTTGCTGCGCCGCGGCACCAAGACCATGACCGGCGCGGACCGGCTGGCCGCCGAGGCGCAGCGACGCCGCCGGGAACTGTTGCGCCGCAACAATTTGGACGGCACGCTGGCCGAGGTCAAGAAGCTGCTCGACGAGGCGGTGCTGGCCGAACGCAAAGAGTTGGCCCGCGCGCTCGACGACGACGCCCGGTTCGCCGAGATGCAGATCGAGGGATTGTCGCCGTCGCCGGCCAAGGCGGTGCAGGAGCTGGCCGACTACAACTGGCGCAGCGCCGAAGCCCGGGAGTCCTACGAGAAGATCAAGGACCTGCTCGGCCGCGAGATGCTCGACCAGCGCTTCGCCGGCATGAAGCAGGCGCTGGAGGGCGCCACCGACGAAGACCGGCAACGGGTCAGCGACATGCTCGACGACCTCAACGATCTGCTGGACAAGCATTCTCGCGGTGAGGACACCGAGCAGGACTTTCAAGACTTCATGGACTCCCACGGCGAGTTCTTCCCGGAGAACCCGCAAAACGTCGAGGAGTTGCTCGACTCGCTGGCCAAGCGGGCCGCCGCTGCGCAGCGCTTCCGCAACAGCTTGAGCGCCGAACAGCGCGCCGAGCTGGATGCGTTGGCGGAGCAGGCATTCGGCTCGCCCGCGCTGCAACAGGCGCTGGGCCGCCTGGACGCGCACCTGCAGGCGGCCCGGCCGGGGGAGGACTGGACCGGCTCGTCGGAGTTCTCCGGCAACAACCCGCTCGGCATGGGCGAAGGCGCCCAGGCCTTGAGTGACATCGCCGAACTCGAGCAGCTGGCCGAGCAGCTGTCGCAGGCCTACCCCGGCGCCAGCATGGACGACGTCGACCTGGACGCGCTGGCCCGCCAGCTCGGCGACCAGGCCGCCATCGACGCGAAGACCCTGGCCGAGCTGGAACGCGCGCTGCTCAACCAGGGGTTTCTGGACCGCAGTTCCGACGGGCAGTGGCGGCTCTCGCCCAAGGCGATGCGGCGGCTCGGCGAGACGGCGCTGCGCGATGTGGCGCGCCAACTCTCGGGGCGCCGCGGCGAACGCGACCACCGCCGGGCCGGGGCGGCCGGCGAGCTGACCGGGGCGACCCGGCCCTGGCAGTTCGGCGACACCGAGCCATGGAACGTCACCCGCACCCTGACCAACGCGGTGCTGCGGCAGGTCGCCCAACCCGGCGGTTCAGCCACCGGTCGGCTGTCGATCAGCGTCGACGACGTCGAGGTGTCCGAGACCGAGACCCGCACCCAGTCGGCGGTCGCACTGTTGGTGGATACCTCGTTCTCGATGGTGATGGACAACCGCTGGCTGCCGATGAAGCGCACCGCGCTGGCGTTGAACCACCTGGTCAGCACCCGGTTCCGTTCGGATGCGTTGGAGATCATCGCCTTTGGCCGCTACGCCCGCACGGTAACGGCCGCCGAGCTGACCGGTCTGGAAGGCGTTTACGAGCAGGGCACCAACCTGCATCACGCACTGGCCCTGGCCGGCCGGCACCTGCGCCGGCATCCCAACGCCCAGCCGGTGGTACTGGTGGTCACCGACGGGGAACCGACCGCGCATCTGGAGGATTTCGACGCCAGCGGCGCCCGGGGCCCCTCGGTGTTCTTCGATTACCCGCCGCACCCGCGGACCATCGCCCACACCGTCAAGGGCTTCGACGACGTGGCCCGGCTCGGTGCGCAGGTGACGATCTTCCGGCTCGGCGACGACCCCGGGCTGGCCCGGTTCATCGACCAGGTGGCGCGCCGCGTTGCGGGTCGGGTCGTGGTGCCCGAACTCGACGGCCTGGGCGCCGCGGTGGTCGGCGATTACCTGCGGTCGCGACGCCGCTGATCCTCAGCGGGAGAGCAGCCGCTGCTTCTGTTCGGCGAACTCCGCTTCGGTCAGATATCCGGCGTCGTGGAGCTGGCCGAGTTCGCGGATTCCGGCTGCCAGTTCGATGACCGAGCTCGCCGGCGATTGCGCCGCCAGCACCGCAGGTTGCGAGGGTGCCTCGGAGGATTGCGCCGGCGCCTTGGATTCGGCGGCCGGTGTCGGCGTGCCCTGCCGGCCGCGGTTCTGGTTGACCGCGCCGGCCAGCGCACTGCCGCCCATGCCCGCCAGGGCCATCTGACCGAACGCCGTTCCCAGCCCGGCCGGCGAAGGCCCGGCGGCGCTGCTGAGCGGCGTCGAGAAACTGGCGTGCCGGATCTCCGGGGCTGCCTCGACCCAATTCGGCGGCACCGACAGCGCGCCGAGCGGGAAGGACTGACCGACTTTCACCGACTCGTGCGGCACGCGAAGGTTCTCGGTCGACGGCACCTGCGTCTCCGCTCCCAACTGGCTCAGGGCATCCAGGATGTTGATCTGGCCCCCGTGCAGCAGATCCTGGGTGTCGAAGATCTCGCGGGAGTCCATCTCCGCGAAGTACATTGCGGCGCCGGCGAGGTAGACACCGACAATCGAGAGCGGCAGGGCGATGCCGATGCCGACCTCGTCGGCCGCAACACCCAGCCACTCGAAGAACCCGGTCGGGATATCGGCCTGCGCCGGTAGGACCGACAACGGCGACGCGGCTTCCGACGAGCCCGGCGCCGACGACATTGCGGAAGTCAGCTGCGACGGCAGGCTCTGCGCCATGTTGCCCGCGGAGTTGGCTGCGGCCGCCTCGCTGGCACCCTGGCCCAGCGGTCCGCCCGGGTTGGCGGTCTGCGGTGGCGGCTGGAACGGCTCCAATGCGGTCGCGCTCGCCGACAACGACGCGTAGCTGTACATGGCGGTGGCGTCCTGGGCCCACATTTCGGCGTATTGGGCTTCGTTGGCCGCGATCGCCGCGGCGTTCTGGCCCAAGATGTTGGTGGCCAGCAGCGTCATCAGCGCAGCCCGGTTGGCCGCGATCACCGGTGGAGGCACCACCGTGGCGAACGTCGCCTCGTAGGCGGCCACGGCCGCCTTGGCCTGCATGCCGGTCTTCTCCGCCTGGGCGGAGGTGGCGTTCAGCCACGTCACGAAAGGGGTGACCGAGGCCGCCATCGCTGTCGAGGAGGGGCCCAACCACGGCCCGCTCGTCAGGTCGGAGACCACCGACGCATAGGCGGTGGCCGCCAGATGCAGGTCGGTGGCCAGCCCGTCCCAGGCGGTGGCGGCCGAAATCATCGGACCCGGGCCGGCACCGGTGTACATCAGGCCGGAGATGACTTCCGGTGGCAACGCCGCGAAATCCATGGTTCAGCTCCGGACGGCTTGCGGCATCGCGACCACGCTGTTACCGGTGGCCGGTGGGTGCGCGCCGGTAATGCGGTTCATTGCAGGTGCATCCCTCCGGGTCTGGTTCATCTGAGTCATCTGGGTTACTGTCGGCCAGATCTTGCGATACGCGCTGCCAACGCTGACGCTGCTTGGACGTAATTCCATTCTCCGAGCGGCGACCGGTCGCTCGCTATGGTGTTTGACTCCCATTCGGGGGCCGCTGCGACCCGTATGGACAAGCAAGCGCTGCGAAGACGATGGTGGGGGTATGCACCGTTGGACAGCGGTCATCGAGAGGCTTCGATGGCGAGCGAACGCCCCTGCGCGGGGGCTGTTTCATCGGGTCGTGCTGATCAACGGCCTGGTCTTCACCACCGGCACGCTCGTACTGGCCATGTCGCCGGCAACCGTTTCGGGGCCCGTTCGCGCGACCGAGATTCCGGTGCTGGCGGTCGGACTGGCGATCGTGGTCGGCGCCAACGCACTGTTGTTGCGGTCGAGTCTTGACCCGTTGGATCGGCTCGCCGCGGTGATGCGGCGAGTCGACTCCCGCCGTCTCACAGACCGGGCGGACGACCCTGGCGACGGCGACCTGCACGACCTGATCGAATCGTTCAACGGCATGCTGGACCGGCTCGAAACCGAGCGGGCCTCCTCGAGCGCGTTGGCGCTGACCGTGCAGGAGAACGAGCGGCAGCGCATCGCCCGGGAGTTGCACGACCAGATCGGCCAAACCCTCACCGTCGCTCTGCTCACCCTCAAGCGGGCGGCCGACGCCGCCCCCGCGGAGATCCGCGGCGACCTCGCAGACGCCCAGGAGATCGTGCGCGCGAGCCTCGACGAGGTGCGCAGCATCGCCCGCCGGCTGCGCCCGGATGCGCTGGAAGACCTGGGCCTGCGCAGCGCCCTGCAGGCACTGTGCAACCAGTTCACCCAGGCGACCGGAATCGACGTCGTCAAGCAAATCGCCCCGCAAGCGGACCAGCTGACCCCGGACCTGAGCCTGGTCTGCTATCGCATCGCCCAGGAGAGCCTGACCAACATCGCCCGCCATTCCGGAGCGCAAAAGGCCTGGCTGGACCTGCACGTCGACGCCGCCGGAGAGCTCACGTTGCGGATCGCCGACAACGGCAAGGGCGGGGTCAGCATCGAAGGCGCCGGCATCAGCGGCATGCGCGAACGGGCTCTGCTGGTGCGTGCCGCCCTGACGATCACCTCCCCGAGCAACGAGGGAACCGAAGTCCGGCTGGTGGTGCCGGCCCGACCGGGCGCGGACGGCCGGTGATGGCGATACAGCCGGCGCGCATCATGCTCGCCGACGACCACGCCCTGGTGCGCAGCGGGCTGCGGATGATTCTGGATGCCGAGCCCGATCTGTGCGTGGTGGCCGAGGCGGCCGACGGGTCGGAGGCGCTCGCGGCCCTGCAGAACACTCCGGTCGATCTGGCCATCCTCGACATCGCGATGCCGCGGATGACCGGATTGCAGGCCGCCCGGGAGATCAACCGCAGCCATCCCCATGTGCGGGTGCTGATGCTGTCGATGCACGACAATGAGCAGTACTTCTTCGAAGCACTCAAAGCGGGCGCATCCGGCTACGTGCTGAAATCCGTGGCGGACCGCGACCTGCTCGAGGCCTGCCGGGCGACGATGCGCGGCGAGCCGTTTCTGTACGCCGGCGCGGTGACCGCGCTGATCCGGGATTACCTGCACCGCACCCGGCAAGGGGAGGACTTGCCGGAGAACATCTTGACCCCGCGCGAAGAGGAAGTGCTGAAGCTGATCGCCGAAGGGTTTTCGGCGCGCGAGATCGCCAAGACACTGGGCATCAGCGCCAAGACGGTCGACCGTCACCGGACGAACACCCTGCAGAAGTTGGGTCTTCGCGACCGCCTGGCGCTCACCCGATACGCGATCAGAGCTGGCCTGATCGAGGCCTAGCGACGCTCGCAAGCGCGGCGGAGCCGGGCGCAGCCATTAGTCGTGATGGGGGTTCGACCCCCCACCGAATGGGGGTCGCATTCCATGGCGCTCGGCCGGTTTTTTGCGAAAACTGGATGTAGTTGCGGTGGGAGATTCGGTGCACGTTTGAGCGGGGCTCGATGTGGCTGTCGTTGTCGCGACCGTATTACGGTGCTGCCCGCGCCGTCCTTTTGTCAGATGTGTTGTACCAGAGCTGATTCCATGGCTTGGATCAATTCGTTTTGTGGAGCGTGATGCTAGCGATACTGCTTGCCCATACCGTCGGCGCGGCCGCCGCACCCTGGTTGGTCCGCAGGTGGGGCCGGGCGGCGTTCTACCCCTTGGGCTTGATTCCGCTGGTATCGCTGGTGTGGGTGGTGCTGAACTGGCCGTCCGGCCCCGGCGACGATCACAAAACGGTGGTGTCGTGGGTCCCCGGCCTGGCGATGGACATCGCGCTGCGCTTCGACGCGCTCTCGGCGATCATGAGTGTGCTGGCGCTGGGAATCGGCGCGCTGGTGCTGTTCTACTGCGTCGAGTATTTCCGCCCGGTCAGCCCGCAGACCAGCATCGACCCGCGGTTGCCCAGCTTCGCCGCCAAGATGGTCGGGTTCGCCGGCGCCATGTTCGGGCTGATGGTCGCCGACAACATGCTGGTGCTGTACGTGTTCTGGGAACTGACCACGGTGTTGTCGTTCCTGCTGGTCGGCCACTACGCCGAACGCTCCATCAACCGCCGTGCCGCCATCCAGGCGTTGCTGGTGACCACCGCCGGCGGCCTGGCGATGCTGGTCGGCCTCATCATGCTGGGCAATACCGCCGGTACCTATCTGCTGTCGGAGCTGGTGGCCCATCCGCCGTCCGGGACGGTCGTCACCGTGGGTGTGCTGCTGGTGCTCGTCGGCGCGCTGAGCAAGTCCGCGATCATCCCGCTGCATTTCTGGCTACCGGGCGCGATGGCGGCGCCGACACCGGTCAGCGCCTACCTGCACGCCGCCGCGATGGTCAAGGCCGGGATCTACCTGGTGGCCCGCCTGACGCCGGGATTCGCCGACTCGCCCGGATGGCGGCCGACGGTGGTGGTGCTGGGTCTGGCCACCGCCCTGCTGGCTGGGTGGCGCGCGATCCGCGAATACGACCTGAAGCTGCTGTTGGCCTACAGCACCGTCAGCCAACTGGGCTTGATGATCATGCTGGTTGGGGCCGGTGGGGCCGATCTGATGCTGGCCGGCCTGACCGCCATGTGTGCGCATGCCGCGGCCAAGGCGACGCTGTTCATGGTGGTCGGCATCATCGACCATGCCACCGGTACCCGGGACCTGCGCGAGCTGGCCGGGCTGGGACGGCGCTGCCCCTGGTTGTTCGTCATCGCCGCCGCGGCCGCCGCCAGCATGGCGGGGGTGCCGCCCTTCGTGGGCTTCATCGCCAAGGAGACCATTTTCGGGACCGAGGCGCAGGCCCCGGCCCTGGGGGCCGCCGGCCCGTACGCGTTGGCTGCTGCGGTGCTCGCCTCGATGTTCACCGTGATCTACAGCGCGCGGTTCGTGTGGGGCGGCTTCGCCGGTAAAGGCCGGACCGAGCCCAGCCCGCACGTCGCCGAACTGCACCGGCCTGTCGCGGCGTTCCTGGTGCCTCCGGCGGTGTTGGCCGTTGCCAGCCTGATCCTGGGTTTGTGTGCGCTCGGACTCGACACGGTGCTGCACGGCTACGCCGACACCGTGCCCGAAGGCAGCGACTACCACCTGGCGCTGTGGCACGGCGCCGGACTGCCGGTGTACCTGTCGGCGGCGGTGCTGCTGGTCGGCACCGGCATCTTCGTCGCGCGCGGCCCGCTGCGGCTGACCCGGCTGCGCCGGTTGCCGCTGGGCAGGGCCGACCAGCTGTACGACGATTTCCTTCGACTGCTCGATGTGGCGGCCGTGCGCCTGACCGGGATCACCCAGCGCGGCTCACTGCCCATCAACCAGGCGATGATCTTCGCGACGCTGGTGCTGCTTCCGCTGGGAGCGCTCATGCTCGGTGCCCGCGACCGAGTCGATCTGCAGTTGTGGGATACCCCGCTGCAACTGACCGTCGCCGTGCTGGTCGTCGCCGGCGGGATCGGGGCCACTTTGGCCCGCAACCGGTTGTCGGCGGTGCTGATGGTCGGCGTGACCGGCTACGGCTGCGCCGTGGCGTTCGCCTTCCACGGCGCACCCGACCTGGCGTTGACCCAGCTGCTCGTGGAGACCGTGACCCTGGTGATCTTCGTGCTGGTGTTGCGCACGCTGCCCGCGGAGTCGGAGCGGCCCACAATGGCAAAGAACCGGCTGCCGCGAGCAGCGCTGGCGGTGATGGTGGGCGTCAGCGTCGCGGTGCTGGGGGCCTTCGCGATGGCGGCCCGCAGTCAGGACGGTGTCTCGGTGGCGTTGGGGGAGGCCGCGTATGTCCGCGGCCACGGCGCCAACACCGTCAACGTGCTGCTGGTCGACGTCCGGGCCTGGGACACCCTCGGCGAGATCTCAGTGTTGCTGGTGGCCGCGACCGGGGTGGCCTCGATGGTCTTCCGGACCCGGCGGTTCGGCCGCGCACCGCGCATCGCCGATGCCAGTGCCCGCGGCAAGGTTCCCGGCCTCGCGTCGCCGGCCACCCCCTACAGCCCGGCGATCGGGTCCACCACCTGGCTGCGCGGCAGCGACTACTACGACCCCAATCAGCGGTCGCTGGTGTTGGAGGTCGCGACCCGCGCCATCTTCCCGCTGATCATGGTGGTCTCGCTGTACTTCTTGTTCGCCGGGCACAACTATCCGGGCGGTGGTTTCGCCGGCGGGCTGGCCGCCGGGCTGGGGCTGGTGCTGCGCTATCTCGCCGGCGGGCGATACGAGCTCGGCGAGACGCTGCCACTGGACTCCGGGAAGATTCTCGGCGTCGGGCTGAGCCTGGTCGGCGGCACGGCGCTGGGGTCGCTGTTGCTGGGGGCACCGGTGCTGTCGTCGGCGGTGCTGTCGTTCAGCCTGCCGGTGGTAGGCGACGTCAAGATGGTCACCGCATTGTTCTTTGACATCGGCGTGTACCTGGTGGTGGTCGGCATGGTGCTCGACGTGTTGCGCAGCCTGGGCGTCCGGCTCGACCAGGAGCTGGAATCGCAGGCCCGCGCCCGATCGCTGGCAGGAGTGTCATGACCGCGCATCTGGTTCCCCTGCTGATGGCCGCCGGCCTCACCTCGTGCGGGGTGTACATGCTGCTGGAACGCAGCCTCACCCGAACGCTGCTGGGCCTGATGATGATCGGCAATGCCATCAACCTGCTGATCATCGATGTTTCCGGGCCGAGCGGCAGCCCGCCGATCTACAACAGCACCGAGGGCATGGAAACCGACGCCGACCCGTTGGCGCAGGCCATGGTGCTGACCGCCATCGTCATCACCATGGGCATCGGCGCGTTCGTGCTGGCGCTGACCTACCGCTCCTACCACCTGACGACGACCGAGGACATCGGCGACGACTCCGAGGCGACCCGGGTGTCTCAGCTCTCCGACGAAGAGATCATCGCCGCCGAGGAGGACCCCGGTGTGCTGGTGCCGGCCGGCGAACTGGACGCCGTCACCGAAAGCGAGGAGCCACGGTGAGTCTCGCCGCCGTCTTGATGCCGCTGCCGGTGCTGCTGCCCACGCTGGGTGCCGCCCTGACCCTGATCGTCGGCCGGCGTCCCAGGGTGCAGCGCCCGATCACCATCGCGGTGCTGTGCGCGGTGACCGCCGTCAGCGCCGCCTTGCTGTACCTGACCGACCGGGACGGGACGCTGGTGCTGCACGTCGGCGGCTGGGGCCCGACGGAGCAGAAGCTCGGCCCGCTGGGCATCACCCTGGTGGTCGACCGGTTGTCGGCGCTGATGCTGGTGGTGTCGGCGATCGTGCTGCTGACGGTGATGGTCTACGCGATCGGGCAGGGTGTGCGCGACGGCGACGACCGCCAGCCGGTGTCGATCTTCCTGCCCACCTATCTGACCCTGGCCACCGGCGTCTCGCTGGCCTTCTTGGCCGGTGACCTGTTCAACCTGTTCGTCGGCTTCGAGATGCTGCTGGCCGCGAGCTTCGTGTTGCTGACCATCGGTGCCAGCGCCGAACGGATCCGGGCCGGCATCGGCTACGTGATGGTCTCGATGGCGTCCTCGTTGATCTTCCTGTTCGGCATCGCCCTGGTCTATGCCGCGACCGGCACGCTGAACCTGGCCGAGTTGGCCACCCGCACCGGCGCGATGCCCGGCGGCACCCGCAGCGCGGTGTTCGCGGTGCTACTGGTGGCGTTCGGCATCAAGGCCGCGGTCTTCCCGCTGTCGGCGTGGCTGCCCGACTCCTATCCGACCGCGCCCGCACCGATCACCGCGGTGTTCGCCGGGATCCTGACCAAAATCGGTGTGTACGCGATCATCCGGGCCCATTCGCTGCTGTTTCCCGACGGCGGACTGGACTCGGTGCTGTTGGTCGCCGCGCTGTTGACCATGCTGGTCGGCATTTTCGGCGCCGTCGCGCAGAGCGACATCAAGCGGCTCTTGTCATTCACGTTGGTCAGCCACATCGGCTTCATGATGTTCGGAGTGGCACTGTCGAGCCGGTTGGGCATGACCGGCGCCATCTTCTACGTGATGCACCACATCATCGTGATGACGACACTGTTCCTGGCGGCCGGACTGATCGAACGCCAGGGCGGCGCATCGTCGATGCAGCGCCTGGGCGGCTTGGGCGCCAATCCGCTGCTGGCGTTCGTGTTCCTCATTCCGGCATTCAATCTCGGTGGTATCCCACCTTTTTCAGGTTTCATCGGCAAGACCGCGGTGCTGCAGGCCGGGGCCGACGACGGGTCGGTGCTGGCCTGGTGTCTGGTGGGAGGCGCCGTCGTCACCAGCCTGCTGACGCTGTATGTGCTGGCCCGGGTGTGGACACGGGCGTTCTGGCGCCGGCGGGTCGACGCCCCCGAGGCCGCGTTGGTGAACGCCACTCCGCCGGTGCTGCTCGACGACGTCGCCGAGGTCGCCTACGACGACCGCGACGACGTCGGCCGGATGCCGACCTGGATGCTGGCCCCGACCGTTGCGCTGATCGCGTTGGGGCTGGCGATGACCGCGCTGGCCGGCCCGATCTTCGCCTACAGCGAGCGTGCCGCGGCCGAGGTCATCGACCGGGGCGAATACATCTCCGCCGTGCTGTCGGGGGGTGACTCGTGAGGGCGATAGCGCTGCGCACTTTTGCGGTATCGGCGTTGGCGACCATCTGGACGCTGTTGTGGGGCCGATTCACCATCCCTAACATCGTCGTCGGGCTGGTGGTCGCGACGCTGATCCTGGTGCTGCTGCCGCTACCGCCGGTGCCGGTCCAGGGTCGCGTGCACCCGGTGGCGGTGCTGCGGTTGGTCGGGCTGTTCGCCTGGTACCTGGTGGCGTCCAGTGTCCAGTTGATGTGGCTGGCGATCAAGCCGGGCCCGCCGCCGCTGACCGGGGTGCTGAAGGTGCCGTTGACCATCAAGTCCGATCTGGTGCTGGTGCTGGCTTCCGCCATCACCACGCTGATTCCCGGGTCGATCGTGCTGGAGATCGACCAGGTGCGCCGCATTCTGTATTGCCACGTGATCGATGTCGGATCGTCGCGGTCGGTCGAGCGGTTCTTCGCGCAGGTCGCCCAGGTGGAGCGACTTTTGATAGCCGCTTTCGAGCGCGACGACGAATGGCAGCCGGCGGGAGGAACCGCATGACCGTCATCTGGGCAACCGCGGGCGTGCTGCTGGGGGCCGCCGCGATCATCACCATGTATCGGCTACTGGCCGGGCCCAGCACACTGGACCGCCTGGTGGCGCTGGACACGCTGGCCGCGATGACGATGTGCGGTATCGGCATCTGGGCCGCGGTCAGCCGCGACACCACCGCGACCTACAGCCTGGCGGCGCTGGCGCTGGTCGGCTTCATCGGATCGGTGAGCGTGGCCCGTTTCCGGGTTCCCGACGATCCCGAACCACGGAGGCAATCGTGATCGTGCTCGATGTGATCGCCGGGGTGCTGGTGCTCGCCGGGGCCGTGCTGGCGCTGACGGCGGCGATCGGGGTGGTGCGGTTCCCCGATACGTTGGCGCGGATGCACTCGGCCACCAAACCGCAGGTGCTGGGTCTGCTGTTGGTGCTGGCCGGTGCGTTGATCCGGTTACGCGGCAGCCACGATGCCGGGATGGTCACCGTGAGCATCATCTTCACGCTGATCACCGCGCCGGTCGTTGCGCACCGGGTCGGCCGGTTGGCCTACCAGGAACAGGACATGACCGAGGTACTCAGTTTCGACCAGTTGGGCGAACTCAGCGAGGAAGATCAGGCGTCGCGCTGAGCTGGCCGCAGCACGGCGACCAGAAAATCGGAGTTGTCGGTGAAGGGCCTCAGGTCCCAGGTGCCCAGCAATAGCTCGGTCGCGAACCCCGCGGTCGCCGCGTCGTCGAGGAACTGGCTGAACTCGTAGTCCCGGTCGGCACCGAAACCGATCACGGTCCGCCCGTCCTCGGCGCAGTGGTTGCGCAGCCGGCGCAGTATCTCGATGCGGGTGCTCGGGGCGACGAACGTCATGACGTTGCCGGCCGACACGATCACCTCGAACGGTTCGGCGATGCCGCGCGCGGGCAGGTCCAGTTCAGCGAGGTCGGCGACGAGATAGCGCGGCCCCGGGTGATCCTGCCCGGCCGCCTCGATGAGCTCGGGGTCCACATCGACACCGACCACGTCATGACCGGCCGCGGCCAGCACGCCGGCCACTCGGCCCGGCCCGCAGCCGGCGTCGAGGATGCGGGCGCCACGGGAGGCCATCGCATCGATGAAGCGGGCTTCGCCGGCGAGATCGTTACCGGCGCGGGCCATTTGACGGAAGCGTTCGATATACCACTGCGAATGCCCGGGATCGGCGGCAACCTTTTGCATCCAGAGGCTCTGCTCGACCATGCGTGCCATTCTCGCAGGGCTGCTGCGTTACCGGTCGGGCAGGCGGACTTCCAGCGCGTCGAGGATGGCCTGCTTGGCGGAGACATAGTGCGGGTTCTCGGCGTCGGTGGTTTGGATGGTGACGGTGACCGCCCAGATCCGGTCCTTGGCGTTCTGCACCGCGACGATCAGGCCGGTCGCCGGCCGGCCCTGCAGGTTGTAGGTGATCGTTCTGCTCGCAAATCCCGACACCGTTCCGGGCACGTCGGTGTCGAGTTCACCGACGATGTTGGCGACCGCGGCGCCCTCCTTGGCCAAGGCCTGCGACGGAAGTCCGACCTGGCCGGTGAGTTCCTCGCAGGTCACCACCGCATTGGGGGTGAAGCCGTGCCGGCGCAGGTCCTGGTTGTAGAGGACGCCGCGGATCAGAGTCTCGTCGTTGCCCGGCATGAGCTCCCAGCCCGGCGGCTTCGGGAGGGTGATCGTCGGTTCGCCGGGGGTGCGGGGGGCCAATGTGATCGGTTCGGAGCCGGGCGGCTGGTCGGCGGCTTTCACGACAGGTCCTTCCGGTGCGTCACGAACGAGAACCAGTTCATCGCCCGATCGGCCAGCGCTTGCGGGCGTAGACGGCGCCGAAGCCTAGGTAGGCGAAGAATGCTCCGCCAACGACTGCGCCGACCAGATCCGATGCCTCAGGATTTTTCACCGCGCCGTAGAGCGCGGCGGCGAACAACGCGGCACACACCATCGGACCGATGACCCAAAACAGCCACTTCGACTTCGCGTCCTTGCGGGGGTCCACCGGGATTGCGATGACAAGCGCGACCACAGCGGCGATGAAGATAATGCGCTCTGCGTTGCTGATGGTGATCGTTCTCCTTTGTCTGCCGCGTCTCAGCCGAACAGGCCGTGCCAAACATTCGAAATTCCCTCACCGACATCCTTACCGAACTCGCTGCCGACGAGGCCTCCGACCACCGCTCCGGTGCCGGCACCCAGGACCGCACCAATGGCGGTTCCCGGTCCGGGGCCGAAGAAGGTGCCGACCACGGCCCCGATTTCCGCCCCGGTCTCGGCTCCCAGCCCGGCGCCCACCAAACCTCCGGTGATATCACCCGCGGTTTTGGGGACGACATCCACGAGGGCGGTACTCAGGGGGACTCCGTTGTTCACATCGTTCTGGATCTCCATGACCCCGTTCGCGCCGGTGATGACGTTCCCTACGAAGCCCAGGCGTTTGCCGAACTTTTCGACGCTCTCCATGGCCTGCGGCATCGGTACGCCGCCGCCGGGAATCGCGGGGTTCGGTGACCCGCCCGGAGCGAACGCCGGCAGGTCAGGCCGGGCCCACGGCGCGTTGGCTTGCCCACCCGCCGCCGCGAGGCCGTCACCGACGTTTCCCCATTTCCCGTTGATCTGGGTCGGTTGGCCGGGCGGTGCCGGCGGGGCGCCGGGGCGGGTCATCACCGGCGTCCCGGGTGGTAGCCATGGCGGGACGGGCTCGGTCGCGCCGGCACCGCCGTCACCGCCTTTGCCATCGGCAGGGGCGCCGGGCGCATTGCCGGCGTCGCCGACGAGCGGCGGGTTGCCGGCCGGCGCGCCGCCGTTGCCACCGGCGCCACCGTCAGCACCGGGGCGGCCGTCGGGCGTGCCGTTGGTTGGGCCGCCGGCTCCCGCTTCGCCGTCGGCCCCGCCGGCCGGTTGGCTCTCGGCGTCGTACTTGCGGATATCGGGGCTGTAGCCGTCCTTGACCCGCAAATTGGTCAGGGCCTCCTGCAGGCCCTTGGAGTAGGTGTCGCGGATGACCGTGGCGTTGTGCAGCGCGGTCGCGGTGTCGTTATAGGCCAGTTGCCGCGCCTGCGCGATGTCGGCGTCGTGGTTCTGGCCTTGACTGGCCTGATTGAGGTAGACGCCGATCTGGGCGTCGAGGACCAGCAGGTTGGCGTTGAGCGCCGTCATATTGGCCTGCGAGGCCGCGCGGGCCTGGGCCAGGTTGCCGGCGATGGTTTCCAGGTCGGCGGCGATCTGGCCGAGCTGCTGATTGGTGGCGTGCAGGCCGTCTTTGACGCGCTGCACCTCGGCGCCGTTGTTGATCGGCTGTTCGCCGTTCTCGCGGTTGTACTGCTGGAAGTGCTGCTGGGCGGTCTGGAAGGTCTGTTCGGCGGCGGTGGCCGAGCCGGCGGCCTGGTGAAACGCCTGGGCGAGGAAGTTGATCTGGGTGGGGCTACCGGCCTGCAGGCTGTCGTCGACCGCCCACGGGTCACCGCCGGCGTGGGCGACGAGGTCGGCGATCTGCAGGTGTTGCAGGCTCGGGCGGCTCACTGCCCGGTGCCGGGAGCTACGTCTCGCAGCCGCTTGGCGTTGTGGTCGTCCATGCGGGTGAAGGCCGTGGCGGCGGTGCGCACGTTCTCGGCGATGCCGGTGAGGTTCTGGTGGTGACCCTGCAGCGCATCCCGGTGGCCGTCTTTGGCGGTGGCCAGCGCGGCGTGGAAGCTGTGGGCGGCGTCGAAGTCACCGAACATGCCGGTGCTCACCCCGGCCAGCCCGAGGCGCTGCGCACCGGTATTGGCGTGGCCACCGGCGTCGTCGGAGACGTTGGCTCCGGTGCGCAACACATGCGGGTTGACGTGCATCGCCGGTCCCTTCCGTCGGCCTGGTCCGAGGTCAAAGCGTACCGGCGGACGCAGCGACGTCAATTCACCTCGACGGCTGCTACACCAGCGGACGGCCGGTGCGGATGCGCCGATCCAGATCCCACAGAATCAGGTTGAACGGGAAGCCGCGGAGGAACCCGGGCAGCAGATTGTTGACTCCGCGGATCAGGCCCATCAACCGGTCGAACCGGCGTTGCCGCTGCGCATCCCACGGCAGCTGCATCTCGTCGCGGAAGCGCTGGGGCAGGAATCCGGTGGTGATCAGCAAGGCGAGCCGTTCGTTCGCCCGCTGCAGTGGCCCCGGCAGGGTCAAGCCGCGCATCCGGCTGGCGGCGATCGGCTCGAGGTAGGCGCGGACGGTGTCGTCGATGTGCACCTTGTCCAGTTGCTCCTGCCAGTACCGGTCGAAGGCGGCCCGGTCCGCCGGCCACATGTCCTCGGGAACCTGGAGCATGGTGGCCATGGCCTTGCCCTCGTTGTGGTAGTGGCGGTCGGCGTGCTCGTCGTCCATCTCACCGAGGAAGATGCGGTGGATGTCGACGTTGCCCTTGTACAGGCAGGCGCCCACCCACAGCTGCAGATCGCGGTCGAAGGCGTTGTACTTCACCGGGCTGTCGTCGATCGAGCGAACCTGCCGGTGGACACTGTCCACCGCCGCCCGGAACGCGGCCTGCTGTTCGACGCTGCCCTGGGTGGCGACGACCAGATAGGTGAACGTGGTCCGGGCCCGCTTGATCGGGTGCAGGTCGACGCGCCCGCTATCGACGCGGCTCTCCAGCACGCCATAACCCACCTCGGGACGCGCGAGTTGCATGATCACGTTGGCCGGCCCGGCCAACAGGGCCACACCCATCATCATGTTGTCGGTGCAGGCGACCTGGGGTAGCAGCGAACGCCGACGAGGTGCGGCGTGGGTAACTGCCGAATCGCTCACCGAACGCTCCACCAAAGGAATCGGCTCGCTGATCGTCATGACTGCACCTCGCACATCGTGGGAACGGCAATTGTGAGAACGTCTGTTTCCTGATATTGCCGAGTTGCGAGCGCGGTGTCAACTTGCCGAGGGTGGCTCAGCTGCGTGGTTTGCGCTGCTTGCGCTTGATGCCCACGCCGCCCCACAGCGAGAAGCCGCGGACCCGTACCGTGGGCGCGCCGGGGGTGCCTCGGCCGTCGACCCGCTGGTCGAAGCCGCCCATCACCCCGTGGCCCCGGATGTCGACGTTGACTTCCGGCGGCAGCAAAATGGTCTGCCCGCCCATGATCGAGTAGGCGTTGATCTCGACGTCGGTCGCGGTGAAGTCGGCGTAGCGCAGATCGATCACGCCGCCGCCCCACAGCGAGAAGGTGGTCAGCCGCTTGGGCACGTTCCACCGCCCGCGCCGCTCGAACGAACCCAGGATCGCCAGCAGCAGCGTGGAGGGAGCGGGCTTGCAGTCGCCGCCGCGGTGCGGGCACACCGAGGAACCCGGAAGGTCGGCGCGCAGCCCGTCGAGCTCGTCGTAGGTCTGCGCCGCGTAGGCCTTGGCCAGCCGGTCCTCGTACTCGCTCATCGGCAGTTGGCCCTGCGCAGCGGCGTCGCCGAGCAACTGCGCCAACTGGATCCGGTCGGTGTCCGCGGCACGCGACGGCATGCCGTGGGTGTCGTGGCCTCGCCCGGCTGAGTTCCTCATCGGCTACAGAGCCTACGACGAACCGCTATGCCGTACGCAAGGTTGCCCGAAGTGGCTACAAGGACCAGCTAGGTGGACGCTTCTGCAAAAAGGCCAGCATCCCTTCCCGGGCCTCGTCGGAGACGAACATCCGTGCCGAGGCCACACTGAGCCGCTCGGCGTCGCGGTCGAACCCGGCCAGCACCTCGGCGGTGGTCAGCGCCTTGGAGGCCGCCAGCCCCTGCGGGGAACCCCGCCGCAGATCGCTCACCAGACCGGCGACGGTGGACTCGAGGTCCGCTTCGTTCTCCACGGCCAGCGTGATCAGCCCGATCGCGGCGGCTTCGGCCGCGCCGAACTTCTCCCCGGTCAGGTAGTAGCGGGCGGCGGCCCGCGGAGACAGCTTGGGCAGCAGGGTCAGCGAGATGATCGAGGGCGCCACGCCGATCCGGGCCTCGGTCAGCGCGAAGGTGCTGGCCGATCCGGCGACCGCGATATCGCACGCGCCGACCATGCCCATCCCGCCGGCCCGCACGTGGCCGTCGACCGCGGCGATCACCGGCCGCGGGCACTCGACGATCGCCCGCAGCAACGCCGCCATTTCGCGGGCCCGGTCGGCGGCCAGGTCGCCGGGACTGGCATCTGGGCCGCCGGATGCCTCGCTCAAGTCCGCGCCGGCGCAGAAGGTGTTGCCGGTGTGACCGAGCACCACCACCCGCACGTTCGGGTCCGCGGCGGCGTCGCGCAGGCCGGCATGCAGTTGGGCGACCAGCCGGCTCGACAGCGCGTTGCGGTTGTGCGGCGAATCCAGCGTCAGCCGGGCCGACCCGTCTCCGGTGTCCTCCGGCCCGGCGTAGGAGACCAGGGTGTCCATCAGTACGACCGGGGCAGGCCCAGCGACGTCTGCGCGACGAAGTTGAGGATCATCTCCCGGCTCACCGGCGCGATCCGGGCCAGCCGCGACACCGTCACCGCCGCGGCGATGCCGTACTCCTTGGTCAGGCCGTTGCCGCCCAGGGACTGCACCGCCTGGTCGACCGCCCGCGTCGAGGCCTCCCCGGCGGCGTACTTGGCCATGTTGGCCGCCTCGGCGGCGCCGAAGTCATCACCGGCGTCATAGAGCGTCGCCGCCTTCTGCATCATCAGCTTGGCCAACTGGATCTCGATGTGGTTCTGCGCCAACGGGTGCGACAGGCCCTGGTGCGACCCGATCGGGGTCTTCCAGACCTGCCGGGTGCTGACGTAGTCGACGGCCTTGCCGATCGCGAACCGGCCCATCCCGACCGCGCTGGCCGCGCCCATGATGCGCTCGGGGTTGAGCCCGGCGAACAGCTGCGCGATCGCGGCGTCCTCAGAACCCACCAGCGCGTCGGCCGGCAGCCGCACATCGTCGAGGAAAACCTGGAACTGACGCTCCGGGCTGATCAGCTCCATCTCGATCGGCGTGTAGCTCAGGCCGGCGGCGTCGGTGGGTACCACGAACAGGGCCGGGCGCAGGTTGCCAGTCTTGGCGTCCTCGGTGCGGCCGACCACCAGCACCGCCTGGGCCTGGTCGACGCCGGAGATGAACGTCTTCTGCCCCTTGAGGATCCAGTCCGAGCCGTCCCGGCGCGCGGTGGTGGTGATCTTGTGCGAGTTCGATCCGGCGTCGGGTTCGGTGATGGCGAACGCCATGGTCAACGAGCCGTCGGCGATGCCGGGGATCCACCGCTTCTTCTGCTCGTCGGTGCCGAACTTGGAGATGATGGTGCCGTTGATGGCCGGCGACACCACCATCATCAACAGGCCGCAGCCGTTGGCCGACATCTCTTCCATGACCAGCGACAGCTCGTACATCCCGGCGCCGCCGCCGCCGTATTCCTCGGGCAGGTTCACCCCGATGAAGCCGAGTTTGCCTGCCTCGTTCCACAATTCGTCGGTGTGCTCACCGGCGCGAGCCTTCTCCAGGTAGTAGTCCTGGCCGTAGTTCTTGGCCATCGCCCCGACCGCCTCGCGCAGGGCACGACGCTCATCGCTCTCGATGAAGCTGGTGTCGCTCATTGGGAATCTCCTTCTGCTGATGTTTCGAGACTTTCCACGCGGGCCAGCACGGCGCCGACCTCGACCTGGTCTCCGGGTTTGACGTTGAGGTGGGTGAGTACCCCGTCGGCCGGTGCGCTGATGGTGTGCTCCATCTTCATGGCTTCCAGCCAGATCAGCGGTTGTCCGGCGGTCACCGGATCGCCGAGGGCGGCACCCAACCGGATCACGTTGCCGGGCATCGGCGCCAGCAGCGACCCCTGTTCGACCGCGGATTCGGGATTGGGGAATCGCGGCAACGCCACCAGGTGCACCGGACCGGCCGGGGAGTCGACATAGATGTCGGCGCCGTAACGGGCGACGGTGAACGTGCGCGCGACGCCGGCCGAATCGGCCAACACCACCTCGTCCGGCGTGGACGAGACCAGGCTGACCTCGTCGTTGATGGTCAATCCGGTTCGGGTGAAACGATATTCGATCCGATGCTCGGTGCCGTCGTCGTCGGTGTAGGTCTTGGTCTGGTATCCCGAGGCCAGATTGCGCCACCCGCCGGGAATGGAGCCGAACGCCACGGCGGTGGCCCGGTTGTGCGCGGCGTCGGCCAGCGCGGCCGCGATTGCCGACGCCCGCACGGCCGCGGCGCCGGCCAGCGGCGCGGACAGCTCGGCCAGTCCGTGGGTCTCGAAGAACGCCGTGTCGGTCGCACCGTCGAGGAAAGCCGGGTGGCGCAGCACGTTGACCAGCAGGTCGCGGTTGGTGCGCAGGCCGTGCAGCCGGGCGCGCGCCAGTGCGCCCGCCAGCACCGCCGCCGCCTGACGCCGGGTGGGCGCGTAGCTGATCACCTTCGCCAGCATCGGGTCGTAGTGAATGGACACCATGGACCCGTCCTCGATGCCGGAGTCCAGCCGCACGCCGGTGTGCCGGCACAGGCCGTGGAACCGCGCGGTCACCCCCGGGATGTCGATGGCGTGCACCAGCCCGGCCTGCGGCTGCCACCCCCGGGCCGGGTCCTCGGCGTACAACCGCGCCTCGATGGAGTGGCCCTGCGCCGCAGGCGGTTCCGGCTCGAGTCGGGCGCCGTCGGCCACCGCCAACTGCAGCTCGACCAGATCGCAGCCAGTGGTCTCCTCGGTGACGGGATGTTCGACCTGCAGTCGGGTGTTCATCTCCAGGAAGTAGAACGCGCCGTCCTCGTCGGCCAGGAACTCCACGGTGCCCGCGCCGGTGTAGCCGATCGCGTTCGCCGCCAGCCGGGCCGCCTCGAAAAGCTTGTCCCGCATCCCGGAGATGCGCTCCACCAGCGGGGAGGGGGCCTCTTCGATGACCTTCTGGTGGCGGCGCTGGATCGAGCATTCCCGCTCGCCGACCGCCCACACCGTTCCGTGCGCATCGGCCATCACCTGAACCTCGATATGGCGCCCGGCCGGCAGGTAGCGCTCGCAGAACACCGTCGGGTCGCCGAATGCCGAGGCGGCCTCGCGCTGGGCGGCCGCGACCTCATCGGCCAGCGCCGACAACTCGCTGACCACCCGCATACCGCGGCCGCCGCCGCCGGCCGACGCCTTGACCAGCACCGGTAGTTGCGCGGCGGTGACGGTGTCCGGGTCGAGTTCTTCGAGCACCGGGACCCCGGCGGCGGCCATCAGCTTCTTGGCCTCGATCTTGGAACCCATGGAGGTCACCGCGCCCACCGGCGGCCCGATCCAGGTCAGTCCGGCGGCCTGCACCGCGGCGGCGAATTCGGCGTTCTCGGAGAGGAATCCGTAGCCCGGGTGCACGGCGTCGGCACCGGCGGCCTGCGCCGCGGCGATGATCGCCTCCGCCGACAGGTAGCTGGTGGTCTCCGGCAGGCGCACCTTCTCGTCGGCCTCGGCGACGTGCGGCATGCCCGCGTCGGGATCGGTGTAGACCGCGACCGTGCCCAGGCCCAGCCGGCGGCAGGTGGTGAAGACTCGGCGGGCGATCTCGCCGCGGTTGGCCACCAGAACTTTGCTGATCATGGGAGTCCTCACATCCGGAAGACGCCGAAGTTCGACGTCCCCTCGACCGGGCCATTGGCGATGGCGGACAAGCACATTCCCAGTACGGTGCGGGTGTCGCGCGGGTCGATCACCCCGTCGTCGTAGAGCCGGCCGGACAAGAACATCGGCAGTGACTCCGCCTCGATCTGGGCTTCGATGGCGGCCCGCAGCGCGGCGTCGGCCGCCTCGTCCACCTGCTGGCCGCGGGCTTCGGCGGCGGCGCGGCTGACGATCGAGATGACCCCGGCCAGCTGCGCCCCGCCCATCACCGCCGCTTTGGCCGATGGCCAGGCGAACAGGAACCGCGGATCGTAGGCCCGCCCGCACATGCCGTAGTGCCCGGCGCCGTAGGAGGCGCCGATCAGCAGCGAGATGTGCGGCACCGTCGAGTTCGACACGGCGTTGATCATCATCGAGCCGTGCTTGATCATGCCGCCCTCTTCGTAGGCCTTGCCGACCATGTACCCGGTGGTGTTGTGCAGGAACAACAATGGGGTATTGGACCGGTTGGCCAGCTGAATGAACTGGGTGGCCTTCTGGGATTCCTCACTGAACAACACGCCGCGCGCGTTGGCCAGGATGCCCACCGGGTAGCCGTGCAGCCGGGCCCAGCCGGTGATCAGCGACGAGCCGTACATCGCCTTGAACTCGTCGAACTCCGAGCCGTCGACGATCCGGGCGATCACCTCCCGCGGGTCGAACGGGATCCGCAGGTCGGCCGGCACGATGCCGATCAGCTCCTCGGTGTCGTACTTCGGCTCGACGACCGCGAGGGGTTTGGGCCCCTGCTTGACCCAGTTCAGCCGGGCCACGATCCGGCGGCCGATCCGCAGCGCGTCCAGTTCGTCGTTCGCGAAGTAGTCACCCAGACCCGAAGTGCGGGAGTGCATCTCGGCGCCGCCGAGGGATTCGTCGTCGGACTCCTCGCCGGTGGCCATTTTCACCAGCGGCGGGCCGGCGAGGAACACCTTCGAGCGCTCCTTGATCATCACCACGTGGTCGGACATGCCGGGCACATACGCCCCGCCCGCGGTGGAGTTGCCGAACACCAGCGCGATGGTAGGGATGCCGGCGGCCGAGAGTCGGGTCAGGTCGCGGAACATCTGACCGCCGGGAATGAAGACTTCCTTCTGGGTGGGCAGGTCAGCTCCGCCGGACTCCACCAGGGAGATCACCGGGAGACGGTTCTCGAACGCAATCTGATTGGCCCGCAAAATTTTTCGCAGTGTCCACGGGTTAGACGTGCCGCCCTTGACCGTCGGGTCGTTGGCAACGATCATGCACTCCACGCCTTCGACCGCGCCGATCCCGGTGACCAGGCTGGCCCCGACCTGGAAGTCGCTGCCCCACGCGGCCAGCGGACACAGCTCCAGGAACGGGGAGTCCGCGTCGATCAGCGCCTCGATGCGCTCGCGCGCGGTGAGCTTGCCGCGGGCGTGGTGGCGCTCGACGTATTTGGCGCCGCCCCCGGCCAAGGCCTTGGCCAGTTCGGTGTCGAGTTCGGCGAGCTTGTCGGTCAGCGCCGCTGCCGCCTCGGTGTAGGAGGGCGACGAAGGGTCCAGGGTCGACTTCAAGGCGGTCATGACTGGTATCCAAGGCTCTTGGCGGCCAGCGAGGTCAGGATTTCGGTGGTTCCACCGCCGATCCCGATGATCCGCATGTCGCGGTACTGGCGCTCCACCTCCGATTCGGCCATGTAGCCCATCCCGCCGAACAGCTGCACCGCCTGGTTGGCCACCCACTCGCCGGCCTCCACCGCGGTGTTCTTGGCGAAGCACACCTCGGCGATAAGGTTGAACTCCCCGGCCAGCTGCCGCTCGACGACGTGGCGGGTGTAGACCCGGGCCACATCGATGCGGCGGGCCATCTCCGCGAGGGTGTTCTGCACGGCCTGCCGGGAGATCAGCGGCCGACCGAAGGTCTCCCGGTCCCGGCACCACGCCAGGGTCAGATCCAGGCAGCGCTGCGCGCTGGCGTAGGCCTGCGCGGCCAAACCGACGCGCTCGGAGACGAACGCCGCGGCGATCTGGGCGAAGCCGGTGTTCTCGGCGCCGACCAGGTTCGCCACCGGCACCCGCGCATCGACGTAGGACAGTTCGGCGGTGTCCGAGGACCGCCAGCCCATCTTGTCCAGCTTGCGGGTCACCTCAAAACCAGGCGTGCCCTTCTCGACCACCAGCAGTGACACCCCGGCCGCCCCCGGCCCGCCGGTGCGCACCGCGGTGACCACGTAGTCGGCGCGCACCGCGGAGGTGATGAAGGTCTTGGAGCCGTTGACCACATAGTGGTCGCCGTCCAGGCGCGCGGTGGTGCGCAGGTGGCCGACGTCCGAGCCGCCGCCCGGTTCGGTGATGGCCAGCGATCCGATCTTCTCCCCGGCCAGGGTGGGAGTGACGAACTCCTCGATCAGCCTTGTGTCGCCCGAGGCGATCATGTGCGGCACGGCGATACCGCAGGTGAACAGCGAGGCGAACACCCCGCCGGGGGCCCCGGCCTGGTGCATTTCCTCGCAGATGACCACCGCGTCGGCACCGTCGCCGCCACCGCCGCCGACTTCCTCGGGGAAGCCGGCGCCCAGCAGGCCGGCCTCGGCGGCTTTGCGGTGCAGCTCGCGGGGCAGCTCGCCGGTGCGTTCCCACTCATCGACGTTCGGTGCGATCTCGCGTTCGACGAAAGCGCGCACGGTCTTGCGCAGCGCGTCACGCTCGGGGGAGGTCCAGATGCTCACGGTGTCCCTTCTGACAGCAACGGTTCGGGAATGTCGACATGGCGGCTGCGCAGCCATTCGCCCAACCCCTTGGCCTGCGGATCGAATCGGGCTTGGTAGGCCACGCCTTGCCCGAGGATGTCTTCGACGACGAAGTTCACCGCCCGCAGCTTGGGCAGCACATGCCGGGTGACCGGCAGCTCGGCGGTCTCGGGCAGCAACTCCCGCAGCTTCTCCACGGTCAGCGTGTGGACCAGCCAGCGCCACTGCTCATCGGTGCGCACCCAGACCCCGACGTTGGCCGAGCCGCCCTTGTCGCCGCTGCGGGCGCCGGCGATCAACCCCAACGGCGCACGCCGGGTCGGGCCCGCCGGCAACGGCTCGGGCAGGGCGGGGTCCTCGGCCGGCTCGAGGGTGCGGGTCTCGGCCGCGGCCGGGATGTCCACCCGGGTGCCGTCGGGGTGCACCGCGACGTGCGGCACCGCCGTGGCGTCGACGTAGCCCGGGGTGAACACCCCGTAGACCTGGCCGTCGCCGGGCGGGGCGGTCACGCAGAAGCCGGGGTAGCTGGCCAGGGCGAGCTCGATGCCGGCCGCGGAGAATCTGCGGCCCACGTTGGCCGGGTCGGGGTCACGCACCACGCAGTGCAGCAGGGCGCTGGCGGCTTCCTCGGTGTCGGCGTCGGGGTGGTCGGTGCGGGCCAGCGTCCACTGCAGCTCGGCCGGCCGGACGGTCATCGCCGCTTCGAGCTGGGTGCGCAGCAGCTCGGCCTTGGCCTCGATGTCCAGGCCGGTCAGCACGAACGTGGTGGAGTTGCGGAACCCGCCGATGCTGTTCAGCGACACCTTGCAGGTCGGTGGCGGCGCTTCGCCGGTCACGCCCGAGATCCGCACCCGGTCGGGGCCGTCGGAAGACAGTTCGATGCTATCCATCCGGGCGGTGACGTCGGGGTTGGCATAACGGGCCCCGGTGACCTCGTAGAGCAGCTGCGCGGTGACGGTGTCGACGCTGACCAGCCCGCCGGTGCCGGGATGTTTGGTGATCACCGACGATCCGTCGGCGTGGATCTCGGCGAGCGGGAAGCCGGGATGCAAGAGGTGCTCGGTGGGAATCTCGGTGAAGAAGGCGTAGTTGCCGCCGCTGGCCTGGATGCCGCACTCGATCACGTGACCGGCGACCACCGCCCCGGCGAGCTGGTCGTAGTCGGTGCGATCCCAGCCGAAGTGGGCGGCCGCAGGGCCGACGATCACCGAGGCGTCGGTGACCCGGCCGGTGATCACGACGTCGGCGCCACCGCTCAGGCACTCGACGATGCCCCAGCCACCCAGGTAGGCGTTGGCGGTCAGAGGCGTCCCCAATCCGAGCTCGGCGGCGCGGGGGAGCAGGTCGTCGCCTTCGACGTGGGCCACCGTGGCCGGGATGCCGAGGCGGTCGGCCAGTTCGCGCACCGCGTCGGCCAGGCCGGCCGGATTGAGCCCGCCGGCGTTGGCCACGATACGAACACCCTTGTCACGAGCCAGGCCGAGGCATTGTTCGAGCTGGGTCAGAAAGGTCTTGGCGTAGCCGCGCTCCGGGTGCTTCATCCGGTCGCGGCCCAGGATCAGCATGGTCAGCTCGGCCAGGTAGTCGCCGGTGAGATAGTCCAGGTCACCGCCGGTGAGCATCTCGTGCATTGCGGCGTGACGGTCGCCGTAGAAGCCTGAGCAGTTGCCGATCCGAACCGCTGCTGTCATCCCCACATCCCATCCTCAACCAACCGGTAGGTTAGCCGGTACCGCCGGTGTCGCGTCAAGATGGGCGGCCGGCGCCCTCAATCGTCGGAAAAGTCATTTTGGAGCCGACGCTGATCACCCGCTATCCTTTCGGGAGTCCGCCGCTGGCGTCTAGCGGCAACATGTCAACTTGAGGAGAGGCTCGACCATGGCCGTGCCGAAGCGCAGGATGTCGCGCGCGAACACCCGTTCTCGCCGCGCGCAGTGGAAGGCCGAGGCAACGGGCCTGGTCAACGTGTCGGTCGCCGGGCGCGCACACAAGGTGCCACGACGGCTGCTCAAGGCGGCTCGCCTGGGTCTGATCGATCTGGATCGTCGCTAATAACGCTCCCGACACGAGCGGCGCTTTACCCACCAGATCGCCCATCAATGATTGGATAGCACCTATGGCTACCCGGGTACTGGTTGTAGATGATGACCGCGCGGTGCGTGAGTCGCTGCGCAGGTCTCTCTCGTTCAATGGCTATTCGGTCTCGCTGGCCACCGACGGCGTCGAGGCGCTCGAGGCGATCTCCAGCGATCGGCCGGACGCCATGATCCTGGATGTCATGATGCCGCGGCTCGACGGCCTGGAAGTCTGCCGGCAGCTGCGTAGCACCGGTGATGACCTGCCGATCCTGGTGCTGACCGCCCGCGACTCGGTCTCCGAGCGGGTGGCCGGCCTGGACGCCGGCGCCGACGACTACCTGCCGAAGCCGTTCGCCCTGGAGGAGCTGCTGGCGCGGATGCGGGCCCTGCTGCGCCGCACCACCGCCGAGGACCTGTCGGAGTCGGTGGCGATGTCCTTCGAGGACCTGACGCTGGACCCGGTCACCCGCGAGGTCACCCGCGGTGACCGGCAGATCAGCCTGACCCGCACCGAGTTCGCCCTGCTGGAGATGCTGATCGCCAACCCGCGCCGGGTGCTTACCCGCAGCCGCATCCTCGAGGAGGTGTGGGGCTTCGACTTCCCCACCTCGGGCAATGCGCTGGAGGTTTACATCGGGTATCTGCGTCGTAAGACCGAAGCCGAAGGGGAGCCGCGGCTGATCTACACCGTGCGCGGGGTGGGTTACGTGCTTCGCGAGACACCTCCCTGATGCAGTTTTTCCACCGGCGGCAGGACGGCGCTTCGGCGCAGAACACATCCCTGTCGCTGCGCTGGCGGGTGATGCTGCTGGCGATGTCGATGGTGGCGTTGGTGGTGGTGTTGATGGCCGTCGCCGTCTACGCGGTGATCTCGGCGGCGCTGTACAACGACATCGACAATCAGCTGCAGAGCCGCACCGAGATGCTGATCGCCAGCGGTTCCCTGGCTGCCGATCCCCGCAAGGCGATCGAGGGCACCGCCTACTCCGATGTCAACGCCATGCTGGTCAACCCCGGCCGGTCGATCTACACCGCCAACCAACCCGGCCAGCGGCTGCCGGTCGGACAGCAGGAGAAGGCCGTCATCCGCGGCGAGCTGTTTCTGTCGCGGCGCACCGCGGCCGGCCAGCGGGTGCTGGCAGTGCATCTGCCCAACGGCAGCACGTTGTTGATCTCCAAGAGCCTGGCGCCCACCCGGGCGGTGACCATGAAGCTGCGCTGGGTGCTGCTGGTCGTCGGCGGGGTCGGCGTGGTGGTGGCCGCCATCGCCGGCGGGATGGTTACCCGGACCGGCCTGCGGCCGGTGGGCCGGCTGACCGAGGCGGCCGAACGGGTCGCGCGCACCGATGATCTGCGGCCCATCCCGGTCTACGGCAGCGACGAATTGGCCCGGCTCACCGAGGCGTTCAACGCGATGCTGCGGGCGCTGGCCGAGTCGCGGGAACGGCAGGCGCGGCTGGTCGCCGACGCCGGTCACGAACTGAAGACCCCGCTGACGTCGTTGCGCACCAACGTGGAGTTGCTGATGGCGTCCGCGGCGCCGGGCGCACCGCAGCTGCCCGAGGAGGAGATGGCCGAGCTGCGCGCTGATGCAATCGGCCAGATCGAGGAATTGTCCACGCTGGTAGGTGATTTGGTGGACCTCACCCGTGACGACCGGCGCGAGGCGGCGTTCGAACAGGTCGATATCACCGAGGTCGTCGACCGCAGCATGGAGCGAGTCAGACGGCGCCGCAACGACATCGACTTCGACATCCAGGTGGTTCCCTGGCACGTCTACGGCGACGCCGCGGGCCTGTCGCGGGCGGTGCTGAACATGCTCGACAACGCCGCCAAGTGGAGCCCGTCCGGTGGGGTCGTCGGGCTGCGGATGCGCCAGCTCGACCCGACGCACATGGAGATGGTGGTGTCCGACCAGGGGCCGGGGATCCCGGAGCACGAGCGGGACTTGGTGTTCGAGCGCTTCTTCCGGTCCGACCAGGCGCGCGCGATGCCCGGGTCCGGCCTGGGCCTGGCGATCGTCAAACAGGTGGTGCTCAAGCACGGCGGGGCGATCACCATCGAAGACACCGTCGTCGGAGGTGACCCGCCCGGGACATCGATCCGGATGGTGCTGCCCGGCGGGGCCACCTCGGCCGGCGAGGTACCGGCCACGGCGGTCACAGGCGGTTCTCAGTCCACCTAGGCATGGTGGTGAGGCAACTTCGGGTCTCTAGGAGCAGGCAACGACATGATGAACCACCCGGGCTACCCCCCGCCGCGGCAACAGCCGGGCCAGGGCGGGCAGCGGCCCCAGCCACAGCAGCCGTACGACTGGCGCTATGCCCAGTCACCGGCCCAGCAGCCGCAGCAGCCCGCCTACCGCTCCGGCTATGACGGCTCCTACGGCCGGCCGCCGCTCCCGGGTTCGGGCCTGCCCCCGAAGCGCCCGCGCGCCGGGGCGCTGGTGGCCGGTGCGGCCGCCATCGCTGTGTTGTCGGGCGTGACCGGCGGCGTGGTGGGCTCGGCAATGCGCTCCGACCACAAACCGGTCGCCGGTGGCAGCCACAGCAGCCTCCAGTCGCCGGGTGTGCCCGCTGCGGTGACCCTGCCCGACGGTTCGGTCGAGAAGGTCGCGGCGAAGGTGGTGCCCAGCGTCGTCATGCTGGAGACCGATCTGGGCCGCCAGTCCGAGGAGGGCTCGGGCATCATCCTGTCGGCCGACGGAATGATCCTGACCAACAACCACGTGGTGGCCGCCGCGGCCAAGGCCGATGCGACCTCCAAGGCGCCGCCGAGGACCACGGTGACGTTCTTCGACGGACGCACCGCATCGTTCACCGTGGTGGGCACGGACCCGGCCAGCGACATCGCCGTGGTGCGCGTGCAAGGGGTCTCCGATCTGACCCCGATCACGCTCGGGTCCTCGGCTGACCTGCGGGTGGGCCAGCACGTGGTGGCGGTCGGGTCGCCGCTGGGCCTGGAGGGCACGGTGACCACCGGCATCGTCAGCGCGCTCAACCGGCCGGTGTCCACCAGCGGTGAGGCGGGCAACCAGAACACCGTGCTGGACGCGATCCAGACCGATGCCGCGATCAACCCGGGCAACTCGGGCGGGGCGCTGGTCAACATGAACGGCGACCTGGTGGGGATCAACTCGGCGATCGCGACGATGGGCGGGGACTCCGCTGAAGCCCAGAGCGGCTCCATCGGTCTGGGTTTCGCGATTCCGGTGGACCAGGCCAAGCGGATCGCCGACGAGCTCATCAACTCGCCGGATCACACCGCATCGCACGCCTCGCTGGGGGTGCGGGTCACCAGTGAGCGCAGCCTGCACGGCGCGAAGGTGGTCGAGGTGGTGCCGGGGGAGGCCGCGGCGAAAGGCGGTCTGCCGGAAGGCGTGACAGTGACCGCGTTCGACAAACGCCCGATCGGCAGCGCCGACGCCCTGGTGGCCGCCGTTCGGTCCAAGGCGCCCGGCGACCAGGTGACGCTGACCTACCTGGATGCCAGCGGAGCCTCCAAGACGGCGCAGGTCACCCTGGGTAAAGCCCAGCAGTGACGGGTTGGTGACTCCATGCTCATGCGGCGGTTCCAGCTTCGCCTCTCCTTCGTCGAGCCTCGCTAAACCGCCGTCGGATCCGCGATATACGGTTGCACCCATGGAACAGACCACAGAACTCGCCGGCCGCGCGCTCGTCGTCGTCGTCGACGACCGCACCGCGCACGGCGACGAGGACCACAGCGGTCCGTTGGTCACCGAACTGCTGGCCGAGGGCGGGTTCATGGTCGACGGCGTGGTCGCCGTCGCCAACGACGAGGTCGAGATCCGCAACGCGCTGAACACGGCGGTGATCGGCGGCGTCGACCTGGTGGTGTCGGTCGGCGGCACCGGGGTCACCCCGCGCGATGTCGCCCCGGAGGCCACTCGCGACATCCTGGACCGCGAGATCCTCGGCATCTCCGAGGCGCTGCGGGCCTCCGGGCTGTCCGCCGGGATTACCGACGCCGGGTTGTCGCGCGGCCTGGCCGGAGTCTCGGGCAGCACTCTGGTGGTCAACCTGGCCGGTTCCCGAGCTGCGGTGCGCGACGGGATGGCGACGCTGAACCCGCTGGCGGCCAACATCATCGGTCAGCTGTCCAGCCTGGAAATCTAGCGCCTATGCCCGGCCTCGGCGAGCACCAGGAGTCTTCCGACGAGCGCGATCCGGACGACGCCCGCGAGATCGAGGAGCGCGAGCGGTGGCTGCGGGACAACGTCCCGCCACATCACGGTTGAGATTCGACTTCGCCGAATCACCCGCGCCGATGTGTTAACGGCAATTACGGTTCGCTTGGGCGGCGCAGGCTGCCCGCAGTGATTCCGGCCGGAAGGGGTGCAACGGGTGTTAAAAGGGTTCAAAAACTTTCTGATGCGAGACGACGTCATCACCGTCGCCATCGGTCTGGTGGTCGCGCTGGCGTTCTCCAACCTGGTCAAAGCCTTCACCGACAGCGTGATCAACCCGCTGGTCTCGGCCGCGCAGCCGGACACCGCCGGGCTGGGGCTGGGTTACCAACTGGGGGCGGAAGGTAACGAGGCGACCTTCATCGACCTCGGCGCGTTCATCTCGGCGATCATCTACTTCATCGTGTTCATGGCCACCATCTACTTCTTCATCGTGTTGCCCTACAAGGGCATTCAGAAGCGGCGGGGCAAGACGGTGTTCGGCGACCCGGCGCCGACCAAGACCTGCCCGGAGTGCAAGTCCGAGATCGACCCGGAAGCGACCAAGTGCAAGTTCTGCGCCAGCCCGCAACCCGCTGTCGCTGCTTGACGATTCAGCGCAAGGTGAGCGTCACCGCCTGAGCCAGGGCGGCACCGGCCACCGCCACCGCGGCGGCGGCCGGCAACGCCACCAGCACCACCCGATCGTCGTGATTCTGCTTGTCCGACACCAGCACCACGATGCCGCCGGACGCCAGCACCCTGGGCGCGCCCGGGGGCTCGGCCGCGTCGTCGGCCGTCACCACATCGACGACGTCGCCGGGGCGAACCAGGTCGACCAATGCGGCATCGGCCGGGTGCACGCCGACGATGCGCGCGTCCGGCCCGGCGGTCGCTTCGGTCAGCCGGCTGCCCAGTAGACGGACATCGGTGAGCACCTCGCCGCGGCGTGCCGGACCGGCCAGCGTGGTGTGCAGCACCGACGAGATCTCGGTGACAACACCGTCGGGAACCGTTTCCGCAGAGTGGTTTTCGACTGAGACGTCAGCGGCGGTCAGCGTCGTGCCGGGGGCGAGGTCGTGGCTGGCCACCACCACGTCGATGTGGTCGCCCTGCGGATCGGAGCGGATCGCCGCGACGCCGGCCAACACCACCAGGGCGCCGGCGGCCACCCGCCGTGCGCGCATCGTGCGGCTCCAGTCCGGGCGCAGCGCCTGCGAGACGCGGGAGATCAAGGTCGGGTTGAGCGACTCGCTCATGGCGCCACGGTAAGCGCCCGGCCCGCCCGGGACAGTCGGTCCGGGTGCGGGCCTGTGGATAACGGGTTAGGCCGAGGCGGCGGCCGCCGGTGCCTTGGGCTTGTCGGCGGGCTTGCTGCCGCCGTCCGCAGCGGACTTCTCGGCCGGCTTGCTGCCGCCGTCGCCGGAACCGCCGGATCCGGAATCGGAGGCCGCCTTGGTGGTGCTGCTGCCATTCGAGGAGCTCTTACCCGCATCCCGGCTGTCGGTGCGGTAGAAACCGCTGCCCTTGAACACCACGCCCACCTTGCCGAAGATCTTGCGGAGGCGACCGTTGCACTCCTCGCAGGTGGTCAACGCATCGTCGGTAAAGGCCTGGACCACGTCGAAGCGGTTGCTGCACTCGGTGCAGGCGTAGCTATAAGTGGGCACGCGAACCTCCGTGAGTCGGGCAATCGGCTTAGCACTCTACCGTGCTAAGTGCTAGAACCACTATTTGATCGTCGGCATTCCAGCACAACGAGGCCTTTTTCCGGAGTCAGGGCGTGCGTCATCGGCACATCGTGCGGCTCGGCGGGCAGCATCTGGAGCAGCTCGTCGTCGCGCACGACACCCACCAGCGGTATCTGCGGTCGGCGCAGCAGCAGGGAGCGGTCGTAGAAGCCGGCGCCGCGGCCCAGTCGCGCGCCCCGGCGGTCGAGCGCCAGCGCCGGGATCACGACCAGGTCCGTCTCGGCCAGCGCCTCCGCCGGTAACCACGGCGGCGCCGGTTCGAGCAGGCCGAACCGGGCCGCAACCAGGGTCTCGGGCTCGTAATCGCCCCACATCAGCGCCAGCGGCGTGCCGTCGTCGCGGGTGCGCACCACCGGCAGCAGCACGCGGATACCGCGCTGGGTCAGGCGGTCGAGCATGGCGGCCGAACCGGGCTCGTCGCCCACCGGCAGGTGGGCGCAGACGGTGCGGGCGCCCTCGGCGAGCTGCTCCAGGTGGCCGGCCAGGGCGCGGGCCTCGGCGTCGTGGACGTCCTTCGGTACCGCGCGGCGGGCTGCGAGCACGCGCGCGCGCAACGCGGACTTGGCGGCCATCGCCGCGTTGTCGGTCACGCCCTTCAGCGTGTCAGTAGCGGCTCGCCCACCGCCAGGGGAGGAGGTGGAGTTGATTGCGGTTATCGTGTGAACAATGCCCACTCCGAAGGTTCCGATTCCGCGCACCGCCGTTGTGCCCGCGGCCGGTTTGGGCACCCGGTTTCTGCCGGCGACCAAGACGGTGCCCAAGGAGTTGCTGCCCGTCGTCGACACCCCCGGCATCGAGCTGGTCGCCGCCGAGGCGGCCGAGGCCGGTGCCGAGCGGCTGGTGATCATCACCTCCGAGGGCAAGGACGGCGTCGTCGCCCACTTCGTCGAAGACCTGGTGCTGGAAGGCACGCTGGAGGCGCGCGGCAAGAAGGCCATGCTGGCCAAGGTGCGCCGGGCCCCGCAGTTGATCAAGGTGGAGTCGGTGGTGCAGGCCGAGCCGCTCGGGCTGGGCCATGCCATCAGTTGCGTGGAACCCACCCTGTCCGCCGACGAGGACGCCGTCGCCGTGCTGCTCCCCGACGACCTGGTGCTGCCCACCGGGGTGTTGGAGACGATGTCGGCGGTGCGCGCCCGCCGCGGCGGCACCGTGCTGTGTGCGATCGAGGTCAGCCCCGAAGACGTCAGTGCCTACGGCGTTTTCGACGTCGAGCCCGTTCCCGACAGCGACAACCCCGATGTTCTGCGGGTCAAGGGAATGGTCGAGAAGCCCAAGGCCGCCGACGCACCGTCGACGTTCGCCGCTGCGGGACGTTACGTGCTGGACCGGGCCGTGTTCGACGCGTTGCGGCGCATCGACCGCGGCGCCGGCGGCGAGGTGCAGCTCACCGACGCCATCGCGCTGATGATCGCCGAAGGCCACCCGGTGCACGTGGTCGTACACCGCGGATCGCGACACGACCTGGGAAATCCGGGCGGCTACCTCAAAGCTGCGGTTGACTTTGCCTTGGATCGTGACGATTACGGTCCGGACCTGCGCCGGTGGCTGGTGGCGCGGCTGGGCTTGGCGGAGAACTGAGGCGGAGTCAGTCCTGGCCAACCCGAATCGGACCGATGCTGTGAGAAAGGCGCACCGTGCGTTCGGTTGAGGAGCAGCAGGCCCGGGTTTCGGCTGCCGCGGTGGCGCCGCGTCCGGTCCGGGTGGCGATCGCCGAGGCGCAGGGCTTGATGTGTGCCGAAGAGGTGATCGCCGAGCGGCCCATGCCCGCCTTCGACCAGGCCGCCATCGACGGTTACGCGGTGCGCAGCGTCGACGTGTTCGGTGCTGAGGCGATCGGAGACAGCTCGGAGGCGGCCGAGCGCGATGCCTCCGCGGTCACCCTTCCGGTGCTGGGCACCATCGAAGCCGGGGCGCGCACTCCCACCCGGCTGCAACCGAAGCTGGCGACCCGGATCCAGACCGGGGCTCCGATGCCTACGCTGGCCGACGCGGTGCTGCCGCTGCGCTGGACCGACGGCGGCAATTCCCGGGTCCGGGTGCTGCGCGGCGTGCGCCCGGGCGACTACGTGCGCCGTATAGGTGACGACGTGCAGCCCGGCGATGTTGCCGTCCGCGCGGGCACCGTCGTCGGCGCCGCCCAGGTGGGCCTGCTGGCCGCCGTCGGCCGCGACCGGGTGCTGGTGCATCCGCGTCCGAGGCTGTCGGTGCTGGCTGTGGGCGGCGAACTGGTCGACGTAACCCGGACGCCCGGCAACGGGCAGGTCTACGACGTGGACTCCTACGCGCTGGCCGCCGCCGGCCGTGACGCGGGGGCCGAGGTGAACCGGGTGGGCATCGTCAGCAGCGAGCCCCGGAAGCTGCGCGAGGTGGTCGAGGGTCAGCTCAACCGCGCCGAGGTGGTGGTGATCGCCGGCGGCGTGGGTGGTGCGGCGGCTGACGAGGTGCGCGCGGCGCTGTCAGACCTCGGTGAGATCGAAGTCGCCCGGATCGCGATGCATCCCGGCTCGGTGCAGGGCTTCGGCCAGCTCGGGCCGGAAGGGGTACCGACGTTCCTGTTGCCGACCAACCCCGTCAGCGCCCTGGTGGTGTTCGAGGTGATGATCCGTCCGTTGATCCGGCTGTCGCTGGGCAAACGCGAGCCAATGCGCCGGGTCGTGCGGGCGCGCACCCTGGGGCCGATCAGTTCGATGCCCGGGCGCAAAGGCTATCTGCGGGGCCAGCTGATGCGTGACGACCAGACCGACGAGTACCTGGTGCAAGTGCTCGGGGCGAGCGGGGGCACCTCCTCGCACCTGCTGGCGACCCTGGCCGAGGCGAACTGTCTGGTCGTAGTTCCCGAAGAGGTCGAGCAGATCGCCACCGGCGAGATCGTGGACGTCGCCTTTTTGGCGCAGCGCGGTTGAGTCCGGGTAGATGCTGGTGAACCTGTGGCCGTTCAAGGCCGTCCAGCACCCCGGCTGGCCGACGGTGCTCGGGCCGCTGCGGGTGGCCGCGGGGGTGATCCGGCTGCGACCGGTGCGGATGCGCGACGGCGTGGCCTGGAGCCGGATCCGGTTGGCCGACCGTGCCCACCTGGAGCCGTGGGAGCCCAGCGTCGAAGCGGACTGGGTCACCCGGCACAGTTCGGCGGCGTGGCCGCCGGTGTGTTCGAGCCTGCGCACCGAGGCCCGGTATGGGCGGATGCTGCCGTTCGTGATCGAGCTCGACGGTCGCTTCTGCGGCCAGCTGACGGTCGGCAACATCGCCCACGGTGCGCTGCGTTCGGCCTGGATCGGCTACTGGGTGTCGAGTGCGGTAGCCGGCGGGGGCGTGGCGACCGGGGCGGTGGCGCTCGGGCTCGACCACTGTTTCGGGCCGGTGCGGCTGCACCGGGTGGAGGCCACCGTCCGGCCGGAGAACGGGGCCAGCCGGGCGGTGTTGGCCAAGGCCGGCTTTCGCGAGGAAGGGCTGCTGCAGCGCTACCTGGACGTCGACGGCGCGTGGCGGGACCACCTGCTGGTGGCGATCACCGCCGAGGAAATCGCCGGTTCGGTGACCGCGGCCCTGGTCCACGCCGGCCGGGCCGCCTGGACCTGAGCGAATTCGTCTGTCGTGTTGCCCGTGTGATAGTTGTGACTATCGAGGTCAGCGAGTAAATTACATCTATGTAATTGGCTCGGCGCGCCGTCCGGCCGTGTGGGTCAGGAGACCTAGCCTTGGCTGGGAAAGGAGCAGGCCCTCATGCCCAGCATCCCGCAATCATTGCTCTGGATCTCACTGGTCGTCCTCTGGCTGTTCGTACTGGTGCCGATGCTGGTGAGCAAGCGAGACGCGGTGCGCCGCACCAGTGACGTGGCGTTGGCGACCCGGGTGCTGACCAGTGGGTCCAGCGCCCGGCTGCTCAAGCGTGGCGGGCCGGCCACCGGCCACCGCAGTGATCCCGACTGGCAGCGCAGCGACGCCGAGGTTGAGGACGTCGACGACATCGACGACGACGAGCCGGCCGAGCCCGGCCCGCGGGTGTTCGTCGCAGCGGCCGGTGAGCAGGGCGAACTGGACTACCTCGACGTTCTCGACGTCGAAGTCGTTGCCGAGGATTCCGATGTGCTGCCGCTCTCGGAGGCGGGTCTGGCTGCCGAGGCCGAAGCGCAGGCGCGGGCCCAGGCGGAGGCGCAGGCACGAGCCGAAGCTGAAGCGCGGGCCGAGGCCGAAGTTCAGGCCGAAGCGGAGGCGGAGGTCGAACCGGAAGCCGTTGCCGAGGCGGAAGCCGACGGCCACGAGTACGAATATGTCGAGGACAGCTCAGGTTTGGAGGCCGAAGCCGACTCGCCGGTGCCGGCAGCGGCGCGGCCACGCCGCTACGACACCACGACGGCCGCCGCCGTCAGCGCCCGCAAGTACGAGTTCCGCAAGCGGGTGCTGATGTCGCTGGCGGTGATCCTGGTGCTCTCGGCGCTCACCGCTTTCACCGTGGCACCGACCGCCTGGTGGATCTTCGGCGGTGCGGCCGGGGCGACCGTGCTCTACCTGGCCTACCTGCGCCGGCAGACCCGTATCGAGCAGCAGGTGCGCGCGCGCCGGGCCCGGCGTTCGGAGCGTCCGCGCGCGCAGCGCGACAACGCCCGCGCCGAGGCGTTCGAGGTGGTGCCGTCGCGGCTGCGGCGCCCCGGCGTCGCGGTGCTGGAGATCGACGACGAGGACCCGGTGTTCGAGCACCTGGAGTACGCGGCCTCGGCGCGCGAATACGACTGGCGCGGCGACCTGCCGCGGGCGTCGGGTCAATAGCGTCTCGGTTTCAGGGCACCGGCCGGGGGCTGGTAACCTGACAAGCCGTCAGGGGCTATAGCGCAGTTGGTAGCGCGTCTCGTTCGCATCGAGAAGGTCAGGGGTTCGATTCCCCTTAGCTCCACAGAGTTTGAGCAGGTCAGGTCGGTTCGGGGACCTTATAGGGCGGACCGAGGAATCGGCGTATCGCGGCCTTTTCGGCGTCGCCGTCGCCCAGCGGCCAGTACCAGAGCGCCAGGAACACGCGGATCAGCCACTGCGCGGCCAGCGGGTCGGGATTGTCGGCACCCACCATTTCCGTGGCGAAGCGGGCGATCACCGGAGAGTCGGTCAGCCACCCGCTACCGGGCGGGCCGGTCATGGAGCTCATGATCTTCGCGAGCGGGTCGGCTCGCATGCGCTGCAGGGCGACGGTGGTGGCGGTGACGATGCGTTCCGAACCCGTCAACCCCACGATGGCTTCGCGCACCGAGTCGAGGATGCGTTCGGCCTGCCTGCTCAGCACCGCGTCACGGATCGCCGACTTACCTCCGACATGGCGGTAGATGGTCGCCGGTGAACAGTGCACGCGGGCAGCCAATGCGTCCACGTTGAAAGCGTCGTAGCCCTGACGCGACATGAGCTCAGCGGCTGCGGCGTATATCCGGTCAGCGCCCTCACTGTGGCGATCCCGGCCGATCAGCCAGTCGTTTGCCGCCACCGGTCAGCCATTTCCCTGGCGCGAAGTCATGACATGGTTTTATCACCGTGAGAACTAGTTCGGCATTTCTCTCAGCTGCGGTGCTGGTCGGCCCGGGCGGCTGAGAAAGGCCGCGCGCGTCGTCGACGAGACTGTCTCGCAAGTTCGATCCGCACCATTGACGCAGGTCACGGGCCCAGTCCAGCCTGGTGGCCATGAGTGCCGTGGTGGACCCGACCGACTTCTTCGCCCACGCCGCAATCCAAGACCCCAACCCGCTGTACGACACGATGCGCAGCTGCGGAGGAGTGAATCGGATCGGGGATTCCGTCTTCTTCGCGGTGTGCAGCTGGGACGCGGTCATGGAAGCCGTGGAACGCGTCGATGACTTCTCGTCGAACCTGACGGCCACGATGGTCTACGACGACGACGGGACCGTGACACCGTTTGACATGGGGCCGCTCGGCGGGCCGATGCATGCGATGGCCACCGCCGACGACCCGCTGCACGCGCAGCACCGGAAGTTGCTGCTGCCGCATCTGTCCGCGAAGCGGGTGCGCGTCATCGAGGAGTTCGCCGAGGCGACCGCCAAGCGGCTCTGGTGTCAGGCCAGCGGTGACGGGCGCATCGAATGGATGAGCGCCATCGCCAACCGGCTGCCCATGACGGTGGTGGCTCACCTGCTCGGGCTACCCGATGACGATGTCGACAAGTTGATCCGGCTGGGGTACGCGACCACCACCCTGCTCGACGGAATCGTCAGTGCGGCCCAGCTAGAGGCGGCCGGCATGGCCGCCATGGAACTGTCCGGTTATGTCCTGGAGCATTTCGAGAAGGCGTCCGAGGGACCCCGGCCGGGGTTGATCGGCGACCTCGCCGCCCGCACCAAATCAGGGGAGTTGGAACAGCTTCCCGCGCTGGCGATCATGCTCACCTTGTTCAGCGCAGCCGGCGAATCCACCGCTTCGCTGCTCGGCAGCGCCGCTTGGGTTCTGGCCGACCGCCCCGGCGTGCAGCAGCAGCTTCGAGACCGCCCAGAACTGCTGGGTGCGTTCATCGAGGAAACCCTGCGATACGAATCGCCGTTTCGCGGTCACTATCGGCACGTGGTCAAAGACACCACGCTGGCCGGCGTCGAATTGCCCGCGGATTCGCACCTGCTGCTGATGTGGGGAGCAGCTAATCGCGATCCCCGGCATTTCGACACACCTGATGAGTTCCGGCTCGACCGCGGCGCCGTGCGGGGGCACGCGGCCTTCGGCAAGGGCGCGCACTTCTGCGTCGGGGCCTCGTTGGCCCGTTTGGAGGCCCGGATCGTCTTGCGGATGCTGCTCGAACAGACCACATGGATCGACGCGGCCGACGTTGGCCGATGGCAGCCCAGCATCTTGGTCCGCCGCCTTGAACGGTTGGAGCTCAATATCCGCTGACGTCGCTCACGGGTGGGTGACGAGATACGTCTGATTGTCCAGGCCGGCGGTCAGTTCCCGCACGTCAAAAGGTCGGTTCAAGCGTGCACGCAACGCCTTCGGGTCGATCAGAAGGCTGATCTCGGCGGTCTGCCGGGCGACCAATCGCCCGATCAATGGGTAGAGGCGCCGCATGAACGCCCGCTCTGCCGATGTGCAGCGCGATGCACAGTATCCGACATGACCGATCTCGTCGGTGAGAATCTCGCTGTAGAGCAACGTGATTCGTTCGGCGACGTCGGGTTCGTCCGCGAACAGTTCGGCGCCGAGGCGGCGCAGTTCGTCGAACATGATGCAGCCCGCCATCTCTGCCGCTCCGACGAACACGAAGCCGAGCCGCTCGGGGAGAAACACGCCGGTTTTGACGAACTGTCGCATCACAAGCGGCGGGGGCACGACCTGGAAGGGCACGCCGAATACGTCGAGAGCGTATGCCAGCAGGCGGGTGTGGTAGTGCTCTTCGAGTTCGAGGTAGACGTTCTCGGGCGGCAGACTCTCGTCGCTGTTGCGGCCGTAGGTCTCGCCCAGGCCGACGCCGAACCGCTCCGCCTGATTGAGTTTGGCGGTCGCCAACAAGAACAGCATCTTGCGGTCCAGGCCGGGCTCGGGCCGCCGGCGCCGCAGGTTGCGAAGGAAGGTTGGCCGGTCGGCAGGGTGAGCGGACCGGACGGGATTCGCTTCGAGCTCCTCGAAAAACCGTTCTCGATTGGTCAATCGCCTGTTGAGCAGGTCCGCTTCGCCATCTCGTTCGGCCAGGTAGTCCCGGTAGCCCTCAATGCCGGTGCGATTCATCGGTTCTCCATTCCCTTGACAATCGTCGTCACGTAACGGTTCAGCAGTGCCTCGTCGTGCGCGCCGGTGGCCAGCAGGGCGAATAGTCCTGTCAGGAAGAATGCTCCGAGCTCCGCCGCTTCGAGATCCGACGAGACCTGCCCTGAGTGCTGCGCTTGCGCGATCACGCCAACCAGAAACTCGGCAAGCGGGTGTTGCGCCAGTTCGTCTTCGACCGGACGGGACGA
Organism: Mycobacterium sp. NGS18; assembly: GCF_059813185.1. Classification (NCBI taxonomy): domain Bacteria; kingdom Bacillati; phylum Actinomycetota; class Actinomycetes; order Mycobacteriales; family Mycobacteriaceae; genus Mycobacterium; species Mycobacterium sp. NGS18. The sequence continues at coordinate 82,104 of NZ_JCALEC010000008.1, forward strand.
CGAGAAATGCAGACCGAGCATGTCCTGGAAAACCGCTGCACCCAAACGGTGCTCAGCGCCGAGTACGTGGTGTACCAGCTGAGAAAGTACGGACGTCAGGTCGCCATCGGCTTCGCCGAGCTCGCTGATGATCCTCGTCTCCTCGTTGCGCTCCGCTTCGATGAGGACGTGCTCCTTGGTGGGGAAGTGGAAGTAGAACGTTCCCCTCACCACGCCCGCGGCAGCAGCGATCGCACTGACGTCAGCGGCGGCCAGGCCGCGTTGCGCGATCTCGGCCAGCGCGGCGTCGAATAGCCGCGCGCGGGTTTCGAGTCGCCGAGTTTCCCGGACGCCCCCGGCAGCCGGTGGCGGCATGGTCAGTTCCCCTCGTGGCTGCATATCCGCACCGTACGCGCTTTGCTGACGGTCGTCAATGACGGGCGTCAACGAATTTTCGCCGGTAGCATTTGGGTCGTGGCGCAGACGGTTCAGCCCGGCATGTCCGACTACGAGCGCAAAGCCTGGGATGCGCTGCTAGACGCCGCCATCAGGCCTGAGCGATCCGGCCGGTTCGAAAGCCTGAGCCGGGGCGTCAAGCAACGCGCCCAGGAGTTGGCCGCCCAAGCCCGGTCGACCGTCGAACAAGTCCCGGGGGCCACCGCCGTCATCGGCAAGGTCGACGATCTGACCAGCAAGACGATGGAGACCCTGCACACCGTGCTGGTCGAGCGGGGACTCAATTCGGTCAAGCCGGACAACGTGTTTGGGATGTTCGCCGACGAGGGCGTCGTGGTGGCGTCCTACGACGAGGTCCGGCAACTCGACCTGCAGCACTGCGACCGCTCGGTTCCGCGCCGCAAGGAGCGCTACATCGCGCTCGCGGTGGCCGGAGGTGCGGCGTCCTCGCTGGCGGTGACGGGTTCGGTGGTGTCGAGCGCGGTCACCGGCGGGACGAGCATGACGGTCGCGGCGTCGGCGGTCGTCGCTGACGTCACCGCCGTGATGGTCGGGATGGGCCGCATCGTGGCATTGGTTGCGGCGCACTACGGTTACGACGTGCGCGAGCCAGGCGAGCAGGCCTTCGCGTCCGGAGTGATCGCCTACTCTGCCGCGGGAAGCCCCGCCGAGAAGGCGGCAGCGCTGGCATCGCTGTCGCGATTGACACAGCAGATGATGCGGCAGGCGTCGTGGCGCCACCTCCAGTCGCAGCAAGCGGACAACGTAATCCAGCAGATCTCAGTGGCGTTGGGATTTCGGATGGCCAAACACAAACTGGCACAGGCTGTTCCGGTGCTCGGTGCGGTCGTCAACGGCGGACTCAACGCCAGGATCGCGCAACGGACGTTCGAGCGGGCCCAGCAGGCCTACCGGCTGCGATTCCTCACCGAGAAGCACGACCTGGACGCCCGCCAGTGGGCGCCGGCCGTGAATTCGGGCGAGCTCATCGACATCCCGTTGGTCGACGAGGTGCTCGATGCCGAGCTCGATTCGGACCACGACGTCGATTAAGTAATATTGCCGGCAAGCTCAGGTGGTCAGCTCGATGCGTTCGGTCCCGAACGATAGGGTCACGGAAAGCTCCCCGCCCAACGCGGCCACATAGGACTGCAACGTCCCCAGCTCCGTACGCGACAGGTCGCCGCGTTCCAACTTGGACACCCGCGCCTGGGACACCCCCATCAGTTCGGCGATGTCGCTCTGGCGAGCCATCCCCAGCTTGCGCCGCACCTCCGCAAGTCGGTAAGCCTGCACCGCATCCTCGGTTTCCTTGCGTGCGTTGACGATCCGTTGAGCATCGATATGCCCCGCGGCGATCGCTTCGGCACGGACTTCGCGCCAGTTACGAGCCATCTCGCTCACCTCCGTCCTCGCGCATCCAGCGCTGGTACCGTGCTTCAGCCACCGAAATGTTGGCGACTCCACCGCCCCGCCTTGTCTCCGGCGAGTAGCAGCACAGCGTGACGTGTCGGATCGAAGATGAACAAGATGCGGATGCTTGCAGAACCACTCGTCCACTTCCTCTAGGAGGATTACTTCCCAGGACATGAGCGTCATATACCTTCGAGGTTATATGCAAGGATTGCCCGCACACAAGCCCGTCGCGCCCATGACGTTCGTCTCGCAGTCGGTGTCGCCGGTCCAGTCGGGGCCGGAATCGGCAGTGGCGCAAGGCGATGCGGTCAATGCTGCAGCGAGAGCGAGCGTGGCGATGTAAGTCTTCATCCCCCGGACGATATTCGTCCGGTCCGACATGTCAGCCCGTGGCGAGTAGCCCGGCGATGAAGACGTCCAGCAGTCGTAGCACGGTCGATTCGAAGTCGGTGACCATCAGTTGGACCGAATCCGGATTCGACCACGCCCACGCGGTGCCGGTGAAGGCGTGCACCGCCGCGGTCAGGGCGCTGAGCTGGTCGTCCGAGAGGGGCAGCGACGGCAGCAGCGCCGCACCGAGGCGTCGTTGTGCGTCGCTGGCCTGGGCCACCAGGACACGCATCTCATCGGGGCTGAGCCTGGCGATCAGCGCGGGCGACGCCGCGATGAGGTCGCACAGGACGGGGCGAGCGGCAAGGGTGCAAGCCAGGGCCGTAGCCGGGCTGGTGCGCGGCAGTTCGCCGGCCAGTGCTTCGATCCAGGCCAGGTGCTCGTCGTGCATCACCCGCAGCAGCAGCGCCTCACGCGACCCGGCGTAGCGCAGGATGCCCGACTTCGCCAGACCGGCCGCCGCCGCGACGTCGCCCAGCGTCAGCGCGGTGGCCCGGGTGCGGGTCAGCAGCTCACGAGTGGCGGCGGTGAGCTGCGCCAACCGGTCCTGGCGCTGTGCCTCGTTGCGGGCGCGCGCGAACGGCAGGGGAAGGGGTGCTGACACCATCCCATAATAGAACAACGTTCTGTTACCGTGTCGGTCATGGCCCACCGATTCGAATACGTCATCCGCAGCACCACCTCGGCGTCGCCGCAGGCACTGTTCACCCTCGTGTCCGACGGAGCGCATTGGTCACGGTGGGCTGCTCCGCTGATCCCCTACTCGAAATGGGAGTCCCTGGGGCCAGATAATGATGGCGGAGTGGGCGCAATCCGGGCGGTGGGAACCCGTAGACGGCCGTTTCGGGAAATGATCACCATCCACGAACCCGGCCGCCGGCACGGCTACACCATCCTCACCGACGGGGCGCTCCGGGATTATCAGGCCGAGGTTGTGTTCGACGAGGACGCCGACAGGACGCGGGTGACCTGGCGCGGCCGATATGAGACCCGTTGGCGTGCAGTGGGTGCGGCCTATTGGCTGCTCCTGCGAGCGATAATCGGGACGCTCACGCGCAAGCTCGTCGCCGCGGCAGAGCGAGGGACCGGGTAAAGCCGCGAATCAGCGCAGCGTGTCAGGGCACAGCTCGCGCTGGGCGATGTCGATCACCGGGCGCGGGTTGCTCTGCAGATCATCGACCATCGAGGGTCCGCCGAACGACGGCCGGCGCGGAAACGTCGCGACGATCTGGTCGGGGCTTTCGCCGTTGCGCAACTGGCTGCAGAACCGGTGGCCCGCCGACAGCCGCGCATTGGGCGGGCCGGATCGGAAGACCCCGTCGGCATCCAGGGCGGCAATGTAGCTGGCGTCGTCGGCGTGGGCCGGCGCGCTGCCGAGCAGGGCCAGGGCGGCGACGCCGAGGGATGCGCCGGAGCGCAGAATCCAACTCATACCGGCGATGTTACGTCGAAGAGCAGTTGACTCTGCGGCTACCGGGCAAAAGTGCGAGAGCACCGCCGAAGTAGCCGCAGAGTCAACAGGGGTTAAATCAGGCCCAGCGCGGTCATCGCGTCGGCAACCTGGATGAAGCCGGCGATGTTGGCGCCGACCACGTAGTTGCCGGGCGCGCCGTACTCGTCGGCGGTCACCACGCAGCGGTGGTGGATGCTCTGCATGATCGCCGCCAGACGCTGCTCGGTGTACTCGAAGCTCCACGAATCGCGCGAGGCGTTCTGCTGCATCTCGAGGGCGCTGGTGGCCACTCCGCCGGCGTTGGCCGCCTTGCCCGGGGCCACCGTCACGCCGGCGTCGGTGAACAGCTTGACCGCGTCCGGGGTGCACGGCATGTTGGCGCCCTCGGCGACGATTTTGCAGCCGTTCTTGGTCAGCGTGGCGGCATGGTTGCCGTCCAGCTCGTTCTGGGTGGCTGAGGGAAGCGCGATCTGGCAGGGCACGTCCCAGATGGAGCCGTTGTTGACGAATTGCGTCGCGCCGCCGCGGGCGCTGGCGTAGGCCTCGATGCGCTCGCGCTTGATCTCCTTAATCTCTTTGAGTAACTCCAGGTCGATGCCCTTCTCGTCGACGATGTAGCCCGAGGAGTCCGAGCAGGCCACCACGGTGCCGCCCAGCTGGTGGATCTTCTCGATCGCGTAGATCGCCACGTTGCCCGAACCCGAGACCACGGCCCGCTTGCCCTCGAAGGAGTCCTTGGCCGTCTTGAGGATCTCGTCGGCGAAGAACACCGCGCCGTAACCGGTCGCCTCGGTGCGGACCTGCGAGCCGCCCCAGGTCAGGCCCTTGCCGGTCAGCACTCCGGACTCGTAGCGGTTGGTGATCCGCTTGTACTGGCCGAACAGGTAGCCGATCTCGCGACCGCCGACACCGATGTCACCGGCCGGGACGTCGGTGTACTCGCCGAGGTGGCGGTAGAGCTCGGTCATGAACGACTGGCAGAACCGCATGATCTCGTTGTCCGAGCGGCCCTTGGGGTCGAAGTCCGAGCCGCCCTTGCCGCCGCCGATCGGCAGGCCCGTCAGGGAGTTCTTGAAGATCTGCTCGAAGCCCAGGAACTTGACGATCCCGAGGTACACCGACGGGTGGAACCGCAGACCGCCCTTGTACGGGCCCAGGGCCGAGTTGAACTCCACCCGGAAACCCCGGTTGATCTGCACGTTGCCGTCGTCGTCGAGCCACGGCACCCGGAAGATGATCTGACGTTCCGGTTCGCACATCCGACGGATGACCGCACTGTCGACGTAGTCGGGGTGCTTGGCCACCACCGGTCCGAGGCTGCTGAGTACCTCGAAGACGGCCTGGTGGAACTCGGCTTCACCCGGGTTGCGGCGCAAGACCTCGTCATAGATGTCGTGCAGCTTCGGATTCAGTTCGCTCATAGTTGTGTGATCTCTTCCTCGCGTGTCGCTGTCAGCGGGCACAGGCTAGCCGCCTAAATCGCTAACGCCGAATCCACTCCGTTACGTCGCTGTTAAATCATTACCGCTCCCGAGGCACCGGTTAGCCTTGATTGGCGAACAAAGGCGGAGCAATCCATGGTGATGTCGCGGCGAGACCGGGTGGGGGAGGCGCTGTCCACCACAGAACTCGCGGCGATGGCGATCTTCGCTGAGTGTACCGGCGCCGACCTGAGGCCGCTGGCCGCCTATTTGCAGCCACTGCAGGCCGAGGCCGGTACCGAACTCATGCGGCAGGGCGAGCAAGCGGTGTCCTTCCTGTTGATCTCCTCGGGTTCGGCCCTGGTCAAACACCTTGGAGACGACGGCGCGGTGGTCGTCAACGACGTGTCGGCCGGGATGGTGGTCGGCGAGATCGCGCTGCTGCGCAAAGGCCGCCGAACCGCGACGGTCACCACCTCGACGCCGCTGACCGGCTGGATCGGCGATGAGCAGGCCTTCGACGAGATGGTGCAGATCCCGCACGTGATGGACCGGCTGGTGCGCACCGCGCGCCAACGGCTGGCCGCCTACATCCAAGCCGTGCCGATCCGGGCCCGCGACGGTACGCAGCTGTTACTGCGGCCGGTGCTGCCCGGTGACAGTGCACGCACCGTCCACGGTCACGTTGAGTTCTCCCGCGAGACGCTCTACCGCCGGTTCATGTCCACCCGCATTCCGAGTCCGGCGCTCCTGCACTACCTGTTCGAGGTCGATTACGTCGATCACTTCGTCTGGGTGGTCACCGAGCTGGACGGCTCCGTCGTCGCCGACGCGCGCTTCGTCCGGGATCCCGAGGACCCGACCGCCGCTGAGATCGCGTTCACCGTCGGCGACAGCTTCCAGGGCCGGGGGATCGGCACCTACCTGATGGGGGCGGTGTCGGTCATCGCGCGGTTGGAAAGGATCGAGAAGTTCACCGCGCGGGTGCTGTCGGAGAACGCGCCGATGCGCGCGATCTTGGACCGCCTGGGCGCCTACTGGGAGCGCGACGAACCGGGCATCGTCACGACCGTGATCGACGTACCCGGCGCGGACCAGCTGCCGTTCCGCAAAGATGTTGCTGATCAGATCAAAGAGGTTGGCCGCCAAGCGATCCAGGCGGTGGGGTGACCGCCACCGGGTAGGCAGGTCCGCGTTGGGTAGATTGGCTGCGATGTTGAACCTTCGCGCGGTGCCGGCGCTCTGCTGTGTCGGCCTGCTCGCCGCCTGCAGCCCCGGGCCCGCTGAGGTGACCGCCGACATCAGCAAGGTCGCCGAAATCAAGTCCTCTTTCGGCCCGGAGTTCCAGGTCAAAAACATCGCGCCCACCGGGCTGGACCCAAAGCTGCTGGCGGGCAACACATTGCCGCCGGGTCTGACGTTCGAACCCGCGGACTGTTCGAGGTACGCGGTCGGCCAGCAGCTGCCGCAGGGCGTGCAGGGCAACATGGCCGCCGTGGCCGCCGAGGGCAACGGCAACCGCTTCATCACCATCGCCCTGGAGACCTCCGAGCCGGTCGTGGTCAGCGAGCCGGGACGGTCCTGCCGCCGGATCGGCTTCGCCGGGGAACGGATGCGCGGGCTGGTCGAAACGGTCGAGGCGCCGCGCATCGACGGCGTGCAGACGCTGGGGGTGCACCGGGTGGTCGAGGCCGTCGCGGGGGGCCAGGCCCGCGTCGGGGAGCTCTACAACTACTCGGCGTATTTCGGCCCGTATCAGGTGCTCGTCACCGCGAACCCGCTGGTGGCGCCGGATAAGCCCGTCACCCCCGTGGACACTCAGCGGGCTCGCGATCTGCTGGTGGCCGCGGTGAACGCGGTGCGGGGCTAGCGCACGCCGCGCGGCCGGAACTGGATGCTGATCCGCGGGCCGATCGGAGTGGCCGTCTTCGGGATGGCATGCTCCCACGTCCGTTGGCACGAGCCGCCCATCACCAACAGGTCGCCGTGGCGCTGTGCCAACCGCAGCGCGGTACCGCCGCCGCGTGGGCGCAGCGCAAACGTGCGGGTGGCGCCGACGCTGACGATCGCGACCATGGTGTCGTGGCGGGCGCCGCGGCCGAGCGTGTCGCCGTGCCAGGCCACGCTGTCGGCGCCGTCGCGGTACAGGCACAGCCCCACCGTTGTGAACGGCTCACCGAGTTCGCCGGCGTAGATGTCATTGAGCCGCCGGCGCAGCCGGGCGATCACCGGATGCGGTGCCTCGTCGGCGGTCAGGTCGTGGAAGCTGACCAACCGGGGAACGTCGAGCACCCGGTCGTACATCCGGCGGCGCTCCGCGCGCCAGGGGATCGCGGACTGCAGTTCGCCGACCAGTTCGCTTTCATCGGAGAGCCAGCCCGGACGCACGTCGAGCCAGGCGCCGTCACCCAGCTGTCGGCGTTCGCTCAGGTCGAACAGCGACTCCTGTACCGGTATCGCCACGGCAACCAGCCTATCGCACACCCGTTCGATTGGCTACGACCAGCTGGGCAGCCAGATCTCCATGTTCCAGGTGGCCGGCGAGATCGGTACCCCGGTCAGAATCGGGTACAGCCAGGCGAAGTTCGTCAGCACCACAGCGACGTAACAGCAGACCGCGAGCAGCCCGAGCGTCTGGCGCTCCTCGCTACGGCCATGTCCGTCGTTGACGACGTCGATGCAGATCAACGCAAGCAGTATCGCCAGGAACGGTGCCATCGGCACCGCGTAGAAGAAGTACATCTGCCGGTCGATGCCGGCGAACCACGGCAGCCAGCCGGCGCAGTAGCCCACCAGCGCCGCCGCATAGCGCCAGTCATGGCGCACCAGCGTGCGCCACGCCGCGTAGCCCAGCACCGGCACGGCCAGCCACCACATCGCCGGCGTGCCCACCAGCAGCACCGCCTTGACGCAGGACTGGGCCCCGCAGCCGGGCACGTCGTGCTGATCGATCGCATAGAGCACCGGGCGCAGCGACATCGGCCAGGCCCACGGCTTGGATTCCCACGGGTGGTGGTTGCCGGCGGCGTTGGTCAGGCCGGCGTGGAAGTGATACGCCTGGTAGGTGTAGTGCCACAGCGAGCGCAGCGCGTCGGGCACCGGGAACCGGCTCTCGAACCCGATCGACTGGCCTTCCTCGTGGCGATCCACCCCGGTCTCCGAGGCGAACCACGCCGCATACGAGGCCAGATACACCCCGAACGGAATCAGTGCCATGGCGTAGGCAGTGGGCACCACGTCACGGCGCAACGTTCCCAGCCACGGCCGGCGCACCCGGTACTGCCGGCGAGCGGCGACGTCGAACGCCAGCGACATCGCCGCGAAGAACACCACGAAATACAGCCCGGACCACTTCGTGGCGCACGCCAATCCGAGCAGCACCCCGGCGCCGAAGCGCCACCAGCGCACCCCCAGCCGGGGCCCCCAGGGCGTGGCGGCGCACCTGCCGTCGGTCAACACGGTGTGCATCCGCGTGCGCACCTGATCGCGGTCGACGATCAGCGCCCCGAACGCCGCCACCACGAAGAAGGTCAAAAAGCCGTCCAGCAGCGCGGTGCGGGCGGCGACGAAGCTGACGCCGTCGCCGACCAGCAGCAGCCCGGCCACCCCGCCGGCCAGCGTCGAGCGGGTCATCCGGCGCACGATCCGCACCAGCAGCGCGATCGCCAGCACCCCCAGCAGCGCACTGGTGAAGCGCCAGCCCAGCCCGTTGTAGCCGAACAGCGCCTCACCGATCGCGATCAGCTGCTTGCCGACCGGCGGGTGCACCACCAGGCCGTAGCCGGGGTTGTCCTCCACGCCGTGGTTGTGCAGCATCTGCCAGGCCTGCGGCGCGTAGTGCTTCTCGTCGAAGATCGGCGTGCCGGCGTCGGTGGGGATGTACAGGTTCGAGAACCGGGTCACGGCGGCCAGCGTGGTGACCGCCGCGGTCACCGCCCAGCCGCGGGCGCGGTCGGTCGGCCCGAAATCGGCCACTGGCACCAGCAATCCCGGGCTGATCACGGGAGCGGTGCGCTCCGGCACGGCCGCGGAGCTGGTAGCGGTCGGAGCGCTCATCCCCACGATCGTAGGCTGTGCGCCATGGCCGACGGTCGATTGCTGCTGGGTGCCACCCCACTTGGCCAGCCCGCCGACGCGTCGCCCCGGCTCATCGCGGCCCTGAGCACCGCCGACGTGGTGGCCGCCGAGGACACCCGGCGGGTGCGGACGCTGGCCAAGGCGCTCGAGGTGCAGATCGCCGGGAAGGTGGTCAGCCTGTTCGACGCCAACGAAGCGGCCCGGGTGCCCGCGCTGCTGGCCGACATCGAGGCCGGCGCCACCGTGCTGGTGGTCAGCGACGCGGGGATGCCGCTGATCAGCGACCCGGGGTACCGCCTGGTGGTCGGCTGCGTGGAGGCGGGCCTGCCGGTGAGCTGCCTGCCCGGCCCGTCGGCGGTCACCACCGCGCTGGCGGTCTCGGGGCTTGCCTCGGAGCGGTTCTGCTTCGAGGGTTTTGCGCCGCGCAAGGCCGCAGCCCGGCGGGGGTGGCTGGCGACGCTGGCCGACGAACGGCGCACGTGTGTGTTCTTCGAATCGCCGCGGCGCCTGGCCGACTGCCTGCGTGACGCGGTCGACGAGCTCGGCGGCCAGCGGCGGGCGGTGGTGTGCCGGGAGCTGACCAAGACCCACGAGGAGGTGCGCCGCGGGACGCTGGCCGAGCTGGCCGAGTGGGCGGCCGGCGGGGTGCTGGGGGAGATCACCGTGGTGCTGGCCGGGGCGACCCCGCGCGCTGACCTGGCCACGTTGGTGACCGAGGTCAACCGGCTGAAAGCCGAGGGTATGCGGGTCAAAGATGCTTGCGCGCAGGCGATCTCGGCGTCGCCCGGTTCGGTATCGCGCCGCGAGCTCTACGACGCGGTGCTGCGCGCCCGGGACTGATCGGCGGCGACGATCGAGGCGGCCTTGTGTAGGCATTCCTGCCACTCGGCCTCGACGTCGGAGTCCGCGGTGATCCCGCCGCCGACCCCGAGCACCGCGCCACCGGCGGCGTCGAACTCCACGGTGCGGATCGCCACATTGAGTTCGCAGCCGGCTATCGGCGACGCCAAACCGACTGTGCCACAGTAGATCCCGCGCCGACACGGCTCCCAATGCGAAAGCAATTGGCGGGCCCGGTGTTTGGGCGTCCCGGTGACCGAGGCCGGGGGGAACGCCGCATCCAGCAGTTCCGGCATGCCCAGCTGCGCCGGAACCTGCGCCGACACCGTCGACACCAGATGCCACACGCCCGGCGCCGGGCGTACCGCCAGCAACTCGGGTACGCCGACGGTGCCGGTGAGCGCCACCCGCCCCAGGTCGTTGCGGACCAGGTCCACGATCATGATGTTCTCCGCGACGTCCTTGGTCGAGGCCCGCAGCGCCGATGGGCGCGCCTCCAGCGGCAGCGTGCCCTTGATCGGGCTGGAGGTCACGACGGCGCCGCGGCGGCGCAGGAATAACTCCGGGGACAGCGACGCCACCGCACCCCAGTCGCCGGCGAGGTAGGCCGCCCGCGCCGGCGCGGTGCGGGCCACCGCGTCGGCGAAGAAGTCCACCGGGGCGCCGGTGACGGTTCCGGTGAATCGGGTGCACACGCAGGCCTGATAGACCTCGCCGGCCCGGATGGCCTCCAGACACGCCAGCACTCCGGCGCGATGCGCCTGCCGGTCCGGGGTCTCCCAGTAGATGCGACAGCCGCGGGCCGGTGCCGGCGTCGTCAGCGCCTCGGTCAGCCAGCCCGGCATCGGCGCACCGGACAGACTCTCGAACCACCACTGCCGGTCAGCGTCCTGCCGCAGCGCGCAGTCGGTCCAGCCCCCGGCGGCCTCCGGGATCCGGGGCGGCCGGCCGTCGACGCCGGGATCGGGGTAGGACAGATAGCCGATCCAGCCGCCGCCCACCGTGCCGGAACGTGCGCCGGCACCGTGCCGGCCTCCGAGGTCGAACACCTCGCCGGCGGGCACCGGCTCGACAGCCACGCTGGGCGCGATCACCGCCCGGGCGTCGAACCATTCGCCGATCAGCGCGGCCGGCGGCGGCAGCCCGTTCCGGGCGGCGGCATCGGCGACCGCACGCAGCACTTCCGGTGCCGCGCCCAGGCTGCCGAGCCGCTCGATGCGCATCGCACTAGCTTGTCAGACGTTTCAGCTGCGGGTGATCTCCCGGGCGGCGGCAAGTGCCGATAGCTTGTCCGGGTTGCGCATCGCGTAGAAGTTGGTGATCAGGCCGTCGACGATCTCGACGGTGAACACGCCTTCGAGCTGGCCCGCGCGGTAAAGCAGCACCGCGGGGGCGGAGTTGCAGGTTGCCATCTCGGCTCGGACGTCGGGCTGCTGCGCCCCGATGCGCAGCAGTCCGATGATCGAGCGGGCGACCTTGTCGGCGCCGAGGATGGGCCGGCGCGCCGCGCTGGCCTTGCCGCCGCTGTCGGCGGTCCACACCACGTCGGGGGAGAGCAGCGACAGCACGGTCGCGAGGTCGCCGCCGGCCGCCGCCGTCATGAACTCCTCGGTGATGCGGGCATTCTCGGCCGGGTCCACCGGGGTGAAGCGCGGCCGCCGGGCCTGGACGTGGCCGCGGGCCCGATGGGCGACCTGACGCGCCGCGGTGGGCGACTTGCCCACCGCGGCGGCGATCTCGTCGTAGTCGAACCCGAACACCTCGCGCAGCACGAACACCGCGCGTTCGTCCGGGCTGAGCGTCTCCAGCACCACCAGCATCGCCATCGACACCGATTCGGCGAGCACCATGTCGGCCGCCGGGTCGTGTTCGTCCAGCAGCAACGGCTCGGGCAGCCACGGGCCGATGTACTCCTCGCGGCGCCGGGCACCCGCTCGCAGCGCATTGAGCGCCTGGCGGGTGACCAGCTGGGCCAGATACGACTTGGCGTCGCGGACCTGCGTCAGGTCCACCTCCGCCCACCGCAGGTAGCTGTCCTGCAGCACGTCGTCGGATTCGGTTGCCGATCCGAGGATTTCGTAGGCGATGGTGAACAGCAGCGGCCGCAGTTCGGTGAACCGTTGGGTGTGCAGGTCGATCACACCGCCGCCTCCTGTTCGGCTTGGGCAGGCTGGGTGCCGCCCTTGAGCCAACGGTACGAGCCGGGCTTGGCCCCCTCGCGGCGAATCCCCCACACGGTGGCTTTGCAGATGGTCTCCTTGACCGCCGCGGCCAGCCGGCCGCCGACGTACGCCTTGACCGGGGTGTCGTCGCGGCGGGCCAGCTGGATGGTGGCCGCTTGACGCCCGACGCTGATGCACTGCCCGGTAAACGCCTGATCCAAGGCGGGCGCCGCGGTGCCGGCGATGCGGGCCAGCACGGTGTCGGCGGCCTGGGCGCCTAGCGGAATCGCGGCCTGGCAGCTCATCCGCAGCGGCCGGCCCGCCGGCGCCACCGCGTCCCCGGCCGCCATGATCCACGGATTGTCGATGCTGGTCAGCGTCTCATCGGTGAGCAGCCGTCCCAGTGCGTCGGTGGCCAGCCCGCTGCGGGCGGCGAGGTCCGGGACGCCGAAGCCGGCCGTCCACACCGTCACTGCGCTGGGTAGCACCGCGGCATCCTGCAGCACCACGGCGCCGGCGCGCACCTCGGCGACGCTGGCGGCTTCCAGGACCGTGACGCCCAGCCTGCGCAGCGCCTTGGCCACCGAGCGGCGACCCGGAGCGCCCAGTGAGGGACCCAGGATTCCGCCGCAGACCAGGGTGACCGACCGGCCCTGCCCGGCGAACTCGGAGGCCGCCTCGATTCCGGTCAGACCGCCGCCGACCACGGTCACCGGGGCGTCCGGCGGCAGTTCGTCGAGGCGCGTCAGCAGTCGGTGGGCGGACTCGAATTCGCTGATGGCATAGCCGTATTCGGCCGCGCCGGGCACTGCGGAGCTGATTGCACCGGTGCTGCCCACCGCGTAGATGAGGTAGTCGTAGCGCAGTGCGGTGCCCGACGCCAGCCGGATGCGACGGTCGGCGGCGTCGATCCGGTCGGCGGTGTCAACCATCAGCCGGACACCGTCGCCGAGCAGGTCGCTGTATTGCCGGTCGGCCCGGTAGGTGCCGGCCACGTGCTGGTGCAACCGGATCCGCTCGACGAACGCCGGGCGGGAATTGACCAGGGTGACGTCGATGTCGGGTTGGGCCAGCAGGCGGTTGGCAGCCATGGTGCCGGCGTAGCCTCCGCCGATGACGACGACGCGGGTGGGGGTCATGAGGTGCTCCTGTCTGTGAAGGGTTATGCCCTCAAGACACCGCAGCCGTTCCAGTTGTGACGCACTGTGAGCTGTTTCACTGGCGAGCAGACGTATAGGCCCCCAATTCAGGCCTGACAAGGGGGCTTTGGCGTCTGCTCGCGCTCAATTCTGGTAGCGCGGGAACACCCCGGACGGCGCCGGCAGCGTCAGGCCCGGCGTCAGCCGCTCGGTGACCGCGGTGAACATCCGCTGCTCGCCCGGCTGGCCCAGCAGGTCCAGCAGCTTGCCCGCCGATTCGGGCATCACCGGCTGCACCAGCAGCGCCGCGATGCGCACCACCTCGAGCGTGGTGTACAAAACGGTGCCGAAACGGGCCTGATCGGCCGCCGCCTCGCTCTTGGCCAGCTTCCACGGCTCGTTGGCGGAGAAATACCGGTTGGCCGCGCCCAGCATCAGCCAGATCGCTTCCAGCCCCAGGTGCATGGCCTGGGCGCCGAAGGCCGCCCGCACTTTCTCCAGTAGTCCGTCGGCCAGCGTCAGCAGCTCGTTGTCCTCGGCGGTTGGCGCCACCGGCGAGGGCACCACCCCGCCGAGGTTCTTGGCCACCATTGACAGCGACCGCTGCGCCAGGTTGCCCAGCTCGTTGGCCAGGTCCGCGTTGACCCGGCTGGTCATCGCGTCCTCGGAGATGCTGCCGTCCTGGCCGAACGGGATCTCCCGCAGCAGGAAATACCGCACCTGATCGACGCCGAACCGGTCCACGAACTCGACCGGGTCGATCACGTTGCCCACCGACTTGCTCATCTTCTCGCCGCTGTTGAGCAGGAAACCGTGCGCGAAAACCTTGCGCGGCAGCTCGATCCCGGCCGACATCAGAAACGCCGGCCAGTACACGGTGTGGAACCGGATGATGTCCTTGCCGATCATGTGCAGATCGGCCGGCCAGTATCGGCGGAAGGACTCGGAGTCGGTGTCGGGGTAGCCGACCCCGGTCAGATAGTTGGTCAGGGCGTCCACCCAGACGTACATCACGTGATCGGGGTGGCCGGGCACTGGCACACCCCAGTCGAACGAGGTCCGCGAGATCGACAGGTCGCGCAGCCCGCCGGAGACGAAGCTGACCACCTCGTTGCGGCGCACCTCCGGAGCGATGAACCCCGGGTTGGCCTCGTAGTGGGCCAGCAGCCGCTCGGTGTAGGCCGACAGCCGGAAGAAGTAGGTCTGCTCCTCGGTCCAGGTCAGCGGCGCCCCGGTCTCGGCCGCCACCCGCACGCCGTCGTCAGCCTCCCGGGTCTCGCCCTCGGTGAAGAACCGCTCGTCGCGCACCGAGTACCAGCCGCTGTAGGTGTCCAAATAGATGTCGCCGGCATCGACCATGCGCTGCCAGATCGCCTTGGACGCCTCCAGGTGATCGGGGTCGGTGGTGCGGATGAACCGGTCGAAGGAGATGTTGAGCTTGCGCTGCAGGCGCTGAAACACGTCGGAGTTGCGCCGTGCCAGCTCCGCCGTCGGGATCCCTTCGGCCTCGGCGGTCTCGGCCATCTTCAGCCCGTGCTCGTCGGTTCCGGTCAGATACCGCACGTCGAAGCCGTCGAGCCGGTGGAACCGGGCGATCGCGTCGGTGGCGATGTACTCGTAGGCGTGGCCGATGTGCGGGTCACCGTTGGGGTAGGTGATCGCGGTGGTGACGTAGAAGGGCTTCATCACGCCCCACCTTATGGTGTGCTGGTGAGCTCCAAACGGTCAGCCGAACGCCAAGCGCCGCCCGCGCCGGAGCCGCTGAGTCCGCTGGTCGACGCGCATACCCACCTGGATGCGTGCGGCGCCGACGATGACGCCGGCCTGCGCGCGATCATGGACCGCGCCGCCGCGGCCGGCGTGCAGGCGGCGGTGACCGTCGCCGACGACCTGGACTCGGCGCGCTGGGCGACCCGGGCCGCCGACGCCGACGAGCGGGTCTACGCCGCCGTGGCGCTGCACCCCACCCGTGCCAACACGCTCACCGACGCCGCTCGCGTCGAGATCGAGGCGCTGGCCGCCCACCCGCGGGTGGTGGCGATCGGCGAGACCGGCATGGACCTGTACTGGCCCGGCCGCCTGCAGGGCTGCGCCGATCCCGCGACGCAGAAAGAGGCCTTCGCCTGGCACATCGACCTGGCCAAACGCACCGGCAAACCGCTGATGATCCACAATCGCGACGCCGACGCCGCGGTGCTGGACGTCTTGCGCGCCGAGGGCGCACCCGAGACGGTGATCTTCCACTGTTTCTCGTCCGGTCCGGAGATGGCTCACACTTGCGTCCAGGCCGGCTGGATGCTGAGCCTGTCCGGCACGGTCAGCTTTAAAAACGCCCGTGACCTGCGCGAAGCGGTGCCGTCGATCCCGGCAGAGCAGCTGCTGGTGGAGACCGATGCGCCGTTTTTGACCCCGCACCCCTACCGTGGCGCGCCCAATGAGCCCTACTGTCTGCCATACACTGTCCGGGCGCTGGCTGAGCTGCTGGGAGTGTCGGCAGCTGAACTGGCGCAGGCTACGAACCGCAACGCCCGTCGGGTGTACGACTTGCGCTGAAACGTCGTGCAGGTCACATTCGGTTGCTCCGACGCAGGTGGGTTCGTTACCGTCTCGTTATAAATCGGGGCACCGCAAGGGCCCCTTTGCCATGTCTTCAGCGTCGTGAGGTTTTTGTTCCTTGAACACTTTGACCAGGCTGCATCAGGCGCCCTCGCCGATGCTGCGGATGCTGGTCGGCGCGCTCTTGCTGGTGCTGACCTTCGCCGGCGGCTTCGCAGTCGCCAGTACCAAGACCGTCATGCTGGACGTCGACGGCACCCCGGTGACCGTGACCACGATGCGGTCGCGGGTGATCGACGTCGTCGCCGAGAACGGGTTCGACCTGGGCGAGCGTGACGACGTGACCCCGGCGCGCGACGCCCGGGTGCAGAACGCCGACACCATCGTGGTGCGGCGCAGCCGGCCGCTGCAGCTATCCCTGGACGGCCGCGAGCCCCAGCAGGTCTGGACGACGGCGTTGTCCGTCGACGAGGCGCTGGCGCAACTGTCGATGACCGACACCGCACCGGCCGCGGCCTCGCGCGGCAGCCGCGTGCCGCTGGCGGGCATGGCGCTGCCGGTGCTCAGCGCCAAGAACGTCCGGATCGACGACGGCGGTGTGGTGCGCACGGTGCGCCTGGCCGCGCGCAACGTCAGCGAACTGCTGGCCGCCGACGGCACCCCGCTGGAACAGGCCGACAAGGTCAGCCCCGCGGCCTCGACCCCGGTCACCGAGGGCATGGAGATTCAGGTGACCCGCATCCGCGTCACCCACGTCACCGAGCGGGTGCCGCTGCCGCCGACGGCGCGGCGCGTCGAAGACCCGGAGATGAACATCAGCCGTCAGGTCGTGGAGGACCCCGGCACCCCGGGTACCCAGGACGTGACCTACTCGGTGGCCACCGTCAACGGCGCCGAGACCGGCCGGCTGCCGGTGTCCAACGCCGTGGTGGCTCCGGCCCGCGACTCGGTGCTGCGCGTCGGCGCCAAGCCGGGCACCGAGGTGCCGGAGTCGGTGTACGGCGCGGCGTGGGACCGCATCGCCAGCTGTGAGTCGCACGGCAACTGGGCGATCAACACCGGCAACGGCTTCTACGGCGGGGTGCAGTTCGACTACGGCACCTGGATCGCCAACGGCGGGCTGAAGTATGCCCCGCGCGCCGACATGGCCACCCGCGAGGAGCAGATCGCGATCGCCGAGGTCACCCAGGCGCGGCAGGGCTGGGGCGCATGGCCGGTGTGCAGCGGGAGACGCTGACCATCGGGCTGCTCGGGGCCGGCGACATCAGAGCCCTGGCGTCAGAACTCGACCTGCGGCCCCGTAAAGCGCTGGGCCAGAACTTCGTTCACGACGCCAACACCGTGCGCCGGATCGTCGCCGGTGCCGGTATCACCCCGGCCGACCACGTTCTGGAAGTCGGGCCCGGACTCGGATCGCTGACCCTGGCCCTGCTCGAGCGCGGTCCCTCGGTCATCGCCGTCGAGAAGGATCCGGTGCTGGCACAGCGGCTGCCGGCAACCGTCGCCGAGCACGCACCCACAGACGCTGACCGCCTGGCGGTGCTGGGCCGCGACGTGTTGACCTTGCGCCGCGACGAGTTGGCCACCGCACCGACCGCGGTGGTGGCGAACCTGCCCTATAACGTCGCCGTCCCGGCGCTGTTGCACCTGCTGGCCGAGTTCGCCTCCATCCGCACCGTGATGGTGATGGTGCAGTTGGAGGTGGCCGAGCGGCTGGCCGCCGAGCCGGGCGGCAAGGACTACGGGGTGCCCAGCGCCAAGGCGCGGTTCTTCGGAGAGGTGCGCCGGTGCGGCACGGTGCCGCCGAGCGTGTTCTGGCCGGTGCCGCGGGTGAACTCCGGACTGGTGCGCATCGACCGGTATGACGCCGCGCCGTGGCCGGTCGACGACGCGTTCCGCCGGCAGGTCTTCACGTTGATCGATGTCGCATTCGCCCAGCGCCGCAAGACCATTCGCAACGCGTTGGCCGAGTGGGCGGGATCGGGCGCGCAGTCCGCCCAGCGCCTGGAGGCGGCCGGGATCGACCCGGCGCGGCGCGGTGAGACCCTGTCGATCGCCGATTTCGTGCGTCTGCTTCAGGTTTCCGACGGTTCAGCGAGGCTCGACGGAGGAGAGGCGAAGCTGGGACCGCCGCATCAACCCGGCGGTTCAGCGAGCACCCGGGACAGCTGACCGACGAACTCGGTGCAGGAGTCATAGCGCCGCGCTGGCAGTTTCGCCATCGCCCGCTCCACCACCACGTCGAGGGCCCGGCCGGCCGGACCGAACGCCGCCGAGACCGGCGGCGGCAGCCGCCGTAGGTGCGCATCCACCAGTTCGGGCGCGTTGTCGGCGGGGAAGGGTGGCGCTCCGGTGAGTAACTCGACCGCGGTGCAGGCCAACGCATATTCGTCGGTGGCGGCCGAGGGGGCTTTGCCGCACAGGATCTCTGGCGCGGTGTAGGGCAGTGAGACCTCGGGACTGCCCGGTCTGCGGGGCCGTGACCAGACGTCCTCGACGACGGCGTGGGCCGAGCCGAAATCCGTCAGCACCGCCCCGCTACCCGGGAAGTCCGCGGGAACCAGGATATTGGCGGGTTTGACGTCGCAGTGCACGATGCCGCGGTGGTGGGCGTAGTCGAGGGCGTCGGCGATCTGGGCCAGCGCGGCCAGTTGATCCGGCAACGTCTGCAGGCCCGTCGACTTGCCGCCGTCGACGAACTGCATCGCCAGCCAGCACGGCCCGTGGCGGTAGACCCTGACGACGTTCGGGTGGTCCAGCACGCGCGCGAACTCGAACTCGCGATCCAGCCGGGCCTGCTCCACGGGGGTGCGGTGCAATTCGTCGAGGATCTTCAGCGCCACCGGCGTGCCCGGGTCGTCCTCGGGATGATGAGCCCGATACACGGTGGCGTGCCCCCCGCGCCCGACCTCCCGGTCGATCAGGTAGCCGCCGAAGTCCCCGCCGGCTTCACCCATGTTCACCAGATTATGGCGAGGGCACCGGCTTGGGCCCCGAAGCACGCCGATCGGGCACCGATGGCATGAAACTAAGAAAAAGATGATCGAACAGCTAAAACTGGATGACATTTCGCTGTTACCGAGTGATAATCATCCCGTCGTCTTCCTGGGGAGGTTCGCCATGACCACGCTGTCCCATCCTGACCTGCGCACGCTGGGCGCCGTGCCGCTGGCCGTCGCCGGCATGCTCGCA
The DNA here is from genome assembly GCF_059813185.1 of Mycobacterium sp. NGS18. Classification (NCBI taxonomy): domain Bacteria; kingdom Bacillati; phylum Actinomycetota; class Actinomycetes; order Mycobacteriales; family Mycobacteriaceae; genus Mycobacterium; species Mycobacterium sp. NGS18. The sequence continues at coordinate 101,185 of NZ_JCALEC010000008.1, forward strand.
CTCGGGATAGCGCCCGCGGTGGCGCCCGGGCCGGCCGCGAGCGCGAAAACCGTGGTGGCCCAAGCAACCTTGCTGGACACCGAGTCCTGGATCATGGGCGGAAGTGGTCTGCCGGTCCCGCCGCCGCAGTACCTGACGGCCCTCACCGAGCGGTTCCTGGACCCGGCGACGCCCAAGTTCGCCGGCCAGCCGCTGTTCCCGGTCGACGTCACCAATCCGCTGTTCACCCCGGAGGGGCTGTACCCGCTCACCGGCGTGAAGTCGCTGCCGCTGGACACCTCGCTGGACCAGGGCGTCGAGATCCTGCACCAGAAGATCATGGAAGAGACCGCCGCCGGCAATAACCTTGTCGTGCTGGGTTATTCGCAGAGTGGTGTCATCAACGCGCTGGAGATCAAGCAGCTGCTGAGCGTGCCCGAGGACCAGCGGCCGGGCGCCGACCAACTGTCCTTCGTGATGCTGGGCAGCCCCAGCACCCCCGATGGCGGCCTGCTGTCCCGCTTCGACCTGACCAGCATCAACCCGAACCTGCCGGAGCTGACGCTGCCCAGCCTGGGCGTCACCTTCAGCGGCGGCACCCCGGCCGACACCCCGTGGGAGACAGCGTTTTACACCCAGGAGTACGACGGCTTCGCCGACTTCCCCAAGTACCCGCTGAACTTCATATCCGACCTCAACGCCTTCATGGGCATCATGTACGTGCACGGCACCTACCCAACGCTGACCGACGCCCAGCTGGCGTCGGCCATCGAGCTGCCGGTAAGCGACGACTACGCCGGCAACACGCGCTACTTCATGATCCCCACCGAGGACCTGCCGCTGCTGCAGCCGTTGCGTGGCAGCGGATTCGGCAACGCGATCGCCGACCTGCTGCAGCCGAGCCTGCGGGTGCTGGTCAACCTCGGTTACGGGGACATCGAGCACGGCTGGTCCCAGGGGCCGGCCGATGTGTCCACCCCGTTCGGGGTGTTTCCGGACGTCAGCCTTCAAGACGTGTTCACCGCCCTGGTCAACGGCGCGCAGCAGGGGTGGACCGACTTCACCGACGACCTGCAGAACCTCTCGTCGGGCAGTGCGGCGGACTTGTGGAATTTCGACACGGGCGGCGCGGAGTTCGTCATGCCCAGCCTGACCGACATCGTCAACACGTTCACCAGTGCCAGCGCGACCTTGTACAGCACGCTGCTGCCGACCGCCGACATCCTCAACTCCTTGTTCACCACGCTGCCGGCCTACGCCGGGACGCTGTTCGCCCAAGAGCTGGCCTCCGGTGACCTGCTCAACGCGATCGGGCTGCCGCTGGCGGCCAGCACCGGGCTGGTCACCATGGCGGCCGGCTTCGAGTTCATGGTGATGAGCAGTGCGCTGAGCTCGATCCAGGCCGACTTCGCCGACCTGTTCGGATAACCGCCCGCAGGTATGCACCCGCTAGTCTCATCGGCGTGACCGCATCCGACGGAAACGCCGCCACCGAGTGGTCCCCGACCGGGTCGGTCACCGTGCGGGTGCCGGGCAAGCTCAACCTCTACCTGGCCGTCGGTGACCGCCGCGATGACGGCTACCACGAGCTGACCACGGTTTTCCACGCCGTTTCGCTGGTCGACGAGGTGACCGTGCGCGACGCGGACGTGCTCTCGCTGCGGATCACCGGCGAGGGCGCCGACGTGCTGCCCACCGATGAGCGCAATCTGGCCTGGCAGGCCGCCGAGCTGATGGCCGAGCACGTCGGCCGGGCCCCCGATGTCGCGATCACCATCGACAAATCCATCCCGGTGGCCGGCGGTATGGCCGGCGGCAGCGCCGACGCCGCAGCAGTGCTGGTCGGGATGAACGTGCTCTGGGAGCTGGGCGTGCCGCGCCGCGACCTGCACGCCGTGGCCGCCCGGCTGGGCAGCGATGTGCCGTTCGCCCTGCACGGCGGCACCGCGCTGGGCACCGGCCGCGGCGAAGAACTGGCGACGGTGCTCACCCGCGAGACGTTCCACTGGGTGCTGGTCTTCGCCGACGCCGGCCTGTCCACGCCCGCCGTCTTCGCCGAGCTGGACCGGCTGCGCGACACCGGGCGGACCCTGCCGGAGTTGGGCGACTCCGAGCCGGTGCTGGCGGCGTTGGCCGCCGGCGATCCGCAGCAGCTGGCCGGGCTGCTCGGCAATGACCTGCAGGCGGCTGCGGTCAGTCTCAATCCCGCGTTGCGGCGCACGCTGCGTGCCGGCGTGGAGGCCGGCGCGCTGGCGGGCATCGTGACCGGGTCCGGGCCGACGTGCGCGTTCCTGTGCGCCTCGGGCGCCTCGGCGGCCGATGTCGCCGTCGAGCTGGCCGCGCTCGGTGCGGGCCGTGCGGTACGGGTGGCCAGCGGCCCGGTCTACGGCGCCCGGGTGGTGCCGTCGTCGGTGACCGGAGTGTGACGGCGGCCCCAATGCCGGCCAGGATTTGCCCCTCGATTAAGAGGAGTTTAAGATACAGCGCGGTGACTAGTTGCGGCCAGGACATCCCTGCCAACCAGAGGCGTGCCGATCTGGTGGGCCGCCCATTACGGTTTCGAGATGCAAACGCCACCGATTTGTGTGCGCGCGCCTCTCGCGAAGTGGTCTCCAGCAGGTGGAACATGAAATTTCAGCCCGTTGGCAAAGTACCGGTGCCGGCTAGGAGGCCGTCGTGAGCAGGTTTACCGACAACATGTTCCGCAGCGCACGCGAATCCACCAAGGGCATGGTCACCGGTGAGCCGCACGAGCCGGTCCGGCACACCTGGGCCGAAGTTCACGAGCGCGCTCGCCGCATCGCCGGCGGACTGGCCGCGGCCGGCGTCGGGCCAGGCGATGCGGTCGGGGTGCTGGCCGGCGCCCCGGTGGAAATCGCCCCCACCGCGCAGGGTGTGTGGATCCGCGCCGCCAGCCTGACCATGCTGCACCAGCCCACCCCGCGCACCGACCTGGCGGTCTGGGCCGAAGACACCATGACCGTCGTCGACATGATCGACGCCAAGGCGGTGATCATCTCTGACCCGTTCCTGGCCGCGATGCCGGTGCTGCAGGAGAAGGGCCTGAAGGTCCTGACCGTCGCCGAGCTGCTGGTGGCCGACCCGATCGACCCGGTGGAGGCCGGCGAGGACGACCTGGCGCTGATGCAGTTGACGTCGGGATCGACGGGTTCGCCCAAGGCCGTGCAGATCACCCACCGCAACATCTACTCCAACGCCGAGGCGATGTTCATCAGCGCCGAGTACGACGTCGAGAAGGACGTCATGGTCAGTTGGCTGCCGTGCTTCCACGACATGGGCATGATCGGCTTCCTGACGGTGCCGATGTACTTCGGTGCCGAGCTGGTCAAGATCACCCCGATGGACTTCCTGCGCGACACGCTGCTGTGGGCCAAGCTGATCGACAAGTACAAGGGCACCATGACCGCGGCCCCGAACTTCGCCTACGCGCTGTTCGCCAAGCGGCTGCGCAAGCAGGCCACGCCGGGCCAGTTCGACCTGTCGACGCTGCGGTTCGCGCTGTCGGGCGCCGAACCGGTCGAGCCGGCCGACGTCGAGGACCTGATCGACGCCGGCAAGCCGTTCGGGCTCAGCCCGGCGGCGATCCTGCCCGCCTACGGGATGGCCGAGACGGTGCTGGCGGTGTCGTTCTCCAAGTGCGGAGCGGGACTGGTGGTCGACGAGGTCGATGCCGATCTGCTGGCCGCCCTGCGCCGCGCGGTGCCGGCCACCAAGGGCAACACCCGGCGGCTGGCCTCACTGGGACCGTTGCTGGAGGGCATCGAGATCCGGATCGTCGACGAGCACGGCGCCTCGTTGCCGCCGCGCGGGGTCGGCGTGATCCAGCTGCGTGGCGAGCCGGTGACCCCGGGTTATCTGACCATGGCGGGCTTCCTGCCGGCACAGGACGAGCACGGCTGGTACGACACCGGCGACCTGGGCTACCAGATGGAGGACGGCCACGTCGTGGTCTGCGGCCGGGTCAAGGACGTCATCATCATGGCCGGCCGCAACATCTACCCGACCGACATCGAGCGGGCCGCCGGCCGGGTCGATGGCGTGCGGCCGGGCTGCGCGGTCGCGGTGCGCCTGGACGCCGGGCACTCCCGCGAGACGTTCGCGGTCGCGGTGGAGTCCAACGCCTGGCAGGATCCCGCCGAGGTGCGCCGGATCGAGCATCAGGTGGCCCACGAGGTGGTCACCGAGGTCGACATGCGGCCCCGCAATGTGGTGGTGCTGGGGCCGGGCAGTATCCCCAAGACCCCGTCGGGCAAGTTGCGTCGGGCCAACTCTGTCGCCCTGGTCACCTAGTTTTTGCCGCGAGCAGACACGAAGGCCCCTAAATCGGTCGCGATTTAGGGGCCTTCGCTGGGGGTACCTCCCGCTTGCGGGGGACTGGTCGCGCAACTAAGGCCAGGCGTGCACGACGTTCTGCGCCGGCTCCAAGCCCAATTCGATCAGTAACTCGGTGGCGTCGGCGGCCTGCTCGCAGATCGTCGGCACCTCCTCGCGCTCACGGGAACCGAACGCCTGCAGCACGAACGCCGCCGGGTCCTGGCGCCCGGGCGGCCGGCCGATTCCCCAGCGGACGCGCTGAAATTCTTTGCTGCCCAACACCGTTGCGATGGAACGCAGCCCGTTGTGGCCGCCTTCGCCGCCGCCCTGCTTGAGCCGGATCCGGCCGAAGTCCAGGTCCAGATCGTCGTGGATCACCACCATGCCGGCCGGCGGCACCGAGTAGAACTTGGCCAGCGGACCCACCTGGCGGCCCGATTCGTTCATGTAGCAGCGCGGACGGGCCAGCACCACCGCACGTCCGCTCAGGCGCCCGGTCGCCACGTCGGCACCGGAGCGCTTGTGCAGCTTGAACCCCGAGCCGATCCGCTCGGCGAGCAGGTCGACGACCATGAAGCCCACGTTGTGCCGGGTGCGGGCGTAGTTCGGCCCCGGGTTGCCCAGGCCGACCACCAGTACCGGCGGTGACTCGGCCACGCTGTGCTCGGTCTACTCGGCCTCGGGGGCCGGGGCTGCGCCGCCTTCGGCGGCAGCTTCCGCACCCGCCTCTTCCTCCGACGGCTCCTCGACAACCTTGGGCTCGACCACGTTGACCAGCAGCAGCTCGGGGTCCGAGATCAGGCTCACGCCCTTGGGCAGCTCGAGCTCGCCGGCGGTGACCTGGGTGCCGGCCTCGGCGCCCTCGATCGAGATGGTCAGCTGCTCGGGAATCGACAGCGCCTCGGCCTCGATCTCCACCACGGTGGCATCCGACGTGACCAGGGTGCCGGGGAACGATTCGCCCTCGAGCACCACGTTGACCTCGACGATGACCTTCTCGCCACGCTTGACCACCAGCAGGTCGGCGTGCTGAATGGTGCGACGGATCGGGTGGATGTCCAGCGCCTTGGTCAGCGCCAGCTGCTCCTTGCCGTCGATGTCGAGGACGAGCACCGCGTTGGTGCCGGAGTTCCGCAGCACGGCCGCGTAGTCGTGGGCGGGCAGCTCCAGGTGCTGCGGCTCGGTGCCGTGGCCGTAGAGCACCGCGGGGACCTTGCCGTCGCGGCGGGCCCGGCGAGATGCGCCCTTGCCGGTCTCGGAACGCACCGCGACGGTGAGCTGGTTGGTGGTCGGGGCCTTGGCCATCGTTACTCCTGTGGTTGCTACGGCGTGCAGGGGCACGGCCAGATCGCGATAACCACCCTAGGAGGTCCTCGCCGATAACGGCGGCCGAACTGGCCGCCCTCGCCGTGACGCCTGGTCAGGCTAGCGCACCAGCACCTCAGAGCGGAAATTGCACCCCGGTGAGCTGGGCGGACAGCTCCCACAGCGCGGCGGCGGTGGCGCCGCGCTTGGCGAGCAGGCTGCGGCCCACCGAGCCGGTGCGGCCGAGGAAGGCGAAACGCGGCCCGACGAAAGTGTTGCCGGACAGCTCCTGCGAAGCCGCATACAGGGTCTGGCGCGCACCGAAATCGGGGCTGGTGGCCAACAGGCCGTTGCCGATCGTGCGCATCAGCGCATCGCCGATCCGATTGCCGGTGTGGCCTTGCAGGTTGGTGCTCGAATACCCGGGGTGGGCGGCCAGCGCCAGCAGCGGTGAGCCGGCCGCCACCAGCCGGTGCTGCAGCTCGCTGGTGAACAGCAGATTGGCCAGCTTGGATTGGCCGTAGGCCAGCCACGCCGAATACCGCCGCGACTCCCAATTCAGGTCTTTAAGGCTGATGTAGCCCATCTGGTGCATGAACGACGACACCGTCACCACCCGGTCGGTGAGCTTGGGCAACAACAGGTTGGTCAGCGCGAAGTGGCCCAGATGGTTGGTGCCGATCTGGCTCTCGAACCCGTCGACCGTGGTTGCGTAGGGCACCGCCATGATCCCGGCGTTGTTGATCAGCACGTCGACGGCCGGCGTCTCGTCGGCGAAGCGCCGCACTGAGGACAGGTCCGCCAGATCCAGAGCCCGCACCGTCACATCACCGGGCATGCCCGCCGCGGCGGCCTGACCTTTGGCGGTGTCGCGGACCGCCATAGTGACGCCGGCTCCCGCCCGGGCCAGCTCGCGGGCGGTCACGGCGCCCAGTCCGCTGTTGGCACCGGTGACGATGACGGTGCGGCCGGAGAACGACGGGAGATCAGCGGCGGTCCATGCGGTCATGGCTGCAACCTTAATGACCGTCGCACGGCTCAGTGGCAGTTGTTGGTGTCGATCCAGCGGCCGTTGTAGCCGACGCACGTCTGCGGCGGGGGCGGCGGCGGTGGCGGCACGTCCTCGGGCAGCGGGGCGTAATAGGCCGGCGGCGGCGTGAGGTCGGTGCAGGTGCTGACATGGACGCGGCGGCCCACACCGACGCAGACGTCGGCGGCAGCGGTGCCGGCGGGCGTGATCACCGCGGCTCCCGGCAACGCGCCCAATGCCAGTGCTGCGGCGGCGCAGATCCGGCGGGGCATCACTGCCCCAGGAGGGGGGAATCGGCCTCGGGCAGTCCGCAGCGGCTGCGGAAATCGACCAGCGGCCGGCGGATGCCGAGCAGGTCGGCGTGTGCCTGCGCATTGCCGTCGAAGTAGTCGCGGACGGCGTCGGGCACCTCGTTACTGGGCCGGTCGTGCAGGCCAGTGTAGAACGCGTTGACGTCGGGATGGGCGAACAGGTAACCGGAGGTCGACGCGGCGACGCCGGCGGCCACGTCGGCGAGGTCGGCGGCGGTGCAGCCCGGCGGCGGGTCGGCCATCGCCGCCGACGGTGCCAACAGGCCTACGGCGAGTGCGGCCACGCCGACACCACAGCGCAGCACTGTCGAACGGATGGGGGCACGGGCCATGGCAGAACTCCCTTTCAGCTGGCCCGCTGCACGTTAGCAGCCGCAGACGCCGTGGGGGGTCACTTCGCGGCGACGGTGAACCCGTTCATGATCGCCTCGACGTCGGCGGCCTGTTTGGGCGCCTCGTCGTGGAGGCCGGTGATCGCCAACTGCACCAGGTAGCGCTGGTCGGCCGGTGCCGAGCCGGTGGCCATCACCATCCGGAACCAGCTGTGCAGGCGCTGACCGTTCATCTCGTAGGTGCCCTGCACCATCGACGACGGGAAGCCCTGGTAGTCCTCGTTGGAGGCGTCCAGCAGCCGGAACTTGGGCGACAGTTGGGCGTCGACCACACCATGTTTGATGGCCTCGTGCGAATCGAAGTTGCCGTCGAGTTTGACCGCGCTCAGGATCGCCCGTGGAAACGTCTCGCCCTTGCCGATGACCAGTGTGGTCTTCGGCAACGTCGGGCTCTCCTTCTTGGTCCAGCCCGGCGGCGTCGGGATCGACACGGTCAGGTCGGTCAGTGCGTTCGGGGCCACCGCCTCGGCGGCTACCCCCTGGTCTTCCAGGTAACGTCCGACCGTCACCGGGGCCTGCGGTTCCTCCGACGTGGTGGTGGTGCTGCCGTTATCCCAAATAGATTGGTAGTCCGGCGTTTTGGTGCCGCAACCAGCCGCCGCTGCAGCCAGTGCCGCGCACGCCAGCGCTGCGGTGCACGCCAGGGCCGCCCGGCGGATCACAGGATCTCGCGGACCGCGTCAATCGGGCGGGCCAGCCGGGTTCCGTTGTCGGTGACGACGAACGGCCGCTGGATCAGAATGGGGTGGGCGGCCATCGCGTCGAGCAGTTCGTCGTCGGAGGCATCAGCCAGGTTCAGTTCGGCGTACACCGCCTCGCCGGTGCGCACCGCGTCGCGCACACCGATGCCCGCGGCGCTGATCATCTCCGCCAGCTCCGCACGCGACGGAGGGTTCTTCAGGTACTCCACGATCGTCGGCTCGATACCGTTGTCGCGCAGCAGTTCCAGCGTCTTGCGCGAGGTGGAGCAGCGTGGGTTGTGGTAGATGGTCCCGTCGGTCATTCAGGCGTCTCCGTTGAAAAGTCCGGTGACCGAGCCGTTTTCGAACACCGCTCGGATGGTACTGGCCAGCAGCGGGGCGATCGAGAGCACGGTCAGCTGCGGGAACACCTTGTCCGCGGTGATCGGCAAGGTGTTGGTGACGATCACCTCGCAGGCACCGGAGTCCGCCAGCCGCTCGGCGGCCGGCTCGGATAGCACCCCGTGGGTGGCCGCGATGACGACGTCCTTGGCGCCGTCCTCGCGCAACAGGTTCACCGCCGCCGCGATGGTGCCGCCGGTGTCGATCATGTCGTCGATCAGCACGCAGGTCTTTCCGGCGACCTCACCGACGACGCGGTTCGACTTCACCTGGTTGGGCACCAGCGGGTCGCGGGTCTTGTGGATGAAAGCCAGCGGCACCCCGCCCAGCGAGTCCGCCCACTTCTCGGCGATGCGCACCCGGCCGGAGTCGGGGGAGACCACCACGATGTCGGAGTCGCTGTAGTTCTCCCTGATGTAGCCGATCAGCAGCGGCTGGGCGCGCATGTGGTCGACCGGGCCGTCGAAAAAGCCCTGGATCTGGTCGGTGTGCAGGTCCACCGTGACGATCCGGTCGGCGCCGGCGGTCTTGAGCAGGTCGGCCACCAGGCGAGCGGAGATCGGCTCGCGGCCCCGGTGCTTCTTGTCCTGGCGGGCATAGGGGTAGAACGGCAGGATCGCGGTGATCCGCTTGGCGCTGCCCCGCTTGAGTGCGTCGATCATGATCAGCTGTTCCATCAGCCACTGGTTCAGCGGCGCCGGATGGGACTGCAGCACGAAGGCGTCGCAGCCGCGCACCGACTCCTCGAAGCGCACGAAGATCTCGCCGTTGGCAAAGTCGCGGGCGGTCTGCGCTGTGACCGGGACGTCCAGCTCTTTGGCGACCTGATCAGCCAACTCCGGGTGCGAACGACCAGCGAAGAGCATCAGGTTTTTGCGGTTGTCTGTCCACTCGTGGCTCACGCGCTGCCCCCGCCGTTGGAGATCTGGGAAAATGGTCGAGTTAACTCGGGCCTTATGGTACGTAGCCCGACGTGTGATTTCGCCTCGGGTTGCCGCAACGCGACCAACCTCACGATGATCGATCCGGTTCATCGCCGCTCGCCTGGGCCTTTTCGGCCGCCTCGGCGGCGGGGCTGCCGGGGCGCTTGTGCTGCACCCAGTTCTCGATGTTGCGCTGCGGGCCGGCCGAGACCGCCAACGCACCCGGCGGCACGTCGTCGCGCACCACGGTGCCTGCGCCGGTGTAGGCGCCGTCGCCGATGCTGACCGGCGCGACGAACATGGTGTCCGAGCCGGTGCGCACGTGCGAGCCGACCGTGGTCCGCCGCTTGTTCTGGCCGTCGTAGTTGACGAACACGCTGGACGCGCCGATGTTGGAGTGCTCGCCGATGTCGGCGTCGCCGACGTAGGTCAGGTGCGGGACCTTGGTCCCGGTGCCGATGGTGGAGTTCTTGGTCTCGACGAACGCGCCCAGCTTGGCGTCGGCGCCCAGTGCGGTACCGGGCCGCAGATAGCTGAACGGTCCGACCGCCGCCCCGGCTCCGATCGAGGAGGAGGCGGCGTGGCTGCGGATCACCGAGGCACCGTCGCCCACCGTGACGTCGGTCAGGGTGGTGTCCGGCCCGATCTCGCAGTGCGCCCCGATCCTGGTGGTGCCGAGCAGCTGGGTTCCGGGTGCGACGGTGGTGTCACGCCCGATGGTCACCTCCACGTCGATCCAGGTCGTGGCGGGGTCGACGACCGTGACACCGGCGCGTTGATGGGCGGCGATGAGCCGGCGGTTGAGTTCGGCGGCCAACGCGGCCAGCTGCACCCGGTCGTTGACGCCGGCGACCAGGGCGGCGTCGTCGACATGCCGGGCGTGCACTGCCTGGCCGTCCCCGCGCACGATGCCGATCACGTCGGTCAGGTACAGCTCGTGCTGGGCGTTGTCCGAGCCCAGCCGGCCCAGCGCTGAACGCAGCGGCGTGATGTCGAAGGCGTACACCCCGGCGTTGACCTCGCGGATCTCGCGCTGCGATTCGGTGGCGTCGGCCTGTTCGACGATCGCGGTCACCTCACCGTCTTGGGTATGCAAAATTCGCCCGTAACCGGTGGGGTCGGCCATCGTGGTGGTCAGTACGGTGACCGCGGCCGGGGCATTGCGGTGGGTGTCGACCAGCGTCGCCAAAGTGGCGCTGTCCAGCAGCGGTATGTCGCCGGAGGTGACGACGACGGTGCCCGCGAAGTCCTCCGGCAGCGCCGACAGGCCGCACAGCACCGCGTGCCCGGTGCCCAGCTGCTGGTCTTGCCGGGCGATGTCGATGCGGCAGTCCAGGGCCTGCGCCAGTTCGGCGACCGGGCCGGCGATGCGTTCGTGAGCGTGGCCCAGCACCACCACGAGATGGCGGGGGTTGATCCCGGCGGCCGCGCGTAGGCAATGCGACAGCATGCTGCGCCCGCCCAGGGTGTGCAGCACCTTGGGGGTGTCGGAGACCATCCGGGTTCCGGCGCCGGCCGCCAAGACCAGGACCGCCGATTCGACGTGGTTACCCATCAAGCCTCCCCCGGCTGTCCGCCGTGAGTCTGTGTTCGCCGACGCGCCGCTCAGCGTGTCAGTATCCGTGTGCTCCCGCGGAAGCGTCGCAGGCGCGGTCGGTCCTGGGAGCGACGGCGGTCCTGACCCCGTCGAGGTTAGATTGCCTGGTCGAATATAGCGACCGTGTCGGCGCCGTCGACCACGGCGTGAGCGAGTTCGGTCAGACGCTGATTAGTGCGGCGGGCATGTGCGCGCAAGAGTGTGAAGGCCCGCCCGATGTCGATATGGCCGCGTTCGGCCAGAACGCCCTTGGCCTGCTCGATGACCACTCGAGAGTTCAGCGCTGTCTGCAACTGTTGATTGATCAGTTCCGAATGCATCAAAATCCGTTGCTGTACCAGGCCGATGGTCGCCACGTCCGCCAAAGCCTGAGCCACCGCTATGTCGGTGTCCGACATAGGACCCGCTTGTGAGACGAATAAGTTCAGGACGCCGATGCGTTCGTCACGAAGTCGGAGCGGCAGTGCTGCCGTCGTGCGAAAGCCGCATTCGATACTGAGTGCGGTGAATTCCTGCCGGCACGATTGCTCCACTGTGAGATCGTCGACGAAGAACGGCTCGCCCGTGCGGAATGCATGTGCCCATGGGCCGTTGTCAGTCTCCCGTTGCAACGACTCCAGAAGCCGGCTCTGTTCGCCGCTGACGGCCACCACATTCAGCCTGCCGGTGGTGTCGCTGAGCATGATGCCGGCCGCCGCGACCGGCAACAATGACAATGAACTGTCGCTGAGTTGCTGCGCCAATTCAGCGGCGCCGTAATCGGCGACCATGGTGTCAGCCAAGCGGACGAATGCCTGCGCCAGGCGTTCGCAATAGGTCATACACACCCCCTCCCCGGAACGGATTTTACCGAAAAGGAATTTGTTTGACCGCCTTGCCAAGCGGTCGCCGATATCCTCCGGTCGACGTTCGAGGACGCCAATGCCCGCGGGGAAGGAATCCGCTCGGTCTGCATTTGTGACCACCACCGTTCGGCTATGCGTTCGGCTATGGCTCGTTGGTCCACAGACTCTCGGTCAGATCGTCGAGCGTCGCCAAAAAGGCCGAATCGTCGGCCGGCCATAGGACCGATCTGCTCATTCTTGTTCGTACGATCCAGCCGTCCGCATGGGTGAATCCAATGATGCGGGAATGGCATTCGTCGAGCTTTGTCATCGCATCGGCCGCCGGTGCATCGGGAATGAGGTCCGGCAGTGTCATCGACATCAACGCTTCGGTAGTGAAGCCGAGCAACGCGGCGAATGCCGGGTTCGCGAAGAAGATGGCGCCGTCACGGTCGACCGCAAGCGCGGGAACCGGCATCCGCTCGAGCAGGACCAGCGCCGGCAGCTCCTTCAGCCGTTCCGCTGGCGTCTGGAGTCCCCTACCGCTGTGCCGATACCAGCGCTCGCGCCCATAGCCAGGCTGGCCGTTGCGGCGGTTGATCTGGTGCGGTCGGCCCCGAACCCATCCGGTGGGATCGAGCGTCGTCAGCCGGGGCAACTCCAACGCATATTGAGCAACTACTCCCGCCACCGGGGCGGGCCCGGCAATGAGTGGAGGAGTACGCCGCCACCGCGCTCGATGCGCAGTCCCCTTGGGCCAGTGTGTGAGAAATTGAACCATAAGGCCGCCCCCGCCATCCCTGCACATCCGACGCCGACCGGGGGCCTGGGTAGCGTTGCTCAAATTACCGGACCGCCCATGCTCGACGCAATGGTTTTCGGTTTCCCTTTCGAGCGCGTCAGCGAATCCCGATGCCCGGCATCTGCCTACCGTGCAATTAGGTCGTCGCCCGACGTAATTTTTGCCCAACCACTTGCGCACCATAGGTTTCGCCGATGAGCGACTCGCTGACCTCGTGCGGATCGAGATCCGCCCGGAGGACGCCCTCGGAGGCCGCAACCCGGACCGGAGCGGTCATTTCCTTTCATCCAGTTGGTGCAGACGTTTGACGCCGATTCATTGAATCATCCTGAGGAACAGCCAAATTGGTGAGATGTTGGGGCCACTCAGTTGGAAGTGAGGAGTTCGGCGGCCACGAATATGTTGTGAAAGCCGCTTTCTGACAACGGATCAGCGGTGGCGAGACTGGGGGCGCTGGGGCCGGTGCGCGCGCCGGCGAGCAGCATGCGCAGTTCTTCCTTGGCTATCCACGCCGACAGGATCTGGCCGCTGCCGAATCCGTCGATGATTGCGTTCCGCCGCGGCGTAAATCACTTGTCCAACAGAGGTTCCCGTAAGGTAGCCAGACGATGACGGCGGGCCAATTCCGAGACTTCTTGGCGTCCAAGCGATCCCGCTTCGCACAGGTAACCGGCGGCGCACCTCGGTTGCTGCGTCGTTGGCGAGTCTGACCAGCGGTGGGCGGGCCTGTTAACTGGGATCGCGCGGAGCTGAGGTCTTGTTGATCGCCAGGGCAGTGCGTCGGCGGATGAATTGGTGGAAATACTCGGTCCGATCCGGCCGTATGATGCCGGTCAACACGACGATCCAGGTTCTCTCCAGGTCGAGGAGGAACTCTTCCGGGTTGTCCAGATTGCCGGTCTGGCGCAGGCCCGCGTACAACGCCACGAACATGCGCGCGATGTCTTGCGGGTCGCACTGTTCAATGATGTCGCCGTCGGTGGCCGCGCGTGCGGCAATGGACGCGAGCCAGTCCATCCAGCGCCCGAACAACTGGACCTGCAGGCCCTCGAATCGGCCGACCGACTCGAGTAGATGCAGGCTCGCTCTGGCGGCATCTTCCGTGAGGTCCTCGACGGCAATGAGGTAGAAGGAGTCGATGAGGGTCTCAAGCCCAGAAAGTCTGCGGGCGACCAGGTCCTCGATCACCGCGATGTAGTTGTCGATCTGCTCGGTGATTACCGCCAAGGCCAGGGCATGCTTGGAGTGGAAGTGGAAATACAGTGCCCCCTTGGTCAATTCGGCTTCCGCCAAGATGTCGTCGAGGCCGACTTGGTGGTATGCGCGCATCGCGAACTGGTGCGATGCGGCACGCAGGACCTCATACCGCGTCGCGTCCGCCGGCTTGTCGGTCGTACCGGTCACGGTCGAACCTCACGCGGTGCCCCGGGTGAAGAGTGATCGCGGCGCGGCCTCGCAGTCGCCGGCTTCGCCACCTGCATGGTCGGAAACGCTACCGGGCGGTTTCGAGGGCTACGGCTGGCGACACGGACCGGCGCCCAGGTGGAGTATTCGCCACGATGCTGTTCGACCATCCACGCACATCGTCCTCCCGAGGACATACTCATGGTAACTCGTCAGGCTAGAAATCATACTCTTAGAATGTTACGGGTTGTTGGGTGCAAGGAATTCAGGCTGATCGAACGTGTGCTCGTGGCCGCTCGGCGACCCTCGCGGCGATGGCACTGCGGCTCCTGCGCCGGGCGAACCGCATGGCAGGAGGGGTGATGCGCTGGTGGGGGCTACTTCGACGGGCGTGACGTCATGTCACCGGCGAGGGAGACTTCAGGTAATCGACTACTCTAGACAGCATCCTAAAGGTACGTAATATCGCCCTCACGCAACGAATCGGTTTGTCGGCTGTCGGATCGCAGTCGCTGGGGCGGGATCGCCGTATGCGCGATGTGCGGCCCCAGAGGCGGCAACTGCCGATCAAGCCCATGGGAAGCGTGAGGAGAAGCACATGTCCTTCGTAACTGCACAGCCGGATACGTTGGCGTTGACAGCTAGCACCCTCCAGGCTGTCGGCTCTTCGGTAACGGCGAGTAATGCGGCCGCGGCCGCCCCCACCACCGGGGTGGTGCCGGCGGCTGCCGACGAAGTATCCGCGCTGACGGCGGCACAGTTTGCGGCTCACGCGCAGATGTATCAAGCGGTGAGCGCCCAAGCCGCCGCAATCCACGAGATGTTCGTGAACACGCTGGGCGTCAGCGCCGGTTCGTATGCGGTGACTGAGGCCGCCAACGCGGTTGCGACCGGCTAAAGAGGCAGCAGGTGTAGCCATGGCCATGGATTTCGCGGCTTTACCACCAGAAGTCAACTCCGGACGCATGTATGCCGGTCCGGGGTCTGGCCCGATGCTTGCGGCGGCCTCCTCCTGGGATTCGCTGGCCGCGGAGTTGCAGTCCGCGGCGGCCGCCTACTCGTCGGCGATATCCGATCTGACCAGCGAGGCATGGGTGGGACCCTCGTCGACCACAATGGCGGCCGCTGCTGCGCCCTATGTGACGTGGCTAAACGACACGGCCGCACAAGCCGAGCAGACGGGCCTGCACGCGAAGGCAGCGGCGGCCGCCCATGCGGCGGCGTTCGCGATGACGGTGCCACCGCCGGTGATCGCCGCCAACCGCGTTCTGCAGGCCAGCCTGATCGCGACGAACATCCTGGGCCAGAACACCCCGGCAATCATGATTACCGAGGCGCACTACATGGAAATGTGGGCTCAGGACGCCACCGCGATGTACGGCTACGCTGGAGACTCGGCGGCCGCATCGACCCTGACGCCGTTCACGCCGCCGCCGACCACGACCAGCCCGGCCGGCGTCGGTAACCAGGCTGCCGCGACCGCACAGGCCTCCGGGACCTCGGCCGGGACCGGGCAGGGATCCATATCGCAGCTGATCACCTCTTTGCTGAACAGCTTCGCATCACCGGGTACCTCCCCGACCGGCCTCGCCGCGGCGCCGACACCGACGCCCACGCCCACGCCCACGCCGACGCCGACGCCCACCGGCGGTGGCCTCTTCGGCTCGATCGACCCCTCAAGTCTCATGCAGAGCATGGCTTCTCAGTACGGCTTCCTCCCCGGGCTGTTCGGCATGTTCATGGGGGCCAACGCACTGGGGCCGCTCATGGCGACCCCGATGAATATGGCTCTGACCTCTGCGGGCGCGTCAGCCGCCGCGCCGATCGCCGGCCTGTCGCCCATCGCTGGCTTGCCGGGTATTGCCGCCATGCCGGGCATGGCGGCGGGGTCCCTGGGGGGAATGGCCGGCGGGGGGGCGCTGTCGGCGGGTCTGGCATCGAGTGTGGGCGCGGCAACCTCGGTCGGCGCATTGTCGGTGCCGCCGACCTGGGCCGTCGCCGCGGCGACACCGTTGGAAGCACTGGCTCCGGCGGCCCTTCCGATGGCGATGTCGGCCGGCGAAATGGGCGGCGTCGGAATGGTCGGCGCCCCAATGTTCCTGAGCGCGTTACCCCGCGCCGCGATGGCGGCAAGCTCAAGTGGCCCGGTAGCTGTCGCCGGGTTGGGCTCTGCCGCAAGCAAGTACGACCCGCCCCTCAAGGTGGTCTCCCGGCCGGCCGCGGCCGGGTACGCCGCCGAATCGACCGACCCGCCGATCACCAAATACCGCTACCCGACTGTCGACGGGTATTCGCTCAACGGGCACACGCCCGCCGGCTACCGGGCGGCGATCGTCTACTTGCCGATCACCGGCGACGAACCGGCCACCGTATGACGGGCCGGGAAAGCCCCGCGCGCTCCAGCGCGGTCAGATCCGCCGGACGCAACAACCAACTGTCACTTAGACAACCGCAAGGTAAGGAGATGAAATGCCAACACGTTTTATGACCGATCCGGACGCGATGCGTTCGATGGCGGGCCGGTTCGATGTGCACGCCCAGACCGTCGAGGATGAGGCCCGCCGGATGTGGGCGTCATCGACCAACATCTCCGGCAGCGGCTGGGGTGGCCTGGCCGAACGCACGTCCTACGACACGATGGGCCAGATGCAGAACGCGTTCCGCAACATCGTGACCATGCTGCACGGCGTACGGGACGGCCTGGTTCGCGACGCCAACAACTACGAGCAGCAGGAAACTGCCTCGCAACAGATATTGAGCAGCTGAAAGTAATTGGGAGACGAGTGCTATGACGATCAACTATCAGTTCGGTGACGTCGACGCTCATGGTGCGCTGGTGCGTGCCCAGTCGGCCTCTCTCGAGGCAGAGCATCAGGCGATCGTGCACGACGTGCTGGCCGCCGGAGACTTCTGGGGCGGCGCAGGCTCGGTGGCCTGTCAGGAGTTCATCACCCAGTTGGGACGCAACTTCGCGGTCATCTACGAGCAGGCCAACGCCCACGGCCAGAAGATTCAGACCGCGGGCAACAACATGGCCAGCACCGATGCGGCCGTCGGGTCCAGCTGGGCCTAGCGGCACCGAGCCGAACCCGGAGACATCTGATGGCCGTGTTGTCAGCCGTAACCGCAGAAGCCCGGGTGCCGACGGGATCGGCCGGGATTCGCTACCGACTCGCTGCTGCCGAGCTCGGTGAATCCCGCCGGGTCGGCGGCACGCGGCGGGGACGGGTTGTCGGAGTGGGGGACCGACCGTGACGACCGGTTACCGCGCGGCCGATACTCAGGGGCTGTTGCAGCGGGCTGAAGCTCCGCCTCGGCGCCACCCGCCCGTCGAGCACCCGGACGTCGCATCCGCCGTTCTGCGTCCGGCGGTGAGCGGTTGGAATCAACGGCTGCGCTCCCAGTCGGTAGTCAAACCCAGAGGGGCCGAACTTGATTCGTCGCGCACCGAGCCCCTTGACTACTTCGCGACGCTGTCTCTTCGGGCACGATGGCAGCACCGGTACGGCAATTGGCTGCTGGTCTCCGATGGCATCGTCGTGAGTGTTGTTGTGGTGGCGGCGCACATTCTGCGGTTCGGCAACATGACGAGCGGCAGCCTGTGGACGGGGCACACGTCGGTTTCCTACTTGGCCGTCTCGGTGCTGATCGGGTCGATGTGGGCGCTGGCGCTGACGATTTATCACACCCGTGCACATCAAGTGATCGGGGCCGGCCCCGAGGAGTTCCGTCGGGTGTGGACGGCGACGTTGTCACTGTTCGGAGCCATCGCCGTCGTCTCGACACTGTTCAAACTCGACATCGCTCGCGGCTATCTTGCGGTCGCGTTTCCGCTCGGACTACTCGCACTTTCGGTAAATCGCCACCTGGCCCGGAGGTATATCGCAGGGCAGCGCCGCAACGGCCGATTCATGACTGCCGTGCTGGCCGTCGGCGGGGCTGAATCGGTCACAGACCTTGCGCAGTCGCTGGCACGGCATCCGGCTGACGGTTACACCGTGGTCGGTGTCTGTACCCCCGGAGTTCCCCAGGACGAAGACTTCACGCTTATCGTTCCCGGACTCGGTCCGCTGCGGGTATTCCCCTACGAGGCCGACATCCGATCCGCCATCACGGCATCGCAGGCTGACACGGTCGCATTGACCTCGTCAGGGGAGTTGGGGCCGGAGGGAATCCGCGATCTGTCATGGCAATTGGAGAAACTCGGCGTTGATCTCGTCGTCTCTCCGGGCATCGTCGATGTCGCAGGTCCGCGACTTACCGTGCGGCCGGTGGCCGACTTGCCGCTGATTCACGTGGACAAGCCGAAATACCACGGAGCCAAGCGCTTTCAGAAGCGGGCGTTTGACGTCTGCTTTTCACTGGCGGCGCTGCTGGCGGCATCGCCCGTCATGGTGGTTGCCGCGCTGGCGGTGAAGGCGACCAGCCCGGGACCGGTGCTCTATCGGGCGGAACGCATCGGCCTCGATGGCGTGCCGTTCCGCATGATCAAATTCCGCACTATGGTCGACGGTGCCGACCGCAGGCTGACGGAGGTGGCCAGTCTCAACGACAGCGTCGGCGGGGTGCTGTTCAAGGCTCGCGAGGATCCCAGAATCACCAGAGCGGGAAAGGTTCTGCGTAGGTACAGCATCGATGAACTCCCGCAGTTCATCAACGTCCTTCGTGGCGAAATGAGTGTGGTCGGCCCCCGGCCGCCACTGCGATGTGAAGTTGAGACTTACGACCATAGGGTCCGTCGTCGGCTGCTCGTGCGTCCGGGCATCACCGGACTGTGGCAGGTCAGCGGCCGATCTGATCTGTGCTGGGACGACTCGGTGCGGTTGGACCTGTCTTATGTGGAGAACTGGTCGATGCTCAACGACTTGGTGATCGCCGCGAAAACGATCGGGGCGGTCTGCGGCGCGAACGGCGCATATTGATCCCGCAATAAGTCATCCCAACAACGATTCTGCCGCTGAAAGCGAACACCGGACGGAAAGGTGGGCCATGCGTCGAAATGCGTTCCCGCAAGCGGTGGTAACCGGGATCGGCCTTGTCACACCGGTCGGTCGCGGAATCGATGACTTCTTCGCTGCATTGTGCGCTCCGACCTCCGGCCTGGTACGCCCACCAGCGGGGCACTTCGCGGCAGGCTTGGTCGACGCGGTCGGTATCGCCCCGCAGATCGACGCCTTCAATGTGCTTCCCGACAACGATGCGGTTGTGGCAGACCGCTTCTCGGTGACCGCATTGGCTGCTGCCGATGATGCGATCGCAGATTCCGGCATCAGGATCGGTGTCGATGTCGACCCGTTGCGGGTCGCAGCGGTCATAGCCTCGGCCACCGGCGGCATGGAAACGTTCGAACGGCAGGCGATCATGCAGCACAACCGCGGGTTCGACGCGGTGGACCGCCACCTGTTCAACGGATTTCTGCCGAACATGGCGGCGGCCCGCATCGCCATCAAACACGGTATCCGCGGACCGAGCTTCGCGATCGCTTCGGCATGTACGGCCAGCGCGCACGCGATTGCCGAGGCGTTACGGATGATCCGTGCGCGGGACGCCGACGTGGTGATCTGCGGTGGCACCGAAGGCCCACTGGGGCCCACCGGCCTGGCCGGGTTTCGCAACGCCGGCGCACTCGCCACCGGATGGGCCGAACCGGCCGCCGCGAGCAGGCCGTTCGACACCGACCGTAACGGCTTCGTGACGGCCGAAGGCGGCGGCGTACTGGTGATCGAACGTGGCGATCTCGCCGATGCGCGCGGCGGCAGCGGATACGCCGATCTGATCGGCTGTGGCGCCACAAGCGATGGCTACCATCTGGCAATTCCGCGACCGGATGCCAGTGGCATCGCCGACAGCATGCGCCTCGCGTTGCGCAACGCGGGTGTCGTACCCGCCGAGATCGGCTATCTGAATGCCCACGGCACCAGTACCCGAATCGGTGATGTCACTGAGGCAAAGGCCATCCGCGCGGTCTTCGGCGAACGCCAGCCAATGGTGAGTTCGACGAAAGGCGTCACAGGGCATCTCCTGGGCGGGGCCGGCGTGGTCGAGGCAGCCGCAACCGTGCTCGCATTGGCGCGCGAGCAACTCCCGCCGACGATGAATCTGGACGCGCCGGACAGCCGGTGCGATCTCAACCACCTTCGCGACCACGCGGTCGCGAAGTCCGTTGAGATCGCGATGTCCAACTCGTTCGCCTTCGGCGGGCACAACGTGTCCCTGGTCTTCGGCGCCGTATCTACCCGCCGTCGGCGCGAAGCCCCAGTTCCGGTCGAGGAGGCCTGAGGTGGTAGCAGCGTATTCCGGTCGGCCAGCGGCCGATGCCTACGAGAACGACGAGGAAGCCATGACACACACCATCTTCTCCGACGCCGACATCGCCTTCGCGGACACCGCCGGGGTCGGCGAGGTGATGGCCGACTTCGCCGCCGCGGCGCGACATGCGGCTGACCTCCCGGCCATCGTGCACAACGGGAGGGCTATCACCTATCGAGAACTTGCGGCACGGGTCTGCCGTACCGCGTCGCGCTACCGGCGGCGTCGATCCGCCGCGGAACGGCCGGACGCTCTGATCGGCGCGCTGGTCTCGCCGACACCCACCGTGGCGGAGCACCTGCTCGCGATGCTGCAGTCCGGCGAAACCTACTGCCCGATCGACGCGGCTCTGCCCGCCGGGCGGAAGATGGCGCTCGCCGCGGCACTCGGGGTCGACCGTCTCGTGACGCTGGCCCCCGAACACTGCGGGGTGACCAACCTGCGGCTCCAAGACCTTGACGAGACCCCGGTCGCCCGGGGGGACCTTTCGTGGGAGCAGGACCATCCTGCATACATACTGTGCACCTCGGGCTCTACCGGGGCGCCGAAACCGGTGGTGATCTCCCAGCACGCACTGGCAGTCACGGTGCGCATGCTGCGGCGGTTATTCGCGCTCACCCCCAACGACCGGGTGCTCCAATTCGCCTCGCTGGGCTGGGACACCTGCCTGGAAGAGATGTTGCCGGCACTGACCGCCGGCGCCGCAGTCGTTTTCGACGACGCGGCACACTCGGGCTCATTCCCGCGTTTCGTCCGCATGGTGGCGGCGCGCGGCATCACGGTCCTCGATTTGCCGACGGCGTTCTGGCACGAACTGGTGCTCTTCTTGCACGAGGAACGCGAGACCTTGCCCGACTGTGTCCGGCTTGTGGTGATCGGTGGCGAGCGGGTCGATCCAACCCGGCTGCGGCAGTGGCGGAATCTCGACAAGGGACAGGTGATGCTGCTCAACACTTACGGGTGCACCGAGACGACGATGGTGACGCACGCGGTCCGGCTGAGTGGCCCGGGCACCGAACGGGGTGTCGCGGATCACGAGGGCGAGGTACCGCTGGGGCGTCCCTTGGCGCATGTGCGCGATCACGTCAGTGACGAGGGTGAGTTGCTGGTGGCGGGACCCAACCTGGCCACCGGATATCTCGGCTTGCCGGAGCTCACCGCGATCGGCTTTCCGGTTGCTGACTACGGCTTCGGGCCGACCCGATGGTTTCACACCGGTGACATAGTCGTTCGCCGCGATGCCGGCTTGCTGTATCCGCGGGGGCGCATCGACGACCAGGTGAAAGTGCTTGGCGTGCGGGTCCATCCGGCTGAGGTGGAAGCGCAACTACAAACCCATCCTGCGGTCACGGGTGCGGTCGTGGTCGGAGAGCGGAGGCTCGGGCACATGACGTTGTGTGCGTACGTGGTCGCGGCATCCGATACTACGTCGGCCGAGTTGAAGCGACATCTGCGTGAGCGCCTGCCCGCGCAATTCGTACCAAGTCGAGTGCAATTCGTTGCTGCCCTGTCCTATACGAGCAGCGGAAAGATCGATCGGGCAGCGACACGACAGGCTGCAACCGATACCCAAAGTAGAGGAGTACGTCGATGAGCGCTGATTTCATCGTCCAGGTCTTCCGCCGCATTCTCGATACCGCGGAAGTGGATACCGATTCCGACTTCTTTGAACTCGGGGGCGATTCACTGCTGGCCACCCGGGTGCTCAGCGCGATCGCCCGGGAATTCGGGACAGAACTGATGTTTGAGGACTTCGTCGATGATCCCTGCGCGGACGGACTTTTTGCGAAAGTCGCAGGGGCGACGCGATGAACGGGGCAGCTTCGCGGGTTGTCGTGGTGGGCGCCGGTCTGGCCGGGCTGACCGCAGCGGTCGAACTGGTCGCGGCCGGGGCGGAGGTCACCGTTTTGGAGGCGCGTGATCGGGTAGGCGGCCGGACACACGGAGTTCCGGTGGCCGACACCGTCGTCGCCGATGCTGGCGCCGCGTACCTGGGTGTTCGGCACACCGAACTGCTTGCGCTGCTGCGCAAACACCGACTCGGTCTGGTCCCCACCGGGATGGCCGGAGACAGCACCTTCCTGATGTTCGACAACCGCACGACCTCTGCGAATCGGATGCCCCCGCTGCGCGGCGTCGCGCTCGGCAAGTTGTTCGACCGGCTCGAGGAACTCGTCGGCCAAATCGACGCCGAGGCGCCATGGCGGAGCCCACGAGCCGAATACCTCGACCAGATCACTGCCGGTGACTGGATGGACGATCAGGGTGTGCATCCGGATGCGCGCACCTTCTTTCCACTGTTCATCGGCGAGATGATGGCGGCTGACCCATCCGTGATCTCCGCATTACACATGGCCTTCTACTTGCGTTCCGGCGGTGGAATCCGCTATCTCAACGCCTTCGAGGGCGGCGCCCAGCAATGGCGGATCGACGGCGGCGCTCATCGGCTGTGCGCGGCGCTCAGCCAGCGGCTCGGTCACCGAGTACTACTGGAGCATCCGGTGTATGCGATCAGCCAAAATGCCGACGGTGCCGTGGTGCGGTGCGTTTCGGCGGCTGACCGCGCCCGACAGGATTATCGAGCTGATCGGGTGGTGGTCGCAGTCCCGCCACTGTTGGCGCAACGCATCGAGTTCCGGCCGGCCCTGCGGACGCCGCGCGCGACGGAGGCGACCCGCCCCGGTTGCGCGACGAAGGTGCACCTGACTTTTCCGGCTCCGCTATGGCGCAAGCACGGATTGTCCGGATGGTCGCTGAGTACCAATGGGCCGCTGCTGTCGACCGTCGACGATTCCCCGCCAGACGACTCCGCCGGGGTGCTCACCGGCTTTGTGACCGGCGCCGCGACCTCGTTGTTCGGCGAATTGTCGTCAGCCAAGCAACGTGACGCTGCAGTCGCGCACGTGCACCGTCTTTTTCCACAGCTGCCGGCGCCGACTCGATGCACCGTCACCGACTGGCCGGCCGAGAAGTACAGCAAGGGAGGATATGCCGCCCTTTTCGGTCTCGGCGACTGGCTGCGCCTCGGCCCGGCCCTGACCACACCGCATGGCCGAGTCCACTGGGCGGGAACCGAAACCAGCTTGGAGTTCTTCGGTCTGATGGAGGGGGCCATCAGGTCGGGGCGGCGGGTGGCCGCCGAACTGATTCACGCGGCCGAACCGTCGACCGCGCCGCCAGAGGTCGTGGCCCGATGACCGCGCTCGAAGAATCGGTTCCTGCCGAATTCATGCCCGCCACCGATCAGCCGTATAACTATGTGCGCAAACGCTTGTCCGAGCCGGATTGGTGCCGTTTCCCCGGCTGGGCGAAAGTCACCGAGGCGCAGTGGCGCGATGCGCAGTGGCAACGGGCGCACTCGGTGAAGAACATCAAAGAGCTGCGTATGGTGACGGGTGACCTGCTCGAGGAATGCTTCTATGCCGACCTGGCCGCCGATCAGCAGCGGCGCGCCACCATGTCGATGCTGCTGCCGCCGCAGATGCTGAACACCATTGCCCCGCACTGCGTGCCCGAAGGCGGCGGGCTCACCGATGCGTTCTACGCCGATCCGATTCGGCGTTACATGTTGCCGCTGTTCAGCGATCGTGACGTGGAGTGGGGATCGCATCCCTACGCCCAACGAGACTCGTTGCACGAGAGCGAGATGTGGGTAGTGGAGGGCTTGACTCATCGCTATCCGACCAAGGTACTCGCGGAACTGGTGGCAACCTGTACGCAATACTGCGGGCACTGCACGCGGATGGATCTGGTCGGCAACTCCACGCCGACGGTCAGCAAAGCCAGGCTGGGCCTGCGCCCTGATGACCGGCAAGGCCGGATGTTGGACTACTTGCGCGCGACACCGACCGTCCGGGACGTGGTGGTGTCCGGCGGGGACGTCGCGAACATTCCCTGGCCCCGGCTGGAATCGTTTCTCATGCAGTTGCTCGACATCGACACTATCCGTGACATCCGGCTGGCGACCAAAGCGCTGGCCGGGCTGCCGCAGCACTGGCTGCAGGCCAAGGTGCTCGAAGGAGTCGCCCGCACGGCGCGCGTTGCGGCCGACCGCGGAGTCAACCTGGCGATGCACACCCACATCAACCATGTGCAGTCGGTGACGCCGCTGGTCGCGGAAGCGACGCGAGCACTGCTCGACGCCGGGCTGCGAGACGTGCGCAACCAGGGAGTGTTGTTGCGCGGGGTGAACACCACCGCCGACGACCTGCTGGACCTGTGCTTTGCGCTGCAGGGCGAAGCGAACATCCTGCCGTACTACTTCTACATGTGCGACATGATCCCCAACGCCGAACACTGGCGGATCGCACTGGGAGATGCGCAACAACTGCAGTCGGCGATCATGGGTTATCTGCCGGGCTTCGCGACGCCGCGGCTGGTATGCGATGTGCCCTACGTCGGCAAACGGTGGGTCCACCAGGTGGTGGAATACGACCGGACGCTGGGCATCTCGTACTGGAGCAAGAACTACCGCACCGGTCTGGATGCCATCGATGTCGATGCCTTCAATCAGGTCTACCCGTACTACGACCCGATCGACAGCTTGCCCGCGGCCGGGCAGGAGTGGTGGCGGAGCAACGGCGAATGCGCCACGCATTTCCGGCAGAACGGCTCAGGCGGCCCGGGTGCGGTCGCACCCACCGCGATTGCGCCGCAGCGGCCTAGCGCAGCGTTTTCCGTGAAACCCCAGATCTGATCCTGGCCTGCGGAGGGAGCCATGATGACCAACGCGAAGGAATCGCTCGGGGAGCTGGGGAGGGATGTCATCCTCTACGAGCTCAATGAGGTTCCGTGGCGGGTAGTCGACTACTACATCGAGCGGCGCCCCAATTCTCACCTGGCCGCGTTGGTCCGCGGAGGCGAATCCATGACCACCTATCACGACGATGCAGTACACCTGACTCCGTGGCGGACCTGGCCCACCTTGCACACGTCGACGTATGACCACAACTCGTTCGACCTGGGCCAAGACCCTGCCACGTTTCGCGGTGACCCGATCTGGGACGTCGCAGACCGAGCAGGGCTGCGCGTGGGAATCTTCGGACCGATGCAGAGTTGGCCGGCGCGGCAGTTCCGAAGTGGTGGTTTCTACATCCCCGACACCTTCAGTCAAGACAGCAAGACTTATCCCCCGGCATTGGAGAAATTTCAACGATTCAACTTGGCGATGACCTGCGAGCAGGGTTTCTCATCGGACATGCCACTGAAACCGACGGCACTACTTGCTGAGGGGATTGACCTTGTTCGACGCGGACTCACACCGCGGTCGGCCTATACGCTCGTGGCCCACCTCGCCAATGAGAAGCGTGATAGCCGCTACAAGGCCTCACGATCGGCCCTCCAGGCTCTGCCCACCTTCGACTTGTACTGGCGTCTGCACCAGACATGCCGGCCGCGGCTCAGCATCTTCTTCACCAACCACGTGGCCGGAATGATGCACCGCTACTGGGGTGACGCCATGTCGGACTACGCCTACGAATACGTGGCCGATGAGGTGTACGGCGGCTTCATCATGACCGCGATGGATTACACCGATCGGCAGTTGGGTCGCATCCGAAAGCACCTGGCCGACAATCCGGCATCGGTGTTGGTGATTGCGGCGAGCATGGGCCAGGGCCCGATACCGACGGGATTCACCGACCGGGACCTGTTTGTTCTCGAGAACCCCTCGCAGCTGCTATCGCGACTCGGTTTGAAATCGGCCGAGTTGGGCTCGGCGATGTACCCCGGCATATCACTGGTCTTCGCCGACAAGGCAGCAGCGCGAGAGGCGATAGCGCCGCTGCAGTCGGTCATGACAACCGACGGTCAGTCACTGTTCGACTCCGCCGCATTCCCGTGTCGGTGGGAGGGGAAAAGCGTAACGTTTCTGGTCAATTTCGGCGTGGAATCGGGTCGAGACACCCGGTTGCGTTATCGCCCGCTGGGCGCTTGCAGTGAAGCGACCGGGACGCCGGCAGACCTTGGGTTGGCTGTCCGCCAAAGACTTGGCGGAGGCAACACCGCGTATCACATCCCGGAGGGCATCCTGCTCGCCTATGGCGCTGGCATCTCGCCGGATCCGTCGCGCAGGAAGGTCGATGTCCTGGATGTGGCTCCATCGATACTGGCTAATATCCTCAACGTCCTTCCGGCGCGGACGATGCAGGGAAACCCAAGCCTGTTCGTTCTCGATCGGCTCCATTCCGCATGCGGCAGTAGCGATTCGACCAACACGGCTTAGGGTTCCGGCCAGGACGCAAGAACGATAGCCGCCTTAGTCGGCAATGAAGCCTCTCCCGAGGGGGCGGTAGGGCGAAAGTTAGCCTTGACGCGAAAAACCGGAGAAGGCGGTAGCTGACCGGCCGTTTATAGTGGGGCGGTGACTACGCACTGCGATCGGGCGTGGGGGCAATCAGCGATTCTCGAATGTCATCAAGACTTGGCTCTGCCCGTAGGAACCTTTGAACGGTAAAGGCGAATACTGGATACCCAAGCTGCGGAAGTGGGCCTGCAGAGTTCGTTGCGTTACGCGCCAGTCGAATCCGCGGTGAGACGTCTTGACATCGTCGGCACGTCGGGCTGGGATACCAAGGAACCCCGCTTTGAACAACTCCGCCGCGGTCATATCCGAGCGGCGACGGAAGAGAATGCTTCGGCTCAGCTCCTTAAGCAGCACAGCAGGCCCCGTCATTATTGGAACGGACACTAGGAGAATGCCGCGCGGCACCAGTACCCGACGCGCGAACGCTATGAACTCCTGTGTCTCCGAATCCGTAAGATGCTCACAGACTTCCAAGCACGTGAGAATCGTGACCGACTGTGCCGCAATCGCAGTCGGATCCGAGACCACGCGGTAATCATCGTACTGGGCGCTCATGTACGGGTCGTATCCCAGAAGTGCTACTCCGCGCTTTTGCCCATCGATAGCGGAAGCCATATCAGACAGAAACCAACCTTGGCCGCAGCCGTAGTCCAGTAGGACAGCGGATTCGCCCAAGAACGGCAGGACGAGGCGTTTCGACTTCTTGAGGCGTGTGCGATGGGCGAACCGCGCAATCGGGTTCGGGTTGTCGACAGTCTGTTTTTCATACGGAACAATGCCCATAAATGCCGTTCCTCGGGTAGAGGATGCCGTCTAGCTTTCACTTAGGCTAGCACGGGATTCCGCCGCGTTCTAGACGGTGCTGATACGAAAGGGCGCTTGCCGGTGAGAGCTCCACCGCCTCGTCGCGCGGGTCGTGCAAGCGCCCGCGCAACGGCCTCGAGTGGACAGGATGTCGGCCAGATCGGTGGACTACTCATTAAGGTCTGCCGCCGCGACGTCCACTGACGCCGTCCGCTCATATGCTTCCCACGGCGCGAAATATGCCAGCCCTAGCGAGGACACCAGAATAGTTCCTACAGCCAGGCCGACAGCGACGCCGCTTGCGCTGCGGAACAACAATGCGCCGCCACCGGCGGCCACCAGCGTTGCGGTCATGTACCCCATCTTGAACCGCATGATTGCCGAGCTTCGGTTGAACGTTCGGAGAAAGACACTCACCGCGAACGCAACAGCAGTTGCGCAATACTCGATCACCACGATGGGAAGCACCCGCTGGGCCGGTTCGAACGACTGCCCCAACAGATACGAACCTACGCTGCCTGGCAACGAACACAGCACCACGCCGGCCAGCACCGCCAACACCGCAATGCCGGCCAACAATCGCAAGGAGGCAAACCAGACGGTCCGCGGCGGCGCGGAGGCGCGGGTGCTTTCGGAGATCACGACTAGCTGCAGGGCCGACGCCAATATCGCAATGGGCGACAACAGGACCGTTGCACCACGAAGCGCCGCCGTGGCTCCGGGGCTCACCAGAACCGCCGCCATGGAAAGAACGAGGAAGGCGGTGGTCTGTTCGAGCCCAGCATCGGCGGCATACCTGATGCGGTGTTGCCAACCGGCTCTGGCCCACCGCCAGAAGCCGTCGATCCGAGGCAGCACCCGAAGGTTGGCTGCCATACCGGCGAAGGCGATAAGGCCGAGGCCCGCCCATCCGCCGACCAAGCCGGGCACGGTCGAGACCCGCAGCCAGGCTGAGATGAGAAGTAACACGGTTCCGATGAACCAGACACCGTCCCACAGTGCCGCAACGTGGGGTCGGCCTTCAGCGATGGTGACGTACCTTAACACGTCTTGGCACAACAGGATTGGCGTTGCGACTGCCAGGAGGACCGCGGGAAGGCCGAGGGTGCGTCCGAAGACCACCATCACGCCGAGCGCTGCACAACCGATCGCCAAGCCGGCCGACAACGCGAACGACCCCTCCCGGCGTATTCGCTCGGTGGTCTGATCGGATTTCAGCAACAGCGGCGTTCCCAGCGCGCCGCGCTGAGCCACCAGTATGGCGATGATAGCCGCGATCATCAGGACGATCCCGCCGAACGATTCCGTCGTAGATACCACAGCGACGGCGAATGTGAAGATCCCGTTGCTGGCACTGGAGAATGCTTGGTCGATCACAGCAGACAAGACACGTGCCCGGCGGCCCAATCTCGCGTGAGGACCCATGCGCTGCACCTCGCCGTGAATCGGCCCGCTAGCCGTGCAGAAAAACGAAATACAACAGCAACGCCGCCAGCACCGTCACGATGATCGCCACGATCATCCGCATCATGAGCGGTGTGTTCCTTGAGCCCATCGTTTTTGATCTCATCGTCGGCGCCGCGCCCCCGGTTGTGCCAGGCATCCGAATGTAGCCGGATTTGCCAGCATCCAGTTTCTCACGAGATGGCGCCGTGAGACTGCGAAAACAACGACGAGGGGAAGAGTCTTGCGGCGCCGTCAACGCAGTGCGGGCGTAGCGACGAGAAATACGCTCAAAAACCCGACGATCGCGAAAGCTGTGCCATAGAGCAGATTCAGCGCCAGTAGCCGGCCAACTCGGACGGCGAACCGTATTGCCTCAGACATGGTTTCAATGGCCGGCCAGGGCTGGAAAACCGACGTCAAAGGGGCCGCCGTGGAGAGGAATCCGGCGGCCACCGGCGTCAACACGGGGTAGTAGTGCGGATAGACCGTCAAGGCGGCCACCAACGCGCAGGCGCCACAATTCCCGGCGATCACCAGCCGCATCGACGGTCGCCGGAAATAGAACAACGACAACAAGACTGCTGCGCCGGCGCCGCCGACGCACATGAGCGGCAGCGCATTCATCCGAAATGCTCGTCTGTCGTCCGGGGCCGTCGACGATGTCTGATGCTCACGAACGCCCCCACCACGACGCCGGCAGCGGCGCTCACCGGGATCAACGCCAGGCAGGGCAAGCCCCAGATCGGAGCAGTGCCGATCGTCAGCGTCGTGATCACGCTGATACTGCAGAGTGCCCCCGATCCGCCCCACACGGTCGCCAGCAGGCGAGGTTGTGCCCGAACGGCGAGCATCCAACCCAGAGCGAACGATGCTGCCGCGGTGAACAGCAGCATCGCGACCCATCGCTGCGGCAGCAGCGGCCACATCGACGCGGACACTTCGCGGACCGCAACACCGACCGCCGCGCCGGAAGCAACGTAGGGCGCCAGTCGAGAGGCGCGGTTCCCTGGCGAAACGGTCACCACCGCGCGATCATATTCCTGTGTCCCGCCATCGGACCCAGGCCCGGCTGGATTTCCGCGGACTTGCGGACGGTCCGGCGCCGGCACGTTTCGGTCCTGGCGCCGCCTTGTCGACAGCTGACCCGCCCGACGATCCCACCACGCACCTGAGCGTCGTCGGCGGAAGACTGACGAACGCGCCTACCGTCGGCTGTCGGGCGGCCGGCTACTACACAACGGCGGACCTGGGGGCACCGATCACGACCATCGGCGCTCGCTGGACGTTCACCGCCCGGTGCGGGACACCGGGGGCGATGGCGCTGCTGGTCTCCCAGACGGCACTGGCCTGGCCGCTGCCCGTGCATCTGGTCATTACTCCCGACAGGTGGAGCTTCGGCGTCTGGCCTCCGGTGGGTGCCACACCGAATGGACTGCAGACGCTGCGATCGGGCTGCTTTCGCGAGCCGCTCGACCAGGACGGCACCCGGGTCTATGAGGCACGGATCGACATCGACGGCGACCGGGCGGACATCGAGCTGCCGGACGGCCGACACCAGAGGGTGCGCGACCCCCGCATCGGGGACTGGGCGGGACCGTTCGCGACATTCGAGGCCTACGCCGATCACGGCTTGACCGACTCGCAGGTGGGATTCACCGAAATCTGGGCGCAGAGCGCGCGGGGCCGGTGAGCCGCGGCATCAGCTCGCCGCGCCGCGCTTGAACAGCATATCGGTTTGGATTGGCCGACCGTCCTCATCGCTGACGGCGCCATAGCTACGGACCAGCTCAAAGCCGCGTTCGCGCAGCCACCCAGTGAGCTCGTCGGCCAGCACCTGCCCCTCGTACAGCTCGATGAACGAGCCCTCCGCACAGACGTAGGCGAAACGGTCGAGCAGTTCGCCGCAGCCGCGCAACGCCTCCAATTCGTAGCCTTGAACGTCGAGCTTCAGCAACGCCGGCTCGTCGATGGAACCGCCGTCGAGAAATTCGGACAGCGGGCCGATCCGGACCGTCTCGGTGCTCACCTCGCCGGTGCCATGAAAGAGCTGCCGCTGGGTGGCGGTGATGGGCAGCAACGACGACGAATCATCGTGTCCGGAGACGTGCATGGTCGACTCACCGGTCGCCGGGGCCAACGCGGCGTGGTGCAGCGTGACGCGTGGCTCGTCGGCGAAGACTCGCTGAAACCGCGCCGCGGGCGCTGCGAGCGGTTCCAGCGAGACGATCCGCGCGGCGGGGAAGGCATGCCGGGCGAAGAGTGCGAACTGGCCACGGTTCGCGCCGACGTCGACGACGGTGCGCAACGTCAGCCCCGCGAGTCCTTCGCGGTGCTCGACGGCCGCGGCGACCCGATGCCGCAGCAGGGCGGTGCGATACGTCGCCACCCGCAGGATGGCGAGGAGTTTCGCCGAGCGTCTCATGCAGCGCCTGCCTCTCCGATCGCCTCGGCAATCGATGTGATGAAACCGAGTGCAGCACCCCGCGCTTCGAAGTTGTCCAGGAAACAGGCCTGCGCGCGCCGGCGCATTTCTGCACGGTCGGCGTCCGGCAGTGCCATCCAGCGCTGCAGCAGCGAGGTGGCGCCGGCGAGGGTGTCGGCCTCGACAAGGCCTGCGCCGCAACGCTGGATCTCGCGCCAGATGTTCACCTTGTCGCTGATGAGGACGGGCAGACCGCACGACAGCGCCTCGGCGATCACAATCCCGAAGTTCTCGGAATGCGATGTCAGCACAAACGCGTCAGCTGATCGGTATGCGCCCCACTTGGCGTCGTCGTTCAGCATCCCGAGAAAAGTGATGCGGTCGGCTATCCGCAGCGATTCGGCGAGCATCCGCAGTTTGGCCTCCGTTCCCGATTCGTCAGGTCCTGCCACCACCAGGTGGAGCCGCTCATCGTGCTGGCATACCTGGGCGAACGCCTCGATCAACAGGTCGCATCCCTTCTTGGGATGCAGCCTGCCGAGGAAGAGCAGGGTGCGACCGCCGTCGAGGTGTGGGTTCTGCGCCAGGAAAGCCTCGCGCTGATGCGCCGGATCGCCGGGCGGCCGTTCGATCCCGATACCGACGAGGGCTTCCCGCGCCTGGTAGGGCGTGAACGCGGTCCGGGCCAGCCGCCGTTCCTCCTCGCAGGTGTAGAGCACGGCGCGGGCATCGCGGAGTGTTTGATGCTCGAACAGGCGCCAGTAGAGCGATTTTTTGAGGTGTTTGCCGGGATAGCGCTGCTCGAACCACGGATCCAGCGCGCCGTGGACGAAAAGGAAATACGGCACCCCGGTTCCGCGACACGCCGCGTGCACAGCTCGGCTCTGGTATTGCCAGATGCCGTGGACGGTCACAGCGTCGTAGTCGGCGACATGCCGTTGCAGCCACAGTGCCAACTGCCTTGAGTAGCCGTATCTTCCGCGTGCCGGACCGAAGGGGCGCGGAGCGCCGGGCAGGTCGGCGAGCCACGGCGCTGACGGGGGATCCGTGGTGACCACGTCGACGCAGTGCCCCAACTCGGTCAGGCTTCGCGTGAGCTGATTGACCACGACGCACGGGCCCCCGTAGGTGGGGTTGAGCGTGCCTGCTACTTGAAGCAGACGTACCGGCGGCATCTCACCGGCCTCGGTACGCCCTGTCGATGACATTCGCCCGCCGGGCGCCGATCATCCGACTCACGGTGTTGAGCTTATACGCCTTCGGCCTCTCAACCAGCCCGTTCGGCGGGGTTGGCGATGTTGGAGATTTTCTCGCGGATTTAACCCGTGTGCATCCTGGCGCCGATACCGTCGTCACATCGAATCGACGGGATTGGGGGGCGAAGTGTCAGGTCGTCGTCCGAACAAGTGGTTGTCGTTGGTCGCCTGGTTGTTGCCGAACTGTGGCGTCAAACAGTGGGCATTGCGGTTGTTGGGCAACGACATCGGACGCGATGTCGTTCTCGCGCCCACTCTCGTGCTCAATTGCGGTCCGTTCGCCCTCGCCGACGGAGTCTCGTTCGGGATCTTCAACATCTTCAAATCGCTATCCAGCGTCGAGGTCGGCCCGAAGGGGTACATCGGCAATTTCAACCAGTTCACCGCGGCCGCCGACTATCAGCGATACAGCCCCCTGGTGGGCAAGTTGCTGATCGGGGAATCCGGGTTCATCACCAACCGCCACTACATCGACTGCTCCGGACAGGTCATCCTGGAACCGGCTGCGGCGGTGGGCGGTCTGAAGAGCATCATTCAGAGCCATGAACTCGATCTGGTGGCGAACAAGACGGAACCCGGCCGGGTGATCCTGGGTAGCAAAGCGATCACTTCAACCGGCTGCATCCTGCTCAAGGACTCGCACCTGCCCGAGCGGTCGGTGCTCGCAGCGGGTTCGGTGCTTCGGAGGGCCAAGAAAGGCGAGACCATGCCGGTTGCCGGCCTGTACGGCGGAGTTCCGGCGCGCCTGATCCGGCAGATCGAGAAGTCGGCGGCCTGGGATCGCGCCGAGAACTACACGGCGGCGACACCCTTCGATGACGAAAGATTCCGCGGGGAGTAGCGCGGGCGAAGAGAACGGTTGTGGTGCTGGCCGATTCAGTGCCTGGAGTTCGGATCGCTCTCGACGAGTCGGCGGCACCAGCCGTCGTATTCGTTCAGCGCCCGTTCGGCGCCCAGCAGCCGGCAGGCATAGCGCCGGCCGGAGGTGCCCAGTCGCTTGCCGGCTTCGTGGTCGTCAGCCAACCGCACCGCCGCACCGAGCAGCGCGGCCGGATCTCCGGCGGGGACCACGACACCGGCGCCGGCGTCCCGAATCTCGGCAGCGGTCACTCCATTGGCGTCTGTGGCAGCCAGCACCGGGCGACCGGCCGAAAAATATGAAGTCAGCTTGCTCGGCACCGCCATCTCACCCACACCCGGGCGTTCGTTGACCAGTAGAACGTCTGCGCATGCGAGCGCCTGACGATAGTCCTCGTCCGCCAGCGGCGCCTTGAATTCGATCCGCTGTACACCGTCGGCCGACTGCTGTAGCAGTCTGCGCTGATTGCCGTCCCCCAGCAGCACGAAGCGGATATCGACCCGCTGTTCGTCGGCGAGCCGAGCCGCCGCCACGACGCTTTCCAGGCCCTGCTTCGCGCCCATGTTGCCGCTGTGCAGAACGATGCGTTCTCGCGGTAGCCAGCCGTTCTTGATGCGTATCGCCGCGGTGTCGGCGGTGCTCGGCGGCTCGACATGAACCCAGTTTCGGATGACGGCGATTCGCTTCGGGTCCACCCCCATGCTGACTGCGGCCTGCGCAAAGCGGTCGTGGATCACGGCGGTGCCCGTCGCACGGTTGATGACCGCCCCCTCGAACCGGGCTGCCGTTCCGGCCATCATGGCAGGCATGTCCGTGGTTTCGGCAACACCCTTGCCGTACAGGTCCTGAACAATGATGCCCACCGGAATGCCGGCCGTCCTGGCGCGGGTGATGACCATTGCGCTGGCCAGCAGGGCTGGACTCACGGTGAGGACCAACTGAGGCCTGTTCCAGCGCGCAGACACCGCGCGCGCACCGAAGGTCGTCTCGAAGACCACCCGGTTGCGGGTCGTGGGGTCGGCGGGTACGTAGTGCGCGAAGCGCCGCACGGCGACGCCGTCGATCGCACGCGTCCTTCCCGACGAGCCGCGGTAGGCCGGATCGACGCGCCACTCCGGATAATGCGGAAGCCCGGTGAGAACCTCGACATCATGCCCGCGAGCCGCCAGACCGACAGCCATCGCGGTGGTGTACGGCGCGATGCCGGATCGCTCCGGCGCATAGTTGATGCCGACGATGCTGATGCGCACGGTCAGGTCCTCGCCGCGCCGGCGTTCGCGCGATACCACGCCACCGTCGCCTCAATGCCGTCGTGCAGCGGGATTTGAGGCTGCCATCCCATGCCCCGTAACACCGAGACGTCCAGGAGTTTGCGCGGTGTGCCGTCCGGCTTCGTGGTATCCCAACCGGTTTCGCCGGTGTAGCCGACAGCACCGGCCACCATGTCGGCGATGTCACGGATGGTGTGGTCGACTCCGGTGCCCACGTTGACGTGAGTCGGACCGTCGAAATGTTCCAGGAGGTACAG
This sequence comes from Mycobacterium sp. NGS18, assembly GCF_059813185.1. Classification (NCBI taxonomy): domain Bacteria; kingdom Bacillati; phylum Actinomycetota; class Actinomycetes; order Mycobacteriales; family Mycobacteriaceae; genus Mycobacterium; species Mycobacterium sp. NGS18. Next base: position 136,097 of record NZ_JCALEC010000008.1, read on the forward strand.
GCATGCGCGCGCCAGGTCGTCGACGTGCAAAAGTTCTCGTCTTGGTTTTCCGCTGCCCCAGTTCACCACCCGAGGGGCGCCACTGGCCCTGGCTTCTTCGTACCTACGGATCAGGGCAGGCAGCAGATGCGAGCCTGACGGTGAGAAATTGTCACCCGGTCCGTAGAGATTGGTGGGCATCGCAGAGATCCACGAGTGTCCGTATTGACGTCTGACCGCCTGCACCTGAAGCAGACCGGCGATCTTGGCGATCGCGTAGGCCTCATTCGTCGGCTCCAGCGGCCCTGTGAGCAGCGCGCTTTCGGTGATGGGCTGCGGGCTGAGTTTCGGATAGATGCACGACGAGCCGAGAAACAACAGCCGCGGCACCCGGGCGGCCAGGGCTGCGTCGAGCAGGTTGGCCTGGATCTGGAGGTTCTCGGACAGAAACTCAGCGGGTTGGCTGCTGTTGGCCATGATCCCTCCGACCTTTGCCGCCGCGTCGATGACGACGGCGGGTCTGGTCGTGATAAGGAAGTCGAATGTCGCCGCTCGGTCCGTCAAATCGAGTTCGTCGCGGTCCCGCACAACAAGATTCGTGAATCCCTCTGCCTGGAACTTGCGTTCCAGAGCCGACCCGACCAGGCCACGGTGTCCGGCGATGTACACCGGTGCGGCACGGTCGAGCGTGCCGGCGAAGACCCCGGCGCTCATGGCAGGCCGGCCGGTGTCGGCACGTCGATCCAGGGCTTGCCTTCGCACTCCAAGGCGGCGATATCCGCGTCCACCATGAGCTGCGCCAGTCCTGCCGTGTGGGTAACGGCCTTCCAACCGAGCACCTCCGCAGCCTTGGCGGCGTCGCCGATGAGTGCGTCCACCTCGGTGGGCCGCAGATACCGTTCGTCGAATTTGACATGCTTCTGCCAGTCCAGCCCGGCGTGGTCGAATGCGGCCTGGGCAAACTCTTGCACGGTGTAGCCGCGGCCGGTGGCCAGAACGAAGTCGTCCGGGTCAGAAGCTTGCAGCATCCGCCACATCCCTTCGACGTATTCCGGCGCGTACCCCCAGTCGCGAACCGCACTGAGATTGCCCATATAGACCTCGGACTCGATTCCGGCTCGGATGCGTGCCGCAGCGCGGGTGAGTTTGCGGGTCACGAACGTCTCACCGCGCCGCGGCGATTCGTGATTGAAGAGGATGCCGTTCACGGCGAACAAGCCGTACGCTTCGCGATAGTTGCGGGTCACCCAGTAGGAGTACACCTTGGCCGCGCCGTAAGGGGATCGCGGATAGAACGGCGTCAGTTCGTTCTGGGGCGGGGGGGATGCACCGAACATCTCTGATGAGGACGCTTGGTAGTAGCGGCAGTGGACCCGGGACAGCCGAACCGCTTCGAGCAATCGCATGGAGCCCATACCGGTGGTATAGCCGGTGTGCACCGGTTCGTCGAAGCTCACCCGCACGTGCGACTGTGCCGCAAGGTTGTACACCTCGTCGGGTTCGATGGCTCCCAGCAAGGTGACCAAACGGGTACCGTCGCTGAGATCGCCGTAGTGCAGGAACAGTCGTGCGCCGGGGTCGTGCGGATCAACGTAGAGATGATCGATCCGCACCGTGTTGAACGTCGACGCACGCCGAATAAGGCCGTGGACTTCATATCCTTTGCGCAGCAGCAATTCCGCGAGGTAAGACCCATCTTGCCCGGTGATCCCGGTGATGAGCGCTCGTTTCGGTCGGGATCTCACGGCCGTGTTCCCGTTTGTGGTGTTGTTGTGTCGCTCCATCGATGGCCTCGCAGACAAGGAGAGAAACAGTGGAGTGTCAGACGTTTCGGTCTCGCGTCTTCATGGCGGACGAGTCCGGCAGCGGCGACCCGTTAGGCGAAGTGGTTGACGAGGTTGCGGATGCCGACCGAGGCAACCGTGCCCGCGCTCCAGGCGCGGCCGCCGCCAGCGCGTGACTCCTGGGCAGGCGCGCATCGTTGAGCACCACTCCGACGAGTTCGGCACCGACGGCGGCAAGCTGGGCGGCCGATTCAGAGCATTCGGAGATTTTCGACCGGCCCTGTCTGGCGACCAGCAGAACCCCATCGGTCCACTGCGCGAGCTCCTCGGCTTCCGGACCGTCGGACAGCGAGGCAGCGTCCACGATGACGTAATCGAAGGGGCCCACCAGGCGGTCGAAGAATATCCCGCACGCGCTGGACGCCAGCAGGTCGGCGAGGGTGTCGTCGCTCATGCCTCCGGCGCTGATCACTTTCAAGTTATCGGTCGTCGACGGTTGCAGGAGTGGAATCTGGGTGCGGATGGCATCAGCGAGCCCCGGGCCTTCGAAATTCCCGGTACGTTTCGCCACCGCAGGATGGTCGAGATCGGCGTCGACGACGACCACCGTGCTACCACTCTCGGCCAATGCTGCTGCGAGATTGAGTGCAATAGTGGACTTTCCGTCGCCTTTACCGGGACTGGTCACCAGGATCGTGGTAAGCGAACGCTTCGCATGCGCGACCGCCAGGGCAGTGCGCAGATGCCGGAATGCTCCGGCCGCCGCGGTGGCCGGAGCCCCGAAGTCGATGATCTTCTCAGCGCCGAGGATTTCGTCATGGGGGACGCATCCGAGCAGCCGTGTCCCGAAGAGACTTTCGATGTCCCGCTCGTCGCGGACGGTGTTGTTGAGCCGCTCACGGGTCAAGGCGGCGGCCGCGCCGAGCAACAGACCGCCGATCGTTGCCAGGATCACGTTCATTAACGTGTTCGGCGCCACCGGAACCGGATTGACGGTGGCCGGGGTGACTGTGCTGATCCTCGCGGCCGGGTGTCCCCCACCGTTGGGGACTTCCAGGAAGGCGACGGTGTCGGTGATCGCGTGGGCCAGCGCGCCGGCAAAGCGGCGGGCCACTTCGCGATTCTTATGCTGGGCGCTGATGGTGAACATTTCGCTCTCCGGCACCACCGCGGAGCGCACCGACGCCCGCGCCTCAGCTGTCGTCATGTCAAGGCCGACATCGTTGATTGCGCTCGCGATCACCTCGTCGGCGTAGACCAGTTTGACGTACGAGGTGACCCGGCCCGCCGCGCCCAGCACATTCTCGTAGGGCTGAGCACGCCCTTCACCGTTGGTGCCCGCCGTCACGTACAGGGTGGCGGTGGCTTCGTAGACCGGCGTCTGCAGCGAACACACGAGCAGCGTCAGCAACCCGAAGACGACCGGTATGCCCATGGTGAGCTTCCACTCGCGGACAAGGACGTTTAGCCAGTCTCGCTTACCGGCCGACTCGGTAGATGGCATCCCGGGTCCCTCATCTCAGCGGCGATAAGAGTCATACTGCATGATTTACCCGGATCTAACATACCGCGTGTTGACCTTTGAGAGTATCCCCTCAGATGATGGTTATGTCGGCCGGTCTCGAGACGAACGGTGGAGATGGTCAGCATGTGCAGCAGCGGAAGGCCCTGCGGTATCGCGTGGGGGGACCCGGGCGGATGGCGAGCCTGACGGCCGGGCGGGTGATCCGGGGGAATCTCCCGGGGGCGGTGGCGTTTCCGCCGTGGCTGGCGAAGGCGGTGGTGGGTTCCTTCCTTCTGGCGTCCTTCACCGCGACGTGGGGCGGCATCCACCTCGGCGGCATTCAGCCGGCCGACGTTTTTCTTCTTTTCGCCTTCGTCGTTGCGGCGGCGATGGCGGTATTCGGAGATCTGCGCTTCCGTATTCCCCGATGGCTCTGGGCGCCGGCCGTCTCGTTGCTCATCTGCTCCACCGCCTTGGCATACCGTCCTATTCCGCCTGCGTCTTTTGCGGCGCGGTACGAACACACTCTTCAAAGCGCGGGCGTCGATGTCTCCAGCACGCCGGGAAGTATCGTCAAATCGGCCTTTTGGGTCGTCGCACTGGTGGTCGTGCCGATCGCCGCTCTCGCCGCTACCGCACTGGAGTCTCGTGCACCGGAGTGGATTGCGGCGTCTTTCCTTGCTGGGGTATGCGTTTCCAGTCTTATCGCCCTGACTGACCTGACTAAACTCACCCATTTCGCGCGTTCGCTCGATTACCAGTTCGACTCCGATAGGCAAACCGGCCTCTCCGACCATCCCAATTCGCTCGGCCTGGTCTGCGTCATCGCAACCCCCTTCGCGGTGCACCTCATCAGCGAGTCGCGGCATCGCTTGCTGCCATGCATCGCGCTGGTGCTGCTCGGCGGGGGAGTGGTGGCTTCCGGGTCGCGAGGGGCGCAACTGGCCCTGCCGGTCGCGGTAATCGCCGCAGTCTTCGCCTCGCCGCACAAGAAGAAGGTCGTGGGATGGCTGGCGATTACGCTTGTCGCGTCGTTCGTCGGGGTCGTCACAGTCCTGGGTCAATTGGTGCCTGGAATCTTCGACAAACTGTTTCGGTTCGGCGCCGGCATCACGCTGCCGGGGGTGAGTACCAGTGCATCCAGTGATGAAGAGCGCGGCCAGCTTTTCACGCAAGCTTGGTCCGACTTCGAAAATCACCCCTTTTTCGGCATCGGAATAAAACACATCAACGAAGCGCACAACATCTATCTGCAGATCGTGTCGGCCGGGGGGAGCGTTCTTCTCGTCGGGATGCTTGTTTATTGGTTCGGCACGATCCAATCGTGCCGGGTGGCGAAGCGCGGCGGCGAAGTGCTCGGGGCCTATCTGATGATATCGGTTGTGGCGTGGCTGGCCATCGGTGCGGTGGAGAATCAGCTCACCGACCGTTTCCTGTATTACATGGTGGGCTGCGCAGCAGCGCTCGCCACTGTCAACCGCGTCGAGGCATCGGCAGTTCGGGTGACGGCGGGCCCGCAACGATGAACTTGCCCTACAGTCCCGCGCCGGACGAAGCCCAGGGAATGCCGGTTCGGTCGAAATCGCCCGCCAAAAAGACGGCGGCGGAGATTCTCGGTCGCGTCGTCACCTCGGCGGCGACCGCCCTGCTGGCGGTCCTGATCGTCGTAGGCCTCGGTGGGTATCTGTGGCTGGGACGGGTCGGTGATGATCCGCTGCAACACGCCGACGCTGTTGTCGTGTTGGCGGGGGCCCACGACGGTCGGGAGTCGTACGGATTTGCAGTGGCGCGGCAAGTCTCAGCGGCAGCACTGGTGCTCTCCGACCCGTATTCGGTCGGCGACCCGGTCATGAGACGTGCTTGCGCAGGTTCTGCCCAGGGCATTACGGTCATCTGCCGCCGCCCGGTACCGGCGTCCACGCGCGGGGAGGCGCTGGCGGCCCGCCAGTTGGCGACCGAACGGCACTGGAAGCGGATCATCGTGGTCAGTTGGCGCCATCACCTGCCGCGGGCGCGGTTCGTCTTCTCGCACTGCTTTTCGGATCGACCCGGCGCCGTGATCATGCGAGCGGTGCCGCGCGACGAACCGATATCGTTGGCTGAGTGGGAGTTCACCTCCCTGTACCAAGAGTCCGCCCTGCTCAAAGCGAGCGTCCAAGGGTCATGCGGCGAGCCGGATCAGGCGAGAGGCGTGTAACGCACCCAATCGACCAGCATCGTGGCAGGGAAGGGTGTCGAAGCGTCCGGCATCCCGTAGGGTCCGCCGATAGGCATGCTGAGGATCACGAACATCGGGTTGTCGTTGAATGTCCATGGCGTACCGGGCGGCAGCGACGCCGGCGTCCAAGTGCCCACCAGCTGTCCGTCCATGAAGGTGGAGATTTCGTCGCGCCGCCAAGTCAGCGAATACTCATGCCAACCCGTACCGACGGCGAGCGGCACGCGGAATGGCAGCAGGTACCCGCCGACGCCGTGCAGGGTCGACCCGCCGTCGGGCAGTTCCATGATGTCGATTTCGCCGGCATCCGGCCAGCCCACCGTCCCGACGTTGGAGCCCAACAGCCAGAACGTGGGCCGCAGGCCCGAGCCGGCAGGCAGCTTGATGCGCGCGGCAACCGTGCCGAAACAGAACTCGAGCAGCCCGGGGGTGTTCAACCAGGCGCTGCTGTAGGGGAACGTGCCGAATCCTGGCACGTCGACCGGTTCGTTGAAGGCGTTGATCGCGAGGTTCCCGTTGCCGTCCAGGGACGCGTTGCGCGGACTGTTGGTGTATGCCTGCAGTTGGCCGTCCGTGCCGCCGGCGCCCAGGAAGTAGCTCCACAGCTGCGGATTGGGTGGCGCACCGGCGGGACCGGAGAAGTCGTCGACCACCGCGCCCGGTGCCGGCGGGCAGGCGTTGCCGGCTTCCGCGCGGCTGAGTGCGTTCCAGTCGTCGGCCCCCAGCGGAACGCCGAAGGCCATCAACATGCCCAACGCGACCGCGGCTGATATCAGCAGGCCCGTCCACCGCGGGCGGTGGCCAGCGCGCCGGTTGGCGGTCACTTCGCCACCAGCGATAGCGGCGTCTTCTCATCGGGGCGTGCGGGAAGCTCATCGTGTCGGCGTCTGATGCCGTGTCCCCGAAGCCCGGCTATCCGAACAGCCGCCCCTTTGCAGGCGCCGATGACTTTCGCCTGCCAGGCGCCGTCGCTCAATGCGGGGCTCGGGCGTCGGGGGAGCGCGGCCAGCTCAGTTTCAGCGATGCCCACTCGCACTGCGAGCTGGTCCTGATCTCGTAGTTCCCGGGATGGCACCACCAGCGTCGGCCGCCGCAGTGGGGTCGGCAGGCTGGCTCGGACCGCGGCCAACTGGTGACCCATTAGGCGGCTGAGGCCGGCTGCGGCCCAGAAGTCCTTACCCAGCGGCTCGCTGCTGTGATAGCGCACCCACGCCGATACCTCGGCCCGGCCGGCGCCGGCGGTCAGCCGAACTGTCATCACGGTGGCATCGGTGTCTTGCCGGCACAGCATGCTCAGGTTTCCCGACGTGATGCGGCGAGGTGCCACCCAGAAGCTGGTCACGTATTTGTCGCGGTGCCGGAGGTTACACAATCCCGGCCGGATCGGAGTCCGTTGCAGGCCCGCCCGCACGGCGGCGTCCACGCGGGCGAACTCGTCGCCGGCCACCGGCCGGGCCGTGCAGCGCCGGGCGTTCAGATCGCCGGTGAGCCGTTCGACGGCCGCTGCCAAGGTCGAGGCCACCGAATCGCGCGCCGCGACCGCGGCGACGTTGTGCTGGGTATCCATGCGCAAGACCAGCCACGTACCGTTCTCGTGCGGAATCGGCGGACCGGTGCGCTCGGTGGCGTTGCGCTTTCGGACGGAGACGATGTCGATGGCATCGAGGCGCACATCGAACTGGCGCAGCGCCGCGGCGACCGCTGGAACCGGCAAGGTGGCCGGCGCGCCTGTCTGGTACTGGCGCCCACTCGGGGGCATGTCTGCTGCATCGTTGACGGCGATCACCGCGACAAGTTGGCCGCGGAGCTCACGCATGCCTACCACTCCGTGCCCGAAGCGGCGCCAGTGATCGATGCCCGGGGGGCTTCCGGGGATCGACGCCGGCTGCGCTGTCGCCGCCGACTGCCGCCAGTAGCGGATCCAGCTCCACAACCATTTGGCGAGGGCAGGGAGGACACTGACGCCGTGGTAGGTGAGTGCCGCTGCGATCGTCATCGTCGCCGCGGCGGTGACGCCCAACCACCACACCACGGTTCCCGGTCGGCCATCGGGCAGGTGACTGATCGCCACCAGCACCGCGACGTCGAACAGAAACGTCGCGGTGAGGCCCGGCCATGAGCCGGCCAGACCGAGTGGGCGTTGCTGCTCATCTTGGCGTGGCGGTGAATGCCACGGCAGCGCGGCTCGAGCGAAAACGCTGCCCATCTGGGTCATCGGAGCGTGCCGCGGATCGCCGTCCGCCTCACAGGTTCGGGTGGGGGGAGTCCCCAGGTCCGCGCGAAATTGAAGCTGGCTAGGCCATTTCGGAAGGATCATGGGCCCTCGCTGGCGCTTCTGAGGCATCGATCCGGGGCGCTCGCGATGTAATCCCCAACCGAGTGACTGCCGGTATGGGAGGGAGTCTAGAACATCCAAAGGGCATGTACCAGGGGATTGCTCCGTCGCCAGGACTCGAACCTGAACTATCTGAACCAAAATCAGAGGTGCTGCCGATTACACCACGACGGATGGATTGCAAGGAGACTCTACCGAACTCGATATCCTGGACCGTGTGGCTGCTCTGGACAGGGATGGTAGGCCCCCGCGGGCCCGGATGACCGGCAGCGAGCGTCGTCACCAACTCATCGACGTCGCCCGGTCGCTGTTCGCCGAGCGCGGCTACGAGGGCACCTCCATCGAGGAGATCGCGCTGCGCGCCAACGTGTCGAAACCAGTGGTCTACGAGCACTTCGGTGGCAAAGAGGGGCTGTACGCCGTGGTGGTCGACCGGGAGATGTCGGCGTTACTGGACGGCATCACCACGTCGCTGACCCAGTCGACCAACAACCAGTCGAGGCTGCGGGTCGAACGGGTCGCGCTGGCGCTGCTGACCTACGTCGACGAGCACACCGACGGTTTCCGGATCCTGATCCGCGACTCCCCGGCGTCGATCAGTTCCGGCAGCTATTCCACCCTGCTCAACGATGCGATCGGCCAGGTGTCGTCGATTCTGGCCGGCGATTTCTCCCGGCGCGGTCTGGATCCCGAGACCGCCCCGCTGTATGCCCAGGCGTTGGTCGGTTCGGTGTCGATGACGGCCCAGTGGTGGCTGGATGTGCGCGAACCCAAGAAGGAAGTGGTGGCCGCGCACTTGGTCAACCTGTGCTGGAACGGGCTGTCGCACCTGGAGGTCGATCCGGCCTTGCATGACGAATAAGGCATGCACCCCAACGCAAATCGGCGCCCGGATCAGCACCGCCTAGAATTGTCCGCATCATGACCGCACCGGGGCACCCGACTGTCCAGACCCCGATCGCGGGGCTCGTCGAAGCCGCACTGAGCGCGCCGACCTTCGCTGATCTCATCGAGCGTGCCGGTAACCGGCCCGCCGAGCTCAACCTGGTCGGTCCGGCCGCGGCCCGGCCCTTCGCCGCCGCCGCGCTGGCCCGCGACACTGCGCTGCTGGTGGTCACCGCCACCGGCCACGAGGCCGACGATCTGACCAGCGAGCTGCGCGGCGTCTACGGCGACACGGTGGCGCTGTTCCCGTCCTGGGAGACGCTGCCGCACGAGCGGCTCTCACCCGGCGTGGACACCGTGGCGGCCCGGATGCTGTTGCTGCGGCGGCTGGCGCGGCCCGACGACGCACGGCTGGGGCCGCCGCTGCGGGTGGTGGTGACCACGGCCCGCTCGCTGCTGCAGCCGATGACCCCGCAACTGGACGCGATCGAACCGGTCATCCTGGCCGTGGGCGACGAAACACCCTTCGAGGCGGTGATCGCCCGGCTGGTCGAGCTGGCCTACACCCGGGTGGACCTGGTTGGCAAACGCGGCGAGTTCGCGGTGCGCGGCGGGATCCTCGACGTCTTCCCGCCGACCGCCGAGCACCCGGTGCGTGTCGAGTTCTGGGGCGACGAGATCACCGAGATGCGGCCGTTCTCGGTGGCCGACCAGCGCTCCATCCCCGAGATCGAGGCGGGCACCGTGGTGGCGGTGGCCTGCCGGGAGCTGTTGCTCACCGACGACGTCCGGGCAAGGGCGGCTGAGCTGGCGCGCGACCAGCCGCACGCCGAGGGCAACGCCGTCACCGGCACCGTCGGCGACATGCTGGCCAAGCTCGCCGAGGGCATCCCGGTCGACGGAATGGAGGCGCTCGGTCCGGTGCTGCGGCCCGGACCGCAGGCCCTGCTGACCGACCAGCTCGGCGCCGGCACCCCGGTGCTGATCTGCGACCCGGAGAAGGTCCGCGCCCGCGGCGCCGACCTGATCAAGACCGGCCGCGAGTTCCTGGAGGCGTCCTGGTCGGTCGCGGCGATCGGCGGCGACGCGCCGATCGACATCGAGCAGCTGGGCGGGTCGGGGTTCCGGGAGCTCGACGAGGTCGCGCAGGCCGCGGCGGCCGCCGGCCATCCGTGGTGGACGCTGAGTCAGCTCTCCGACGAGGCGGCGATTCAACTCGAGGTACGCCCGTCGCCGTCGGCGCGGGGCCGGCAGCGCGATATCGACGAGATCTTCGCCATGCTGCGCGCGCACGTCACGACCGGTGGCGCCGCGGCGATCGTGGCTCCCGGTGTCGGCACCGCACGGCGGCTGGTGGAGCAGCTGGCCGAATCCGACACTGCGGCAACGTTGTTGGAGCCCGGCGCGCCCCCCAGGCCCGGGGTGGTCGGGGTGCTGGCCGGGCCGCTGCACACCGGTCTGGTGATCGCGGGCGCCAACCTGGTCATCGTCACCGAAACCGACCTGACCGGCAACCGGGTCACCGGACCCGAGGGCAAGCGGCTGGCGGCCAAGCGCCGCAACGCCGTCGACCCGCTGGCGCTGACCGCAGGCGACCTGGTGGTGCACGATCAGCACGGCATCGGCAAGTTCGTGGAGATGACCGAGCGCACCGTCGGTGGGGCGCGGCGCGAATACCTGGTGCTGGAATACGCCTCGGGGAAGCGGGGCGCCAACGGCACCGACAAGCTCTACGTGCCGATGGACTCGCTGGATCAGCTGTCGCGCTACGTCGGCGGGCAGGCCCCGGCGCTGTCCCGGCTCGGCGGCAGCGACTGGAGCCAGACCAAGACCAAGGCCCGCAAGGCGGTGCGCGAGATCGCCGACGAACTCGTCGCGCTCTACGCCAAGCGCCAAGCCGCGCCCGGCCACGCGTTCGCCCCGGACACCCCATGGCAGGCCGAGATGGAGGACGCCTTCGGTTTCACCGAGACCGTCGACCAACTCACCGCGATCGGCGAGGTCAAGGCCGACATGGAAAAACCGGTCCCGATGGACCGGGTGATCTGCGGCGACGTCGGCTACGGCAAGACCGAGATCGCGGTGCGGGCGGCGTTCAAGGCCGTCCAGGACGGCAGGCAGGTCGCGGTGCTGGTGCCCACCACGCTGCTGTCCGACCAGCACCTGCAGACGTTCAGCACCCGGATGGCCGGGTTCCCGGTCACGGTCAAGGGCCTGTCCCGGTTCACCGACCCGCAGGAGTCCAAGGCGGTGATCGACGGCTTGGCCGACGGCTCCGTCGACGTCGTGATCGGCACCCACCGGCTGCTGCAGACCGGCGTGCGCTGGAAGAACCTCGGCCTGGTGATCGTCGACGAGGAGCAGCGCTTCGGCGTCGAGCACAAGGAGCACATCAAAGCGCTGCGCACCCACGTCGACGTGCTCACCATGAGCGCCACCCCGATTCCGCGCACCCTGGAGATGAGCCTGGCCGGCATCCGAGAGATGTCGACGATCCTGACCCCGCCCGAAGACCGCTACCCGGTGCTGACCTATGTCGGCCCGCACGACGACAAGCAGGTGGCGGCGGCGTTGCGACGCGAATTGCTGCGTGACGGCCAGGTGTTCTACGTGCACAATCGGGTCCGCTCCATCGACGCGGCCGCCGCGCGGGTGCGTGCGCTGGTGCCCGAGGCCCGGGTCGTGGTCGCGCACGGCCAGATGCCCGAGGAACTGCTGGAGACCACCGTGCAGGGCTTCTGGAACCGCGAGTACGACATCCTGGTGTGCACCACGATCATCGAGACCGGTCTGGACATCTCCAACGCCAACACCCTGATCGTCGAACGCGCCGACACCTTCGGGCTCTCCCAGCTGCACCAGCTCCGGGGCCGGGTGGGCCGCAGCCGGGAACGCGGCTACGCCTACTTCCTCTACCCGCGTGAATCGCCGCTGACCGAGACCGCCCACGACCGGCTGGCCACCATCGCCCAGAACAACGAACTCGGCGCCGGGATGGCGGTGGCGATGAAGGACCTGGAGATCCGCGGCGCGGGCAACGTGCTGGGGGTGGAGCAGTCCGGGCACGTCGCCGGGGTGGGCTTCGACCTGTATGTGCGGCTGGTCGGCGAGGCCGTCGAGGCCTATCGGGCGGCCTTCAACGGCGAGACCGTCACCAGCGAGGAGACCAAGGACGTCCGCATCGACCTGCCCGTCGACGCCCACCTCCCGCCGGAGTACATCAACTCCGACCGGCTGCGGCTGGAGGCCTACCGCCGGCTGGCCGCTGCCCCCGATGACCAGGCGATCAACTCCGTCATCGACGAGCTGACCGACCGGTACGGGCCGCTGCCCGAGCCGGCGAGCCGGCTGGTGGCGGTGGCCCGGCTGCGGCTGTTGTGCCGCAGCGTCGGTATCACCGAGATCAGCGTTGCCTCGGCGACCACACTGCGGCTGGCCCCGATGACGCTGGCCGATTCGGCCCAGTTGCGGCTCAAGCGGCTGCACCCATCGGCCAGCTACCGCGCCACCACCGCCACCGTGCAGGTGCCCATACCCCGAGCCGGCTCCTCGGTGGGTGCGCCGCGAATCCGCGATGTCGAACTGGTCCAGATGGTGGCGGACCTGATCGCGGCACTGGACGGCAGACCTCAGGGGCAGGCCGATGTGATGGCACCGGTTCCGGAAAACGCCCCGGCCGGCCGGCGATGACCGTCATCCTGGTCGACCCGCGCCGGCCCTCGCTGGTGCCGGTGGAAGCTCTGGCGCTGCTGGCCGGCGACGTCGTCTACACCGAAGAACTGCCGATCGCGGTCCCGTGGTCGCTGCCGTCGGCCCAGTCGGTGCTCTCCGGTGCCTGCGGGCAGGCCGCGGTGCTGTTGTCCTCGGATCGCGACCATCCCGCGGTCGTCGCGCGCCTGGCGGCCGGCGAAACGCTGATCGCCGCACCGGATGCGCCGCCGGGGGAGCGGTTGATCGACGCGGTCGCGATCATGGACCGGTTGCGCACCGCCGGCCCGTGGGAGAGCGAGCAGACCCACGATTCGCTGCGACGGTTCCTGCTCGAGGAGACCTACGAGTTATTCGACGCGGTGCGCAGTGGGGATGCCGCGGAACTGCGCGAAGAGCTCGGCGACGTGCTGCTGCAGGTGCTGTTCCACGCCCGCATCGCCGAGGACGCCCCCGAGCACCCGTTCGGCATCGACGACGTCGCCGACGCACTGCTGCGCAAGCTGGGCAATCGGGTGCCGACAGTGCTTGCCGGCCAGGAGATCTCGCTCGAAGACCAAGTGGCGCAGTGGCACGAACGAAAAGCGCTGGAGAAGGCGTCCCGGAACTCGATCATGGACGATCTGTCGACCGCCCAGCCGGCTTTGGCGTTGGCCAGCAAGGTGCTGCAGCGCGTCACCCGCGCCGGCCTGCCCGCCGAGCTGATCCCCGACGCGATCACCGCGGTTTCCATCACCGCTGATGAGGACGTCGAAAACCATTTACGCACAGCGGTTTTGGAATTCATGGACACCGTCCGCGCTGTCGAGGAGGCGATCGCGGCGGCGCGCGGCGGCGGCGTGGATGTTCTGGACGATCCCGCCCCACTCGGCGAGATCAGCGAGCCGGAGTGGCGCGCCCACTGGCCGGTGTAGTGCGGCGCCGACCGCTACTCGGAGTCCTCGCCCCAACCGCCCGGCAGCATCGGCATCCGCGGCTCGCTGTCGAGACCGTCGCCGGCGAGCACGGTGATCCCGGCCGCCCGGCGGCGAACCGCGGTGGCGGTGCCGGCGAAGCCTAATGGGCCGGCACCGGAATCAGACGCTCCGGGTGCATGCGGCGGTCCCACCTTCGCCTCTCCTCCGTCGAGACTCGCTGAACCGCCGGGTGCGCTCCAGTCCGGGGCCACTCCGATGTTCATGTCCATGTACTCGTCGCCGAACCCGCGCTGCTGGGCACGCTGCCGGCGCTGGCGCTTCTGGGCTAGGGCCTCCGTCTGGGCCTCGCCGGGGGCGCCTTGGCTCTCCGAAGCGTCTTCCTCGGCGCTGCGGGAGCGCCGCGAGCCGCTGGACTGCCGGGCCGATGACGAGGCGCTGCTCACCAGGTACAGACACGAGGTCGGTCCGAAACCGACTCCCGGGCCGCCGCCGGCCGCGCCGCCGCCGGCCGGCATCCCGCCGCTCACGGTGCCCGGAGCAGTAGCACCGGCCGACGAGATCGGGTCCGCGCAGGCACACACCTCCGCGCCGGCCGGTACCACGTGGGCGATGACCGGGGCGCCGCCGACACCGCCCGTCACCGGCAGCGCCGGGGTCGGCTCAACCGCCTGCTCCACCCCGCCCACCGCGCCGATCGCACCGAGTGCGCCCAGCCCGGCGGCAGCGGCCAGGGCGGGCGCCGCGGCCATGACGATCGGGATCGCCATCTGCACCGCAATCTGGCCCATCGGCCACAACAGCATCAGCGTGTGGAAGGTGAACCAGCCCAGGGCCCCGGCCAGAATGGGGGACATCCCCGGGATCCCCAGCAGCATCTGGGTGACCGAGCTGGCGAACGGAAACGCCTCGATCGGATATCCGTCGACGCCCAACTGCGCCCACAACCACTTGGCAATCGGGTCCGCAAACCCCATGTTGAACTGCGTGATCAGGTCCTTGAGCTGCTGTTCCCAACTGGGGGCGGCAGCGGCCTCAGCAGCTCCCGGGGCCACGATCGGCGGCGCGGGCGCCGCAGCAGGAACCGAGGCCAGCGCGGTGCCCGCGACGCCCTGGTAGACGGTCATCATCTCCGCGGCCTGAACCCACATCCGGGCGTAGTCGGCTTCGTTCAGCGCGATCGGGATGGTGTTGATGCCGAAGAAGTTCGTTGCGACCAGCGTGGCGTGTACGGCGTGGTTGGCGGCGAGCTCGGCCAGCGTGGGCATGCCGGCCAGCGCGGTGGTGTAGGCGGCGGCCGCCGTCTGGTGCACGGCCGCCGCGGCGGTGCTCTTGGCGGCGCTCTCGGTCAGCCAGCTCAGGTAGGGAACGTGCGCGGCCGCGTACTGCTGGGCGCTCGGCCCCTGCCAGGCGGCGGCTTCCACCCCGGCCAGCACCGCGTCGAGCTCGGCGGCGACCTCGGCGTACTCGATGCTCATCGCCGACCACGCCGACGCCGCTTCCAGCAGTGGACCGGGTCCGGGCCCGGCGCTCAGCAGCGCCGAGTGCACCTCCGGCGGCGACGCCAGCCAGACCGGTGCGGTCATGGAACACCTCTCCCAACGATCGTGATTTCGTCTCCGACACCCAGTGGTCGCATCGGCGCCCGATTTGGTTCCCGCGCCGGTGACCTTTGTGAAAGGCCGCCGAATAGGCGACTATGTCGGCATGCGGTGCGAGGTGGTGCGCGAGACCCTGTCGGCGCTGCTCGACGGCGAGCAGCAGGAGTTGCCGGCGCAACAGGTCGACGCGCATCTGGCATCATGCCGCAGCTGCCGGCGCTGGCTGGTCGGTGCTGCCGCGCAGGCCCGCCGACTGACCACGATCGACAGCGATGCCGACTCCCGAGACGGCCCTGACCTGGCCGCACAGATCCTGGCGGCCGCCGGGGTGACGTCGGTCACCGGCGGAATCTCGGCCGGCGGACGCTGGTCGAGCTGGGGTTACCGGCGGCTGGCGCTGATCTCGGTCGGGGTGCTTCAGGTGGCCATGGCGCTGGCCCAGATCGTCGGCGTCGACTTCGGCATGGTGTCGGCGCACGGCCACGGGGCAGCCACCGGGGCTCATTTGCTGCACGAATCCACCGCGTGGCTGTTGGCGCTGGGCGGGGCGATGATCGCGGCCGGCATCTGGCCCGGCGTGGCGGCGGGCGTCGCCGCGATCGCAGGGGTGTTCGCCCTGGCCTTGGCTGGGTACGTGGCAATCGACGCCTACCATGGCCAGGTGACCGCCGCGCGGATCGCGAGCCATCTGCCGGTCCTGATCGGGCTGGTATTCGCTTTGCTGGTGATGCGTCACCGGGCCGGTGGCTCTGGCTCGCGGGCCGCTGACGGCGATGCTGACGAGGCGCTGCCGCCGGCGGACACCGACCGCCGCGGGTTCGGCCGGAGGGGCCGGCACCTGCGGTCGGTGAACGGTCCGGATATGGCTACGACCATGCGTCGTAGGGCGGTTCCGGCGCCGGGTCTAAGGTGGGTGTTCATGGCGGCAGCTGACCGGGGTGACGACGAAGCTGTCACCGCATTGGCTCTTGCCGCCGCCGACGGGGACGCCCGGGCTTTGGAGGCGTTCATCAAGGCCACCCAGCGCGATGTCTGGCGGTTCGTGGCTTATCTCTTCGACGGTGTCCACGCCGACGACCTGACGCAGGAGACCTTCCTGCGGGCGATCGGCGCGATCCCGCGGTTCTCCGGGCGTTCCAGTGCCCGGACCTGGCTGCTGGCTATCGCACGCCGGGTGGTCGCCGACCACATTCGCTATCTGCGGTCGCGTCCGCGCACCGCGGCCGGCGCAGACCCCGAGCTGCTGCTCGACCGCGACCGGCCCAGCCGCGGCTTCGAGGACGTCGTCGAAGTGACCACCCTGATTGCCGGGCTCTCGGCCGAACAGCGCGAGGCGCTGCTGCTGACTCAGCTCTTCGGGCTGTCCTACCGCGACGCCGCCGCGGTGTGCGGCTGCCCGGTGGGCACCATCCGATCCCGGGTCGCCCGCGCCCGGGACGCGCTGCTCGCGGATTCGGAACGCGACGAGCTGACCGGTTAGGCCGTGACTCGGCCCGGTGACGTCCGTCAGTGGCGCAGCGGTCATGGAACGATGGACACAGATCAGCGTTTCGAGGTTGGGGAGAGCGGTGTCGGCGCGTCGTTGGCTGCGGACTACCGCCGTCGTGGCTGCGACGGCTGTGCTGCTGGCTTCCAGTTGCAGCTGGCAGCTCGGTAACCCCATCCCGCAGGGTGTGCCGCCGCCGCCCGGGGACCCGGTCCCGCCGGTGGACACCGAGCTGGTGGCGGGCCGTCCGGCCGACCAGCTCTACCACTGGGCCGCCGAGCGGGCCGCGGTGCTCGACATCCCGGTCACCGCGCTGGAGGCCTACGCGTACGCGGCACGCGTCGCGGAGGTGGAGAACCCCAACTGCCACCTCGGCTGGACCACCCTGGCCGGCATCGGCCAGATCGAGAGTCATCACGGTCGCTACAACCACGCCACGGTGGCACGCAACGGCGACGTTCGCCCCAAGATCCGGGGCGTGCGGCTCGACGGCTCCGGCGGCACGCTGCACATCGTCGAGAATCTGCAGCCGGACCTGGCCGACGACGACGGCGTGGTCCGCGCGATGGGCCCGATGCAGTTCATCCCGGAGACCTGGCGTCTCTACGGCGTCGACGCCAACAACGACGGCATCGTCAGCCCGGACAACATCGATGACGCCGCGCTGTCGGCGGCCGGCTATCTGTGCTGGCGCGGAAAGGATCTCGCCACCGCCAAAGGCTGGATGACGGCGTTGATGGCCTACAACGAGTCGGAGATCTACGCCCGCGCGGTTCGGGACTGGGCCGCCGCGTACGCGGCCGGGCGGCCCTTGTGAGGTGTGTGTGAGGTGGGTGGCGGGGACCACCGTTAGGCTCCCAATAGGCTGACAACGGCCCGTCCCCACCCAGCTCAAGGAGAAGTCAGTGCCCATCATCCAGCAGGTCGGCGCCCGCGAGATCCTCGATTCCCGCGGCAACCCCACGGTCGAGGTCGAGGTGGCGCTGGAGGACGGGACGTTTGCCCGGGCCGCGGTGCCCTCCGGGGCGTCCACCGGTGAGCACGAGGCCGTCGAACTGCGGGACGGCGGCGCCCGCTACGGCGGCAAGGGGGTGCAGAAGGCGGTCACCGCGGTACTCGACCAGATCGCGCCCGCGGTCATCGGGATCAGCGCCGATGACCAGCGGCTGGTGGACCAAGCCCTAGTGGACCTCGACGGCACCGCGGACAAGTCCCGGCTGGGCGCCAACGCCATGCTCGGGGTGTCGCTGGCAGTGGCCAAGGCCGCCGCGGACTCCGCGGCGCTGCCGCTGTACCGCTACCTCGGCGGCCCCAACGCCCACATCCTGCCGGTGCCGATGATGAACATCCTCAACGGCGGCGCGCACGCCGACACCGGCGTCGACGTCCAGGAGTTCATGGTGGCCCCGATCGGCGCCCCCAGCTTCGCCGAGGCGCTGCGCTGGGGCGCCGAGGTCTACCACGCCTTGAAGGCGGTGCTCAAGAAGCAGGGGCTGTCCACCGGATTGGGGGACGAGGGCGGTTTCGCCCCCGACGTCGCGGGCACCACCGCGGCACTGGACCTGATCAGCTCGGCGATCGAGTCCACCGGACTGAAGCTGGGCACCGATGTGGCGTTGGCGCTCGATGTCGCGGCCACCGAGTTCTACACCGACGGCAGCGGGTATGCGTTCGAGAAGCAGACCCGTACCGCTGCGCAGTTGACCGAGTTCTACGCCAAGCTGCTCGATTCCTATCCGCTGGTCTCGATCGAAGACCCGCTGTCCGAAGACGATTGGGACGGCTGGGTGGCGCTGACCACCGAGATCGGCGACCGGGTGCAGATCGTCGGCGACGACCTGTTCGTCACCAACCCCGAGCGTCTCGAGGAGGGCATCGAGCGCGGTGCGGCGAATGCGCTGCTGGTCAAGGTCAACCAGATCGGCACGCTGACCGAAACCCTGGATGCGGTGACACTGGCCCACCACAGCGGCTACCGCACCATGATGAGCCACCGCAGCGGCGAGACCGAGGACACCACCATCGCCGACCTCGCGGTGGCCGTCAGCAGCGGTCAGATCAAAACCGGTGCACCGGCCCGCAGTGAGCGGGTGGCCAAGTACAACCAGCTGCTGCGGATCGAGGAGGAACTCGGCGACGCCGCCCGCTACGCCGGCGACCTGGCCTTCCCCCGCTATGCGCCGGAGAGCAAATAGCCTTTCGGGGCCGCTGCCATGTCCGATCCGAAACGGCCCGAGAAGCGGCGTTCTGCGACGTCGCGGCCGGGCCGGGCCGGTGAAACCGAACGCGCCCGCCCACGCCGCTCGCCGGCGGTGCGCCGCGGACCGGGCACCTCGCGCAGCGCGCCGGAATCATCGGCCCAGCCGGTCCAGCGATCGGCAGCGGCCGAGCAGCGTTCGGAGCTGCGGGTCGGTTTCACCGCGCGGCGTGCGGTCATCCTGGCGGCGGTGATGTGCGTGCTCACCTTGACCCTCGCCGGCCCGGTCCGCACCTTCTTCGCCCAGCATGCGGAGATGAAGCAGCAGTCCCAGCTGGAAGCCACCCTGCGCGGTCAGATCGCCGACCTGCAGCAGCAGAAGGCCAACATGGATGACCCGGCGCATATCCGGGCGCAGGCCCGCGAGCGGCTCGGTTTCGTCATGCCCGGCGAGATCCCGTATCAGGTGCAGCTGCCCGGGGTCGCCGAGGAGCCCGGCGAAGCGGGTGTCGAGCCGGGCGAGCTGGGCCCCAGTGGTGATCCCTGGTACACCGCGCTGTGGCACACCATCGCCGATGTTCCGCATCCGCCGCCCGCCCCGGCTGTGTCTCCCGGCCCGCCGGGCCGCTCCGTCCTGCCCGCCCCTGCCGTCCCGGGTGCGCCCGGTGGTTGACCCCGCCGACCTGGACATGGTGGGCCGGCAGCTGGGCCGAGAACCCCGCGGTGTCCTGGAGATCTCCTACCGGTGCCCCAACGGTGAGCCCGCCGTGGTGAAGACGATGCCGAAACTGCCTGACGGAACACCGTTTCCGACGCTGTACTACCTGACCCACCCGGTGTTGACCGCCGCGGCCAGCCGGCTGGAGTCCTCGGGGCTGATGGCTGACATGACCGCCCGGCTGCAGCATGACACCGAACTCGCCGCGCGCTACCGGGACGCCCACGAGTCCTTTCTCGCCGAACGGGACGCGATCGAGCCGCTGGGTACCACCTTTTCCGGCGGCGGTATGCCCGACCGGGTCAAGTGCCTGCATGTGCTGATCGCGCACGCACTGGCCAAGGGGCGCGGCGTCAACCCGTTCGGCGACGAGGCCTTGGCGATCCTGGCCGCCGAGCCGGGGATGGCCGGGATCTTGGTGCCGGAGCAGTGGTTATGACGCGCCCGAACCGCGTCGCCGGAATCGACTGTGGCACCAACTCGATTCGCCTGCTGATCGCCGATGCGCATGATGGCCGGCTGCACGACGTGCACCGCGAGATGCGGGTGGTCCGGTTGGGCGAAGGGGTCGACGCGACCGGCCGGTTCGCCTCCGGTGCGCTGGAGCGCACTCGCGCGGCCTTGGCCGATTACGCCGGATTGCTGAGCGCCCATGAGGTTTCGCGGATGCGGATGGTGGCCACCTCGGCCACCCGCGATGCGGCCAACCGCGACGAGTTCTTCGCCATGACCGCGCAGGTGTTAGGTGCAGCCGTTCCCGGTGCGGTGGCCGAGGTGATCACCGGCCGCGAGGAGGCGGAGTTGTCCTTTCGCGGAGCGGTCGGCGAATTGGACGGTTCCGCTGGCCCCTTCGTCGTCGTCGACCTCGGCGGCGGATCGACCGAGGTGGTGCTGGGCGATCCGGTCGGCGGGGTCTCGGCCAGCTACTCCGCCAACATCGGCTGCGTCCGTTTGACCGAGCGCTGCCTGCATTCCGATCCGCCGACCGCCCCAGAGATTGCCGCCGCCCGCGCCCTCGCCGGCGAGCTGCTCGGTGAGGCGCTGCGGGCGGTGCCGGTGGCGCAGGCCCGCACCTGGGTGGGGGTCGCCGGAACGATGACAACGCTCGCCGCGCTGGCCCACCACCTGACCGAATACGACCCCGGGGTCATTCACTTGTCCCGGGTCGGCTACGGGGACCTATTGGCGGTCTGCGATCAGCTGATCGGCATGGCCCGGGAGCAGCGCGCCGCGCTGGGGCCGATGCACCCCGGACGTGCCGACGTGATCGGCGGCGGGGCGATTGTGGTGCAGGAACTCGCCCACGCCCTTTCCGATCACGCCGGCATCGAGGAGCTGGTGGTCAGCGAACACGACATCCTGGACGGAATCGCGCTGTCGGTCAACGACTTTGACTAGCCGGGCTTAGCCCTGCTTCCAGACGACCTTGTCGTGGCCGCCGGCGTCGCGGTAGACGACGCTGTCCGGCGCGGTGCCGTTCTTGACGTCGAAGTAGAGCCGCCCGCTGGTCTGGCTGCCCTGCGCGATCGGGCCGTTGGGCAGGCCGTCGACCTCATTGCCCTTCATGACGGCGTACGTCGAACTGTTGACTGCGCGCGCGTTGAAGTCGGCGATGTTCGGGGTAGGAGAGCCGCTTACCGCTTTCGCAGTCACGTCGGAGTACCAGACTCCGTCGTTGTGACCGCTGGGTTGCAGGTTCTCGACGGTGTAGTCGATAGCTCCGCCTGGGCTCTGGATCTCCTGTGTTTGACCGAACCCGACGACTGTCGGGTCCGCAGAAGCCGGTGCCACCGCCAGCATTCCTGCCGTTGCGAGGCCGACCGCTGTCACCGCCGTCTTTTTGGCGATCTGGGAGAACATCACGGTAAAACTCCTTCCGCTAGGTCCCCGAATACATATCCGCGCTGACAGTTTTCAAACCTCGAAACGGTAACCCATGCCCGCTTCGGTCAATAGATGCTTGGGATTGGACGGATCATCTTCGAGTTTGCGCCGCAATTGCGCCAGGTAAACGCGCAGGTACTGGGTTTCTTTGGCGTAGGCCGGGCCCCACACCTGGGTGAGTAACTCATCACGGCCGACCAGTTTGCCGCGATTGCGAACCAGCATCTCCAACATGCCCCACTCGGTGGGGGTCAGATGCACCTCAGAGCCGTTCTTGGTGACCTTCTTGGCAGCCAGATCAACGGTGAACGAAGCAGTTTCCACTATCGGCTGGTCGATTTCGGCCGTAGCGGCATTACGGCGGGCAGCTGCCCGGAGCCGGGCCAGAAACTCGTCCATGCCGAACGGTTTGGTCACGTAGTCGTCGGCGCCGGCGTCGAGCGCCTCGACCTTGTCAGCGGAGTCGGTGCGGGCGGACAGCACGATCACCGGAACCGTCAGCCAGCCGCGCAGCCCGGCCAGCACCTCGATGCCGGAGATGTCAGGTAGTCCCAGGTCGAGAATCACCACGTCGGGGCGCTGTTCGGCGGCGGCGCGAAGCGCACCGGCGCCCGTCGCCGCGGTGACGACCTCGTAGCCGCGCACCGACAGGTTGATCTTCAGCGCCCGCAGAATCTGCGGCTCGTCGTCGACTACCAGAACACGTGTGCTCATCACCCTTCTCCTGCCGGTGCGGCCAGGTCCACCACCATGGTCAACCCGCCACCCGGTGTCTCCGTCGCCGAGATGGTGCCACCCATCGCCTCAGTGAAACCCCGCGCCACCGACAATCCAAGTCCCACACCACTGGTGTTGTCACGGTCGCCGAGTCGCTGGAACGGATCGAACGCGTGCAGTTCGCCGCCACGCGGCAGCCCACAACCCTCGTCGGCGACGTTGATCAGCACCCGGTCGCCGACTTGGCCCGCCGTCACGCGCACCACGCTGTCCGAGGCGTAGCGCAGCGCGTTGTCAATCACGTTGGCCAACACGCGTTCCAGCAGTCCGGCGTCGGCCATAGCCACTGTCGGACCCACCTCCACCTTCACCTGTTCCAAACTGCCGCGCCCGAAGACGTTGCTGCGCTTGCCGATTCCGATCAGAGCGCGCTGCACCACCTCTTCCAGATACACCTTGGTGAGCGCGGGCCGGATTACCCCGGCGGCCAGTCGCGAGGAGTCGAGCAGGTTACCCACCAGGGCGGTGAGCTGGTCGACGGACTCCTCGACGGTGGCCAGCAGTTCGGCGGTGTCGTCCGGTGAGAAGGCGACGTCGTCGGCGCGCAGGCTCGACACCGCCGCCTTGGCCGCCGCCAGCGGGGTGCGCAGGTCGTGGCTGACCGCCGAGAGCAGGGAGCGGCGCAATTCGTCGGTGCGCATCACCGCGTCGGCCCGACTGGCCTCGGCCGCCAGCTCCTCCTGGCGGACGAGTCCGGCGGCTTGGCGGGCCACCACCGACAGCACCCGCCGGTCCCGGGAGGCCAGTTGCCGGCCGACCATCAGCATCCAGAACTCGTCGTCGCCGACATCGATCGCGGTGTCGGCGAGATCCACCGAGGTGCAGGGCTGATCGCCCACCGAGGCCACTACCCTGGTGGCGCGGGTGATCCCGGTCTTCGCCGTTGCGGCCGGGACACGAACCAGGCTGACGGACCGCTGCGCGTAGGTCTCGCGCACCCGCTCCAGCAGGGTGTCCAGGTCCGCTCCGCGCAACACGGACCCGGCGAACAGCGTCATCAATTCCGCCTCGCGGGAGGCGCGACCGGCTTCCCGGGCCCGTTTGGCAGCGCCGTCGACCAGGGCCGCCACCGCGACCGCCACCAACAGCAGCACCACCTCGGTCACCGCGGCGTCGTGCTCGGCGATGGTGAAGTCGCGGCGCGGGGTGAGCAGGAAGTAGTTCATCAGCACCCCGGACAGCAACGCCGAGAGCACCGCTGGGGCAATACCGCCGAGCAAGGCCACCAGCAGCACGCCGACGACGAACAGCGCACTCTGGCCGGTCTCGAGGTAGTGGTCCAACCAGCCGACCACGATTGCGCAGATCACGCAGGGGACGGCGATCGCGGCCAGCCAGGACACCGCCCGCCGTTCCCGCGGAGAGACCGAGAATGCCCGGAAACTTGGCTTGATGTCCTCGTCGGTGACGATGTGGACGTCGATGTCCCCGGACTGCTGCACCACCGCCGCACCGACACCTTCGTCGAGGATGCGCGCCCAGCGGGAGCGTCTCGAACTGCCGATCACCAGTTGGGTGGCGTTGACGTCACGGGCGAATTCCAGCAGCGCGGCCGGCACGTCGTCGCCGATCACCGTGTGCAGCGAGGCCCCCAGGCTGATCGCCAGCTGGCGGATCTTGCCCACCCGGGGCGCCGGTGCGCCGGAGATGCCGTCGCCGCCCAGTACATGCAGCACCAGCAGCTCGCCACCTGCCTTGGAGGCGATCCGGGAGGCACGACGTACCAAGGTCTCTGACTCAGGGCCGCCGGTGACCGCAGCGACGATGCGTTCGCGGGCCTCCCAGGTCTCGGTGATCTTCTTGTCGGCGCGGTATTTCGTCAGCGCCGCGTCGACCTGTCCGGCCAGCCACAGCAGCGCCAGTTCGCGCAGCGCGGTGAGCGTTTCGCCGCGGAAGTAGTTGGCCAGCGCTGCGTCGACCTTCTCCGGCGGATAGACGTTGCCGTGGGAGAGCCTGCGGCGCAGCGCTTCCGGGGCGACATCGATGAGTTCGATCTGAGTCGCCTGGCGCACGACCGCGTCGGGCACGGTGTCGTGTTGGACGGTGCCGGTGATCTTGGTGACGACGTCGCTGAGGCTCTCCAGCTGCTGCACGTTGACGGTGGAGATCACCGTGATCCCGGCGTCGAGCAACTCCTCGACATCCTGCCAGCGCTTCGGATTACGGCTGCCGGCGGCGTTGGCGTGCGCGAGATCGTCGACCAGGACCACCTCGGGCCGCCGGGCCAGCACCGCGGCGACGTCGAGTTGGCCGTCGAGTTCGGCGTCGGGGGCGCCGACGGTCTCGATCCCCCGCAACAGTGCGGCGGTCTTACTGCGGCCGTGGGTTTCCACGGCGGCGGCCACCACGTCGGTGCCGCGCTCGGCCCGCCGGTGGGCTTCGCCGAGCATCGCGTAGGTCTTGCCGACCCCGGGCGAGGCACCGAGGTAGATGCGGAGTTCCCCGCGCTGACTCACGACGCTCACCCGACCATCATCCCGGCAACCGCCGTTCTCAGCCAGCGGCGACCGGGCGTGCCATGACAGTGGGCTTGAATCCGTAGTGTGGATCGCTGAAACCGCGACTGCCGCGCGCTGCGGCCGCACCGGCGGCACCCATCCCGGCCGGCACCGCGGTCATCGACTGCCCTTCCTCGACCGCACCGGGAATCCACTCGGAGGTGATCAACGGCGCCGCACCGGTCCCGCCCGGCAGTGCCCCCGGCCAGGTCGACGGCACCGACAGTCCCCCGACCGGGGCCGCCTGGGCCATGCCGGCCAGCACCGGCGCCCGGCCGGCGGCCACAGAGCCGGCGACGGCCGCGCCGGCCGGGGCGTCGACCGAATCCACCAGGACCGCTCCACCGGCGGCACCCACGCCGGGCGAGGCGATGGCGAGCGCGCTGGCGATGCCGGCGAACAGATGCCAAGACCCGGCGGTCACGGCGTAGGTGCTGTAGGTCTGGATTGCGTTCCAGATCCCGATGTTCTGCGTCGAATCGATGAAATTCGTCAGGAAATCGCCCGCCTGGGCCGGACCGGCCGCGGCGCTGAGCGGCGAGGACAGGGTCTGCACGGTGGTGGGCAGCCCCGAAACCAGCTGAGACAACCCGTTCTGGGCGCTCCCGGTCGATGCCTGTGCGACCGCGGCCGCCTGACCGGCGGTGCCGAGCGGGTTGCTGATCGGATTGGGGGAGGACAGCGGCTGCAGGACTCCGGCGCTTGCCGAGGAACCCGCATAGCCGTACATGGCGATGGCGTCCTGCGCCCACATCTCCGCGTACTGCGCCTCGGTGGCCGCGATCGCCGGGGTGTTGAGGCCCAGGAAGTTCGAGGCGATCAGCGCCATCAGCTGCGCCCGGTTGGCGGCGATCACCGGGGGCGGCACCATCATCGCAAACGCCGCTTCGAATGCGGCGGCGGATGCGGTTGCCTGGGCGGCGGCCTGCTCGGCGGCGGCCGCGGTGGTGTTGAGCCAGTTGACATACGGCATCACGGCCGCGGCCATCGACGCCGAGGCCGGCCCCTGCCACTCCTCGCCGGTCAGTGCCGCGATCGCCGACTGGTAGGACGTCGCGGTCGTGGAAAGCTCCGCGCCGAGACCGTTCCACGCCGCAGCGGCCGCCATCATCGGGGCCGCACCGGCGCCGGCGTACATGCGGCCGGAGTTGATCTCCGGGGGTAACGCGCCAAAGTCCATGTTCGTCAATTCCGTTCGCTGGTAACCGATTATCTGCCGTCAGCCCACCGGTGGGCGCGGCATCACCTTCGGCTTGATGCCGTAGCGCAGCCGGCCGCGGCTGCCCTGCTCGCTGGAGGACGCCGGCAGTCCGGCGGGCACCGCCGCCGTAGCGGCGCGGGGTGCTGCGGCTGCAGTGCTCGTGCCGGAGAGCGCCGCAGGCGTGGCGGCCGCCGGAGCGGATTCGCCGGCCCAGGCCGGTGGCGCCGGCGCGCCGAGAGGCCGCGCCGCGGCCTGGCCGGCGGTCGTGGAAACCGGTGCTGCTGCGGCGGCCGGCGCGGTCTGGCCGGTGAGACCCGCCTCGGGCATGTCGGGGGGGAGGACTTGGTGAACCACCCCGGACGGAGAGGTGATGTAGCCCTTGCCCAACCCGGTGAACTCCGAAGCGGCCGAGCCGATGGTGCCGGCCTGCATGGCGGCCAGGATGGAGCTGTTGCTGGCGATCCCGCCCAGCCCGAATGTCGGGTCAGCGGCCCCCGAGCCGGCGCCCAGTCCCGCGGTTGCCGTGCCCAGCCCGGCTGCGGCCGAGTTGGCCGTCTCGGTGCTGCCATAGGAGTCGGCGCTGGTGCGCAAGGTGTTGACGAACATTTCCTGGATCGCCGCGGCCTGGGCGCTGATCTGCTGGTAGAGCTGCCCGTAGGCGGCGAACTGGGTCGCCTGCAAGACCGAGACCTCGTCGGCGCCCGCCGGGGCGATGCCGGTGGTGGGTGCGGCGGCCGCGGCGCTCTGCGCGGTCATCGCCGAGCCGATCGCCTGCAGGTTGCTGGCGGTCGCCGCCATCGCCTCGGGCTGGGTGGTCACGAAGGACATCACTTCTCCTGGTGGAAAACGGGGTCGGCCTCCGGCCGAATGCAGGGTCCACTGTCTCCGGCTGAAGGCCGAATCGGGGAAGTCGTTTACGGGTTCTTAACGCCCCTGCCAGGATTCTTGACGGTTTATTCGCACAGGTGCTTCACAGTGCGGGGCGGCCCGGCGCAGGCCCGACTGGACTCCACCGCCGCATCGGTGCTGGGCCGTTCGTCGATGACCTGGAAGTTTCGTCCGAGCCGGGTGAGGAATTCCTGGCAGATCATGCGAACCGGCGCCGCTTTTCCCGCTCAGCCGGCCGCCACCGGATGCCTGGTGACGGTGGGCCGGAACCCGCGTTCGGTGGCGCCGGTCAAGGTCGCCCCCATTACAGGCACGGCGGTGTTGCCGGCGGTCGCGGTTGCGGCCCACGCCGGCGGTGATGTTGCCGAAGACAAAACAACCGGCGCAGCCCCCTCCGCTGCGCCGGTTTGCTTTGTTGGGGCTTGGTCAGGCCCAGCTGGAGCCCACCGAGGCGTCGGTGTTGGCCATGTTGTTGCCGGCGGTCTGCACCTTCTGACCGTGGGCGTTGGCCTGCTCGTAGATGACCGCGAAGTTGCGGCCCAACTGCGCCACGAACTCCTGGCAGGCCACCGAACCAGCGCCACCCCAGAAATCCCCGGCCGCCAGCACGTCATGCACGATCGCCTGGTGCTCGGCCTCCAACGACGCCGCCTGGGCACGAATCAACGCACCGTGGGCGTTGACGTCACCGAACTGGTAATTGATCGACATAGTTGCTCCTTCTAGCTCGACAGGATCTGCTGAGAAGCAGCTTCCTGCTGCTCGTAGTGGTTCGCATCGCGAATCAGACCATCACGCACGCCGTGCAGCATGTTCACGATGTTGCGAAACGCCGTCTGCATCTGACCCATGGTGTCCATCGAGGTCCGCTCGGCCAGACCACCCCAGCCCGCACCCGAGATGTTGGTCGACGACGCCCACATCCGCCGGGCCTCATCCTCCACCGTCTGAGCGTGCACATCGAAACGCCCCGCCATGCTGCGCATCGCGTCCGGATCGGTCATAAAACGTGTTGCCATCGCTGTGTCTCCTTACTTGAAATTCGTTGTCGCAGAGGTTTAACCGGCAACGACCGGACGGGGCATCACGGTCGGCTTGAAGCCGTAGCGGGGGGTGCCGAGGCCGAAACCGCCCCGCTCAGCGCCGACCGGCATCCCGCCGGGCACCGCGGCCATCGACTCGACCTCCTCCGGGGTCGTCCAGCTGCTGGCCTGCAGTGCGCTGGTCGCGGCGGCGCCTTCCGGGGCGGCCGCGACCCACGCCGGCGGCGCGGACAGTTCGCCGACCAGCGTCGCCTGCCCCACGCCCGCCGAGACCGCCGGCGTGCTGGCACCGGCAGTGAACGCTCCGGCCGCCGCCGAGGCGGCACCCGCCTCACCCCCGAGCGCGCCCAGGCTGCTCAGCGGGCCGCCGGGAGCCAGCAGGGCGCCGATCCCGGCACCTGCCGAACCACCGCCGAAGGCGTTGAAACCCCCGCCGGAGAAGAAGCTGGTCATGGTCGGGATCAAGCTGGCCGGCGTGAACGCCAGCGACGTTCCCGCGAAGCTCACCGCGCCGTTGAGCGGATCGCTTAGCAGCGAGGCGATGCCGTTCACCGAGGCATTGTTCAGGAAGGCGGACCACAGGCCGGAGAGGTCTCCGGCGGCTGCGGGCTGACTGGCCGCCGCCGGGGAGGCGAGACTCTGCACCGCGTTCGGCAACGACGAAATCAGCTGCGCCGTCTGCGCGGTGTTACCCGCCGCGGTGCTGCCGGCCTGACTGACCGCCGAAGCCTGGTTGGCCGTCCCGGCCGGATTCGTGGTCTGGCTGGGGTCGGTGAAGGGTTCCATCTTGGTCGCCGCCGCAGAGGAGGCGGCGTAGCTGTACATGACGTTGGCGGCTTGGGCCCACATCTGGAGATACTGCGCGTCGCTGGCCATGATCGCAGCGGAGTTCTGGCCGACGACGTTGGTCGCCACGAGTTGCTTCTGTTGGGCGCGGTTGGCGGTGATCACCGCCAGGGGCGGCGTGGACGCATGGGCCGCCTCGAATGCGGCCGCGGCAGCGGTGGCCTGGCTGGCGGCCTGCTCGGCCTTCGCCGCGGTGTCGGCCATCCAGGCCAGGTAGGGCCTCGCGGCGGCGGTCATCGACGCCGACGCCGGGCCCATCCACTCCTCGTCAACGAGCTGGGAGAGCGTCGTCTCGTAGGACGTCAGGGCCGAGGTGATTTCCGCGGCAAGCCCGCGCCAGGCGGAGGCGACGGCCATCATCGGGGCCGAGCCGGGGCCGGAGTACAGCCGCCCCGAGTTGACCTCGGGTGGCAGGAGTGCGTAGTCGACCATCGTTGCTCCTAGACCACCATCGGCTTTGGCATCACCTTGGGCCGGAACCCGTAACGCGGCGTGCCGTAGTGCATGCTCGGCCGCCCGGCGCCGGTGGGAACCGGCGGGGGCATAGACGCCATGTTGTTGTGGGTTTCCGCGGGGACCGCCCACCCCGAGGCCTGCGCGGTAAGCGAGGCGGCGCCGGCCGGGGTGGCCGCCGACCAGCTCGCCGGCGCAGAGAACGACGTTCCGACCAGGGACGCCTTGCCCAGGCCTGCGGTGACCGTCGGGCTGACCGCGCTGACCCCGAAGGCACTGCTTGCTCCGCTGGCCATGCCGCCGCCGAGTGCACCCAGGGCGCCCAGCGCACCACCGGGGCTCAGCGCCGCCCCCAGGCCGCTGCCGAGTGCACCGCCGCCGGCGGCGTTGAATCCGCCGCCGGTCAGGTAACCGATGAGGCTGGGCAGCAGGCTGGACGGGATGAAGGCCGCACCGGTGCCCATCGTGTTGGCGAAGTTGTACAGCGGGTTGCCGATCAAGTACGCGAAGCCGTTCAGCTCATTGTTGGCCAGTATCGACTCCAGCCACGTGATCCAGTCACCCGGCGGTGTGGCGGCAGCCGGGGACGACAGACCTTGTATCGCGTTGGGGACTGACGAAATCATCTGCGCCACTTGAGCATTGTTTCCGGCAGTGGTTCCGGCTGCCTGCGCGACCGCGGCGGCCTGGCTGCTTTGACCGGCCGGGTTGGTGGTCTGGGCGGGTTCGCTGAACGGGGTCACCTGCGACGCGGCGGCCGATCCGCTGGCGTAGCCGTACATCGCGGCGGCGTCCTGGGCCCACATCTCGGCGTAGAGGGCATCGAGGGCTGCGATGGCCGGGGTATTGATGCCCAAGACGTTGGTTGCGACCAGTGCCGCCTGCTGCACCCGGTTGGTGGTAACGACCGCCGGAGGGACCGTCGCTGCCCGCGCCGTCTCGTACACGGTCGCGGCGGCGGTGGCCTGGGCGGCGGCCTGCTCGGCTTGCGCGGCGGTGGTGTTCATCCAGGCGATGTAGGGCGTTGCCGCCGCGGACATCGACGCCGAACCCGGCCCGAGCCAGTCCTCATTGGACAGCTGGGAGACCACCGTCTCGTAAGAGTGTGCGGCAGAAGCGAGTTCGGCGGCCATCGCGCGCCAGGCCGAGGCGGCCGACATCATCGGCGCTGACCCCGGGCCGGCGTACATCCGCCCGGAGTTGATCTCGGGGGGCAGGGCTCCGTAATCCAGCATGAATTCCGCCTAACCCGCTGCGAGCGCGTTGGCGGTTTCGGTGGCCGCGTAGGACTCGGCGCTACCGTTCAAAGTGGCCACGAACATCTCGTGAATGGCCGCGGCCTGCGCGGCAACCGACTGGTACATGCTGGCGTGGGCGGCGAACTGCGCAGCGGTCAGCGCCGAGACTTCATCGGCGGCCGCCGGAACGACACCGGTAGTCGGAGCGGACGCAGCGGCGCTCTGGGCGTTGAGCGACGAACCGATCGCTTGCAGGTTGCCGGCAGCAGCCGCCAAGGCCTCCGGCTGCGTGGTCACGAAAGACATCTGGGTTTCTCCTCACGGATCCGAGAGTTACCCGGATTCCTGCGACCACGGTCCCGTATCACTGGGGGATTGTGAAAGCTGGTTAACCGCTTCTTAACCCGCGTGTCCCAACTTTTTACGAGCGCCTTCGCAGCGCTCTGACAGGCGGGGTGGACCGGGGCGGCCCGCGGGGCTTGGAGGCCTCGGAACGAAAAGCCGTGCAAGACGCCTATGAGCGGCAAGGGCAAGCTTTTCGTCGCTGCCCGTGAAGTGGTCCAGGTCACAGCGTGCCCGCAGTGTGCGTACGACGGCATTTCTACAGATGGCGCAAACGCGCCAAACTTACTGGCACGCAAGAACTTTAGGGATAACGAGCTGGCCCGGTTATGGCATCGGTGACGCGACTCGCTGACGATGTGAGCCGTCGGTAACGCGGAATTAACATGTTGATCCGGCGGAGTAAACGCTCCGTAACATGCTTTTAACGAACGCTCAGCAGACTACGAGCCATGAAACGGTTTCTGCTGCTGGCGGGCCTCACCGCCATGGTCGGTCTGGCGGTGCCCGCGCATGCCGAGCCGGTCGGTAGCGACGCCGCCTTCCTGACCCAGCTGAACGGAGCCGGCCTGAGCCACCGCGGATCCGACGAGGTGGCGATCTCCGCCGGTCACTCCGTGTGTCAGCTGATGGATGCCGGCCTGACCCCGATGGACACCGTGGTCGCGGTGCAGACCACCAACCCGGGATTCACACTGCAGCGCGCCGCGGAGTTCGCGCGCATCGCTGCGCAGAACTACTGCCCGCAGCACGCCTGAGTCGCTACGGGGTCCGCTACCGCCGTGCCGGTGGGCTGCCGTCGGCGTTGCCGCGTTAGATTCGCCGCGAGCCCCCATAGCCCAATTGGCAGAGGCAGCGGACTTAAAATCCGCCCAGTGTCGGTTCGAGTCCGACTGGGGGCACGGTGTTTGCGCTGGTGGCACCTCGGCCGCGGGTCCCCATTGACGCGCGTACCGGAACGCCGAACTGCCGATGCCGCGTGGCGCTGATCAAACCGCGCCTCGGGAGGGCCGGTCAGCACTCACAGCCGATGCCATCGCCGTCGCGGTCTAGTTTGGACTGGTATTTATCGGATGTTGCCGGAATGTCGCAGTCTCCGTTTGCCCTTGCTTCGGTGCAGTTGCGGTACGGGACTTCGGCATGGGCCGCGGGCGTGGACGGGATCGTCAGGGTCGGCAAGCCGGCGCTGAACGCCAGAGCGACCAACAGTGCACGGATCATTCAGGGCCTCCCAGGCATCACTTCGGCAAGAGCTGAGCCGAGGTTAGTTCCCTTCCGGCCGAGCCGCCTCGGGTTCCGGGGATCTCTTCCCGGGGCCTTATTGTCCGGCGCGGCCCTAGGGGCGCCTATACCCGCCCGCCTGGAGATTTGCAAGGTCATGTGACCAGAAAACTCGAATTGGATTCTTAGTTTCTTATTCAATGCTAATTGCGATACAGATCACAAGTTAGCCGATCAACGCATAATAGCTGCTCAAATGCGGCAGGATGCATTGCTGGCGACGCCCAGGGCAGCAGCTTCGTTCGCGGCGACCCAAGACCCGCTGGATTAGCCTGCGACGTCAATCACAATACTTACGTCATTTTCCTTTTACCCGGAATTCACCGCTAGGATCGACCGAACACCTCGTCCTGGCACCCCGGTCGTACTGGCCAAGCTGCGGCAGCTACGCGGGCGTGTGTGCAAAGACGATACGAAACGTGATCGATGGGAGCGATGTGGACGACGTGGTGGCTTACGGATTGCCCGGCCCGAGGACTCGCACCATCGACACTGTCACGCTGGGGCGCGGCCCGATCGGTGGCCTCGCGGTCACCGCGGACGGCAGCCGGCTGCTGGCCACCAACTACGGCGATGACACCGTCTCGGTGATCGACACCGCCAGCGGCACCGTCGTGGCCACCGTGTTCCACACTGACGAGCCGTTCTCGGTCGCCGTCGGCCCCGCCGGTACCGCTCGGGCCTACGTCACCGCCGGCTCCATGGCGCTCGATGCCGTACTGGCGATCGACGTCGACTCTGCCGAAGTCACCGGGTGTTACCCGGTGGCCCTGGGCATCGGTGAGCTGGTCGCCGACCCGATGGGCAGCCGCGTCTACGTCACCCGTACCGGTTCGACCGGCGTCGAGGTGCTCGCGCTCGATGCCACCATGAGTCCCGCCGGCGTCGCCCAGGTGTCCAGCAGTCCCGTGGCCAGCGCGGCCGGCCTGCGGATCAGCCCCGACGGCCGGCGGCTGTACGTGGCGGTCCGCCAGCCCGCCGGCGACAGCGTCACCGTCTTGGACCGCGAACTCAATGTCGTCGACGTCGTCAAGGTCGGCTCGACCGTCGTCGACGTGGCCGTCAGCCCGGACGGTGCCCGGCTGTTCGTGGCGACTTCCGGGTCTGATGGTCGCGGGGCGGTGCACGCCGTCGACACCCGCACCCACGCAGTCGGCGCCGGTTTCGTCGTCGACACCCAGCTGATCCAGCTCATCGTGAGCCGCGACGGCGAGCGCGCCTACCTGGTGACCGCGGCCGGTGTGCTGGTGCTGTGCGCTCGCACCAACGAGGCCCTCGGCACGCTGACCGCGACCACGGCGCCGGCCTGCGCAGTGGAGAGCCCGGATGGCAATCGGCTGTACATCGCCGGCTTCGATGGCGCGGTGACCGTCGCCTCGCTGGCCGGCCTGCCGTCGCCGTCGGCGTCGCTGCACGAGCAACTGGCGCTCGACGACGCCGTCAAGCGGATGCTTCAGCTCGAACCCGCCTTGTAGCCCCCGTCACACGGCCCGCGTCGGCATGGTCGAATATGTCGATGCGCAGCACAATGCAGAACTGGCCGTTGACGATCGGTGCCATCCTGCACCACGCCACCGGCATTCACGGGGCCCGCACCGTGACGACCATGACCGACGACGGTTTTCGCAGCACCACCTACCGCGAGCTTGGCGGCCAGGTGGCGCGGCTGGCCAATGGCCTACGGCGGCTCGGCATCAGCGGCGACCAGCGGGTTGCCACGTTCATGTGGAACAACACCGAGCACCTGGCCGCTTACCTGGCGGTGCCGGCGATGGGTGCGGTGCTGCACACGCTCAACATCCGGCTGTTCGCCGAGCAGATCGTGTTCGTCGCCAACGAGGCCGAGGATCGGGTGATCCTGGTCGACGTCTCGCTGGCCGGACTGCTGGCGCCGGTGTTGGCGCAGCTCGACACCGTGCACACCGTGATCGCGGTCGGCGAGGGCGACATCGCGGCGCTGGAGGCCTCCGGTAAGACCGTGCTGCGCTACTCCGACGTGCTGGCGGCCGAGTCCGACGAGTTCGACTGGCCGGTCGTCGACGAGAATTCGGCGGCCGCCATGTGCTACACCAGCGGCACCACCGGCAACCCCAAGGGCGTGGTGTACAGCCACCGGTCCAGCTACCTGCACACCATGGCGGGATGCACCACGAACGGCATCGGAGTCGGCTCAAGCGACTGCGTCCTGCCGATCGTGCCGATGTTTCACGCCAACGCGTGGGGGCTGCCTTATTCGGCGCTGATGGCCGGTGCGGATCTGGCGATGCCCGACCGGCATCTGGACGCCGCGTCGCTGGTCGCCCTCATCGAAACGCAGCGACCCACGGTGGCCGGCGCGGTGCCGACGATCTGGAACGACGTCATGCACTACTTGGATCGCGAACCCGGCCATGACATCTCGTCGCTGCGGCTGGTGGCGTGCGGCGGTTCGGCGGTCCCGGTGTCGCTGATGCGCGCGTTCGAAGAGCGCTACGGCGTGCAGGTGCGGCAACTGTGGGGCATGACCGAGACTTCGCCGCTGGCCACCATGGCCTGGCCACCGCCGGGCACCCCGCCCGAGGAGCGCTGGTCGCTGCGCGGCACCCAAGGGCAGCCGGTGTGCGGGGTCGAGGCACGCATCGTCGACGACGACGGCGCGGTGCTGCCCAACGACGGGGAAGCGGTCGGCGAGCTGGAGGTGCGCGGCCCGTGGATCACCGGCGCCTACTACCGCGGCCAGGACGAGTCCAAGTTCTCCTCGGGCTGGCTGCGCACCGGCGATGTGGGCCGCATCGACGCCCAAGGCTTCATCACCTTGACCGACCGGGCCAAGGACGTGATCAAGTCCGGTGGGGAGTGGATCTCCTCGGTGGAGCTGGAGAACGAACTGATCGGCCACCCGGACGTGGTCGAAGCCGCTGTGGTGGGGGTGCCCGACGAACGCTGGCAGGAACGACCGCTGGCCGTCGTGGTGGCACGCGACGGCGCCTCGGTGAGCGCGGCCGAACTGCGAAGCTTCTTGTCCGACAAGGTCGCCCGCTGGTGGCTGCCGGAGCGCTGGACATTCGTCGAGGACATTCCGCGTACCAGCGTCGGCAAATACGACAAAAAGACCATCCGAGCCCGATACTCCGAAGATCAATACCAGGTGAGCGAGGTGCGTGACTGATGAGTCTGCGGGTGATCCAGTGGGCGACCGGATCGGTGGGGGTGGCCGCGATCAAGGGTGTGCTCGAGCATCCCGACCTCGAGTTGGTCGGCTGCTGGGTGCACTCGAAAGCCAAGAGCGGCAAGGACGTCGGCGAGATCATCGGGGCCGAGCCACTGGGCGTGACGGCCACCGGCAGCGTCGAGGAGATCTTGGCGCTCGATGCCGACGCGGTGATCTATGCGCCCCTGATGGGCAACGCGGATGAGGTTGCCGCGCTGCTGCGGTCCGGCAAGAACGTCGTCACCCCGGTGGGTTGGGTCTATCCCACCGCGCGGTCGGCTGCTCCGCTGGAAGCGGCTGCCCAGGCCGGCAATGCTTCGCTGCACGGCGTCGGTATCGCTCCCGGTGCCGCCAGCGAACTGTTCCCGCTGCTGCTTTCGGTGATGTCTACCGGGGTGATTTTCGTTCGGTGCGAAGAGTTTTCCGATCTGCGGACCTACGGTGCGCCGGATGTGCTGCGCCACGTGATGGGATTCGGCGGCACGCCCGACAGTGCGTTGACGGGTCCGATGCAGAAAATCCTCGACAGTGGCTTCGTCCAGTCGGTGCGGCTGTGTGTGGACCGGCTGGGGTTCGCCGCCGACGACCGGATCCGCTCATCGCAGGAGGTGGCGGTGGCCACCGCGCCGATCGACTCTCCGATCGGTGTCATCGAACCCGGCCAGGTCGCCGCCCGCCGGTTCCACTGGGAGGCGACTGTCGGTGACGAGGTGGTGGTGCGGGTGACGGTCAACTGGCTGATGGGCGAGGAGAACCTTGATCCACCCTGGACGTTCGGCCCGGCGAAGGAGCGCTACGAGATGGAGGTACAGGGCAATCCGAACACGTTCGTCACCGTCAAGGGCTGGCAGCCCGAGACCGTCGACGAGGGGCTGCAGAGCAATCCCGGTGTCGTGGCGACCGCGGCGCACTGCGTCAACGCCGTCCCGGCGACCTGCGCGGCCCCGGCTGGCGTCGTCGGGTTCTTCGACCTGCCGCTGATCACCGGGCGGGCCGCCCCGCGACTGGCGCGCTGAACGCTAACCTCGAACAGTGGCCTTCACCGTCGAGCAATCCCGCGTGATAGCGGTGGCCGTCGAGGACGCGTTCGACGGCACCCTGCCGCTGCCGCTGCCGCAGCTGTTTCGGCACTGGTACGGGCCGATTCCCCCGATCAAAGAAGTGCTGGGCCAGACCGGGGCATGGGAGACGGTCGGCCAGACCCGGCTCGTGCGGCTGACCGGCGGGGGCAGCATGCGCGAGGAGCTGACCAGTGTCGACCCTCCGCGCTCGTTCGGCTACTGGCTGACCGAGATCAAAGGCCCGTTGGCGCCGCTGGTTCAGTTGGTCGAGGGCCGATGGCAGTTCACTCCCACCGCGGCGGGCACCACGGTCACCTGGCGGTGGGTCATCCACCCGAGATCCGCGCCGGCCGCAGTCGCGATGCCGGTGCTCGGGCGACTGTGGAAGGGCTACGCCCGGCGGGCCCTGGCGCAGTTGGCCACGCTGCTGGAGGGCTGAGGCACCCATGTGCCGCCTGTTCGGACTGCACGCCGGCACCGATGCCGTCGCGGCCACGTTCTGGTTGCTCAACGCCCCGGACAACCTCGCCGCCCAGAGCCGGCGCAACCCCGACGGCACCGGGCTGGGCGTGTTCGGCCGCGACGGACGCGCACAGTTGCACAAAGAACCCGTCGCAGCCTGGCAGGACAACGATTTCGCCACGGAGGCACACGAACTGACCGGCACCACCTTCGTCGCGCACGTGCGGTACGCCACCACCGGCGCCCGCGACGTCGCCAACACCCACCCGTTCCTGCAGGATGGCCGGATCTTCGCCCACAACGGCGTGCTGCGCGGCCTCGATGTCCTCGAGGACCGACTCCGCGAGCTGGGCACCGCCGATCTGGTTGTCGGACAGACTGATTCCGAGCGTGTCTTCGCGCTGATCACCGCCGCGGTCCGGGCGCACGACGGCGACGTCGGCGCGGGCCTGCGCGACGCGGTCGGTTGGCTGGCGGCCCACGTGCCGATCTACGCGCTCAACATCCTGCTGGCCACCGCCACCGACATGTGGGCGCTGCGCTATCCCGACACCCACCAGCTGCACCTGCTGGACCGCCGCGACGGCGCCGAGCCGTTCGGGGTGGACCTGTACACCCAGCGCATCCGGGCACAGTCCGAACAGCTGCGTGGCCGGCCGGCGGTGGTTTTCGCCAGCGAGCCGATGGACACCGATCCGCGCTGGCGGCTGCTCGCCCCGGGCGAACTGGTCCACGTCGACACCGGGCTGCAGCTGCGCACCGAGCTGGCCTTCCCCGATCCGCCCTCCCGGCAACTGCGCCGGGAGGAACTGACCGCTGCTACGCAGGAGGCTCAACACCCGTGGTTGTGACAGGCAAGCGAGCCCTGGTGCTGGCCGGCGGGGGAGTGGCGGGCATCGCCTGGGAGACCGGCGTGCTGTGCGGGATCGCAGACGAGTCGCCGTCCACCGCAGCGGCGCTGCTGGAATCCGATGTGCTGGTCGGCACCTCGGCCGGTTCGGCGGTGAGCGCACAGATCGGTAGCGGAATGAGCTTTGAGGAGCTGTTCGCCCGTCAGGTGGCCGAGTCCTCGCCCGAACTCGACCCCGGGATCGGAGGCGAGGAGATCGCGGAGCTGTTCCTGGCCGCCATGACCAGACCGAACACCACTGCCGCGCAGAAGATGCAGAGCATCGGTGCGGTGGCGCTGTCCGCCGAGACGGTCCCGGTCGCGGTGCGCCGGCGCGTGATCGAGCGTCGGCTGCCGTCGCATCGCTGGCCGGATCGTTGTCTGCGCATCACCGCGATCGATATCGACACCGGTGAGCTGATGGTGTTCGAGCGGGACTCAGGCGTGGATCTCGTCGACGCGGTGGCGGCCAGCTGCGCGGTGCCGGGGGTCTGGCCGCCGGTCGTGATCGACGGGCGGCGCTACATGGACGGCGGAATGCGCAGCACGGTCAACCTCGACGTCGCCGACGATTGCGATGTGGCCGTAGTTCTGGTGCCGTCCGGGGAATCGGCGCCGTCGCCGTTCAGTGCCGGTGCGGCCGCCGAGATCGCGGGCTTCGGCGGGCGTGCCTACCCGGTGTTCGCCGACGGCGCGGCGTTGCGGGCCTTCGGCAGCAACCCGCTGGACCCGGCCTGCCGGGTGCCGTCGGCGTGGGCTGGACGCGAGCAGGGCCGCCAACATGCCGCCGCGCTCGCCGAATACCTTGATTAGTCGGGTCTATCGGAATCGAGGGCCTGGGCGGTCAGCTTGCGGCCGATGCCGATTATGTCTGTGGCGCAATGGAAGTCCAGGCTGCGGCAGGTCGTGCGGGGCACCTCGATCAAGAGATCCGGCGGGTGTGTGGCCAGATGGTGGCGGGTCAGCGCCGCCTGGGCGATATCGATAGTGCGGTTCATCACCTCAAAGCTGCCGAGCTTGGGAACCTCCGGCTCGGACTCGGTCTCGCCGTCGGATTCGGTCTCGCCGTTGCCGAAACGGCCGAACAACGCGTGGGCCGCGTTGGTGTCCATCAGCGCAGAGGTGCTCTGCAGCATTCGCGTCAGCCACGCCGGCGTCGAGCCCCGGCTCGCCTCCCCGTCGGTGTCCTCGCAGTCCTCGGGCGCGAGGATGTCGGCGGCGTTGGCGCCGCTCAGGTTGACCGCGACGGTCAGATCGGCGTTGACGGCGGCGATCGGTCCCATCGGCACCGGATCGAGGATTCCCCCGTCGGCCAGCAGCCGCCCTTCGACGACGTGCGGGGAGATCACGCCGGGGATGGCGATGGACGCCCGGATCGCCGCGTGTAGCGGTCCGCGCTGCAGCCACACCGATCGTCCCGAGATGAGATCCGTCGTCACCGCGGTATAGGGGATCGGCAGTTCCTCGATGTTGATGTCGCCGACGATGTCGCGGACGACATCGAGGATCTTCCCGGCGCGCAGCACCCCCGCCGCGGTGAAGGTCGGATCCAACAACCGCAGCACCGCACCCTGCGTCAGCGTCTGGGCCCAGTCGGCGAATTCATGCAGCCGGCCGGCCGCCTGCAGACCGCCGACCAGCGCGCCCATCGACGAGCCGGATATGCCGACAATCTCGTAGCCGCGCGCGGTCAGTTCGTCGATAACCCCGATATGGGCGTAGCCGCGGGCGCCGCCGCTGCCGAGCGTCAGTGCCACCCGCTTGGAAGCAGAAGATGTCACAGCCTCCATTGTGACG
Source organism: Mycobacterium sp. NGS18 (assembly GCF_059813185.1). Taxonomy (NCBI): domain Bacteria; kingdom Bacillati; phylum Actinomycetota; class Actinomycetes; order Mycobacteriales; family Mycobacteriaceae; genus Mycobacterium; species Mycobacterium sp. NGS18. The sequence goes on from NZ_JCALEC010000008.1 coordinate 175,276, forward strand.
GGCGGGCCACCGGCGAGTTTTTCGCACGGCTGATTAAAACCCATGCGGTTCGCTCATCACGGACATCATCGCTGGTCAGGGCGGTCGCCGTTGGCGGGGTAGGAGCCGGCGACGCGGAACTGACGCTGCCTGGCGATGTAGTGTGAGTCGCGTGATGGAGCACGTCGGATTCCAGGGCTGTTGTTGCCGCAGCTGAACGCTGCCGCCGACCCCTGTCTTGAATCCACCCCATCCGTTCTGGAGTTTTCCCCATGGTTATCGCTGATCCCATCGCGTTGCGGCCTTCGGCCTCCCGGCACCGCTCGCTGCGCCTGCCCGACCTCCTGCAAACCACCGACCTGGCCGCCGACGCGGTGCTCGACGGGCGCTACCAGCACCTGCTGCCGGCATCCGGCCTGCCCACCGACAGCCGCTGGTTCACCCGGATCCACGGCGACGAGCGGCTCGACATCTGGCTGATCAGCTGGGTTCCCGGCCACGCCACCGAACTGCACGACCACGGCGACTCGCTCGGCGCGCTGACGGTGCTGTCCGGCTCACTGGACGAATTCCATTGGGACGGCGAACAGTTGGCGCAGCGTCGGCTCAATGCCGGCGACCAGGCCTCGTTTTCGCGTGGCTGGGTGCATGACGTCGTCTGGGCGCCGTCCGATCCCGGGCCGACGCTGAGCGTGCACGCCTACTCGCCGCCGCTGGTGCAGATGTCCTACTACGACGTCGCGGACGACAACACCTTGCGCCGGCAACGCACCGAGCTCACCGAACACCCGGAGGCATCGTGACCACCACCCAGCTGACCAGTCGTATCGACGGGATGCTCGCTGCGGCGCGGGCGCGGCTGAACCGGATGACCGCCGAGCAGGTGCCCGCGGCGCTGCGCAACGGCGCGATTCTGGTCGACATCCGGCCGGCGGCCCAGCGCGCGCAGGAGGGCCAGGTGCCCGCCGCTTTGGTGATCGAGCGCAATGTGCTGGAGTGGCGCTGCGACCCGACCAGCGACGCCCGGCTGCCGCAGGCGGTCGGCGACGACGTGCAGTGGGTGATCCTGTGCTCGGAGGGCTACACCTCGAGCCTGGCCGCGGCCGCGCTGGTGGACCTGGGCCTGCATCGCGCCACCGACGTCATCGGCGGGTATCACGCCCTGGTCGCCGCCGGCGCGCTGGTGGAGTCGAAACCATCACGCGTTCGAGTGCAGCAGCGGTCGGAGCCGCTCGGTTTTGTCTGCGGTCCACCCCGCTGGATGTAATATCGCCGCCCAGGCATCGGCGACGTCGGCGACGTAGCGGTGGCCGTACCCGTCGGGCACATCGACCGCCACTGCCATGTCGGCGGAGACCTGCAGGAACGTCACGATCGGTTTCCACTGCACCTGCGGCAGCACGTCGTAGCCTCGCGGCTCGGACAGCCAATCCGGTTTGTGGAACAGCAGGTCCGGGTTCCACCAGGCGATCGGGTCCGAGGCGTGCTGCAGGTACACCACGCGCGGGGTGCTCCAGGGGGCGTCCGGGCGCGCCAGATCGCCGCCGCGGGCGACGAACCGCGCGTTGCGGCCGTCGTCGTAGGTCGGAAGCCATTGCGGGGAACCGGGATCGCGGTTGATCGTCAAGTCTTTCCAGATGGTGTTCTGAAACGTCGGGCCGGAGAACAGGGCACCGTCGGTGCGCGCCAGCACATTGTTGAGGTTCATGAACGGGGCCTCGCCGCCGAACGAGCCGAGGCTCTCGCCGAACACCACCAGCTTGGGGCGCCCGGACTCCGGCATGGCCCGCACCTGTTTGTCGACCGCCTCGAACAATGCCTGTCCGGCCTGGCGGGCGCTCTCCCTGTCGACCAGGAAGGACAGCCAGCTGGGCAAAAACGAATACTGCATGCTCACGATCGCGGTGTCGCCGTTGAACATGTACTCCAGGGCGGAGGCCTCCGCCTCGTTGATCCAGCCGGTGCCGGTCGTGGTCGCCACGGCCACGACGGCGCGGTTCAGCCCACCGGTGCGGGCCAGTTCCGCTGCGGCCAGTTCGGCTGTCGCGCTGATTCCTTCGGCGGAATTCAGTCCGGCGTAGGCCCGGATCGGCTCGGTCGCCGGTGTGGCGTTGAATGCGGTGAGCTGCGCGACGCTCGGTCCGCCGGCCACGAAGATACGGCCCTGATGGCCCAGCGTCTCCCAGGAGCCCAGTGATTCGGGACCCCCGGACCGCAGCCGGCTCGTCGGAGCCGCCTGGTCGGGATCCATCTCTTCATTGACCGCCGCGAAGGTGTTGTTCAGCGCGCGCATGCTGAACTTCACCACCACGCCGTTGAGCAGCGCGATGGTCAATCCGACCAGCAGCGCCACCACAACGACCACGGAAACCCGCGGCGGGGCAATGCGATTCAGCTGACGCACACCGGTCCGGACCAGTATGCACAGCAGTTGACCCAGTTCCACCAGCACGAACAGTGTCAGCACCGCCAGTCCGGCCGCCATCGGGAAGCAGTGCCAAGCCAGTTGCGGCACACCCATCAGCGAGCGGACCTGCCACTGCCAGTCGTGGAAGCGGACGATCATCACCACGTGGGTGACGACGGCGACCGGGATCAGCACCGCCCAGGCCCAACCCGGTGCGGGTGGGCTGGTGTCCTTGGAACGCATGTATCGCACCAGCCACACGATCAGTACCCCGAGCCCGTAACCGGCGGCGCCGGATGCGCCGCTGACCAGACCCTGGAACAGCGGCCCGCGGGGCAGCAGCGACGGCGTCATCGACAGCCAGATGAACACCAGTCCGGTGGCGGTGCCGGTGAATGTGTAGTGCCTGATCCACCAAGGCGTTTCGGCCGACCGGGCCATCGGCTAGCGGTGGGTGAAATTCGGTGTGCGCTTCTCGGTGAACGCCGCCATGCCCTCGGTCTGGTCGTCGGTGGCGAACGCCGAATGGAACAGCCGGCGCTCGTAGAGCAGTCCCTCGGCCAGGGTGGATTCGAATGCCCGGTTGACGGCTTCCTTGGCCATCCGGGCCGCCGACAGGCTCATTCCCGCGATCGTGGCGGCGACTTTGGCGGCCTCGGCCAACAGGTCATCGGCCGGCACCACCCGGGAGACCAGGCCGCTGCGTTCGGCCTCTGCGGCATCGATGGTGCGGCCGGTCAGGATCAAATCCATCGCCTTGGCCTTGCCGATGGCGCGGGTCAGGCGCTGGGAGCCACCCATACCCGGCAGCACACCGAGTTTGATCTCCGGCTGGCCGAACTTCGCGGTGTCGGCGGCGATCAGCAGGTCGCACATCATCGCCAGTTCGCAACCGCCGCCCAGGGCATGCCCGGCCACCGCGGCGATGGTCGGGGTGCGCACCGCGGCCAGCTTGGACCAGGCGGCGAAGAAGTCGGCGGCGAACACGTCGGCGAAGCTCAGATCGGCCATCTCCTTGATGTCCGCACCGGCGGCGAACGCCTTGGCGCTGCCGGTGATGATGATCGCGCCGATGCCCGGGTCGGCGTCGAAATCGGCTGCCGCAGTGGTGACTTCGTTCATCACCTGGCTGTTGAGCGCGTTGAGTGCCTGCGGCCGGTTCAGCGTGATGGTTCCGACGCGTCCGTCACGGTCGACCAGGATGGTCTCGTAGCTCATGGGGTGCTCCTTAAAAGGCTAGATCGGGTTCGGCTGGGGCGAAGTAGGTTTCGATGTCGGCGGCGCTCACCTCGGCCAGGGTCGCCGGTGACCACTGCGGGTTGCGGTCCTTGTCGACCAATTGGGCGCGGATGCCCTCCACCAGGTCGTGGGAACGCAGCGAGGCGGTCGACACCCGGAACTCCTGGACCAGAACGTCTTCCAGCGTGGCCAGCTCACCCGACCGGCGCACCGATTCCAGCGTCACCGAGCAGGCGATCGGCGAGCGGGTGCCGATCAGGTCGGCCGCGGCGTTGGCGGCCGGGTTGGAATGGCCGGTCAGCGCCGCCACCATCTCGGCGACCGTGTCATGCGCATAACACTCGTCGATCCACTCACGGTCTGCGGCAAGGGGGCTCGGCGGCGGCTCGACCGCATGGGCGGCCAGCGCGGCCTCCACCCCGTCGGCGATCACTGCCGAAGTGAACTCACCCAATCGGTCACGCGGCACGAAGTGGTCGGCGAAACCCAGCGCGATCGCGTCGGCCCCGGAGAACGGTGCGCCGGTCAGCGCCGCGTGCAGACCCAGGTGGCCCGGTGCGCGCGACAACAGGTAGGTGCCGCCGACGTCGGGAATGAAGCCGATACCCACTTCGGGCATGGCCATCTTCGTGGTGTCGGTGACCACCCGGGTGTTGGCGTGCGCGCCGACACCGACGCCGCCGCCCATCACGATGCCGTCCATCAGCGATACGTACGGCTTTCCGAACTCGCCGATCTGGGCATTGAGCAGATACTCGTCGTGCCAGAAGCGCCGCGCGTCGGTGCCGTCGGCTTTGGCGCTGTGATAGATAGCGACCACGTCACCACCGGCGCACAGGCCGCGCTCGCCGGCCCCGGCCAGCACCACCGCGCTGACCGCCGGGTCATCGGCCCACGCCGAAAGCGTCGCGGCCATCGCGGTCACCATCGGCAGATTCAGGGAGTTGATCGCCTGCGGACGATTGAGCGTCAGCAGCCCGACCCCGTTCTCGACGTGGGCCAGCACCTCGTCAGATTCACCTGTCACGCCTTCGCAATGTAGATCCCTACCCGCGGTCGACCGACCGCGGGTAAGGTTTGGCGGAAGAACGGCCCGGATGTTGGGAACCCCGGCGGATCGTGGATCGTTGATCAAGTTGTTCGCACAACTTTCGTGTCAGAGCACAGGACAGCATTAAGAGAGGATCGGGAAGGTGCGGGAAACCAGCAACCCGGTATTTCGTTCGTTGCCCAAACAGGGCGGTTACGCGCAGTTCGGAACCGGCTTCGGTGCCGCCGGCGCAACCCAGCAGATGAGCCAGGGTTACCCGGGTCTGCAGAGCCCGCAGACCGACTACCGGCGGGAAGTCAGTCGCCCGCTCACCATCGACGACGTCGTCACCAAGACCGGCATCACGCTGGGGGTGCTCAGCGTCGCCGCGATCGTGTCCTTCTTCCTGGTGTCGGCCAACCAGGCCCTGGCCGGTCCGCTGACGTTCGTCGGCGCGTTCGGCGGACTGGCGCTGGTCATGGTGGCCATGTTCGCCCGCAAGCAGGACAGCAAGGCGCTGGTGCTCGGCTACGCGGTGCTGGAGGGGCTGTTCCTCGGCGCCATCTCCTGGGTGCTGACCGCCTTCACGGTGGGCACCGGCAACGCCGGCTCGATGATCGGACAGGCCGTGATGGGCACCCTCGGGGTGTTCGGCGGCATGCTGGTGGTCTACAAGACCGGCGCCATCCGCGTCACCCCGAAGTTCACCCGGATGCTCGTCGCCGGGATGTTCGGTGTGCTGGCCCTGATGATCGGCAACCTGGTGCTGTCGCTGTTCGGCGTCGGCGGGGGTGAGGGCCTGGGCCTGCGTAGCGGCGGCACGCTGTCGATCGTGTTCTCGCTGGTCTGCATCGGCATCGCCGCGTTCAGCTTCCTGATCGACTTCGACGCGGCGGATCAGCTGATCCGGGCCGGGGCGCCGGAGAAGGCGGCCTGGGGTATCGCCCTGGGTCTGACTGTCACGCTGGTCTGGCTGTACCTGGAGATCCTGCGCCTGCTCAGCTACTTCCAGAACGAGTGACCTTCAGCTTTCCCCGTCGACTCTGCGCCTACCAGGCAAGCTACTCGCACTTTTGCCTGGTAGGCGCAGAGTCAACTGCTTTTTGGGGTGCGGTCCCTGAAAACGGCATTGACTCTGCGCTGACCAGGCAGGTCACTCGCACTTTTGCCTGGTGAGCGCAGAGTCAACTGCTTTTTGGGGAATCAGCTCAGCCGCTCGACCACCATGGCCATGCCCTGGCCGCCGCCCACACACATGGTCTCCACGCCGAACGTCTTGTCGTGGGTGGCCAGGTTGTTCAGCAGGGTGGCGGTGATCCGGGCGCCGGTCATGCCGAACGGGTGGCCCAGCGCGATCGCGCCACCGGACACGTTCAGCTTGTCCTCGTCGATGCCGAGCTCGCGCGCGGAACCGAGCACCTGCACGGCGAAGGCCTCGTTGATCTCGAACAGGTCGATGTCCGAGACCGACATCTTCGCGTTGGCCAGAGCCTTCTTGACCGCCTCGATCGGGCCCAGACCCATGATCTCCGGCGACAGGCCGGAAACCCCGGTGGCCACGATCCGGGCCAGCGGCTTGAGGCCCAGCTGCTTGGCCTTGGTGTCGCTGGTGATGACCACCGCGGCCGCGCCGTCGTTCAGCGGGCAGGCGTTACCGGCGGTGATCGTGCCGTCGGGCCGGAACACCGGCTTGAGCTGGCTGATCTTCTCGTAGGTGGTGCCGGCGCGCGGGCCGTCGTCGGTGCTCACCACGGTGCCGTCCGGCAGCGTGACCGGGGAGATCTCGCGGGCGAAGAAGCCGCTCTTGATGGCCTCCTCGGCGCGGTTCTGGCTGCGCACGCCCCAGTGGTCCTGGTCTTCGCGGCTGATCCCGGTGTGCAGCACCACGTTCTCGGCGGTCTGGCCCATCGCGATGTAGACGTCGGGCAGGTTGCCGTCGGCGCGCGGGTCATGCCATTCCGTGGCGCCGGCCGCGGCGGCCTCGGAGCGGGCCATGGCGTCATTGAACAGCGGGTTCTTGCTGTTCGGGGCGCCGTCGGCGGCACCGATACCGAACTGCGACACCGTCTCCACCCCGGCGGAGATGAACGCGTCGCCCTCGCCGGCCTTGATCGCGTGGAACGCCATCCGGGTGGTCTGCAGCGACGACGAGCAGTAGCGGTTCACCGTGGTGCCCGGCAGGAAGTCATAGCCGAGCAGCACCGAGACGACGCGGGCGATGTTGTAGCCGGCCGCACCGCCCGGCTGGCCGCAGCCCATCATCAGGTCGTCGATCTGGTGCGGGTTCAGCTCGGGCACCTTGTCCAGGGCGGCGCGCACCATCTGGGCGGCCAGGTCATCCGGCCGCATGGTGACCAGCGATCCCTTACCGGCCCGGCCGATCGGCGAACGAGCAGTTGAGACGATGACAGCTTCGGGCACGGTGACTCCTTGCGATCGGGTACTCCAGGGAAATCTAGTCCGCTGGGGCCAGCACGTGTGAATCGGCCTCGTCCAGTGCGGCGCACAGTGCCGGGATCACCTGAGTCGCCGCCAGCGCGTAACCCGCGGCCGAGGGGTGGTACTGGTCCGGGGCGAACAGCAGCGCAGGGGACTCGCGAAACGCCGGGGCGCAGAAGTCGGCGAACGGAACGGCGATACCGCCGGCGGCCTTGACGGCCTGGGTCTGGGCGCGCGCCAGCTGGCGCGCCCGGGCATGCGCGACCCAGCGCAGCGGTTGTGGGATCGCGCTGATCACCGAGAAATCGGGGCAGGTGCCGACGACCACCGCCGCACCGCTGGAGCGCAGTCGTTTCACCGCCGCGTGCAGTCGCTGCGCCGAGACGGCGATGCCGTTGAGCGTGGTGACATCGTTCGCGCCGATCATGATCACCGCCGCGTCCGGTGGCGGTCCCGCGACGAACATCGCGTCGACCTGGCCGGCGAGGCCCTTGGAGGTGGCGCCGACGATTGCCTTGGTGCTCAGGCGAATCCGCTTACCGGTGCGCTCGGCCAGCGCCCTGGCGATCAGCGCGCCGGGCACCTCCTCGGGCGAACAGCAGCCGTAGCCGGTCCCGGTCGAGTCGCCGAAGATCATCAGGTGCAGATCGACGCTCATGCCGCGCTGAAAACGGTCCACCGTGGCGTCGCCGGCAACGTAGATGCCGTCGGCGCACGGCGGGATTTTGCACGCCCGGGGGATGGTTTGGCGCGCCAGATCGGCCTGACCGGCCAGCAGATTGCGCACACCCAGGTAAAGGGTTCCGCTGGAGGCGAGCGCCCCGGCAGTGGCCAGCGTGATCGCCGACCGCCGCGCCACCCGGATCCCCATGCTGCAAGTTTAGGCGTGCACGCATCCCGGGCGCCCGCGCGCAGCAAACAAAAATGATCACGATGCGGACCCGAAGCCGTATCGGAACAAACCCTGAGATTTCTTCACAGACTTTTCCGTGTGACGATGCGAGGTACCGCGTTGGCTGTGCCGGCCCGGGCCGGCGGGAGGGAGTGTGCACCATGACCGCGCCCAGCAAGATTGCCAGCTCGCCGCGTGGATTCAGCCGCCTGCACCCGGCACTGCGACCCCGCCGCTTCCCCCGCAATGACGGCCTGCCGGTCGAGGTCGTGGAGGATGCGCCCAGCGTCGAGGGACGGCTGACGTGGCTGGCAACCCGGCTCACCGTCCGGCCGGTGCTCTCGGTCGGCAGCTACCTCCCGCGCATGCCGTGGCCGTTCGGTCTGTTGGACTTCGCCGCCAAGGCGGTGCTGCCGGCGCCGGGCACCGTGCGGGCCAGCATCCGGTTGCCGCACTGCACGGCGAAGATGGTGCGTGCCGCCGGCGTCTTGCCCGCCGACGGCACCCGGCGGGTCGTGTTGTACATGCACGGCGGCGCCTTTTTGGCCTGCGGGGCTAACACGCACGGCCGGCTCGTCACGAAGCTGTCGAAGTACGCCGACAGTCCGGTGCTGGTGGTGGAATACCGGATGGTGCCCAAGCACTGCATCGACGACGCGGTCGACGACTGTTACGACGCCTACCGCTGGCTTCGCCGGCAGGGCTACGCACCCGACCAGATCGTGCTGGCCGGCGACTCCGCCGGCGGCTACCTGTCGCTGGCGCTGGCCGAGCGACTGCTGGACGAGAGCGGGGACGACGAGACCCCGGCGGCGATCGTGGCGATGTCACCGCTGCTGGAGATCGCCAAGGAAGCCAAGCAGGCGCATCCGAACATCCACAGCGGGGCGATGTTTCCGCCCCAGGCATTCGACGCGTTCGTCGAACTGGTCGAAGCGGCGGCCCGCAACCATGGCCGGCCCGGCCAGGTCCTCGAACCGCTGCAGCACGTCAAGCCGGGCCTGCCGCGCACCCTGATCCATGTCTCGGGCTCGGAGGTGCTGCTGCACGACGCGCGGCTGGGCGCCAGGGTGCTGGCCGCAGCGGGCGTCCCGGTGGAACTGCGGGTGTGGCCCGGCCAGATCCACGTCTTCCAGCTCGCCGCACCGTTCGTGCCCGAGGCCACCCGCTCGCTGCGCCAGATCGGCGAATACATCCGCGAAGCCACCGGCTGACCCGCAGAGACACCCAACCTGACACCATGGCAGGCATGCGGATAGCGCGCCACATCAGTGACCTCATCGGCAACACCCCCCTGGTCGAGCTGAATTCCATCGTTCCCGCCGGCGCCGGCCGGGTGGTGGCCAAGGTCGAATACCTCAACCCGGGCGCCAGCTCCAAGGACCGCATCGCGGTGAAGATGATCGACGCCGCCGAGGCCAGCGGGGCACTCAAGCCCGGCGGCACCATCGTCGAACCGACCTCCGGCAACACCGGTGTGGGTCTGGCGCTGGTCGCGCAGCGCCGCGGATACAAGTGTGTGTTCGTCTGCCCCGACAAGGTCAGCGAGGACAAGCAGAACGTGATGCGGGCCTACGGCGCCGAGGTGGTGGTGTGCCCGACCGCGGTACCGCCCGACGACCCGGCCAGCTACTACAGCGTGTCCAACCGGCTGGTGACCGAGATCGACGGCGCCTGGAAGCCCGACCAGTACTCCAACCAAGCCGGCCCGGAGAGCCACTACGAGACCACCGGCCCGGAGGTCTGGAACGACACCGACGGCCAGGTCACCCATTTCGTCGCCGGAATCGGCACCGGCGGCACCATCACCGGCACCGGCCGCTACCTCAAGGAGGTGTCGGGAGGCCGGGTGCGGATCATCGGCGCCGACCCGGAGGGCTCGGTGTACTCCGGGGGGACCGGCCGGCCGTATCTGGTGGAAGGCGTCGGCGAGGACTTCTGGCCGGCCGCCTACGACCCGAAGGTCCCCGACGAGATCATCGCGGTGTCCGACGCGGACTCGTTCGACATGACCCGGCGGCTGGCCCGGGAGGAAGCGCTGCTGGTCGGCGGATCCTGCGGGATGGCCGTGGTGGCGGCCGTGGAAGCGGCCGTCAAAGCCGGGCCCGACGCGCTCGTCGTCGTTCTGCTTCCCGACGGCGGCCGCGGCTACATGTCGAAGCTCTTCAACGACTCCTGGATGTCGTCCTACGGGTTCCTGCGCTCCCGGCTGGACGGCTCGACCGTGCAGCCCACGGTTGCCGACGTGCTGCGCGCGAAGTCCGGGGTGTTGCCCGACCTGGTGCACACCCACCCGTCGGAGACGCTGCGCGACGCCATCGGGATCCTGCGGGAATACGGGGTGTCGCAGATGCCCGTCGTCGGTGCCGAGCCGCCGGTGATGGCGGGGGAGGTGGCCGGCAGCGTGTCCGAGCGCGACCTGCTCTCGGCGGTCTTCGAGGGCCGCGCCAAGCTGGCCGACGCGGTGTCGCTGCACATGGGCCCGCCGCTACCGCTGATCGGCTCCGGCGAGGTGGTCGACGTCGCCGCGACCGCCCTGGCCGAGGTCGACGCGGTGATGGTGGTCGAGGACGGTAAGCCGGTCGGCGTCATCACCCGACACGACCTGTTGGGCTTCCTGTCCGACGGGCCGCGTCGCAGGTAGCCACGGCGAGAACGCCTTGCGGTAGCGTGACAGTCCGCATCAATCGATTCAGAAGGTGCCCATGACTGACTTCCCGCCGCCGCCCCAGGGCAATTACCCGCCCCCGCCCGGCGACTACTCCCCCCAGGGCAACTATCCGCCGCCGCCGGGTAACTACCCGCCGCCCGGCAATTACCCGCCGCCGCCCCCAGGCAATTACCCGCCGCCGCCGCCGGGCAACTTCCCGCCGCCGGCCCCGGGATACGGCTCGGCCGGCAGCCCGGTCGGCCAGCTGCCCCAAGAGGCCTACACGTCGTGGCTCACCCGGGTGGGCGCCTACTTCATCGACCTGCTCCCGATCCTGCTGATCTATGGAATCCCGTCGATGATCGCCGGGTCCACGGCGAAGAAGGAGTGCATCACCACCTCGGCGGGGTTCGCCTGCACCGTCACCCCGTCGAGCGCCGGCGCCCTGCTGATGTTCGTCGGGTGGGCGGCGGCGCTGGGCTACGGGATCTGGAACTTCGGTTACCGCCAAGGGGTCACCGGGTCGAGCATCGGCAAATCGGCGATGAAGTTCAAGGTGGTCTCCGAAGCCACCGGCCAGCCGATCGGGTTCGGCATGTCGATCGTGCGACAACTGGCCCACATCATCGACGGCGCCATCTTGTGCATCGGCTACCTGTTCCCGCTGTGGGACGCCAAGCGGCAGACGCTGGCCGACAAGATCATGACCACCGTCTGCCTGCCGATCCGGTGAGCCAGAATCAAGGGCACAGCCCAAAAGGCCTGTCCACCAAGGCGATCCATGCCGGTTTCCGCCCCGACCCGGCCACCGGGGCGGTCAATGCCCCGATCTACGCCAGCAGCACGTTCGCCCAGGACGGTGTCGGTGGCCTGCGCGGCGGTTACGAGTACGCCCGCACCGGCAACCCGACCCGAACCGCGCTGGAGACCGCCTTGGCCGCGGTCGAGCAGGGCCGCTTCGGGCGGGCGTTCTCCTCGGGGATGGCCGCCACCGACTGTGCGCTGCGGGCGATCCTGCGCCCGGGCGACCACCTGATCATCCCGGACGACGCCTACGGCGGCACCTTCCGGCTGATCGACAAGGTGTTCACCGGCTGGGGCGTGGCCCACACCCCGGTCGCATTGTCCGACCTGGACGCGGTGCGTGCCGCGCTCACCGATCAGACCCGGCTGATCTGGGTGGAGACACCCACCAACCCGCTGCTGTCGATCAGCGACATCGAGGGCATCGCCGCGATCGGCCGACAAGCGGGCGCAAAGGTATTGGTGGACAACACGTTCGCCTCGCCGGCGCTGCAGCAGCCGCTGACGCTGGGCGCCGACGTGGTACTGCACTCGACCACCAAATACATCGGCGGCCACTCCGACGTGGTCGGCGGTGCGCTGGTCACCGACGACGACGAGCTCGACGCCGCCTTCGCGTTCCTGCAGAACGGCGCCGGTGCGGTGCCCGGCCCGTTCGACGCCTACCTCACCCTGCGCGGACTCAAGACGCTGGTGCTGCGGATGCAGCGGCATAGCGAGAATGCCACCGCGGTGGCCGACTTCCTCGCCGCGCATTCGGCCGTGGACAGCGTGCTGTACCCGGGCCTGCCAGGCCACCCGGGGCACGACGTGGCCGCCCGCCAGATGAGCGGGTTCGGCGGCATGGTCTCGGTGCGGATGCGCGGCGGCCGGGGAGCGGCCGAGAAACTGTGCGCGGCAACCGAGATCTTCATCCTGGCCGAGTCGCTGGGCGGGGTGGAGTCGCTGATCGAACACCCGGGCGCGATGACGCATGCCTCGACGGCCGGCTCACAACTGGAGGTTCCCGACGATCTGGTGCGGCTGTCGGTCGGCATCGAGGACATCGACGACCTGCTCGACGATCTCAAGCAGGCACTTGGCTGAGCGTCCGGCTCAGGAGTGGTAGGGCTCCGCGCTGACCAGGGTCACCTTGACGGTCTTGCCGCTGGGCACGGTGTAGCTGCGCTCCTCGCCCTCCTTGGCGCCCAGCAGGGCGTGACCAAGCGGTGAGTTCGGGGAGTACACCTCGAGCTTGTCCTCGCTGACGCCCTCCTGGCGGGTGGCGATCAGGAAGGTCTCGGTGTCGGACTTGTCGCCGTCGTAGAACACCTTGACCACCGAACCGGGCAGCGCCACCCCGGACTGGGTGGGAGCCTCGCCGACCTTGGCGTTGTTGAGCAGCTCCTGCAGCTGGCGGATGCGGGCTTCCTGCTGACCCTGTTCCTCGCGGGCGGCGTGGTAGCCGCCGTTCTCCCGCAGGTCGCCCTCTTCGCGGCGGTCGTTGATCTCCGCGGCGATCACCGGACGGTTCGCGATCAGCTGGTCGAGCTCGGCCTTGAGCCGGTCGTGTGACTCCTGCGTCAACCAGGTCACCTGGGTGTCCGTCATCTCACTGTGCTCCTCGTATCGTCGACCCCGGCGAAGCCAAATGGGTCGACGTTTTTCTCATGCAGTCGTTCTAATGCAGCAATACACGGTCCCATGCGGAACCGTGTATCCGTAAAGGGTACCACCGCGTGATCAGGGCGACTTCAGGTAACCGGGCACGTCGGCGCCGCAGCCGTAGATGTCGCCCATCATCGGCGGTTGGGACGATTTGACGATCGTCGTCACCTGTACGGTCGCCGACTCCGACGGCGGCACCAGCACTTCCCGGCGGCCCGTCTCGCTGCCGTCGCCGGCCCGCACGCGCACGATGCACACCGCGGGCTGGGACGGATCAGATCGGGTCACGCTGATCTTTACCGACACCGTCTGGTCGTCGATCACCTCGTAGCCGTACAGTTCGCCCTTCACGTCGGCGGTGGTCAGCCGCTGATAGCCCAGTACGGCGACCGCGGCGGCCGTCGCGATGGCCAGCGCACCCAGTGTGATCGCCAGCAGCCGCCGGGGCAGGGCGCGGGCGCGGGTGTCGCCGTAGCGGGCCGGCTTGGAGTCGGTCATCGTCGCGGTGTGTCCCATGGTCGGAGTCGGGATCGGTTACCGCGCCCGTCGGCCATGGTGGAACGATGGGGCCGGAAACCAACAGGAACTATAGGGGACTTTGCACATGAGCGGACTGCGGTTGATGGCGGTGCACGCGCACCCCGACGACGAGTCCAGCAAGGGCGCGGCCACGCTGGCCCGCTACGCGGCTGCCGGCCACCGGGTGATGGTGGTGACGCTGACCGGCGGTGAGCGCGGCGACATCCTCAATCCCGCCATGGATCTGCCCGAGGTACACGGTCACATCGCCGAGATCCGCCGCGACGAGATGGCCAAGGCCGCCGAGATCCTCGGCGTCGAGCACCACTGGCTGGGGTTCCTCGACTCCGGCCTGCCCAAAGGCGACCCGCTGCCGCCGCTGCCCGAGGACTGCTTCGCCCTGGTGCCCCTGGAGGTGTCGACGGAGCGGCTGGTGGGAGTCGTCCGGGACTTCCGGCCGCATGTGATGACCACCTACGACGAGAACGGCGGCTACCCGCACCCCGACCACATCCGCTGCCATCAGGTGTCGGTGGCCGCGTTCGAGGCGGCCGGCGACTTCCGCCGCTACCCGCAGGCCGGCGAGCCCTGGACCGTCTCGAAGCTGTACTACAACCACGGCTTCCTGCGTCAGCGGATGCAGTTGCTGCAGGACGAGTTCGCCAAGATCGGCCAAGTCGGTCCGTTCGCGCGGTGGCTGGAGCACTGGCAGCCCGACCACGACGTGTTCGCCGACCGGGTGACCAGCCGAGTGGAATGCTCCGCCTACTTCTCTCAGCGCGACGACGCGCTGCGCGCCCACGCCACCCAGATCGACCCGAACGGCGACTTCTTCGCCGCTCCGATCGAGTGGCAGCAACGCCTGTGGCCCACCGAGGAGTTCGAGCTGGCCCGGTCTCGAGTGCCGGTTATCCTGCCGGAGACCGACCTGTTCGCCGGGATCGAGGACGCCCCATGAATCATGCTGTGCTGACCGCGCTTTGGGTCTTGGCCGATGACGTGCCCCGGGACACCGGGCCGGACTTCGGCAAGGCCAGCCCGTTCGGACTGCTGGTCATCGTGCTGCTGCTGCTCGGCACCTTCGGGCTGGTGTGGTCGATGAACCGGCACCTCAAGAAGGTGCCGGAATCCTTCGACCGGGAGGATCCCGCCGCCGATCAAGCCGCCGACGAAGGCACGCTGGACCCGGGACCGGACTCGGCGGGTTAGGTCCCATGGCCAATCGTCTCGCGGAGTCCACCAGCCCGTATCTGCACCAGCACGCCGACAACCCGGTGCACTGGCAGGAGTGGACGCCGCAGGCGTTGGCCGAAGCCGCCGAGCGCGACGTGCCGATCCTGCTGTCGGTCGGCTACGCGGCCTGCCACTGGTGTCACGTGATGGCGCACGGGTCGTTCGAAGACGCACACGTGGCGGAAGTGCTGAACGACGGCTTCGTGTGCGTCAAGGTCGACCGGGAGGAGCGCCCGGACATCGACGCGATCTACATGAACGCCACCATCGCGCTCACCGGGCGTGGCGGCTGGCCGATGACCTGTTTTCTGACCCCCGACGGCCGGCCGTTCTACTGCGGCACCTACTACCCGAAAGACACCTTCCTCAACCTGCTTTCGGCGATCACCGACACCTGGCGCAACCGCCGCGACGAGGTCGAGGACGCCTCCGACCGCATCGCCGAGGAGTTGCGTTCGATGGCCGCCGGACTGCCCGGAAACGGACCTCCCGTCGACGCGATGCTGTGCGACGGTGCGGTGGCTGCGGTGCTGCGCGACGAGGACACCGAACACGGGGGCTTCGGGGGCGCGCCCAAGTTCCCGCCGTCGGCGATGATGGAAACCCTGCTGCGCCACTACGAACGGACCGCAGCCCGCCCGGTGCTGGAAGCGGTGGCCCGGGTCGGCGCGGCGATGGCCCGCGGCGGCATCTACGACCAGCTCGCCGGGGGCTTCGCCCGCTACAGCGTCGACAATGCATGGGTGGTACCGCATTTCGAGAAAATGCTGTACGACAACGCGCTGCTGTTGCGGGCGTATGCGCACTGGGCCCGGCGCACCGGTGATCCGCTGGCCGTGCGGGTGACCTCGGAGACGGCCCGCTTCCTGCTGGACGAGCTTTCCGACGGCGGCATGTTCGTCTCCTCGCTGGACGCCGACGCCGACGGTCGGGAGGGCTCGACGTATGTGTGGACCGCCGAGCAGCTGACCGACGTGCTCGGCGATGACGACGGACGTTGGGCCGCAGGCGCTTTCGGGGTCACTCCGAGCGGGACGTTCGAAGCCGGCGGTTCAGCGAGCCTCGACGGAGGAGAGGGGAAGCTGGGACCGCCGAATGGGCACGGCGCCTCAGTGCTACAACTTCCGCGCGATCCCGGCGATCTCCAGCGGCTCGACTCGGTGCGGCAGCGCTTGCTGGCTGCCCGGCGCTCCCGGCCCCAGCCCGGTCGCGACGACAAGGTGGTCACCGCCTGGAACGGCATGGCGATCACGGCGTTGACCGAAGCCGGTGTGGCGCTGGGGGATCAGAGCCTGATCAGCGCGGCCCAGGACTGCGCCGCAGCACTGATCGGCCTCCACCTGGTGGACGGGCGGCTGCGTCGGGCCAGTCTCGGCGGCCAGGTGGGGGACAGCGTCGCGATCCTGGAGGACTACGGCGCGCTGGCCACCGGGCTGCTCAGCATGTACCAACTCGACGGCGACCAGCGGTGGCGCGACACCGCCGCCGGCCTGCTGGACACCGCGCTGGCCCGCTTCGCCGACCCGACGCAGCCCGGACGCTGGTTCGACACCGCCGACGACGCCGAGGCACTGGTGCTGCGCCCCGGTGACCCGCTGGACGGGGCCACCCCGTCGGGTGCGGCGCTGATCACCGAGGCGCTGCTGACCGCGGCGCACCTGGTCGACGCGGACCGCAGTGAGCGCTACCGGCAGGCCGCCGCCGACGCGTTGGCGGCGCACAGCGCGCTGCTGGCCCGCGCTCCGCGCTCGGTGGGGCATTGGCTCGCCGTCGCCGAGGCCTACATCCGAGGCCCGCTGCAGGTCGCGGTGGCCTGCCAGAGCCCCGACTCGGCGCTGCTGGCCGATGCGCGCCGCCTGGCGCCCGGCGGGGCGATCGTGGTCGGCGGTGCGCCCGGCTCGTCGGAACTGCTGATCGGGCGAGAGCGGGTCGACGGCGCCGACGCCGCGTATGTCTGCCGGGGCCCGGTCTGTGACCTGCCGGTGGGCAGTGCGGCGGAGCTGGCCGTGGCCCTCGAGGTGCCCACGAACCCGGGCTCCGTGTAACCTGCGCCACATGACGAGCGCACCCGACCGGACCCAGGCGATCACCGAGACCGTCCACCGCTACATCGAGTTGGTCGGCGGCGGCGACGCCGACGATCTGGTCGGGCTGTACGCGAGTGACGCCACCCTGGAGGACCCGGTTGGCGGCGAGGTCCACATCGGCCACCAGGCCATCCGCAACTTCTACTCGGCCATCACCGGCCTGGACCGCAAGGCTGAGCTGGTCACGCTGCGGGTGGCCGGCAACGAGGCGGCCTTCCACTTCGCGCTGACCATCACCAACGGTGACCACCGGATGCGCATCGAGCCGATCGACGTGATGGTGTTCGACGGCGACGGCAAGATCGCCGGGATGAAGGCCTACTGGTCGGCGGAGAACATCACCCAGCTGTAGCCAGGACGGCTAGGACAGCGCGGCGAACCAGATCGCGATGTACTGGCAGACCGCCGCGACCGCGGTGCAGGCGTGGAAGAACTCGTGGTAACCGAACGTCCGCGGCCACGGGTCCGGCCATTTCAGCGCGTACATGATCGCGCCGATGCTGTAGAGCATGCCGCCGACGGTCAGCAGCACCATCGCGGCCACCCCGGCGTTGCGCATGATCGTCGCGATGAAAAACGCTGACACCCAACCCAGCAGCAGATACAGCGGCACGCCGACCCACTTCGGCGCGGTCGGCCAGAACAGCTTCAGCACCACCCCGGCCAGCGCACCGCCCCAAACGATGGTCATCACCAGCCGCTCCTGGGCGTCGTGGTCCATCGCCAGCAGCGCGAACGGGGTATAGGTGCCGGCGATGAAGATGAAGATCATCGCGTGGTCGACCCGCTTCATCCTGACCCGGGTGGCCACCGATTTCCAGGTCACCCGGTGGTAGGTGGCGCTGACCGCAAACATGCCGACCACCGAGATGGTGTAGGCCAGCGTCGCCAACCCGGCCTCGACTCCGGCCAGCGGCCAGGTCACCCCGATGAGCGCGGCCCCGGCGATGACCGCGACGACGGCTGACACCAGGTGAATCCATCCGCGCGCCCGCGGCTTGGTGTGTGCCGCGAGGACGTCCGCGGGCAGGTCACCCGGGTTCGGCTCGGCGATGGTGTCGGTTTGCGTGCTCATCGACCTTTCCCCCGATTCCCGGACGCGATTCGCGGCAACTGCTGCCGATCACAGTAGTCTGGGTTTTTGTGGCGATCATCCCGGCGCGCCTGAAGGAGCCGCTGTACCGGCTCTACGAGATGCGCCTCCGGCAGGGGCTCGCGGCATCCCGGTCGGCGTTGCCGCGGCACATCGCCGTGCTCTGCGACGGTAACCGGCGCTGGGCGCGCGATGCCGGCTACGACGACGTCAGCTACGGCTACCGGATGGGCGCGGCCAAGATCGCCGAGATGCTGCGCTGGTGCGCCGACGCCGGCATCGAGATGGCCACCGTCTACCTGCTGTCCACCGAGAACCTGCAGCGCGACCGCGCGGAGCTCGCCGCGCTGATCGAGATCATCACCGACGTGGTGGAGGAGATCTGCGCGCCGGGCAATCGCTGGAGTGTGCGCACCGTAGGGGACCTGGAGCTGCTGGGGGAGGAGCCCGCCCGCCGATTGCGTGAGGCCGTGGACTCGACCCGCGAGAAGAACGGTGGTTTTCACGTCAACGTCGCCGTCGGCTACGGCGGCCGCCAAGAGATCGTCGACGCCGTTCGCGGTCTGCTCGGCAAGGAATTGGCCAACGGTGCCAGCGCCGAGGAACTCGTCGACGCGGTGACCGTCGAGGGCATCTCGGAGAATCTCTACACCTCGGGCCAGCCGGACCCCGACCTGGTGATCCGTACTTCCGGGGAACAGCGGTTGTCCGGATTTCTGCTGTGGCAGAGCGCCTATTCGGAGATGTGGTTCACCGAGGCGCACTGGCCGGCCTTCCGCCGGGTCGACTTCCTGCGGGCGTTGCGCGACTACAGCGTCCGGCACCGGCGATTCGGGCGGTAGCGGGGAGTGGTTGTGCTGTCGGCGCTGGTTTTCACCCTGAGTTGGTGGCTCGGGATGTACCTGCTGGCCCGCGACCCGCGCAAGCCGGTGCTGGTGTTGGCTGCGGTCGGGCTGTGCGGTTTCGCGGCGGTGGTCGCCGCCGACGCGGTGCGTGCGGTGTGGCAGCCGGTGCTGCTCGGCCGGGTGGAGATCTACCTGGCCGTGATTCCGGGGGTGGCGTGGTTCGCCGTGCTGCTGGAGCTGTCCCGGCCGTGTGACCGCTGGTCTCACCGCGGTCGGGACACCGTGCTCATCGGTGGGGTCGCCGCGGCGGCGCTGGCCGGGGCGGCGTGGGCCGGCAGCGTCGACGGCCCGCTGCGCGCCGGGCACTGGCTGCTGTTCGCGGTGGTCTCGGTGTCGACGTTGGCGGCGATGGTCAAGGCCCTCATCCGGCCCGCCCAACCCGGCTCGGTGCTCGGCGTGGTGATCGTTGCGACGTTGTTCTTCGCGCTGGCCAACGCGATCCTGATCATCCCGCTGGGGGTGGTGCCCAGCGGAATCGCGCTGGCCAGCACCGGCATTGACGTGCTGCTGCTGGGTCTGGCGGTCGCCCTGTGGGACGCCTTCGACGAGGGCCAGGCGCTGCGGCTGGACATGCTGCGCTCGTTTCTGGCCGCCGTCGCGATGGCGGCGCTGCTCGGTGGGCAGGTGCTGATCGGGCTGGCCATGACCCGAAGCGAACCTGCCGCGCAGACCGCACTGACGGTGCTGCTGTTCACCACGATCGCCGTCGGTATCGAAGTCCAGGTCTTCGTCGACCGGCTGGCCGGGTTCTGGGACCGGCTGGCGTTCTGGCGGTCCCCGGCGTTGCGCGCCGACCGCGCCGCCCTGCGTGACACCGAGGCCGCGCTGGCGCTGCGCTCGACCGGCCCGCTCGACGACGTCGACGAGGAGACCTTCGTGCGGCTGACCCGGCGGGCGTTGGCGCATTACGGGGACCTGTCGAAGCTCGTCGCCAGCCCGCTGACCGCGCTGCCGGCCATCGACGAGCGGTTGGCCGCGCGCGGTGTCCCGGACGCACCGCTGGAACGCGCCAACGAACTCAAGGCGCTGCTGGCAGACCGCATCGCCGCGCTCAAACCGCGCGACGGCGGCGAGTTCGGCACCACCGAACAGTGGCGCTATTACAACGCCTTGTACTTCCCCTACGTGGTCGGAGTGCGCGCCTACGCGCAGAACGCGACCGCGGCCGGGCTGGATCCCACAGCCCGGCAGGCCTGGCAGTGGTTGGTCACCGAGGTGCCGCAGCGCTCGTTGCACAACTGGCAGAACGCCGGCGCCCGGGTGATCGCGGCCGACCTGCGCGGGCGGATGGCGGTTTCGTCGGGCCTGTGACCTGCGCTTGGCAGTGCTTGGCAGTGTCTCGGGTCGATGTGGCAGCGGCCGGCGAGCAACGTCGGGGGTGTTGCTAGTCGAGCCTCGAAGGGAGTTCATCATGACCGCCATCACCACCCGGGTCTTGTCCGACTCGACCGATTCACTGCTGCGGTTCGCCCTGCGGGCCGACGCCGCCGCCACCGGCGTCATCGGTCTGGCGGGGCTGTTTGCCGCCCGGCCGATGGCAGCGCTGATGGGTCTGACGCCGGCCCACGAATACGCGCTGGCCGCCTTCTGCGTGCTCTACGGCGCGGCGGTCTACTTCCTGTCCGCACTGCCGGACGTGCGCCGGGCCGGCGTGGGCGTGATCGCCGCCAATGTGGTGTGCACCGTCGCCGCGATCACGGTGCTCGAAACCGGGGTGCTGCCGTTGACCGGGGTCGGCGTCGTAGCGATGCTGACGAGCGCCGCTTACACCGCGTTCTTCGCGCTCGCGCAGTACCGCGGACTGCGCCGCCTGCCCTGACTCGCGGCCACTGCAGCGTGTCGCCCCAGCCGCCACCGTCTACAGTTCTGTCCCATGATGTGGCGGCTGGCGGCGATGACGCTGATTCCCGGAACCCTGCTTTTCGCCGCCGCGCCGGCACAGGCCGATGAGAAGGGCTATCTCAGTTACCTCGACTCGCGCGGCTTCAAGTATCAGAACAGCCCGGGGCTCATCACGCCGTCCGGCGCGGTGAAGGCCGGCGAGCTGATCTGCCAGAACTTGCGGCGCGGCCGTCCCGCCCGGGATCGGTTCGACAAGAAGATCGCTGACGGCATCCCCAAGCTCATGGTCGACGCCGCGCAGAACGAGATGTGCCCGGAGACCTTGGCCGCCGCCTCGACGCCCACCCCGGCGACGCCGCCGCCGGGCGCTGCAGACCCGCTGCCGCCCCCGCCGGCAAACGAGCCCCCGCCGCCGGGCTTCCCACCGCCACCCGGGTTCCCGCCACCGCCGGAGTTCCCGCCGCCACCTGGCTTCCCGCCACCGCCGGAGTTTCCGCCGCCGCCTGGCTTCCCGCCGCCGCCGGAGTTCCCGGCGCCCGCTGATTTCCCGCCGCCCCCGCCGCCGGCCGAACCGCCGCCGCCGGGCCAGCCGCAGCCGGGCACCGCAACTGTGCCTTAGCCGATGGCGGCGACCCGTCCCCCGCAAGCGGGAGGTGCCCCCAGCGCCGGCTCCGCCGCGCTT
>NZ_JCALEC010000009.1:0-190270 GCF_059813185.1 Mycobacterium sp. NGS18
AGCACCCTAACCGCGTAGTCGCATAGTGCGACTCCTTGCGGTGGTATGCGCGACCATGTGACGATAGCCACAATGATCGACCTTCGGGGCAGGACGGCGGTGGTCACCGGCGGAGCCGGTGGGATCGGCCGAGCCCTGGGCCGGCGGTTCGGCCGCGAGGGCATGAAGGTGGTGCTCGCCGATGTGCTCGCCGATCCGCTGGAGGAGGCGACCCGGGCGCTGCAGCACGAGGGCATCGAGGCCATCGGGGTGGTCGCCGACGTGACCGACTACGACTCGGTCGAAGCCCTGGCCACCGCGGCGCTGGATCGGTTCGGCGCTGTGCACGTGGTGTGCAACAACGCCGGCACCGGCGCGGTCTCCGAGGGCTACCTGTGGGAGCACGACCTGGCCGATTGGCGGTGGGGAATCGACGTCAACGTGCTCGGCGTCATCCACGGCATCAAGGCGTTCGTGCCGATCCTGCTCGAGGCCGGCAAGGGACACGTGATCAACACCTGCTCGGGCAACGGCGGGTTCGCGCCGATCGCCCGCGGCGCTCTGGGCGGGCCGGCCACCGCCGTCTACCCGATGACCAAGGCGGCGGTGCTGTGCCTGACCGAAAGCCTCTACACCCACCTGGAGATGACCGGGACACGGGTGCGGGCGCATGTCCTGTTCCCGGGTGGCTTTTTGAACACCGGCATCTGGGAGTCGTGGCGGCACCGCCCGCAGCGCTACGCCGCGACCCAGCAGCGCCGCACCCCCGAGACGACCCTGGCCAAGGTGGTGGACCGCTTCGAGGCGGCCGGCGCCCATGTCGAGTTCACCCCGCTCGAGACGGTCGCCGAGCAGGTGATCGACGGCATTGCGACAGACCGTTTTTGGATGATGGGGCCGCCCACCCCCGCCGATCAGGTCGTGAGCGCCAAGGCGGCGTCGATCCTGGCGCGCGGCGAGCCCGACTACCTGGTCGACGTGCTGAGCCAGCATGCCGACAGCGCCTCGGAGAACGGAGCAAAGCGTTGAGTGCCACCGCAGTTCGCTACGGTCCCCGGCCGCCGGAGGCGCGGGTCGACCACGAGATCGACGCCACCAAGGCACCCATCGCCACCGAGGCGGTGACGATCACCTATCTCACCGATCCGGAGATCGTCGCCGCTGTGCTGCCCAAGCCGCTGGCGCCGGCAGCCGAACCGCTGGTGCGAGTGCAGTTGCAGCGGGTCCGAATCGACGGCATGCCCACGTTCACCTCGGCGGTGTTCTCGGTGACCGCCCGGCACGGCGACACGGCCGGCGACTACCCGCTGTTCATGCCGCAGTCCACCGAACAATCGGTCACCGGCGGACGTGAAACCTTCGGCGAGCCCAAAAAGATCGCTCATATCGAGGTGCAACGCGACGGCGATCGCGTCAGCGCCGGCGTGGACCGGCTGGGCCACCAGCTGGTCACCGTCAATGGCCGGGTCACCGGCCCGGCAGAGTTGCCGCCCGACCAGATCAACACCGAGTTCTACTTCAAGTTCCTGCGCGCCCCCGACGGCAACGGCATCACCGACCCGCACCTGGTCTACGGCGAATACCACCGGCACTACGAGGTGCTGGAGAACATCGACGGCACAATAGAACTGGGGGAGTCGGCGCTGGATCCGGTGGCCGACATCGTGATCCGCGAA
The DNA here is from genome assembly GCF_059813185.1 of Mycobacterium sp. NGS18. NCBI lineage: Bacteria > Bacillati > Actinomycetota > Actinomycetes > Mycobacteriales > Mycobacteriaceae > Mycobacterium > Mycobacterium sp. NGS18. The sequence continues at coordinate 1,656 of NZ_JCALEC010000009.1, forward strand.
ATCCGGTCGATCACCTGGTGCCGGCGCCGCACCGTGCAGGTGGGGCGGATCGCCGAGCGGGTGCCGGCCGAATGGCTGCTGCCGTATGTGCACCAGCGCTACGACGATGTGGCCCTGCTGGCCGCCCCGAGGCCCGAGTCGGTGCGGGCGTAAGCGCATGGATCGCTACACGGTCATCTCTGCCGACTGCCACGCCGGTGCCGACCTGCTCGACTACCGCCAATACCTGGATCCGGGCTACCGAAACGAATTCGACGGCTGGGCGAAGACTTACGTCAACCCGTTCGGCGACCTCACCGAGCCCGACGCCGAACGCAGCTGGAACAGCGAGCGACGCGACGCTGATCTGGATGCGGAAGGTGTTGCCGGCGAGGTCGTCTATCCCAACACCGTGCCGCCGTTCTTTCCCAGCGGGAGCCTGGCCGCCCCGCCGCCGGAGACCGCCCGAGAGGTCGAGCTGCGCTGGGCCGGACTGCGGGCGCATAATCGCTGGCTGGCTGACTTCTGCTCGCTGTCGCCGTTGCGCCGTGCCGGGGTGGGCCAGATCCTGCTCGAAGACCTCGACCAGGCGATCGCCGAGATTGCGCAGATCGCCGAACTGGGGCTCCGCGGCGGGGTGCTGCTGCCCGGAGTGGCCCCCGGCGCCGCCATCCCGCAGCTCTACGCCGAGCATTGGGCGCCGCTGTGGGCGGCCTGCGACGAGGCGGGCGTGGTGGTCAACCACCACGGCGGCTCCGCCGGACCGACCCCGACCGATGGCTGGGGCAGCTCGTTCGCGGTGTGGGTGTACGAGACCCACTGGTATGCGCACCGGGCGCTGTGGCACCTGATCTTCTCCGGCGCCTTGGATCGCCACCCGGACCTCACCGTGGTCTTCACCGAACAGGGCGCCGGATGGATACCGGCGACGCTCGACTCGCTCGACGTCGCGGCCGCCCGCTACGCGCGACCGGGCTCGGCGATCGCCCGCTTCGCGGGGCCCACCGCCGGCTCGCTGAGCCACAAGCCCAGCGAGTACTGGTCTCGGCAGTGCTACGTCGGCGCCAGCTTCATGCGTCCCGTCGAGTGCACCGAACGGCACGCCATCGGCGTCGAGAAGATCATGTGGGGAAGCGACTACCCGCACTACGAAGGAACCGCGCCCTATACCCGGGAAGCGTTGCGTCACACCTTCGCCCATGTCCCCCCGGCCGAAGTGGCGGCCATGGTGGGCGGGAACGCGGCGGCCGTCTACGGCTTCGACCTGGCGGCGCTGGCGCCGTTGACCGACCGCATCGGACCGAGCGTGGCCGAGGTTTCCGAGCCGCTGGCCGCGGTGCCCGCCGATGCCAGCAGCACCGTCTTCGAGCCCGATCCCATCCGCACCTGGTAGCGAAAGGTTAATTGTGGACCCGTATCTCATCATCTCCGCTGACACCCATGCCGAACTCCCGACCGAGCGTTATCGCGAATACGTCGATCCCGAATACCGCGACGACTTCGAGACGTATCTCACGGAGAAGACCGCCGCGGCCAAAGCCGGCGGATTCATCGACGAGGAATTCGCCGAAGAGTGGTTCACCGAGCACGGCGAGGGGATCGCCGGCGGCTGGGACGTCGCCCTGCGGGACCGGGAACTCGACGGCGACGGGGTGGTCGGCGAGGTCATCTTCCCCGACGCCGATGCGGTGACCGGGGTCGCCGGGGCCCCGTTCGGGGCGGGCCTGGGCCAGTCGGGCGACCTGGACCCGGGGCGCGCCATGGCCGGTGCACGGGCCCACAACCGCTGGCTGGCCGAACTGTGCAGCCACAGCCCCGAGCGCCGGGCCGGGGTCGCGGTGGTGCCGATCCTGGCCGACGTGGACGCGGCGGTGGCCGAGATCACCCGCGCCGCGGAATCCGGTCTGCGGGGCGGGATCCTGATCCCGGCACGCTGGGTCGGCTACCCGCCCTATCACGACCGCCGCTACGACAAGGTCTGGGCGGCCTGCCAAGACCTGCAGATGCCGGTGCACACCCACTCCGGGCCCGCCCCGCAAGAAGAGTATGGCGGGCACCTGGGCATCTACGTCACCGAGGTGCGCTGGTGGGGCGCGCGGCCGTTGTGGTTCGCGCTGTGGTCGGGGGTGTTCGAACGTTTCCCCGGGCTGCGCTGGGGAGTCACCGAATGCGGCGCCTTCTGGGCCAACGATCTGCTCTGGCTGATGGACACCCGGTTTCTGCGGGAGCACTCGGCCAAGAAGATGAGCCGGCACATGGAAGGCGATCTGACGATGCCGCCGTCGGCCTACTTCGACCGGAATTGTTTCATCGGGGCCACCACCACCGAGCGCCGGGAGCTGGCCCGTCGCTACGAGATCGGTGTCGCCAACCTGTTGTGGGGCAACGACTTCCCGCATCCGGAGGGAACGTGGCCGCATACCCGCGAGTGGCTGCGACGCTCATTTTGGGATATCCCGATCGAGGAGACCCGGCAGATGCTCGGCCTGGCGGCGGCCGAGCTGTACCACTTCGATCTGGACGCCCTGGCCCCGCTGGCCGAGCGCATTGGCCCCACCCCGGCGGACCTCGGGCAAGACGATGCGGTGAGCATGCCCAAGTGGGACGCGGCCCGACGGACCGGCCGGCACTGGCTGACCGACGCCGAACCGATCCCCGATCTGGTGCAGAACTGAGGAATCAACGATGGATCGCTACGTCGTCATCTCCACCGACACCCACGCCGGGGCCGATCTCTACGGCTACAAACCGTATCTGCCGGCATCGCTGCACGACGAGTTCGACGCCTGGGCCAAGACCTACAGCAGTCCGTTCGACGACCTCATCGTCGCCACCGCCAACCGGAACTGGGACCACGAGCTGCGGATCGCGGAGATGGACACCGACGGCGTCGCCGCGGAGGTCCTGCTGCCCAACACCGTTCCCCCGTTCTTCCCGACCACGCCCAACATCACCATCAGCTTGCCGCGCACGCGCGACGAGTTCGAGAAGCGCTGGGCCGGTGTGCAGGCCCACAACCGGTGGCAAGTCGACTTCTGCGCGCTGGCCCCGGCCCGGCGCCGCGGCCTGATCCAGGTCTTTCCCAACGACATCGACCTGGCGCTCAACGAGATTCGGTGGGGCGCCGAGCAGGCGTGCTTCGGAGGCGTGCTGATCCCGGCCGTGTCGCCGGGTGACCCGCAGGTGGCCCCGCTGTTTCACACCCGCTACGAACCGATCTGGAAACTGTGTGCGGAGCTGGATCTGACCGTGGTGCAGCACGCCGGCGCCGGCAGCCCCGAGATGCCGATGGACCAGCCGGCCTCCAACGCGGTGCTGATCACCGAGATGGCGCTGTGGGCGCAGCGCACGCTGAGCCATCTCATCCTCGCCGGCGTCTTCGAGCGCTACCCCGCCCTGCGATTCGTACCGACCGAGCAGGGCACCCTGTGGGTGCAGCAGCAACTGATGGTGCTCGACGCCATGGTGCCCACGATGAAGTCCGAGGCGAACAATCGCACCTACGGGATGTTCGGCGGGTCGTCCGTCGACGCAATGACGCTGCTGCCCAGCGAATACGCCCGGCGGAACTGCTATCTGGCCAGTGAACTGACCCCCTACGACGCGGCGATGATCGATTACCTGGGTGCCGACCACATCATGTGGGGCAGTGACTATCCCCACGAGGAGGGCTTCACACCGCACTCCAAGCTGGCCATCCGCTGGGCATTGCACGACCGGACCGAGGACGAGTGCCGAAAGATCCTGGGCACCACCGCCGCGCGGCTGTACCGTTTCGACCTCGACGCGCTGGCACCCGTCGCCGCCAAGATCGGGCCTACGGTCGCCGAAGTGGCGACACCGCTGGGCGACACCGGCTACCTTTCCCCCGGCGGCTTCGGCTACCGGCCGTTCGAGGGCGGACTGGCCCTCAAGCGATTGGCCCCGGCGCGCGGCTAGGTTCGGGCTCCGTTAGATCATCGCCCGCAGCAGGCCCTCCGGCTCGATGCCCAGGGAACTCAGCGCCGAGGCGTGGAACGTGGTGCCGGGGACATGGATCGCGTGATTGAGCCCGGCGTGGGCGTCGCGCCAATACCGTTGCAGCGGTTTGTCCATCCGTAGCGCGTTACCACCGGAGCGCGCGAAGATCTGGTCGACGGCTCCCACCGCACGCCACACCGCGCGAACCTGGGTGCGGCGACCGGCGGCGCGGTCGGCGAAGCTGACCTCCCTGCCGCCGGCGACCATGTCGTAGATCCGGTCGGCGTTGGCCAGCAGTTCCTGTCGGGCGGCGTTGATGTCGGCGGCCGCCTCGCCGATCGCATACATGACATACGGATCGTCTTTGATCGCGGTCCCGGTGGCGCTCACGCGTTCCCGCTGATAGTCCAGGTGCGCGGCCAGGGCGCCTTCGGCGATGCCGATGACCGCCGAGGAGATGCCGAGCGGGAACATCGTCGACCACGGCATCAGATACAGCGGGTCGGTCATGCCGGCCTCGCGCTGGGCGCTGCCGTCCATCACCTTGAGGCCATCCATCGTGCGGTAGCTGGGCACGAACGCGTCTTTGACGATGACATCCTTGGAGCCGGTTCCGCGCAGCCCCACCACATCCCAGGAGTCGTCGACGATCTCGTAGTCGGTGCGGGGCAGGATCATGTGCAGAATCGCCGGCGGCATGACCGGGATACCGTCGGCGCCGCCGACCATGGCTCCGAGGATGATCCAGTCGCAGTGGTCGGTGCCGGAACTGAACCCCCAGCGGCCGTTGAACAGGTAACCGCCCTCGACCGGTGTGGCCACGCCCTGAGGCGCATACGGCGAGGCCATCCAGGTGTCGACATCGTCGGCCCACACTTCCTCGCCGACTTGCGGATCGGCGTAGGCCAGCTGGTAGGGATGCACGCCGACCACACCGGTGACCCAACCCGCGGAGGGATCCAGCGCCGCGGTGGCCATCACGGTCTCGGCCCACTCGCGAGGATGCGCCTGGTATCCGCCGTGCTTGGCCGACTGCAGCAGGCGGATCGAGCCCGCGTCCTTCATCGCCTTGACCGTCTGATCGGTCAACCGGCCGATCTTCTCCGCCTCGCCGGCCTGCTCGCGCAACTGGTCGGCGATGCCCATCAGCCGGTCGACTACCCGGTCACCCATGTTGTCGTCCTTACGTTGTGGACTTCAAAAACGATGGTCTGCTGCAGGTGATGATGGCACCGTCGGCGGCTGGTGTCTGGCGAAAAGGGCAGCGGAATCGCTATAAACCCAGCGGCGTGATGGGGTACATTTCACTCCGACCCAGGCGGAACCCGAGTTCCGCCCATGCTCGCCGCCACGCGACGGTGCGGGGTAGACACAGGAGGCGGCGGGTGTACGGACTGCTCAAGAAGCTGTGGATCCCACTGCTTCTGGTCGTCGTGACCGCACTCGGCGCATACGTCGTCGTGCGGGTGCGGGATAGTTTCGGCGCCAACGCTTACGCGTCAAGCGGTGATGCGAACGCCGACGAGACCAAGCCGTTCAACCCCAAGCACATCACCTACGAGGTGACGGCACCCTCGGGTGGCACGGTCAGCCTCAACTTCCTCGACGAGGATGGGCAGCCGCATCTGGTCGAGGACGCTCCGCTGCCGTGGTCGCACACCATCGTCACGACGCTGCCCTCGATGTCGGCGAACATCGTGGCGCAGGGTGATGCCGGCATGGGCCACCTGCGTTGCCGGGTGATTGTCGATGGTGAAGTCCGCGACGACCGCAGCATCGACCAGTACGAGCCGTTCATCTACTGCCTGGTGAAGTCGGTATGAGCACCGACAATTCACGGCAACCGCATTCCCGTATCGCCCACCTGCTGCGGGTCTTGTCGGTTCCCATCATCTTGTTTTGGCTGCTGGTAGCGATCGGGACGACGCTGTTCGTGCCGGGGCTCGGCGAGGTGGCCGCCAAGCGTTCGGTGCCGATGTCGCCGCTGGACGCGCCGGCCTACAAGGACATGATGAACATCGGGCACAAGTTCGAGGAGTTCGATACCGACTCCTCGGCGATGGTTGTCATCGAGGGCGATGACAAGCTCGGTGATAGTGCGCACGAGTACTACGACCAGATCGTCGCCAAGCTCAAAGCCGACGAACATGTGCAATTCGCTCAAGATTTCTGGAGTGACCCGCTGACCGCTGCCGGCTCGCAGAGCCCGGACGGCAAGGCCGCCTACGTACAGCTATTCCTCGATGGTTCCCAGGGCACCGGCCGCAGCCATAAGTCGGTGGCCGCGGTGCGCGACATCGTCAACAGTGTGCCGGCGCCGCCGGGTGTAAAGGCTCACGTGGCCGGCAACACCGCCCTCAACACCGACACGCTGATCGCCGCCCACAACAGCATGGAACTGATGACGGCGGTCACCATCGGCGTCATCTTCCTGATGCTGCTGGTCATCTACCGGTCGCTGCGGAGCGCGATCGTCGGTCTGATCCTGGTTCGCTTCGAGCTTTATGCCGCAGAAGGCATCGTGGCCACCGCCGGCCATCTGAACATCATCGGGCTGACCCCGTACGCGGTGAGCATGGTGACGATGCTGACGATCGCCGCGGGAACCGACTATTTCATCTTCTTGCTGGGCCGCTACCAGGAAGCCCGTTCTCGCGGCCAGAACCGTGAAGACGCGTTCTACAGTGCCTATCACGGTGTGGTTCACGTAATCGTGGGTTCGGGCCTGACGATCGTGGGCGCCTGCCTGTGTCTGACCGCGACCAAGTTGCCCTATTTCCACTCGATGGGGCTGCCGTGTGCCATTGCCTTGACCGCAACGATGGTGGCCGGTTTGACGTTGGCTCCGGCGGTACTCGTGGTCGGATCCAGGTTCGGCATCTTCGATCCCACCCGACGGGCCTCGGAACGAGGGTGGCGGACCATCGGCACCTTTGTGACGAGGTGGCCGAAACCGATCATCGTGGTGACGTCTTTTGTCGCGGTGATCGGTTTCGTCAGCCTGGCGACGTACGTGCCGAACTACAACGACCAGAAGTTCACCCCCGAGGAGATCCCGGCCAACGTGGCGCAGACCGCGGCCGAACGGCATTTCTCCAAGGCGCGCATGAATCCCGAACTGCTCATGGTCGAGGCCGACCACGACCTACGCAACCCCGCCGACATGCTTGTCATCGACCGGATCGCCAAGAGCGTCTTCCACGAGCGCGGCATCGGGCGGGTGCAGACCATCACCCGGCCGCTGGGCGCACCGATCGAGCACAGCTCCATTCCGTTCGTCATCGCCATGGGCAACTCCAGTACCTTGCAGACGGCGAAATTCATGAACGACAGCATGGCCTCGATGCTCGAGCAGGCCGACGAGATGGGCCGCACCATCGCCGTCATGGAACACATGTACGGCGTGATGACCCAGATGACCGACGCCACCCATGACATGACCGCCGACATGCACGTGCTGCTCAGCGACATCGAAACGGTGCGCCAGCACGTCGCTGATTTCGACGACTTCTTCCGGCCGTTTCGGAGTTACTTCTCCTGGGAGCCACACTGTTTCGACATCCCGGCGTGCGCAGCGCTGCGATCGGTCTTCGACATGCTCGACGACGTCGACATCATGACCGACGACATGGGCGTCACCGTCAAAGACGTCGACAAGCTCGACACCCTGATGCCGCAGATGCTGGCGGATCTGCCCAAGACGATCGAGTCGATGACGAACATGCGCGGGTTCATGCTGGCCACCCACAGTGCGATGTCGGGGATCCAGCGTCACATGCAGGAGGCCGCCGAAGGATCGACGCTGATGGGCAAGTTCTTCGACGAGGCCAAGAATGACGACTCCTTTTATCTCCCACCGGAAGTCTTCGACAACCCGGACTTCAAACGCGGCCTGAAGATGTTCGTCTCCTCCGACGGCACGGCGGTGCGTTTCATCATCACCCACCAAGGCGACCCCGCCTCGGTCGAGGGCATCAAGCACGTGCAGGGCATCAAGGAGGCCGTCGCCGACGCGATCAAGGGCACACCGCTGGAATCGGCGAAAGTATCGCTGGCGGGTACCGCCTCGATGTACAGCGACATGCAAGAAGGCGTGACGATCGACTTGACGATCGCCGGGATCGCCACGTTGATCCTGATTTTCTCGATCATGCTGCTGATCACCCGCAGCCTGGTGGCCGCCCTAGTCATCGTCGGCACCGTGCTGGCATCACTGGGCACCGCATGCGGGCTGTCGGTGCTGCTGTGGCAGGACATCCTCGGCCTCGGCCTGCAGTGGATCGTGTTGCCGCTGACCGTCATCATCCTGCTGGCCGTGGGCTCGGACTACAACCTGCTGCTGGTATCGCGGCTCAAAGAGGAAATCCCGGCCGGACTCAACACCGGGATAATCCGGGGCATGGGTGCCTCCGGTCGGGTGGTCACCGCAGCCGGGGTGGTGTTCGCCGCGACCATGGCCTCGATGCTGGTCAGCGACCTGCGTGTGATCGGGCAGCTGGGCACCGCGATCGCGCTGGGCCTACTGGTCGACACCTTCATCGTGCGTGCCTTCATGACTCCCGCGATCGCCGCCGCGCTGGGGCACTGGTTCTGGTGGCCGCTGAACACCTTCCGCGCCAAGCACGACCCACAGCCCGAACCCGCTCGTACCGACCCCATTCCCCAACCGATCAACGCGTGAAAGCTGTCAGCCAAATGGAATCGAGACTGCGCCAGCGCACCGACGGGCGGCTAGACCGGTCCCGTGATCCGGCGATCCTGGACGCCGCGTTGGCCGTCGTATCAGAGCATGGCTACGACGCGGCCAACATGAACGACATCGCTGCGCGAGCCGGTGTCGGCAAGGCCGCCATCTATCGCCGTTGGTCATCCAAGGCTGCACTGGTCACCGATGCACTCATCTATTGGCGGCCCGATCTGCTCACCAGGGACATCCCCGATACCGGCAGCCTGGCCGGCGATCTCGGCGCCCTCATCGAACACGTTGGGCGCAACGATGAAGACCCGGTCCCCAGCGACTTGGTCTTGCGCGTCGCCTTGGAAGCCGTTCACGAGCCCGAATTGGCCGCCGCGGTCGACGATCTGGTGCTCGTCAAAGGCAAGGGCATGGTCGCCACAATCCTGGGGAGGGCCGCGGCTCGCGGTGAGATCGACGGCGACCGGGATTGGTCGATGGTCGCCGACGTCGTGCTGGCCATGGGGCTGCTACAAGTCGTCCGGGGCCAGGTCCTGGATGCTGCGTTCGTCCGACAGGTCATCGACACCTTGGTGTTGCCGGCGGTTGGTGCACCGTCGTTCGGGTCATGACAGTGTCCCGTTCAGGCCGGCCACGATGTGGTCGCTGACGAAGCGACGCACGGCTCGGGGGCTGTCCAGATTCACCCGCATCGGCGGGAGCAGTTCGAAGCTGAAGAGCACCCGCACGATCCATTCGCTGGCGCGGCCGGCATCGAGTTCGCTGCTGACCTCGCCGCTGCGTTGTGCGGCGCGTACCAGTGGGGCCCACAGTGCAACGGAGCGCCGCATCAGCTCCTCGCCGCCGTGTTCCAGCAGCAGCACCAGCACGCTTTGATTGATCGCGCGCGGCTCGGCGGCTGATCTGCGGCGATGCGCCGAGATCAGCACCGCGGCGGCTGCGACCTGCTCGGCCAGGGTGTCCAGCTCGTTCACCTCGGCGGCCATGGTCTCGATGAACGCCGCGGACAGGTGATCGAGTGCCGCGGCGATGGCGGCATCGCGGGTCCCGAAGACGTTGTGCACGGTGCCCCGGGACACGCCGGCCGCTTCGGCGACGGCGGTGAGGCTGAAGCGCCGGGGACCGAGCTGGCGCAAGGTATCGGTCGCCGCGGCCAGCATCGGCGCCGGCAGCGTTCTGGAGGCGGTCTCGCCAAGCACTTGCACACATTATCGAGATGTGTACAAATTGATCAACGTCGTTCGTCGGCGCGCCCGACACCACTATCGAAGGAGACGGCCGTGTACGACCTCACGATCACCGGTGGCACCGTCGTCGACGGCACGGGCGCCGACCGCTACCTGGCCGACGTGGGGATCTCCGGGGGGCGCATCGTGGCTGTCCAGCGCCGCTCTGGCACCGATGACCCCGGCCTGACCGGTGCGGCAGCCGAGACGATCGACGCCACCGGCCGCGTGGTCGCACCGGGATTCGTCGATATCCACACCCACTACGACGGGCAGGTCAGCTGGGACAACCTGCTGGAGCCGTCCAGCGGGCACGGCGTGACAACGGTGGTCACCGGCAACTGCGGCGTCGGCTTCGCCCCGGTGAAGCCGGGCCGCGAAGAGTGGCTGATCAAACTGATGGAGGGCGTCGAAGACATCCCGGGTACCGCGCTGACCGAAGGCATCACCTGGGGCTGGGAGAGCTACCCCGAGTACCTCGACGTCCTTGACCGGCAGAACCTCGCCGTCGACGTCGGCAGCCAGGTCGCGCACGGTGCGATCCGCGCCTACGCCATGGGAGAGCGCGGCGCCCGCAACGAGCCGGCCACCCCGGAGGACATCGCCGCGATGAGCCGACTGGTACAGGAGGCCATCGAGGCCGGCGCACTGGGCTTCTCGACGTCACGCACGCTGGCGCACCGGGCGATGGACGGCGAACCGGTGCCCGGAACCTTTGCCGCCGAAGACGAACTGTTCGGGTTGGGCCGGGCCATGGCAGCCGGCGGGCAGGCGGTGTTCGAGTTGGCCCCGCAAGGTGCGGCCGGTGAGGACATCGTCGCGCCGAAGAAAGAGCTCGAATGGATGCAGCGCCTCGCCGGCGAGATCGATCGGCCGCTGTCGTTCGCACTGATCCAGGTCGACGCCGACCCGAATCTGTGGCGAGAGCAGCTCGACGTCTCCGCGGCCGCCCACCAGGCCGGCAGTGCGTTGTATCCGCAGATCGCCGCGCGGCCGTTCGGGATGCTGCTCGGTTTCCCCGGGCACCACGCGTTCACCCATCGGCCGACCTACCGGCGGCTGAAAGCCGAGTGCAGTCGCGAGGAACTCGCGCAGCGGCTCGCCGAACCGGCGGTCAAGGCCGCGATCCTGTCCGAAGAAGATCTGCCGCCCGACGCCTCCGTGCAGTTCGACGCGATGTTCGCGCTGGTGCAGCACTCGCTGCATCGCATCTATGACCTGGGGGATCCGCCGGACTACGAGCCGACCCCGGAGCGCTCGGTGGCCGCGATCGCCGCGGCGCGCGGCGACGATCCGTTGTCCACCCTGTATGACCTGATGTTGCAGGCCGATGCCGGGGCGATGCTGATGCTGCCGTTCTTCAACTACGCCGACGGCAACCACGATGCGATCCGCGAGATGCTCACCCATCCCGCAGGCGTGCTGGGGCTCTCCGACGGCGGCGCGCACTGCGGAATGATCTGCGACGCTTCCTATCCCACCTACTTGCTCACGCACTGGGCCCGCGACCGGCATCGTGGCCACAAGCTGCCGTTGGAGTACGTGGTGCGCAAGCAGTGCCGGGACACCGCGCAGCTGTTCGGCCTCACCGATCGCGGGGTCATCGAGGTCGGCAAGAAGGCCGACATCAATGTGATCGACATGGAAGCGCTGACCTTGCACCCGGCCCGGATGGCCTATGACCTGCCGGCCGGTGGGCGCCGCCTGCTGCAGGACGCCAGCGGGTATGTTGCCACGATCGTCAGCGGTACCGTCACCCGGCGCCACGGCGCCGACACCGGCGCGCGGCCGGGCCGTCTGGTGCGCGGCGCGCGCTAACTGGAAAGGAAGCAGCAGTTGTCTCGGATGTACCCGTGTGAGCAGGTCGGCCTCGAATTTCTCGAGGGGGCGCCGCAGCGGTTCAGCAACAGCGTCGACCTGGCCGTGACGCCCGACGAGATCTGGGAGGTGCTCGCCGACGCCAAAGCCTGGCCGCACTGGGCCTCGGTGATCACCAACGTGACCTGGACCAGTCCCGAACCGCACGGCGTCGGCACCACCCGCGTCGTCGACATGCGCGGCGGCATCGTCGGCGACGAGGAGTTCCTGGCCTGGGAACCCGCCCGGCACATGGCCTTTCGCTTCAACGCGAGCTCGACCTCGGCGCTGGCGGTCTTCGTCGAGGACTATCGCATCGAGGCCACCGCCCAAGGCTGCCGGCTCACCTGGACCCTGGCCAACCGGCTGACCGGACCGGCGAAACTGTTCTCCCCGGTGAGCGGGCCGCTGATGAATCTGGCGTTTCGCCGCTTCCTGGCCAATTTGCGCCGCTACACCGACAAGCGGTTTGCCACGGCGGGACGCGGATACGGGTAGCCGCCCTCAGTGGGCCTCGATGGTGACCGGCATGTGCCGGACCCCGGCATGCTTGTTGCTGCGGACGTACTCGATCGGCCCCGTCAAGGTGACGGTGCCGACCCGGTCCAACAGCACGTCGAAGATGACCCGCATCTCGAGACGGGCCAGGGTCGAGCCGAGGCAGAAGTGTACGCCGCGACCGAACGTCAAGTGCGGGTTGGGGTTCCGGGCGATATCCAAGGTGTAGGGATCGGCGAACACCGATTCATCACGATTCGCCGAGGCCCACCACAGGCTGACCTTGTCGCCGGCGCGGATCTGCCGGCCGTGCAGTTCGACATCGCGGGTTGCGGTCCGCCGGTTATACGGCGTCGACGACGCCCAGCGCAGCAGCTCCTCGACGGCCACGGGCAGCAGCTCCCGATCCGCGCGCAACCGTTCCCATGCCTCGGGGTGCTCGCTGAGCGCCGCCATCCCGATCGCGATCGAATTGCGCGTCGTCTCACTGCCCGCGGCCATGATCAGGCTCAGGAACATCCGCTGCTCGTTGGCGGTGAGCGGCGCGCCGTCGATCTCCGCGTGCGTCACCACCGAGAGCAGGTCATCGGCGGGCTGAACCCGCTTGCGCTCCAGCAGATCCGTGCCGTAGGCCACCATCCGGGCCTGGGCCTGCACCAGCCGGTCGTTGACCTCGCCGATCTCGCGATCTTCGTAATCCAGCGTGACGTTGGCCCAGTTCATCAGCTCGTGGCGATCTTCCTGCGGGACACCCACCAGCTCTGCGACCGCCTGTAGCGGCAGCTCGGCGGCGACGTCGACCAGGAAATCGCAGTCCCGCTTGGCCAGCGCGGCATCCACGATGCCGACCGCGCGCCGGCGAAGATCCTGCTCGATACCACGCAGTGCTCGCGGAGTCATGCTGGGCATCAGCAGCTTTCGAAATTTCGCGTGCCGCGGATCGTCCATCATGTTCAGCAGGGCCCCGACGGCGAAACCCAGCGGCATATCCTCCAGCGTGGTTCCACCGCCGTCGCGCTCGCCGCCGGTCTCCGAGGAAAACGTCTCGTGGTCGGTGGCCGCGGCCACGATGTCGGCGTAGCGGCTGAGCACCCAGAATCCCTCACCGCCGGGCGTATGAGCGGTGGCCGGATGGAACCAGACCGGCGACTCCCGGCGCAGCACGTCGAACACGTGGTGCGGGAAGCCGGAGGTGAACCGGTCCAGGTCGGTGAGGTCGATGTCGTCGTGCATCAGTCACCGACCCTACACAGCGAAAACGGTGTCCCCTCTATAGTTCGGCCTGTGAACGCGCCGCAATGGACCCTGGAGCACGGCTCGTCCCAGGACGGCCGGACGGCCGTCGTGACCGGGGCGAACACCGGCGTCGGCCTCGAAGTCGCTCGGGGACTGGCGCGCCTGGGAGCCACCGTCGTGCTGGCCTGCCGCAACAACGACGCCGCGGCGGCGGCCCGCGAGGACATTCTCGCGACGGCGCCGGGCGCGCGCATCGACGTGGTTCACCTGGACCTCAGCGACCTGGCCTCGGTGCGCGCCTGCGCGGAGCAGTTGCGAGCCGGCTACCCCGTCATCGACACCCTGGTCAACAACGCCGGCGTCATGCACCAAACCCGGCAGCTGACCGTCGACGGCTTCGAGGGCGACTTCGGCACGAATTTCCTTGGGCCGTTTGCGCTCACGGGCCTGCTGCTGGACCGCGTACTGGCCTCCTCAGCGGGACGGATCATCGCGGTGAACAGCAAGACCAGCCGGGGCGGCCGGATCGCGTTCGACGATCTGCACTTGGCGGCGTCGTTCACCCCGGCGGTGGCCTACACCCAGTCCAAACTCGCTCAGCTGATGGCGGTGTTCGAACTGCAGCGCAGACTCGAAGCGGTGGGCAGCCGGGCGATCTCGTTGGCCGCACACCCCGGCGGCACCCGCACGGGGATACTGCGCGAACAATCCCGTTCGGTGCGTTGGGTATTCAACCGTCGCTTCCGTCTTCTGACGGGCTGGTTCACCCAGGACCCCACCGACGGCGCACTGCCGATGCTGCGGGCGGCCACCGACCCGAACGCCGCGGGCGGCCAGTTCTACGGCCCCGGCGGGCGTTTCGAGCAGATCGGCCCGCCGGTGCTGGTGCGCGCCGCCGGCCGCGCCCACGACGTCGACGCCCAGCAGCGGCTCTGGAAGATCGCCGAAGACCTCACCGGCGTCAGCTACGCGCTGACCCGCGGCTAAGCCGGTCCGTTCGCCAGCTCGCGCGCGATCGCGGCGTGGCGCCTTTTCACGCGAGTCGGCCTGACCTGCGTCGGCACACCCCACACCTTTACAGACTGTGGATAAAATGTCTCACTGTTGACCCGGCCGCGCGCCGGATGCTAAGCAGATGCCCAGCATCTCTGCTCTCGTGGAAGGGTCCGAACATGGCACTGCAGTCGGTAATCGATGATCTGGCGAAGCGCCCCGGCACGGGCGAGGTGATTCCGGTGATCGACCCGGCCACCGAGGAGCAGATCACCGAGTTCCGCGACGCCGGCCCCGAAGCCGTCGACGAGGCGGTGGCCGCCGCCAAGACCGCCTACGAGTCGGGCGTGTGGACCGACATCCCGGCCCGGCAGCGCGCCAGAACGCTGTGGCGCCTCGCCGACCTCATCGACGAGCACGCCAAGGAATTCGCCGAGCTGGAATCGCTGGACGCCGGCATGCCGCCGGCCCAGGCCGAGATGATCGTGTCCACCTGCGCGGAGTTCTTCCGCTACTACGCCGGCTGGTGCACCAAGATCAACGGCAACAGCTACCAGGTGCAGATGGAGGGCGGCGTCAACAGCACCCACGCCAATTTCCACGCCTACACCCAGAAGGAACCGTACGGCGTCGTCGGGCTGATCTACCCGTGGAACGGCCCGCTGTTCAACGCCTGCGCCAAGGTCGCCCCGGCCCTGGCCGCCGGGTGCTCCAGCGTCGTCAAGCCGGCCGAGGAGACCCCCCTGTCGGCGGTGCTGCTGGAGCGGTTGATCGCCCAAGCCGGTGTGCCCGAGGGCGTCACCAACTTCGTGATCGGCTACGGCGCCACCGCCGGTGCCGCGATCACCGCGCACCCCGACGTGGAGAAGGTCGCGTTCACCGGCTCCACCGAGGTCGGCAAGCAGATCATGCGCGACTCGGCGGACAACCTGAAGAAGGTCACCCTCGAGCTGGGCGGCAAGTCCCCGGTGCTGATCTACGAGGACGCCGACCTGGACATGGCGATCATGATGGCCTCGATGGGCATCTTCGTGCACTCCGGGCAGGGCTGTGTCTGCGGTTCGCGAGTTTTCGTGCAGCGCAGCGTCTATGAGCGCGTGGTGGCCGGGATCGCGATGATCGGCGACAACCTGGTGCTGGGCGGCCCCAAGGACGAGGGCGCCATGATCAGCCCGCTGGTCAGCCAGAAGCAGCTCGACCGGGTGCTGGGCTACATCGACCAAGGCAAGCAGGACGGCGTCGAGATCGTCAGCGGCGGTTACCGGTTGGACCGCAAGGGCTACTTCGTCAAACCCACCGTGGTCACCGGCGTCGATCCGGCCACCAGCCGGCTCTACAAGGAGGAGATCTTCGGCCCGGTCGTCACGATTCTGCCGTTCGACGACGACGACGAAGCGGTGGCGATGGCCAATGACACCAGCTACGGGCTGGCCGCCACCGCCTGGACCACCAACCTGGCCCGCGCGCACAACCTGGGCAAGCGGCTCAACGCCGGCATGGTGGGGCTGAACTGCCAGCTGACGTTCGACCACAACGTACCCTTCGGCGGCTACAAGCAGTCCGGTGTCGGCAAGGAACTCGGCGCCGAAGGCATCGAGGCCTATCTGAAGACCAAGTCGATCTGGGCGGCGCTGTAGTCAGGGGCAACCGATGACCGAGTGGTTCTTGTTTCTGCCGCAGAGCAGGCAGAATATCGACGACATCGTGCTGCGGGCGCGCACCGCCGAGGACAGTGGCTACGACGGGGTGGCGTTCATCGACCACCTGGAAACCCCGATGGACCCGGCCGCCCCGATCTGGGAGGCGATGACGATCGCCACCTGGGTCGCCGCCCGCACCGAACGGCTGAAGATCGGCCACCTGGTGCTCTGCGACGCGTTTCGACATCCGGCGGTGCTGGCCAAGCAGGCGGTGACGCTGGCCGAGGCCTCCGGCGGGCGGTTCGAGCTGGGTCTGGGCTCCGGGTCGATGCCCGACGAACTGTCCCGGTTCGGGCTCGGTGCACCGACCGCCGGTCAGCGGGTCAGTGCCCTGGAACAGACCGTGATCGCGCTGCGGCGCTACTGGGCCGGCGGGGAGGACACCCAGTTGCCGACGCCCGGCGCTCCTATCCCGCTGCTGCTCGCCGGGCGCGGCCCGCGGATGCTGGGATTGGTGGCGCGCTACGCGGATTGGTGGAATCTGCCGGCGACCCACGTCGACGAGCTGCCGGATCTGCTGCCCAAGGTCGGCTCGGCGCGGGCCTCGGTGCAGCAGATGGTCGGCTTCATCGGCGACAGCGCTGATGCCGAGACGGTGACCGCCAAGGCGCACCGCCGGTTCAGCCAGCTCGGCCCCGGGCTGGTCTGTGGTCGCGCCGATGAACTGGTCGACTACTTCGCCGGCCTGCGCAGCCAGGGCGCACAGCGGTTCTATGTGTGGTTCTCCGATTTTGCGGCGCCGGAGACGATCGCCGAATTCGGAAAGCGGGTAATTTCGGCCCTGGGAGAATGACAGCGACGCCCGGCAGGAAGGGGCACCCGTGAAGGAGATGTCGAGCAAGTCCATTTCCCGGCGCACCTTTGTGCGCGGCGCCGCCTGGTCGGTGCCGGCCGTCGGTCTCGCGCTCACTGCGCCACGTGTCCTGGCGGCGCCGCCCGGCTCGCAGGACTGCGGTGATCCGAACGAACTGATCGAGAACTGCGTGGTGCAACTGCCCGAGGAGTTCACCTCGACCAGCTTCAGCACCACCGCCGTGGTCGGCGGCACGAACTACTCGATTCTGTTCAGCACCAATATCCGTCCTGGCCCGCCTGTGCCCGCGGCCGCCACCGGCTACCGGATCAACAGCACCGGTCTGACCGGTACCAAGCGTGACGGCGTGCCCTTCTCGATCACGCCGCACATCGGTGAGGCGGGGCCCCGGGTGCTCGGCGCCCGGTCGGGGTCGTCGTTGGGCTTCGTCGTCGACGTGCCCTGGACGGCGGGACAGTTAGTGCGCAACTTCGCGTACACCTTCGACGTGGTCTATCTCAACGGGCTGACCGAGATTCAGACCTGCTCGTATGTGACCGCGATGACGCTGGCCGCGAACGGAATGATCGTCGGCGGAGTCGGCTCGGTGACGTTCTCCCCGCCACGGCTGACCGCCTGCAACGGGTGAACTCAGCCGGTCGGGACCGGCTGGTCGTCGTCGCGTGGCCCGAACGCGCCGAAACGGTCGACCACTTCACCGGGCGGTTCGAGTGACCAGTCCCACCCGGCGATCTGGCGACGCGAACGCCGGCTGAACACGCCCCGCAGCAGCTCGTAGCCGTCGGCGCGCAACTCCAACACCGATACCCCTGAGCCGCTCCGCCACTGCTGCCCCAACTCGTCGGTGATCACCAGCGTCGCGGTGTCGGCCAAGCGCCTGCCGGGTAGATGAACCATCACCTCCAGAAACGGCTGCCAGTGCTCGCGGCCGGTGCGCGGCAGGCCCAACGCCTCGTGCAGGTCGGCTTCGTGGCAGATCGCGTCCGCGGCCAGGTTCGGACCCCTGTGCTGCTGCGGCAGGCTCGACTCGACCGCCGGGGCCGCGCGCTCCCACTCGGCGAGCAACTCCTCGACCGGACGCTCGCGGCGTTCGGCGACGTGCCGCGCGGTCCAGGAGTCGCCCGGCGCGCCGTCGAGCCGGCCGGCCAGGACGTCGGCGGCGCCACCGACCATATGGGCCAGCACGTCGTGCACCGTCCAGCCGGGCGTCGCCGGAACCGGGGTCCGCAGCTGGTGATCGCCGAGCCCGGCAGCCAAGGCCCCGACCCGGTCGCGAGCGGCGCGGTAGATCGCGTCAAGCATGGGAGCCTCCTGCAGTCGGGACCGGAGCCAGTGTGCCCACCCGCGGTTCCTGGTGCGCAAGGCGGGGGCCTGGCAGGTTGGCGCGCAGGATCCGCCACAGCAGCACCGGGTCGCGTAACCGCGAGGGCGGGTCGACGAGGTTGCGCACCCGGAGGATGCGTTCGGTGACGGCGATGTCGCGGGCGGCGGCCGTTCCCACCGCGTCGGCGAACCACCCGCGCAGCCGGTGGCGGATCGGGTGCGAGTGATCGGGTGACGCATCGCTGGATGCGTTCGCAGCCCAGATCGGTGCGATCCGGCCGGCGGCGGCCCGAAAGAACCGCTGCGGCAAATCGGATCCGCGCTGCCGCAGGCAGTCGCGCAGCGCGAGCGCTTCAAGCGCAGCCATCGTCATGCCCTGCCCGTGGAGCGGATTGAGCCGGCACAGGCCGTCGCCGATCACCACCAGTCCGGCGGGGAAGCGCGGCATTCGGTCGTAGCGGTGCCACAGCGCGCCGGTGTCACGGGAGACCGCGATGTCGCCCACCGGCGTGGCGTCGCGCATCCCAGCCATGATGGCCGGCGGCAGCAGCTGCCTGGCCGCGGCCAGCATGGCGGTGAAATCGGCTGGGGGAGAGCCATAGTCGCCGTGGCGGGCGATGGCCAGCATCCAGGTGTTGTGCTCGTAGGCCGCCAGCAACAGCCCAGGCTCGGCCCGGCCCTGGTTGATGAAGACCATCTGGTCGGTGATCCGTCCCGGCGGAATGCGCAGCAATTGACTCGAGTAGCCCGAGGCCGGCTCGAGCCGCTGCTCGGGCACGCTGCCGAAGCCGTGATCGGCGAGGAACGCGGCGGTGTGGGCGGACCGCCCCGTCGCGTCGATGACCAGATCGGCGTGCAGAATCTGCGTCAACCTGTTGCGTCGATTCGTGATTCGCACGCCGGTGACGACCCCGTGTTCCACCACCGGCTCGAGCGCGTCATGGCCGTCGAGGAACGCGACGTTGCCGAGCTTGTCCACGCGCTGTCGCACGTGAAACTCCACGAACGGCCGGCTCGCGCTGTAGACCGCCAGGGCTCGGCGATCGGCGAGCCTGCCGGTCCGGTTCAGCTCGTGCCGGCCGATCCGGGCATACCGCCCGGATAGGTCGGCGTTGTCGATGACCACCGCGCCGGCGGCGGCGAGGTCGTCGAGGATGCCGGGAAACAACTCACCGAGGATGCCGGTGCCGCCGGACAGGAAGCTGTGCAGGTGTCGGCCCTGCGGTACCCCCTTGCGGTGCGCCGGGTGGTCGGGCAGCAGATCGCGGTCCACCACCGTGACGGAGCCGTAGAACTCCGATGCCACCCGTGCCGCCAGCAGGCCGGCCATCCCGGCACCCAGCACGACCGCAGAGGTCGTCGATTCGCCCATTGGTGTGCCCCTCTCATTCAAGGGACCCACGATACAGACAAATTAAGAAAAATAAGAGTATCTTGGCGTAACAGTAAGATTCTTACCCTGCCGGGAGCGGGGCTGTCGGCGCGAACGTGAAGCTGCCTTCACGTTCGGCGGGGACGGGGGACTCGGCGGGGGTGGCGGCCGGGCGACGGTGCACGTTGATCGGCCACCAGAACCAGCGGCCGAGCAGCGCCGCGATCGACGGGGTGATCAGGCTGCGGACGATGAAGGTGTCGAACAGCAGACCCAGCCCGATGGTGGTGCCGATCTGGCCGACCGAACGCAGGTCGCTGGCGATCATCGCGATCATGGTGAACGCGAAGACCATCCCGGCCGCCGTGACCACCTTGCCGGTGGCGCCCATCGCGCGGATCAGCCCGGTCTTCAGGCCGGCCCCCGACCCTGAGCCGATTTCCTCCTTCATCCGCGACACCACCAGCAGGTTGTAGTCCGAGCCCACCGCCAGCAGCACGATCACGCTCATCGCGATCACCAGCCACTGCAGCTCGACGCCGAACACGTACTGCCACAACAGCACCGACAGCCCGAATGACGAGGCCAGCGACAGCACCACGGTCCCGACGATCACGATCGAGGCGACCAGCGCCCGGGTGATCAGCAGCATCACCACGAAGATCAGGATGATGGCGGCGATCGCCGCGATCAGCAGGTCGTAGTGCGCGCCGGTCTGGATGTCGGCGTAGGTGGCCGCGGTGCCGCCCAGATAAAACTTCGCCTTGGCCAGCGGGGTGCCCTTGACGGCCTCCTTGGCGGCCTGCAGTTCGGCGTCCACGTGCGAGATGCCGTCGACGGTCGCCGGATCGGTGTCGTGGGTGATCAGGATGCGGGCCGCCTGGCCGTCCGGGGACATCATCAACTCCATTCCGCGCTGAAAGTCCGGGCTGTCGAAGGCCTCCGGCGGCAGGTAGAACATGTCGTCGTTGCGGGCGTCGTCGAAGACCTGGCCCATCACCGCGGCGGTGTCGGTCATCTGCTCGAGTTGGGTGACCACCTGGCTGAAGCTGCTGTGCATGGTCAGCATGAGATCGCGCATGTTGGTGGTGATGGCGATCATCGGCGGGATCTGCGCGGCGATCTCCGGGGTGATGCCGTCGACCCGGTCCAGCTGATCGGCGAGCGCGGTGGTGTTCTCGGCCAGCTTGTCGAACCCGTCGGTGGCGTCGAACATCGACCGGAACGCGTTGCACACACCGATGTTGAAACAGTGCGGCTCCCAATAGAAATAGTTGCGCAGTGGCCGGACCTGGTCGTCGAAGTCGGCGATCCGGTCGCGCACCTCGGCCATGGTGCCTTCCATGTCATGGGTGGCCTGGTCGGTGCCGTGGGTGGCGTCGGACAACTGGACCGTCAGCCCGTGCAGCCGATCCATCACCGCGACCATCGAGGACAGTTGATCGGCCATGGTCTGGGTGTCGTCGAGGCGCGCCTGCAAGAACTGCAGGTTCTCGCGCATCGTGACGCCCTGCGCACTGATCTGGAATGGCACCGACCCGTGTTCCATCGGCGGCCCGAGCGGGCGGGTGATGCTCTGCACCCGTTCGATGCCGGGAACCCGGAAGATATTGCGGGCGACGCGATCCAGCACCAGCATGTCGCGCGGGTTGCGCATGTCGTGGTCGGCTTCGACCATCAGCATGTCGGGGTTCATCCGCGCCGAGCTGAAGTGCTTCTCCGCCGCGGCGTAGCCGATGTTGGACGGCACGTCGGAGGGGATGTAGTGCCGGTTGTCGTAGCTGGTCTGGTAGCCCGGCAGTACCAGAACGCCCACGGCGGCAACCGCGGCGGCGGCGGCCAGGATCGGTGCCGGCCAGCGCACCACGGCGGTCCCGACTTTGCGCCAGCCGCCGGTCTGGGTGGCCCGCTTGGGATCGAGTAGCCCGAACCGGGCACTGACCGCGAGCACCGCCGGCGCGAAGGTCAGCCCCATTGCCAAGATGGTGAACATGCCCAGCGCGCACGGCACCGCCAGGGTGTTGAAGTAGTTCAGCCGGGTGAAATGCAGGCACAGCATCGCACCGGCGATGGTCAGCCCGGACCCCAGGATGACATGGCTGACGCTGGACAGCGTTGTGCGCTGGGCGGTTTCGGGGTCTTCGCCCGCACCGCGGGCCTCGTGGTAGCGCCCGATCAGGAAGATCCAGTAGTCGGTGCCTGCCGCGATGGCCAGGGCGGTCAGAATGCTGACCACGAAGGTGGAGATCGCGAAGACATGGAAGTTGGCCAGCACCGCGATCAGCCCGCGGGCCACGCTCATCTCGGTGACGACGACCAGCAGCCCGATCAGGGTGGTGGCGATCGACCGGTAGACCACCAGCAGCATCACCGTGATGACGGCCAGGGTGATCCCGGTCATCTTGATCATCGAGGCATCGCCGGCCTCGTTGGTGTCGGCGACCAAGGCGGCCTGGCCGGTGACGTAGGAGCGCAGGCCGGCCGGGGGATCGGAGTGCTCCACGATGTCGCGCACCGCGTCGACCGACTCCACGCCCTGGGCCGAGCCCTGGTTGCCGGCCAGGTGCACCTGCACGTAGGCGGCCCGACCGTCCTCGCTCTGCGAGCCCGCCGAGGTGACCCGGTCGCCCCAGAAATCCTGCACATGCTCGACGTGGGCGGTGTCGGCCTGCAGCGTCTGTACCAGCCGCTCGTAGTAGCGGTGGGCGTCCTCCTGGCCGCCCAGCGGCTCATCGCTTTCCAGCACGATCATCAGCACCGAATCGGAACCGAACTCGCCGAACTTCTCGCCGATGTGCTTCATCGCCATCACCGACGGCGCGTCCTGCGGCGAGAGTGAGACCGCGTTGCGCGCGCCGACGATCTCCAGCTGCGGCACCAGCAGGTTGGTCGCCGCGGCCGCGGCGAGCCAGAACAAGATGATCGGGACGGCCAGGGCACGGACCAGCCGCGGGTAGAGCGGCGCCTTGCCGCCCGGGCTGTGCTGGCCGCTCACTGGTGCACCATCCATGTGTCGGTAGTTCCAGATGGATTGCTGATGCACCCCTGGTCCCCACCGGGCCATCGCCATGATCGCTCGACCTTCGAGGTCCAGCATGAGTTCTGCGAGGTCCGGTGGCCCAGGACACCCAGACTGGCTACAGGGCTGTGCGCCATCGAGCGCCGATCAGTGAGCGACCGGCTGCGGGGTCCCGGGACCACCGGGTGTTCTCTCACTGCTCCAACAGCGAGGTAACAACTATGAGTGTGACCCAACAAGGCGTGCCGGGGCGAGTGTGCGCGGGCGTGGACTGGGCCAAGGACGACCACGCGATCGCCATCATCGACCCCGACGGGCAGGTTCTGCACCGCTTCGCCGTCACTCACGACGCTGCGGGACTGAAGGCCCTGGTGCGGCGTCTGCTCGCGGCCGGCGTGGACGAAGTCGGCATTGAACGCGGCGACGGTCCTGTCGTGGAGGCCCTGATCCAGGCCGGGCTCACTGTCTTGGTGATCCCGCCGGGTCAGCTCAAGAACTTGCGTTCGCGTTACGGGTCGGCAGGCAACAAGGACGACCGGTACGACGCCTACATTCTCGCCGACGTCGTGCGGACCGACCGGCGCCGCCTGCGCCCCCTGGCCCGCGATTCCGCGGCGACCACGGCGCTGCGCACCACGGTCCGTGCCCGCCGCGATCTGGTCGAGCATCGGGTCGCCGTGGCGAACCAGCTGCGAGCGCACCTGCAGATGGTGTTCCCTGGCGCAACAAGCCTTTTCGCCAAGATTGACTCCGCGATCAGCCTCACCTTCCTTGAACGGTTCACCACCCAAGCCCAGGCCGACTGGCTCTCGCCCCAACGCCTGGGCAACTGGTTGTCCTCGGTGTCTTACAGCGGTCACACCGATCCGGAGATCCTGCACACCCGTCTGCTCGCAGCACCACGGGGAGCCATCGGCGCCGAGGCCGAGATCCACACCGTGACCACGCTGGCGTTCGTGGCGATCCTGCGCTCGCTGAACACCCAGATCGAGGCCCTCGCCGCCAGTATCGGCGAGCAGCTCGCCACCCATCCCGACGCACACATCGTCACCTCCCTGCCCCGGTCGGGAACCGTGCGCGCAGCACGGCTTCTCGCCGAAATCGGTGACGCCCGCGGCCGATTCCCGACCGCAGACTCGTTGGCCTGCCTGGCCGGCGTCGCTCCCTCGACTCGACAGTCGGGCAAGGTCAAGGCCGTCACCTTCCGGTGGGGAGCCAACAAAGAACTCCGAGACGCGGTCTGCGACTTCGCCGGCGACTCCCGCCACGCCAACCCCTGGGCCGCAGACCTCTACGCCAAGGCCCGAGCCCGCGGACACGACCACCCCCACGCCGTCCGAATCCTCGGCCGGGCCTGGGTGCACATCATCTGGCGCGCCTGGCAAGACAATGTCGGCTACGACCCCGCCAAGCACGGAGCCCTCCAAGCGCTGCTCGCCAGCACCACCGAAAAGGCGGCCTAAACGACGCGGGGTTGACACAGGGCAACTCATGCGGCCTTCACCACGCAGAACGTCGCCGCGCTGTGGCCGGCGCCCCGCTGCTCATCACGCAGGTCGCCGTTGACGGTAATCCGGCAACCCAGCGCGTCGCTGTCGCCCTGCGCCATGACATTGGCGAACACGCTGGGCTGCGTCGTGGTCAACGTCAGCGACCACGGCAGCGAGTCGAACGTCGCCTCCCGGGACTGAGCGCGTTCGTCGACATAGCTGACCATCCCCGAGGTGTGCTGGGGGCCGTAGATCTCGTAGGTCACGTACTTCGGGACGGTCGAGACGATCTCGCCGCCCGCGGCGGCGGCGGTGGCCGAGTGGTCGGCGCCGAAGACGCCGTGGAACCGGTAGATGACCAGTGCGCCCACGGCCGCGACCGGGACGATCACCAGCACGATCCACAGCCGCTCAAGGGGCGACCGGAGCTTTTGCAATGCGCTCATGGCGGCTAACCTTACGGTCATAAGGAAACAGCTGTAAAGTTAGTTTGTGGCGGCTCACACCCGCGCATCCGGTGTTGTCCAGCACGCAGCCGCCCGATGGCTAACGGTCGTTAGGATGATGACGTGCCCACACCCGCTCGCCGGCGCAATCTGCGAGGTCACGGCGCATTGCTGCGCGAGGAGATCCTGGCGGCGGCTGCCCGGGTGATCGACGGCGCCGACAGTGAGGGTGAGGTCTCGCTGCGGCGCATCGCCCGGGAGGCCGGCATCGCAGCGCCGTCGGTCTACGCGCACTTCGAGGATCGTGACCGGGTGCTCGAGGCCGTCGCCGAGTTGAGCTGGGTGCAGGTCTCCGAGGAGATCGCCGAGCAGGTGCAGGCGGCCACCGATCCGCGCGAGCGCCTACTGATCGGCTGCCGCGTTTACGTGTCGTTCGCGCAACGCCATCCGCTGCGCTACGCCCTGATGACCCAGGACGGTCAAGCGCCGCCGGCGGCTCGCCAGGCGCTCGCCACCGTCACCCGGGCCTTGTTGGCCTGCCGTGGGCGACTGCCGGACGCCACGCCTGATCCGGCTTCCGACCGGGTCGCCGCCGCCTTGTCGGTGGCCTTGCACGGCGTGGCGATGCTGCACCGCAGCGATGCGCCGAACCTATGGCTCAGCGACTTCAGCGCCGACGAGGTGATCCGGACTCTGGTCGACGCCGCCACTTTATTGCTCGCCGACGCGACACCGGCCTGAGCCCGCTGCCTGCGCCGACGGACCTCCAGCGGTTGCAAGCTTCCGGGACCCATGCCACCCTTCCGGATGTGATCGCCCCCACACCGGACTCCACGATCGCTCACAGCTTCCTCCCGGCTATCTTCCAGCGAGTCACCCTAGATTCATCCTCTGTCCACTTTGCTGGCCACGAAATCCCCACATGAGGTCGGATGACATGGAATTTGGAGCGATCCCGCCGGAGGTGCATTCCGGTCTGATGTACTCCGGTGCGGGGCCCGGGCCGCTGCTGGCCGCCGCCGCCGCCTGGCAGGCCCTCGCCGGCGAGTTGCACACCGCAGCCGCGGCCTACCGCTCGGTGATCGCCGACCTGGCCGGTATTTGGCACGGGCCGTCCGCGCTGACGATGGTCGCGGCGGCCACCCCGTATGCGGAGTGGATCGGTGTCACCGCCACCCGCGTCGAGCACGCCGCCGCCCAGGTCTCCTCGGCGGCCGCGGCGTACGAGGCGGCGTTCGCGGCGCATGTTCCGCCGCCGGTGATCGCGGCCAACCGCAGCCTGCTGATGACCCTGGTGGCGACCAACCTGCTGGGCCAGAACGCCCCGGCGATCGCGGCGACCGAGGCCCTCTACGCCGAGATGTGGGCCCAAGACGCCACCGCCATGTACGGCTACGCGGGTTCGGCCGCGGCCGCGACCCAGCTCAGCGTGTTCGACCCGGCGCCGGAAGCCGCCGACGCCGCCACCGATTCGTCCCAGCTGGTCCCCGCGGCCGAAGCTGCCGGGGTGCGGACCGCCTCGGCCGCGCCGTCGAGGGTCTCGCAGCTGCTGTCGGCGGTGCCCAGGACCCTGACCGACCTCACCGCGTCTCCGGCGCAGGCGACACCCGGTGATATCGGGTCCGGCATCGGGGATATCGCCAAGTTCCTGGGCGACCTGACTGGGCCGTACTCGCCGCTGGGCCACCTCGCCAACCTCGGCAGCGGCTGGCTGATCGCCGGGCAGCTCGTGGGTTTGGCCCAGAATCCGCCCGGCGTGGCCAGCCTGCTCAGCGGTCCGGCCCCGATCACCGGCGCCCTGGGGCCGCTGTCGGGCGGCTACATCTCCTACCAGGCGCCGCTCTCGGCCGGTGCCACCACCGTGGCGGCCAGCACCGGACAGGCGAGTCTGGTCGGGTCGCTGTCGGTGCCGGCGAGCTGGTCCACCGCGGCGCCGGCCGGCAAGGCCATGCCGGCGATGCTGTCCAGCAGTTCGGTCGCTTCGAGCGCTTCGGCGTTCGCCGTCGAGGGCTCCTCGGGTGCGATGTTCAACGAGATGGCGCTGTCGAGCCTGGCCGGTCGCGCCGTCGGCGGCACCGCGGTGCAGTCCGTCGCCGGCGGTGCCACCCGGGTGATCGACAAGGCGCCCGACACCGAGGCGCTGACCACCGCCACCATCCTGGTCATCCCGGTGCCTGAGGACGGAGCCACGCCGTGATCGATTTCGCGCTGATTCCCCCGGAGGTCACCTCCGGGCAGATGTACGCCGGCCCGGGCCCCGAATCGCTGCTGGCCGCGGCCACCGCGTGGGAGGGGCTGGCCGCCGAACTGCACGCCGCGACGGCCTCCTACCGTGCGGTGCTCACCTCCCTGACCGCCGAATCGTGGATCGGGACCTCGGCGACCGCCATGATCGCCGCGGCGACACCCTTCGTGGACTGGATGTCGACCGCCGCCGCGCAGGCCACCCAGACCGCGGTACAGGCCGGGGCCGCGGCGAGCGCGTTCGAGGTCGCGCTGGCCGCCGTGGTGCCGCCACCGGTGATCGCGGCCAACCGCAGCATTCGGGCCGCGCTGCTGGCGTCGAACACCTTCGGGCAGAACACCGCGGCGATCGCGGCCGCCGACGCCCAATACGCGCAGATGTGGGCGCAAGACGCCGCTGCGATGTTCGCCTACCAGGCCGCCGCGGCGGCGGCCACCCGGCTGACGCCGCTCGCCCCGCCGCCGCAGACCACCAATTCGGCCGCCGGCCAGACCGGGCCGGGCCTCGCCGCGGCCGGAGACGCGTCGGAGGTCGCCGGCCTTTACGAGGGCCTGTTCGGTGCGCTCGGCGGGGTCATGAAGTTCGGCGGCCTGGGCAACGTCGTGCTCAGCGGACCCAACTTCGGCATGGTGCAGTTGAAGACGTTCTACAAGCCGCAGTCGTTGTTGCCCGAGGTCCCCAAATCGGCGCTGGGAGCCGGCTTGGGCGGAAGCGGGATGAACGCACTGGGCGCCGGATTGGGCGGTGGGCCAAAGTCTGCTTCCGGAGGCGTGGTCCGGGCGGTGACGGCCGGCGTGGGCACGGCCCCGTCGGTCGGGGCGCTGTCGGTGCCCCAGGGCTGGGCGACCGCAACGCCCGCCATCCGGCTGGCCGCCACCTCACTGCCGGCGGCCGGCAGCACAGTCGCCGCACCGATGGCGGGTGTGGGCGGGTTGCTCAACCCGGCCGCGCTGGGCGCCCTGACCGGCGGCGCGCTGGGCGCTCCCGGCTCGCAGCTGATCAATGGCGCCAATATCCGCGGGTCCGCCACCAAAGGCGGTAAAGGCCAAGCCCCGGTTCAGCTCGACCGCGTCATCGCCCAGTTGCAGAAGCAAAAGGACACGGTCCAGCATTGGCAGATCGACGAGGCCGGACTGGACGACCTCCTCGAGGAACTGTCGAAGAAGCCCGGTTTCCACGCGGTGCACCTGAAAAAAGCCGCCAAGGAGGCCGGGGCCGCCGGCTCCGTCGCAGCGACGACGGCACTCCCGTGAAACCGCTCCTGGCGCTGGCCGTTGCGGCCGGCCTGGGCCTGGCCGGCGCCGCTCCGGGGAACGCCGACCCCGAACCGGGCAGCCAGCCAGAGGATGCCGGCGCGGTCCACAATGCGGCCTTCCTGGAGTCGCTGCGCGCGGCCGGGATCACCTACAGCAGCACCAGTCAGGCCATCGAAGCCGCCCGCGCGGTCTGCGGCCTGGTCGACCGGGGCGAACCCGCGTTGCAGGTGATCACCGACCTGAAGGCCAACAATCCCGGCTTCACCACCGACGGCGCGGCGCAGTTCGCCGCCATCGCGGCGCACACCTACTGCCCGCACCAACTGATCAAGAAGTGACGGCCAGCTATCCGCCGCTGGGAGCGGGCGCGGGAGCGGCCGGCCGGGGCTGCGGCACAAAGCCCTTCAGCACGTCGGGCAGGCCGGCCGACTGCTGTGGCGCCGGAGCGCACGTGGGCGGGCATTCGGTCAGTTGCCAGGGCGCGCAGCGGTCGGTCCGGAATGTGGTGTCGCCGGGCTCGATCAGCACCACCTGCGACTTCTTGGTCATCGCGCTGTCGACGACCTTGTCGCCGCTGTTCCGGCGCCAGTAGCAGGCGTTGCCGTCGCGAGGCCCATCGGAGCGGTAGGTCCCCGGTAGGATGTCCCTTCCGACAACGAACGTGCCGTCGGTGTCGATCACCTGCTTGGGCGCGGGCGGGGGAGTCGGCTCGGCCGCGGCGGAGCCCGTGCCGACCCAAGCCGCGGCGAGCGTGACAGCCACCGCCGCGGCGAACTTCATCGGTCTCATACCACGCGAGGGTACCGACCAGCGGAGACTTACGGCTTGACGCCGACGGTGATCAGATCCGACACCAGCAGTGTCCAGGCCGGCCGCGCCACCCGGTGCTGGTCGGCGACGGTGAACCCGGCGTCGGTGAACAGCGTGCGCATCTCGGCCGGCGTCGGCTGGTGCGCGGGATTCCACCGGCCGCCCAGCAGCCGGCGCAGCGGAATGGGGTGGCGGGGGCTCAGCGCGGTCACCGCGGCCATCCCGCCCGGTGCCAGCACCCGGTAGAACTCCCGGACCGCCGCGGGCTGGTCGAAGAAGTGGAACGCCGAGCTGGTCACCACCGCCTCGAGGGTCCCGTCGTCGAACGGCAGGCGCTCGGCGGGGCCGGTCAGCCACTGCACCCGCGTCGAGCGCGCCCGGGCCTCGTTGAGCATCCCGGCGGACATGTCCACCCCGTAGACGGCTTCGGGGGACAGTTCCCGTTCGATGCGGTCGGCGAGGATGCCGGTGCCGCAGGCGATGTCGGCGACTCGGGCCGGCTGATGGGCCCGCAGCGCCGCGATCAGCTCGTCCTGGGCCGGGCGGTAGACCCAGCGCTGCAGGAACCGGGTGTCATAGGCCGGAGCGGCAAAGCTCCAGAATCGGGTGACGGCGTTGTTGAACCCGCGGTGCGGTGTCGGAGTTGCCACGGCGTGAAATCTACCGCTGAGCCGAATAGGGGGTCTCGATGAGAGGCTGTACCCATGACCGTCTGCTACCGGCACCCCGACCGGGCCACCGCGCTGCGCTGCACGCGGTGTCAGCGCTACATCTGCGGCGACTGCATGCGTAGTGCCGCCGTCGGGCAGCACTGTGTGGACTGCGCGCGGGCCGGCGCCGCGCAGCCCCGGACCCGCCCGCTGGTCCGGCGCGGCTCGGGGACACCGGTGGTCAGCTACGGCCTGATCGCCCTGAACGTGCTGGCGTTCATCGGCCAGATGTCGTCGGCTCAGCTGGACTCCGAGCTGGTGCTGTGGTCACCGGCGGTGGCCGACGGGCAGATCTACCGCCTGCTGACCTCGGCGTTCCTGCACTACGGCGCGATGCACCTGCTGCTGAACATGTGGGCGCTGTATGTGGTGGGCCCGTCGTTGGAGGGCCTGCTCGGCCGGGCACGGTTCAGCGCGCTGTACCTGCTCAGCGCGCTGGGCGGCT
This sequence comes from Mycobacterium sp. NGS18, assembly GCF_059813185.1. NCBI lineage: Bacteria > Bacillati > Actinomycetota > Actinomycetes > Mycobacteriales > Mycobacteriaceae > Mycobacterium > Mycobacterium sp. NGS18. The sequence continues at coordinate 31,731 of NZ_JCALEC010000009.1, forward strand.
CGGTCGCGGTCTATCTGCTGGCGCCGCTGACCACCGCAACCGCCGGCGCGTCGGGTGCCATCTTCGGTCTGTTCGGCGCGACGCTGATCGTCGGCCGACGACTGCGGATGGACGTCGGCTGGGTCGTCGCCGTCATTGTGATCAACCTGGTCTTCACCTTCACCATCCCCCGGATCAGCTGGCAGGGGCACCTCGGCGGCCTGATCACCGGGCTGCTGGTGGCGTTCGCCTATGTCTATCCCGCACCGGCGCACCGCAACCGGGTCCAAGCGCTGGTCAGCATCGCGCTGCTGGCGTTGTTCGTCGCGCTGATCTGGTGGCGCACTACCGAATTGGTCGCGTGACCTCAAGCGTGTCCTCCCGTTAGGACGGCTGCTCGCCCCCTAAGCTTTCGGTGGTCCACCAGCGAGAGGATCGACCAATCGGCGCCAACGGCGACCAGGATGAGATGAGTCGACCGGCCGGGAGCCGGACTCGCCGGGCCACCTCGATGCGCACTTCGGGCAAGTCCCGCTGGGTTGCGCCGGCCCCGCGTGCCGCCCGGTTGGCCACGGCACGTGCCGCGGACCGGGTTCGGCGCGACCGGCGACGGCCGGGCATTCACGCTCTCGACGGTCTGCGCGCGGTAGCCGTCGCGCTGGTGCTCGCCGACCACGGCGGCGTCCCCGGGGTGTCGGGCGGGTTCATCGGCGTGGACCTGTTCTTCGTCCTGAGCGGATTCCTGATCACCTCGCTGCTGATCGACGAGCTGCACCGGACCGGGCGGATCGACCTCGGCGGGTTCTGGATCCGCCGCGGCCGACGGCTGCTGCCGGCCCTGGTGCTGATGGTGCTGACCGTGGCGATCGCCCACGAGCTGCTGCCCTCCGACGCGGTGGTGGGCCTGCGCGAGGACGCGATCGCCGCGTTCTTCTGGGTGGCCAACTGGCGGTTCGTCGCCCAGCAGACCGACTACTTCACCGAGGCGGGAACCCCGTCACCGCTGCAGCACACCTGGTCGCTGGGCGTCGAGGAGCAGTACTACTTCCTCTGGCCGCTGCTGCTCATCACGATCGCCCTGCTGCTGGCGTTTCGCGCCCGGCGCCGCGGCAGCCTGGCCACCGTCGGCGGGGTGCGCCTCACGGTCTTTCTGCTGGCCAGCGCAGGCGCGGCCGTGTCGGCGACAGCGGCCGAGGTGCTGGCCTCTGACGCCACCCGCGACCGGGTCTACTTCGGCACCGACACCCGGGCGCAGGCGCTGCTGATCGGCGCCGCCGCGGCGGCGCTGCTGGTGGGGGATTGGCCCGCGCTGACCGCCGGCTGGTCGGTGATCCGCACCGGCTGGGGACGCTGGGTCGCGCGGCTGCTGCCGCTGGCCGGGCTGGCCCTGCTGGCGGTGGCCGCGCACCGCGCCACCGGCAGTGCCGCGGAGTTCCGGGGTGGGCTGCTGACCCTGGTCGCCGTCGCCGCGATCGCGGTGATCGCGCCGGTTGCGCTGCACCAGAGCGGGCTGGTGGCCCGCGCGCTGGCCTGGGCTCCGCTGGTGTGGCTGGGGACCATCTCCTACGGCGTCTACCTGTGGCACTGGCCGATCTTTTTGGTGCTCAACGGCGAGCGCACCGGGTGGTCGGGAGGGGCGCTGCTGGCCGCGCGATGCGCCGTCACCGTGGGTGTGGCGGCGGTGTCATGGTGGGTCATAGAGGAGCCGATCCGGCGCTGGCGGCCGGCGCAGGTGTCACTGCTGCCGCTCGGGGCGGCCGTGAGCGCCACCGCGGTGGCGGTCACGGTGTTCGTGGTCCCGGTCGTCGAGCGGCCCACCGCCGAGACCGGCCTGACCCCGGACATCGCCGCGGCCGCGGCGGTATCACCGTCACCGCCGGCCCGCACCCGTCCGGCGCCGGTGCGCCACGACCCCCACCGGCCGCGCACCGTCTCGGTGTTCGGCGACTCGATCGGCTGGACCGTGATGCACTACCTGCCGCCGACCCCGGGCTACGACTTCATCGACCACACCGTCGTCGGCTGCAGCATCGTGCGGGCCGGGCCGTACCGCTGGGCCGGCAAGACCATCGAGCAGGGGTCGGAATGCGACGGGTGGCCGGCCCGGTGGGCCCGGCAGGTCAGGGCCGACCGGCCCGACGTGGTGCTGCTGTTCGCCGGCCGCTGGGAGACCGTGGACCGGGTCAACGAAGGCCAGTGGACCCACATCGGTGACCCGACCTTCGACGCCTACCTGACCGCGGAACTTCAGCACGCCCTGGACGTCCTGCAGGCCGCCGGCAGCCGGGTGGTGGTGACCACCGTGCCCTACAGTCGCTACGGCGAGCGGCCCGACGGCAAGCTGTGGCCCGAAGACGATCCCAAGCGCGTCGACCGCTGGAACGCGCTGCTGCGCCGGGTGGTCGCTGGGCGCGACGCCGTGTCGGTGATGGATCTGAACAAGAAGCTCGGGCCGAACGGCACCTACACCGCCAAGGTCGACGGCATCAAGGTGCGCAGCGACGGCATTCACCTCACTCCCGAAGGCGTGAAGTGGCTGCTGCCGTGGCTGGAGGAGTCGATCAGCTGATGTGGCGGGGCACTCCCCGTGACCAGCACTGAGCGCAACGTCACAGGGCTCGCCAGGTGCTGGAATAAATTTAGTTTTGCTAACGTAGTATCTATCGGCGCAGCGTCGCGCCCCTTCGCAAACCACTTCCGCGAGATATCTATTTAGAGGTTCCGTTATGACGACTGCTACTTCCTTTTCTGACGACCAGCAGGCCCGCCGCGTTGCCGAGCTGGCCGCCACCGACCCCCAATTCGCCGCCGCCCAGCCCGACCGGACCGTCGCCGATGCCGCCGGCCGGCCCGGCCTGGGGTTGCCGCAGCTGGTGCAGACCGTGCTGACCGGATACGCCGACCGGCCCGCGCTGGGTCAGCGTGCCGTCGACTACGTCGCCGACCCGGCGACCGGTCGCACCGTTGCGCAGTTGCTGCCCCGCTACGACACCATCTCCTACGGCGAGCTGGCCGAGCGGGTCCGCGCCCTGGCCACCGCGCTGGTCGCCGCCGCCGTCCGGCCCGGAGACCGGGTCGCGGTGCTGGGCTTCACCAGCGTCGACTACACCGTCATCGACGTGGCGCTGGGCCAGATCGGTGCGGTCTCGGTGCCGCTGCAGACATCCGCGGCGGTGGCCACCCTGACCCCGATCGTGGCCGAAACCGAGCCCCGCGTCATCGCCGCCAGCGTCGACTCGCTGGCCGACGCGGTTGAGCTGGTGGCCGCCGGCCCCGCCCCCACCCGCCTCGTGGTCTTCGACTTCCACGAGCAGGTCGATGACCACCGCGACGCGCTGGCCGGTGCCCGCGCCGCCCTGGCCGGCGTCGAGGTCGTCGTCGAGCCACTGGCCGAGCTGCTCAGCCGCGGCCGGTCTTTGTCGCCCGCCGGCATGCCCGCCCGGGACGCCGGCGAGGACAGCGACCCGCTGGCCCTGCTGGTCTACACCTCCGGCAGCACCGGCGCACCGAAGGGGGCGATGTACCCGCAGAGCAACGTGGAGCGGATGTGGGTGCGGTCGGCCAAGAACTGGTTCGGCCCGAGCGCCGCGTCGATCACGCTGAACTTCATGCCGATGAGCCACATCATGGGCCGCGGCATCCTCTACGGCACCCTCGGCAACGGCGGCACCGCCTACTTCAGCGCCCGCAGTGACCTCTCCACCTTCTTGGAGGACCTCGCGTTGGTGCGGCCCACCGAGATGAACTTCGTGCCCCGGATCTGGGAGATGCTCTACCAGCACTTCCAGAGTGAGCTCGACGCCTCCGCCGGCGACCCGGTCGCCGAGGCGGAGGTGCTCGCGCGGATGCGCCGTGACTTGCTCGGTGGACGCTGCATCTTCGCGATGACCGGTTCCGCGCCGATCTCCGAAGAACTGCGCACCTGGGTCGAGGGCCTCACCCAACAGCACGTGCTGAACGGCTACGGCTCTACCGAAGCCGGCATGGTGCTCTTCGACGGCGTGGTGCAGCGGCCCCCGGTGCTGGACTACAAGCTGGTCGACGTGCCCGACCTGGGCTACTTCGGCACCGACAAGCCGCACCCGCGCGGTGAGCTGCTGCTCAAGAGCGAGAACCTGTTCCCCGGTTACTACAAGCGCCCCGAGATCACCGCCGAGGTGTTCGACGCCGACGGCTACTACCGCACCGGAGACGTCGTCGCCGAGGTCGGCCCCGACGAGCTGGTCTACGTCGACCGGCGCAACAACGTGCTCAAGCTGGCCCAGGGCGAATTCGTCACCCTGGCCAAGCTGGAGGCCGAGTTCGGCAACAGCGCGCTGGTGCGCCAGATCTACGTCTACGGCAACAGCGCGCAGCCCTACCTGTTGGCGGTGGTGGTGCCCACTGAGGACGCCGTAGCGCGCTTCGATGCCGCCGGCCTCAAGCCGGCGATCGCCGAGTCGCTTCAGCAGGTGGCCCGCGACGCCGGCCTGCAGTCCTACGAGGTGCCGCGTGACTTCATCGTCGAGACCGAACCGTTCACCTTGGAGAACGGCCTGCTCACCGGCATCCGCAAGCTGGCCTGGCCAAAACTGAAGGCGCACTACGGCGCTCGCCTCGAACGGCTCTACACCGAGCTGGCCGAGGGCCAGGCCAATGAGCTGAGCGAACTGCGCGCGCACGGGGCTGATCGCCCCGCGCTGGAGACCGTCAGCCGGGCCGCGGCCGCACTGCTGGGCGCCTCGACCGCCGACTTGGCCCCCGATACCCACTTCACCGATCTGGGCGGGGACTCCCTGTCGGCCCTGACCTTCGGCAATCTGCTGCGCGACATCTTCGATGTCGATGTTCCGGTCGGGGTGATCGTCAGCCCGGCAAGCGATCTGGCGTCGCTGGCCGACTACGTCGAGGCCCAGCGGAGTGGATCGAAACGGCCGACGTTCGCCTCGGTGCACGGCCGGGATGCCGTCGAGGTGGCCGCCGCCGACCTGACGTTGGACAAGTTCCTCGACGAGGCCACCCTGGCGGCGGCACCTTCATTGCCCGGTCCGTCCGAGCAGGTGCGCACCGTACTGCTGACCGGCGCGACCGGCTTCCTGGGCCGCTATCTGGCCCTCGAGTGGCTGGAGCGGCTGGCCCCGGTGGACGGCAAGCTGATCTGCCTGGTGCGGGCGAAGTCCGACGCCGCTGCCCGCCGCCGCCTCGACGAGGTCTTCGACAGCGGCGACGCGAAGCTACTGGCCCGCTACAGCGAGCTGGCGGCCACGCACCTGGAAGTCATCGCCGGCGACAAGGGCGAGGCGAATCTCGGTCTGGAGCAAGATGTTTGGCAGCGGTTGGCCGACACCGTCGACGTGATCGTCGACCCTGCAGCGCTGGTCAACCACGTGCTGCCGTACAGCGAGCTGTTCGGCCCGAATGCCGTCGGCACCGCCGAGCTGATCCGGGTCGCGCTGACCGGCAAGATCAAGCCGTTCACCTACTTCTCCACCATCGGTGTCGGTGACCAGATCCCGCTGGGCAAGTTCACCGAGGACGCCGACGTGCGGTTGATGAGCCCGGTGCGGGCGATCAACGACGGTTACGCCAACGGTTACGGCAACAGCAAGTGGGCTGGGGAGGTGTTGCTGCGCGAGGCCAACGACCTGTGCGGCCTGCCGGTCGCGGTGTTCCGGTGCGACATGATCCTGGCCGACACCAGCTACGCCGGCCAGCTCAACCTGCCGGACATGTTCACCCGGATGATGTTCAGCCTGGTCGCCTCCGGTGTCGCACCCGGTTCGTTCTACGAGCTGGACGCCGAGGGCAACCGCAGCCGCGCCCACTACGACGGGCTGCCGGTGGAGTTCATCGCCGAGGCGTCCACCACCTTGGGTGCCGCTGCCGGTGATGGGTTCGCCACCTACCACGTGATGAACCCCTACGACGACGGCCTGGGCATGGACGAGTTCGTGGACTGGCTGATCGAGGCCGGCTACCCGATTCGGCGGATCGCCGACTACGGCGACTGGCTGCAGCGGTTCGAGACCACGCTGCGGGCATTGCCGGAGCGGCAGCGTCAGGCGTCCCTGCTGCCGCTGCTGCACAACTACCAGAAGCCGCAGCCGCCGATCTGCGGGTCGATCGCACCCACCGATCGATTCCGGACTGCGGTGCAGGAAGCCGAGATCGGTGCTACGCACGACATCCCGCACGTCACGCCGGCGGTGATCGTCAAGTACATCACCGATCTGCAGCTGCTCGGGTTGCTGTAGCACTCAACAGATTTCTCCCGGCGAGCAGTCGCGAAAGCCCCCTGACGGAACCTCCGCAGGGGGCTTTCGCGACTGCTCGCGCCGAAAGGCTTTGGCGCGTTCGCGTTTGACGGTCCCGGATTTCGGTGCCACGATGGACGGCAACGACATCCCCGCATGTCTTGGCCGGAAGGAGGTGAGGGCTACGTGAGTCCCAGCGACGGGCCGTATCCGTGTCCAATCCGTCTGTCCCTCACCGGCCCCGGCGTCTCCGCCGCGGCCTGAACCGCGAATTCCGCCGACCCCTTGGGTCGTGTCGGGCATCCCGGCAGGAGAAAATCATGGCTTTTGTTGTCACCCACTGTGTTTCGACGAACCATGGCTCGCTGGTCCGTCAGGCCGGTCGCCGCATGGCCGGCTGGCTGCGCCCCTTGGGTGCTCGGCTGGAGATGGGCCCGCAGCAGCGCGCCGAGCGCTACGTGGCGCACATGCCGACGGCCGTGCTGGGCGCCTGCTAGAACTGCGCAACCACGGCGACCCGCTTCACCCGGCTCCGCCGTGCTTGCGATCGCGGTTAGGCCTGGACGACGATCGGGTCGCCCAGGTGCACGGTGTCGAAGTACCACGCCGCGTTGTCCGGGCTGAGGTTGATGCAGCCGTGACTGACGTTCGAATACCCCTGCGAGTCCACCGACCACGGCGCCGAATGCACATACACCCCGCTCCAGGTCACCCGGACCGCGTACTCGCCGTTGAGCAGGTAGCCCTCGGGGTCGTTGAGCGGAATGCCGATGGTGCGCGAATCGAACTTGATCTTGCGCTCCTTCGACAATGCGGTGAACGAACCGATCGGGGTGGGGCGCTTGGGTTTACCCATCGATGCCGGCATCACCCGCAGGGTCTCGCCGTTGACGCTGACGGTGAAGGTGTGGTCGGAGATGTCGGCGACCCCCAGCACCGCGTCACCGGTCTCGAACCCCGTCGACATGCCGTGGGCCTCCACGCTGATCGTGCTGTGCGGTGACCAGTAGCCGTCGGGAACCCACTGCACGACATCGTCGCTAACCCATTCGAAGTGGCCGGCGGAGTTTCCCGATGAGGCGATGTGGATGCCTCGCTCAGCACCCGCCCGGTCACCGACCGGCCCCGCGAACCGCACGATCACCGGGTAGGCCACCCCCACCACCGCACCGTCGGCGGGCTCGATCGCCGCGACGGCGAACCCCGGTGCCGGTGTCGGCTGGGCCGCCTGGCCGATACCGGTCGACGCCCCCATCACCAGGGCCACTGACCCGGCGATCGCCATAATTCCCCGCCACACGCTGTACATGGCATCCATTGTGCCAAGCGCCAGGGTGCGGCGCAGATTTAGCGATTCTCCGCCGGTGCCAGCAGGCTGCCCCAGATCGCCTTGGTCCCGGATTCGCCGATGGTGTGAATCGCGTACATCGACCCGCCGGCCAGCGCGATCACCACCACGACGATCCCCAACCGCAGCACCGGCGCCACCGCGCCGCCGCGGGAGAGGGCCACGTGCAGACCGGCCAGCAGCGCCGCCGCAACGGCCAGCCCCAACGCCATGTAGAGGCCGTACTCGCCGGCGGCCATGTGCCTGTCGAGGTCGGGCGACCCCCCGATCTTGCCGGTGTCGGCCAGCCATTCGCCGGCGTTGACCGTCGCCGGGGTGACCAGCAGCGTCAGGCCCGCCAACATCGCCACCAGCCAGACCAGCCGCCGTCGCGCCGCCGGCCACACCGCGCACATGATGAGCAGGACCGCGGTCAACGGCACCAGCACCACCACGAAGTGCAACAGCAGGACATGTGCGGGCAGCCCGGCGATAGTCGTCATCGGTGTCCTCTCGATTCGGCCCCGCCGTTTCCAGCGCGGATCAGGCATTGCTGTAAGCGTGCGCGGCCGCCGACTCCGACAGCGGCTCGTAGCGGGCGAACCCGCGGGTGAACGAGCCGGCGCCGTGCGTCAGCGAACGCAGGTCGACCGCGTACCGGATCAGCTCGGTCTGGGGCACTTCGGCTTTCACCAGTGTGCGGTCCGCACCGACTTTATCGGTGCCCACCACCCGGGCGCGGCGGGCCGACAGATCGCCCATCACCGCACCGACCAGGTCGTCGGGCACCAGCACCGTGACGTCGTCGATCGGCTCGAGCAGCCGCACCCGGCCGGCTGTCGCCGCGTCGCGCAGCGCCGCCGCACCCGCCATCTGGAACGCGAAATCCGACGAGTCGACGCTGTGCGCCTTGCCGTCGAGCAGGGTGACCCGGATGTCGACCACCGGGTAGCCCTCCTCGCCGGCCTCGCCGGTGAGACCGCGCTCCATCTGCGCACGAACGCCCTTCTCCACGCTGGGGACGAATTGGCGCGGCACCGAGCCGCCGACCACGCGGCTGACGAACTCGAAACCGGAACCTTGCGCCAGCGGTTCGACCTCGATATCGCAGACCGCGTACTGGCCGTGCCCGCCGGATTGCTTGACATGCCGGCCGTGTCCTTTGGCCTTGGTGGCGAAGGTCTCCCGCAGCGCCACCCGCAGTGCGACGGTGTCCACCGCGACCGCGTAGCGGTTGGCCAAACTGTCGAGCACGATGCCCGAATGCGCCTCGCCCATGCACCACAGCACCGTCTGGTGCGTCTCCGGGTTCTGTTCGATGCGCAGGGTCGGGTCTTCGGCAGCCAGCCGCGCCAACCCGACCGACAGCTTGTCGTCGTCGGTTTTGGCGTGGGGCTGCACGGCGATCGGGAGCAGCGGGTCGGGCATGGTCCACGGCTTGAGCACCAGCGGCTCCGATTTGTCCGACAGCGTATCGCCGGTCTCGGCCCGGCTGAGCCGGCCGATGGCACAGATGTCGCCGGCCACCACGACCGGCGCCGGCCGCTGCTGCTTGCCGAGCGGGAACGACAGCGTGCCGATGCGTTCGTCCTCGTCGTGGTCGGCATGGGTGCTCTGTGGGCCGAAGATCGCTGAAAAATGCCCCGACACATGGACGGTCGCGTCGGGGCGGAGACTTCCGGCAAAGATTCGGACCAGACTGATCCGGCCGACATAGGGGTCTGACGTCGTCTTGACCACCTCCGCCAGCAGCGGTTCGGCACAATCGCAGCGCAGACCATGATGGGGTGCACCCTGCGGGGTGAAGACCTCCGGCAGCGGGTGTTCCAGCGGCGACGGGAAGCCGCTGGTGGCGACGTCCAGCAGTTCGGTCAGGCCGACCCCGGTGGTGCTGCATGCCGGGATCACCGGGAAGAAGGAGCCTCGGGCGACGGCCTTTTCCAGATCATCGATCAGTGCTGCGCGGTCGATCTGTTCCCCGCCCAGGTAACGCTCCATCAGCGACTCGTCTTCGGACTCTTCGATGATGCCCTCGATCAGGGCGCCACGCTGCTCCTCGACCGCCTCGGCGTGCGCCGCATCCGGGCCCAGCAGCCCGATCAGTGCGTCGCCGTCCGGAAGATACAGCGGTAATACCTTGTCGCCGAACGCGGTTTGGGCGGCGGCCAGCACCTGCGGGTAGTTCGCCCGAGCGTGGTCCAGTTTCGTGACGACCACCGCACGGGGCATGCCGACCTGATCGCACTCCTGCCACAACGATTTGGTCGGTTCGTCGATCGTCTCGTTCGCGGCGATGACGAACAGGGCGCAGTCCGCGGCGCGCAATCCGGCCCGCAGTTCACCGACGAAGTCGGCGTACCCCGGGGTGTCGATCAGGTTGACCTTGACGCCGGCATGCGGCAGGGAGGCCAGCGCCAGTCCCACCGACCGCTGCTGGCGGATCTCGGCGTCGTCGTAGTCACAGACGGTGTTGCCGCCGGCCACCGACCCGGGCCGAGCCAGCACCCCGGCCGCGACCAGCAACGCATCGATCAGGGTGGTCTTTCCGGCGCCGGATGGGCCGACTACCACGACGTTACGGATGGCGGCGGGGCTGTCGGCGGGCGGCGCCGCCGCGTGTCCCGGCGTGGTCGTCTTGTCTGCCATCGGTGCCGCTCCTGGTGTCCGGCATGCTCTGAATAGCCAGCCTTCCCCCAAGAACCGCCCAGCACAAGGAATACGGGGAAAACGGCGAGCGGGTAGGGACTACCGGCTTTGTTCGCGGGCTGATCGCACCAATTCCACGGTGGCGGCGCGCAGCTCATCGATCGAATCGATCGGGCGCCGGTAGCCGACCCGGGTGTAGGCCACCCCGCGTTCGGTGACGACCTGGAGGTCCAGGCCGTAGCGGTCCGCGCCGGTGCAGGTCGCCTCGGTGGTGTCAGGGTATCCGCCCAGCGCCTGTGCCATCGCCACCAATGCCCCGGCGTGGTCGGCGTTGAGGTGGGCGATGGCGCCGGCCGCCTGCGGGGCGACCGGATCCGGTTGCGCGGCAAGGTAGTCCGTGCCGGTCGCCGAATCCATCCGGCCATATCCGCCCACCCAGCGCGCCCGCTGCACCTGCAGCACCCACAGCGAGAAGTCGCTGTAGTCGATGTAGTACTTGCCGGCCGGCACCTGCGCCAAGTAGGCGTGGCGCGCCGCGGCGTAGTGGTCGCCGGCGGGCTGATAAACCGCCCCGGCCAGCGTGACGCGGCCGCTCGCCAGCGGGTCGGCGTGCGCGCCGGGCTCCACCACGGCGAGGCTGGCCCGCGGATCGCGGGCCAGGTTGCGGCCGTGTTCGGCCAGCTGCGACACGCACAGCACCGGCGCGCCACCCAACAGCGCATAGGTGACCAGCGACGCCCACGGGTCGCCGTCGGAGGTCAGCGTCGCCAGGGTGGCGGCGTTGGTGGCGGCGGTGATCGTGCGGGCCTCTTCGGCCGCCGACGGCCGGGCGTCGTTCGCCAGGGGCGTCAACGCCGGTGGCACCGAGGGCGCATCGCCCGGGTCGCCGTGATCCCGGTTGGCCATGCCCGGCACAGTACCCGGTCAGGCTCGCCAGGATGCCCAGTGTTCGACGGCGATCGTGATCACCGGCCCGGCCAAGGCAACCGTTTGGTACTGCGGATACTTCGCCCGCAGGGCCTGGTAGCCGGTCGCCATCGCCGCGCCGTCGTGGTGGACCGTCGCCGTCCCGTCGGCTCGCACCCACCACAGCTGCGACCAGTCGTCGTCGTACTGATCCACCAAGACGCTGACCCGCGCATTGTGCTCGATGTTTCTCAGGCGGCGCAGCCGCTTGGTGGTCTTGGGCTTGGCATCCACCGCGGTGTAGATCACGTCGTCGAGCAGGGTGAACACCACCGGCACCAGGTGCGGGGAGCCGTCGGGCGCCACGGTCGCCAGCCGCGCCACCCGGCCCCGCGCAAACCGGGCTTGCGGGTCGAGACCGCCCATTGCGCCAGCCTACGGCCATCGCTTGGAGCCAGAACCGGTGGTTCCGCTAAGCTTGCTGTGTTTGTTTCGCTAACCCGGCATGAGCGGCGCGCGGGGATTTGGCGGGGCGCCTGCACCTGACCCTCAGGAGGTAACCCAATGAGCGGATCGCATCGCCCTAGCCGGTGGTGGCTGCTCAGCGTGACAGCGATGGTGGCCGGGCTTGGCCTGGCCACGGCGCCGGTTCAGGCGGCGCCGTCGCTGCCCAAGCCCCCGCTCGACCCGTCGGCGGCGGTCGCTCAGGTCGGTCCCGCGGTGGTCAACATCGACACCCAGATGGGTTACCAGAGCGCGGTCGGTGCCGGAACCGGCATCGTCTTGGATCCGAACGGCATTGTGCTGACCAACAACCACGTCATCGCCGGGGCCACCGGGCTCACGGTGGTGTCGGTCGGCAACGGCCAGACCTACGAGGTCGACGTGCTCGGCTTCGACCGCAGCCACGACGTGGCGGTGCTGCAGCTGCGGGGTGCCTCGGGCCTGCAGGCGGCCAACATCGGCGACTCGTCGCGGGTCGCCGTGGGTGACCCGGTGGTCGCGATGGGCAACGCCGGCGGCCAGGGCGGGACGCCGAGTGCGGTGCCCGGCAACGTCATCGGTCTCAACCAGACGGTGTCGGCCGCCGACGAGCTGACCGGCAGCACCGAGACGCTGAGCAACATGATCAAGGCGGACACCGCAATCCGCCCCGGCGACTCGGGCGGTCCGATGGTCAACGCGGCCGGCCAGGTGATCGGGATGAACACCGCGGCCAGCGACAACTACAAGTTCGCCCAGCCCGGCGGCGAAGGCTACGCGATCCCGATCAACCAGGCGATGGCCATCGCCAACCAGATCCGGTCCGGGGTCTCCTCAGCCACCGTGCACATCGGTGAGACGGCGTTCATGGGTGTCGGCGTGATCGACAACAACGGCGGGGCGCGGGTCGCGCAGGTGCTCGACGGCACCCCGGCCGCCGCCAGCGGCATCGCCAAGGACGACGTCATCACCTCGGTCAACGGCCGGCCGGTGAACTCGGCCACCGATCTCACCGACGTGCTCGACCAGCAACACCCGGGCGACACCGTCAGGCTGACCTGGCGTACCCCGATGGGCGGCGAGCACAGCGCCGAGGTGACCCTGGTGCCGGGCCCGGTCGGCTGAGCTAGGTAACCCCATCAGTTCCAGGCGCGCGTGATACGTCGGTACTACGACAGCGAAACCAAGCTGTCCTGGGTGCTTGCCGCCCTGGCCGGGGTGCTGGCGGCCACCGCATACACCCATTCCGAGGGCTACTTCGTCACGTTCATGACCGGCAACGCCGGACGTGCGGTGCTCGGGGTGTTCGACGGTAACGAGTGGCTGTCGATCTCGGCCGCCGCACTGTTGTTCTCCTTTCTGGCGGGTGTGGTGATCGCGTCCCTGTGCCGGCGCCGGGTCTGGCCTCAGCATCCGCACGGCGCGCTGCTGCTGACCGCGACCGCGCTGCTGACGGCGACGCTGGTCGACTGGCTCGTGGAGGGCGGGCCGACGCTGCCGCTGCCGCTGCTGCCGATCCTGCTGGTCGCGTTCGGAGTCGGCGCGCTGAACACCACCTTCGTGCGCGACGGCGAAGTGTCGACGCCGTTGAGCTACGTCACCGGCACGGTAGTGAAACTGGGCCAGGGCATCGAACGCCACCTCAGCGGCGGAAGCGTTCACGACTGGCTCGGGCACTTCATGCTCTTCGCCGGCTATGTCTCCGGGGCGGTCGTCGGCGGTGTCATCAGTCTGGTGGCCGGTGGCACCTGGATGCTGGGTATCGCCACGGTCGTCTGCGTGCTGGCCACCGGCTACACCTACGGCTACGTCGATCGCCGGGGGATGTGGCAGTAAAGGCGGCGCAAACGCCGAAACCGGCGTTTCGCAGACCCGCTCTCGGGCTTCTTCTGCAAAACGCCGGTTTCGGGGGATCGATCAGGTCGGGTCGACGCCCACGCCCAGCACTCGCTGGATGTCGGGCTTCATCGCGACCAGCTGCTCGTTCCAGTACGGCCAGTCGTGCGTCCCGTTGGGCGGGAAGTTGAACACGCCGTTGTTGCCGCCGGCAGCCATGTAGTTCTGCTGGAAGGTCTGGTTGGTGCGCAGCGTCAGGCTCTCCAGGAACTTGGCCGGCATGTTGTTGCCGCCCAGATCGCTCGGTGTCCCGTTGCCGCAGTACACCCAGACGCGGGTGCGGTTGGCCACCAAGCGCGGAATCTGCAGCATCGCGTCGTTACGCTTCCAGGCCGGGTCGGACGACGGGCCCCACATGCTGTTGGCGTTGTAACCGCCGGCGTCGTTCATGGCCAGCCCGATCAGCGTCGGCCACCAACCCTCGGAGGGGTTGAGGAAGCCCGAAAGCGCTGCGGCGTAGGGGAACTGCTGTGGGTAGTAGGCCGCCAGGATCAGCGCCGAACCGCCCGCCATCGACAATCCCACCACGGCGTTGCCGTTGGGCGAGACGCTCTTGTTGGCCTGCATCCAGGCGGGCATCTCCCGGGTCAGGAAGGTCTCCCACTTGTAGGTGTAGTTCTGCCCGTTGCCCTGCGACGGCTGGTACCAGTCGGAGTAGAAGCTGGACTGTCCGCCCACCGGCATGATCACCGACAGGCCCGAGCCGTAGTATTCCTCGAACGCCGGGGTGTTGATGTCCCAGCCGTTGAAGTCGTCCTGGGCGCGCAGCCCGTCCAGCAGGTAGACCGCGTGCGCGCCGCCCGGCTGGAACTGCACTTTGATGTCACGGCCCATCGACGCCGAGGGCACCTGCAGGTACTCCACCGGAAGCCCCGGGCGGGAGAACGCGGACGCGTCGCCCGAGCCGCCGGTAACTCCGACGAGACCGGCCAGCAACGCGGCCCCCACCGCCGCGACCCCCAGCCGGCGCGGTAACCGACTGGCCGCGTGACGCAACTTCTCTACGCTCTTCATAGCTTGTTTCCCATCCCAATGGTCGCTCCGCAAACTGCGGAATGATGCCTGGTTTTGTCCTACTGCGGGAAGTCAAACACGGTGCCGGGCCGTGTCCTGTTCGCCGCCACGGCTTTTCATATCGCGGTTCGGCAACGATTGGGAATCGGCGCGGACTCGCTCCCCGCCGAGCCGCTATCGGGGTAGGCCTATAGTCGACGTAATCATCGACGCAAGGAGCAGGTCATGCAGCCGACTGCGCCGCGACCGCTGTCCGGGGTGCACGTCATCGAGATCGCCAGTTTCGTCGCCGTGCCGCTGGCCGGAATGACGCTGGCACAGCTGGGCGCCGACGTGGTGCGGGTCGACCCGGTCGGCGGGGCGGCCGACTACCGCCGCTGGCCGGTCGCCGAAGACGGCACGTCCATTTACTGGACCGGGCTCAACAAGGGCAAGCGTTCGGTGGTCGCCGACCTGCGCGCGCCGGAAGGGCAGCACCTGGTGCAGCGCCTGATCGCCGAAAGCGGTGTGGTGCTGACGAATATGGCGGGCCGGCAATGGCTTTCGTTCGACACTCTGGTGTCCGAACGCCCTGACCTGATCCACCTCGAGGTGCTCGGACGCGCCGACGGCTCGACGGCCGTCGACTACACCGTGAACGCGGCGACCGGCTTTCCGCTGGTGACCGGCCCGGCGGCCTATGGCGCACCGATCAACCACGTGCTGCCGGCGTGGGATATCGCCTGCGGGCTGCACGGCGCGCTGGCGGTGGTCGCTGCGCTGCACCGCCGGGACCGCACCGGCGAGGCCTGCCGGATCCGGTTGGCCTTGGAGGACGTCGCGTTGGGTACCGCCAGTGCGCTGGGTTTTCTCACCGAGGCGATGGTCAACGGCACCCGACGGGAGCGCATCGGCAACGCGCTCTATGGCCAGTACGGCCAGACCTTCACCGGCAGCGACGGGGCGTCCTTCATGGTCGTCACGCTGACCGACCGGCACTTCCGGGACCTGACCGAGCTGACCGGAACCACGAAAGTCATTGCCGCACTGGCCCAGGCGCGCGACATCGACTTCACCGATGAGGGCCAGCGCTTTCGGCACCGCGAGGTGCTGACCGGGCTGTTCAACGGCTGGTTCGCCGAGCGGACCGGCGCACAGATCGAAGCGGCCCTGGGCGGCACCTCGCTGCTGTGGGACCGCTACCGCAGCTTCGCCGAGGTGGCCGCCGACGAGCGGCTGCACGACAACGCGATGTTCACGGCGCTGCATCAGCCCCGGGTCGGGGACTACCTGGCGGCCGGGCTGCCGGCGTCCCTCGACGGCGCCCACCCGCCCGCGGTGGCGGCGCCGGAGCTGGGTGCCGATACGGGGCAGGTGCTGGCCGAGCTGGGAATGAGCATCGACGAGATCGACCGACTGCGCCAAAACGGCACGGTGGCAACGGATTAAGTAAGGAGTGACAGCAGGTGCGTACCTTCCGATCGATCGAGGAACTCGCGGCATGCCAGGGCGAGCCGATCGGCCAGAGCGACTGGGTGACCATCACCCAGGATGCCGTCAACCTGTTCGCCGACGCGACCGGTGACCACCAGTGGATTCACGTCGACCCCGAGCGGGCCGCCGGCGGGCCGTTCGGGACCACGATCGCGCACGGGTATATGACGCTGGCCATGCTGCCGCAGCTGATGCACCAGATGTACCGCCTGGAGGGGGTCAAGCTGGCGATCAACTACGGACTGAACAAGGTGCGCTTCCCGGCGCCGGTGCCGGTCGGTTCCAAGGTCCGGGCCCAGACCTCCGTCGTCGAGGTGACCGACGCCGGCGGTGGCGCCCACCAGGTGACCTTGTCGACAACGGTGTCCATCGAGGGCGGTACGAAGCCGGCGTGCGTCGCCGAGAGCGTGGTGCGTTACATGCTCTGATTGGGGCCGTTCTTGGTGTCCCGGCCGCCGGGCCGCGAGGAGAAGTGCCGCGCGACGATCGCCGCGATCTGCAGGAAGCGACGGCGGGTGGCCGGCGCCATCTCGCTGGTCAGGTCGATCACCCCGCCGGGCCGCAGGTGCGGGTCGAAGGGTACCTCGACCACCGCCTGACCGTGTTGGACGAACTGCGCGGTCAGCGCCGAGCGGGTTCGTTTGTCGGCGTGGCCGTCGGAGTCGTTGAGCACCACCACGGTGCGCTGCAGCAGACCGCCCTGGCCGCGGTCGGCCAGCCACTCCATGGTCTTGGCGGCCGCGCCGGCCCCGTCCGCCCACGGCGAGGACACCACGATCAGCGCGTCCAGGTCGCGCAGCGCCTCCTGGGTGACCGGCGAGTCCATCGTCGAACCGCAGTCGATGATCGAGATGGTGAAGTGCCGGTCCAGGCGCAGCGCCGCCTCCCGGTACAGCGCCGCGTCGAGGGTCCGGCGCCCACCCGCGGCCGGCTCGCCGATCAGCACGTACAGTCCCGCGGCGTTGGCACCCACCCGGCTGCTGATGTCGGCGAACGACTGCATGCTCTGATCGGCGGCCAGGTCCCAGTAGGAGCTGGTGGCGCGCGGGTCGATGCGGCTACCGAGGCGGCCGAAGGCGGTGTCGGCATCGACGGCCACCACGTGGTCGGCCCGGCGCAGCGCAGCGAACACCGAGCCGACGCTGGCCGCCACCGTCGTCTTGCCCACGCCGCCCTTGCCCAGGACGCCGACCTTGTAACTGCCGTTCGGCATGGACCGGATGGCCGCCTCGTAGGCGGCCTCCTCCCGCTCGGCCGGTGATGGACCCAGATTGACCAGCCCCAGCGTCGCGGACAGCACCAGGCGCCGCCAGCCGCGGGCCGGGCGCGGCCGGGACGGGGGACCCGGAGGCGGGTGCGGGTAAGGCGGGTGCTGCTGTGGTGGCGGTGCCCAAGGTTGGTGCTGCTGCTGGTACTGGTGCGGTGCGGGCCGACTGCGCGGGAAGTCGTCGTCGGGGTTCATAGGCTCCTTGAGGCATACGGCTACGGCACGGCCAACTGGCCCAATAGTCCTGCAGCTTAGTCGCGGGGGCGCCGATACCGGGTCAGCCTCGGGTCAGCTGTGCTCAGCAGTCGTAGTACAGCGCGAACTCGTAGGGGTGCGGGCGCAGGTTGATCGGGGCGATCTCGTGCTCGCGCTTGTAGTTGATCCAGGTTTCGATCAGGTCCGGGGTGAAAACGCCGCCTTCGGTGAGGTATTCGTGGTCGGCTTCGAGGTGGTCGATCACCTGGGACAACTGGGTGGGCGCCTGCGGGATGTCGGCGGCCTCGTCGGGCGGCAGTTCGTAGAGGTCCTTGTCGACCGGGGCGGCCGGCTCGATCTTGTTCTTCACGCCGTCGATGCCGGCCATCAGCATGGCGGCGAACGCCAGGTATGGGTTGCCCGAGGAGTCCGGGCAGCGGAACTCCAGCCGCTTGGCCTTCGGGTTGGTGCCGGTGATCGGGATGCGCACGCAGGCCGAGCGGTTGCGCTGGCTGTAGACCAGGTTGATCGGCGCCTCGTAGTGGGGCACCAAGCGCTTGTAGGAGTTGATGGTGGGGTTGGTGAACGCCAGCAGCGACGGCGCGTGGTGCAGGATGCCGCCGATGTAGTACCGGGCGGCGTCCGACAGCCCGGCGTAACCGGCTTCGTCGTAGAACAGCGGTTCGCCGTCCTGCCAGACCGACTGGTGGACGTGCATGCCGGAGCCGTTGTCGCCGAAGAGTGGTTTGGGCATGAAGGTGACGGTCTTGCCGTGCGCCCAAGCGGTGTTCTTGATGATGTATTTGAACCGCATCAGGTCGTCGGCGGCGTGCAGCAGCGTGTTGAACCGGTAGTTGATCTCGGTCTGGCCGCCGGTGCCGACCTCATGGTGGCCGCGCTCGACCATGAAGCCGGCGTTGGTCAGGTTGGTGGTCATGGCGTCGCGCAGGTCGACGTACTGGTCATTGGGCGCCACCGGGAAGTAGCCGCCCTTGGGCCGGACCTTGTACCCGAGGTTGGGGCTGCCGTCCGACTCGGTGGGCCTACCGGTGTTCCACCAGCCGGCGACCGAATCCACCTGGTAGGACGAACCGTTGATCTGCGAGTCGAAGTTCACCGAGTCGAAGATGTAGAACTCGGCTTCGGCGCCGAAGTAGGCGGTGTCGGCGATGCCGGTGCTGGCGAGGTAGCTCTCGGCTTTGCGGGCGATGTTGCGCGGATCGCGCGAATAGGGCTCGCGGGTGAACGGGTCGTGCACAAAGAAGTTCAGATTGAGAGTTTTGGCCGCCCGGAACGGATCGATCCATGCGGTGTCCGGGTCGGGCAGCAGCAGCATGTCCGACTCGTGGATGGACTGGAAGCCGCGGATCGAGGAACCGTCGAACGCCAATCCATCGGTGAAGATGCTCTCGTCCAGCGCCGATGCCGGGATCGAGAAATGTTGCATCACACCTGGCAGATCGCAGAACCGAATGTCGACATACTCGACCGACTCTTCGGCGACGAGCTTGAATATATCGTCGGCCATCGTGGTCTCCTTTGCGCGCAGACAGCCAGACGATAGGCAATCCACATTTCCTGGACATCATCTGGTTATTGCGTGCAGGTAACACAAAACGTGAGTATGAGCATTTGCTCAGCAGGTAGCACGTCGCCCAGATCCGGGTATATCGTGACGTTGCCTGTGCAAATTTCAGGCGAACCGCCCGTTCAACGTCGCACGGACCAACCCTCGATCGATCGTCTATGCCAGACGAATTGAGGCCGAAGTGCGAAGGGTCAGGTAGTGATGGCACCCAGCCGGGTCGGGCTCTACAACCCCGCGTTCGAACACGACGCGTGCGGGGTCGCCATGGTCGTCGACATCCACGGCCGGCGTAGCCGCAGTATCGTCGAGAAGTCGATCACTGCGCTGCTCAACCTCGAACACCGCGGCGCCGCCGGAGCCGAACCGCACAGCGGCGACGGCGCCGGCATCCTCATCCAGGTGCCGGACCAATTCCTGCGTGCGGTCACCGATTTCGAACTGCCCGACGAAGGCGCCTATGCCACCGGTATCGCATTCTTGCCGCAGTCGGCCAAAGACGCGGCGAACGCCTGCGCCGCGGTGGAGAAGATCGTCGAATCCGAAGGACTGCAGGTGCTCGGGTGGCGCGAGGTGCCGATCGACGACTCCTCGCTGGGCGCCCTGGCCCGCGACGCGATGCCGACCTTCCGGCAACTTTTCATCGGCGGGGCGTCCGGGATGGCCCTGGAGCGGCGCGCCTATGTGGTCCGTAAGCGCGCCGAACACGAGCTGGGCAGCAAGGGCCCCGGCCAGGACGGCCCGGGCCGGGAAACCGTCTATTTCCCAAGCCTTTCCGGCCGGACGATGGTCTACAAGGGCATGCTGACCACCCCGCAGCTCAAGGCCTTCTATCCCGATCTTGCCGACGAGCGCCTGCACAGTGCGCTGGGCATCGTGCATTCCCGGTTCTCCACCAACACGTTTCCGTCCTGGCCGCTGGCGCATCCGTTTCGGCGTATCGCGCACAACGGGGAGATCAACACCGTCACCGGCAACGAGAACTGGATGCGGGCCCGCGAGGCGCTGATCCGCACCGACGTCTTCGGTGACGGGAGCGCGGCCGACAAGCTGTTTCCGATCTGCACCCCGGGTGCCTCCGACACGGCCCGATTCGACGAGGTGCTCGAACTGCTGCATCTGGGCGGCCGCAGTCTGCCGCACGCGGTGCTGATGATGATCCCGGAAGCCTGGGAGCGGCACGAGAGTATGGACGGGCCTACTCGCGCCTTTTATGAGTACCACGATTCGCTGATGGAGCCCTGGGACGGCCCGGCCTCGATGACTTTCACCGACGGCACCCTGGTGGGCGCGGTGCTGGACCGCAATGGTCTGCGGCCGTCGCGGATCTGGGTCACCGACGACGGACTGGTGGTGATGGCCTCGGAAGCGGGCGTGCTCGACCTGGATCCGGCCACCGTGGTGCATCGGCAACGGCTGCAGCCCGGCCGGATGTTTTTGGTGGACACCGCCGCCGGCCGGATCATCTCCGACGCCGAGATCAAGTCGACGCTGGCCGCCGAGCGGCCCTACCAGCAGTGGATCGACGAGGCCCTGATTGGAATCGATGAGCTGCCGCCCGGTGACGCACCGCGAATGGAACGCCATCGGATCCTGTTGCGCCAACAGGTGTTCGGCTATACCTACGAAGAACTGAACCTGTTGCTCGCGCCGATGGCCCGCACCGGCGCCGAGCCGATCGGGTCGATGGGCACCGACACCCCGGTGGCGGTGCTGTCGGCGCGGCCGCGCATGCTGTTCGACTACTTCCAGCAGATGTTCGCCCAGGTCACCAATCCGCCGCTGGACGCCATCCGCGAAGAGGTGATCACCAGCCTGCAGGGCGCCGTCGGGCCCGAGGGCGACCTGCTCGAGACCGGAGAACCCACGTGGCGGCAGGTCGTGCTGCCCCAGCCGATCCTGAGCAACGCCGACCTGGCGAAGCTGGTCAGCCTGGACCCCGATCGGCGCATCGGTTCCCGGGGCCGGCACGGCCTGTCCACGGCCGTAATCCACTGCCTGTATCCGGTGGCCGAGGGCGGCGCCGGGTTGCGCGAGGCGTTGCGGCAGGTCTGCGCCCGGGTGTCGGCGGCGATCGACGACGGCGCCTGTTTCATCGTGATCTCCGACCGGGAATCCGACGAGACGATGGCACCCATCCCGTCGCTGCTGGCCACCTCCGCGGTGCACCACCATCTGGTCGCCGAACGCACCCGCACCAAAGTGGGCCTGGTGGTGGAATCCGGCGATGCGCGCGAGGTGCACCACCTGGCGGCCCTGCTGGGTTTCGGCGCCGCCGCCGTCAACCCCTACCTGGCCTTCGAGTCCGTCGAGGACATGCTGGATCAGGGTCTGATCGAAGGGCTCGACCACGAGAAGGCGGTGTACAACTACGCCAAGGCCGCCGCCAAGGGCGTGCTGAAGGTGATGTCCAAGATGGGTATTTCCACCCGCGCCTCCTACACCGGCGCGCAGCTGTTCCAGCCGGTGGGCATCTCCCAGGATGTGCTCGACGAATACTTCGCCGGCCTGTACTGCCCGATCGGCGGCATCAGCCTCGATGACATCGCCGCCGACGTCGCCGCCCGCCACCGGCTGGCCTACCTCGACCGGCCCGAGGAGCGGGCCCACCGGCAGCTGCCGGTGGGCGGCGAGTATCAGTGGCGCCGCGAGGGGGAGTACCACCTGTTCAACCCCGAGACGGTGTTTAAACTGCAGCACTCCACCCGCACCGGGCAGTACGCCGTCTTCAAGGAGTACACCGCGCTGGTCGATGATCAAAGTGAGCGACTGGCCACCCTGCGCGGTCTGCTCAAGCTCAAAACCGGGGTACGGCAGCCGGTTCCGATCGAGGAGGTGGAACCGGCCACCGAGATCGTCAAGCGGTTCGCGACCGGCGCGATGAGTTACGGCTCGATCTCCGCTGAGGCGCACGAGACCCTGGCGATCGCGATGAACCGAATCGGCGGCCGGTCCAACTGCGGCGAGGGCGGTGAGCACGCCGACCGATACCTGCGCGAGCCGAACGGAGACTGGCGGCGCAGCGCGATCAAACAGGTCGCCTCGGCCCGATTCGGGGTTACCAGCGACTACCTGGTCAACTGCACGGACTTACAGATCAAGATCGCCCAGGGCGCCAAACCCGGTGAGGGCGGCCAACTCCCGGGCAACAAGGTGTATCCCTGGATCGCCGAGGTTCGGCACGCCACCCCCGGCGTCGGGCTGATCTCGCCCCCGCCGCACCACGACATCTACTCCATCGAGGACCTCAAACAGCTGATCCACGACCTGAAGAACGCCAACCCGGACGCCCGCATCCACGTCAAGCTGGTCGCGGAGAACGGTGTCGGGACGGTGGCCGCCGGGGTGTCCAAGGCGCACGCCGACGTGGTGCTGATCTCCGGGCACGACGGCGGCACCGGAGCGGCGCCGCTGACCTCGCTCAAGCACGCCGGGGCGCCCTGGGAGCTGGGGCTGGCCGAGACCCAGCAGACGTTGCTGCTCAACGGCCTTCGGGACCGGATCGTGGTGCAGGTGGACGGTCAGCTCAAGACCGGCCGCGACGTGGTGATCGCCGCCCTGCTCGGCGCCGAGGAATTCGGCTTCGCCACCGCACCGCTGGTGGTGTCGGGTTGCATCATGATGCGGGTCTGCCACCTGGACACCTGCCCGGTCGGGGTCGCCACCCAGAACCCGGAGTTGCGCAGCCGGTTCAACGGCCAACCCGAGTTCGTCGAGAACTTCTTCTGGTTCATCGCCGAGGAGGTGCGCGAATACCTTGCGGCGCTGGGCTTCCGCACCCTCAACGAAGCGGTCGGTCAGGTGGGCGCGCTGGACACCACGTTGGCCCGGGCGCACTGGAAGGCCCACAAGCTGGATCTCGAGCCGGTGCTGCACGAGCCGGAGTCCGCCTTCATGAACCAGGACCTGTACTGCAGCTCCGGGCAGGACCACGGGCTGGACAAGGCGCTGGATCAGCAGTTGATCGTGATGAGCCGCGAGGCGCTCGACTCGGGCACCCCGGTCCGGTTCACCTCCGCGATCTCCAACGTCAACCGGACCGTCGGGACCATGCTCGGCCACCAGGTGACCAAAGCTTATGGCGCTCAGGGCCTGCCGGCCGGCACCATCGACATCACCTTCACCGGGTCGGCCGGCAACAGCTTCGGGGCTTTCCTGCCGCCCGGGATCACCCTGCGGGTGTTTGGTGACGCCAACGACTATGTCGCCAAGGGCCTGTCGGGTGGCCGGATCGTGATCCGGCCACCGACCGATGCACCCGGCGGTTACGTCGCCGAGGACAACATCATCGGCGGCAACGTGATCCTGTTCGGCGCCACCAGCGGTGAGGTGTTCCTGCGCGGGGTGGTCGGCGAACGGTTCGCGGTGCGCAACTCCGGGGCGCATGCCGTGGTGGAGGGCGTCGGCGACCACGGCTGCGAATACATGACCGGCGGCAAAGTGGTGGTGCTGGGCCGCACCGGGCGCAACTTCGCCGCCGGGATGTCCGGAGGAATCGCTTACGTGTACGACCCGAACGCCGAACTTCCGGGCCGGCTCAATACCGAGATGGTGGAGCTGGATTCCTTCGATGATTTCGACGGCGACGACATCAGCTGGCTGCGCGGCATCCTGGCCGCCCACGCCGAGGCCACCGACTCCGCACCCGCGCACGCCATCCTGGCCGACTGGCAAACCCATCGTCACCACTTCGTCAAGGTGATGCCGCGCGACTACCGGCGGGTGCTCGCCGCGGTGGCCGAGGCGAAGGCGAGCGGCGCTGACCCGAACGAGGCGATCATGGCGGCGGCTCATGGCTGACCCGAAAGGCTTCCTCAAACTCCCGCTGCGTGTGCTGCCGTCGCGCCGCCCCGTCGCCGAGCGAGTCGGCGACTGGAACGAGGTGTATCAGGACTTCGCCGAGGACACCCTGCGCGAGCAGGCCGGGCGGTGCATGGACTGCGGTATCCCGTTCTGCCACACCGGCTGTCCGCTGGGCAATCTGATCCCGGAATGGAACGACCTGGTTCGCACCGGACGCTGGCGTGATGCGTTCGACCGGCTGCACGCCACCAACAACTTTCCGGACTTCACCGGGCGGCTCTGCCCGGCCCCGTGCGAGCCGGCCTGCGTGCTGGGTATCAACCAACCACCGGTGACGATCAAGCAGATCGAATACGAGATCGTCGAACGCGGATTCAAAGAAGGTTGGGCACAACCGATCCCACCGTCAGTCCGAACCGGCAAGGCCGTCGCGGTGGTGGGCTCCGGGCCGGCCGGGCTGGCCGCCGCACAGCAGCTCACCAGGGCCGGACACACGGTGACGGTGTTCGAGCGCGACGACCGCATCGGTGGGCTGCTGCGGTATGGCATACCGGAATTCAAGATGGAGAAGCGCATCGTCGACCGGCGGCTGGAACAGATGGCCGGCGAGGGAACGGTGTTCCGCACGGGCGTGAACGTCGGCGTGGATGTGACAGCCGCTCAGTTGCGCCGCGACTTCGACGCCGTGGTGCTGGCCGGCGGGGCCACCGCATGGCGCGACCTGCCGATCCCCGGCCGGGAGCTCGACGGCATTCACCAGGCGATGGAGTACCTGCCGTGGGCCAACCGGGTGCAGGCCGGGGACCTGTCCGAGCCGCCGATCACCGCGCACGGCAAGAAGGTGATCATCATCGGCGGTGGCGACACCGGCGCCGACTGCCTGGGCACCGTGCACCGCCAGGGCGGCACCTGCGTGCACCAGTTCGAGATCATGCCGCGTCCGCCGGAAACCCGTGACCCGTCCACGCCGTGGCCGATGTGGCCGCTGATCATGCGGGCGTCGGCGGCGCACGAGGAGGGTGGCGACCGGGTGTTCTCGGTCAACACCGAGGAATTCCTCGGTCGCGACGGTCACGTCACCGGGCTGCGGGCCCACGAGGTCCGCCGCGGGGCCGGCGGTTTCGAGAAGGTGGACGGCACCGACTTCGAGCTGGAAGCTGATCTGGTGCTGCTGGCGATGGGTTTCGTCGGCCCGGAACGGTCGGCGCTGCTGAGTGACTTGGGGGTGGAATTCACCGCGCGCGGCACCGTGGAGCGCGACGCGGAGTTCGCCACCGCGGTGCCGGGTGTCTACGTCGCAGGGGACATGGGGCGCGGGCAGTCGCTGATCGTCTGGGCGATCGCCGAGGGCCGTGCCGCCGCGTCGGCCGCCGACCGGTATCTGATGGGCGCCACGGCGTTGCCCGTCCCGATCGCGTCGACCGCGGCGCCGATCCACTGAGGCAGCTTCCGCCTGGAACCGCAACCGTCACTTAAGTAACTTCTGTATCACATTCCGGCGCGTCGGGTGTTGTTTGCCACCACAGCGGTGTCTAATGGTCAGCAATGTGCGCCGCGTTAACAATGTGTTGACCTGGTCCGCGTTATTCCAATCTGGTCCGAACCGGGGCGGGGGTCTTTCACCGTGTACGTCAACCCGATATATCGATACCGGATGGGCCGAATGGCCTGGTCACTGCTGCGGTATCCGCGCCGCAGCCGTGAGTTTCCGGCCAAGCACGAGCGCCTGATCACGGCCGACGAACTGCTGCGCTACGCGACGTAGGTTCTTCCGGGCTTCACCGGGCACTGCGCCTGAAAAGTTTGCTACGCGTTATCCGGGCGGGATCCCTCATGCGCCGGGGTCGCCCGGCTTCAGCAGCCCGGAATCGCGGATCGCTTCGGCCAACGGTTCGAGCACCGCCGGGTCATAGGGCACCGGTAGATAGACGATCGCCAGGTCCAGTCCCTCGGCGCCGAGTGCCGCGGCGTCCTCGACCACCTTGCGGTAGTCATGGTCGGGGTCCAGGCGCAGATGCGCAGACAGGGTGATCTCGCCCGGGTCGCGGCCGATGTCGGCGCAGTGACCGGCCAACACATCGCGCTTGCGGGCGAACTCGGCCGGCGTGCCCCCGACGAAGTTCCAATGCTGGGCATACCGCGCGGTGATCTTCAGGGTGCGCTTCTCGCCGCTGCCGCCGATGCAGATCGGGGGGTGCGGGCGTTGCGGGCCCTTGGGCTCGTTGCGCGCGTTGTCCAGTTGGTAGTAGGTGCCGGAGAAGGTGGTGGTCTCGGTGCTCAACAGGCTGACCAGGACTTCACACGCCTCCTCGAAGCGATCGAAGCGCTCGCGGATGCTGCCCAGCTCGATCCCGTAGGCGCCGGACTCCTCCTCGTTCCACCCCGCGCCGATACCCAACTCCAGCCGGCCCCCGGAGATGATGTCGAGCGCGGCGGCCATATTGGCCAACACGGCGGGATGACGGTAGTGGATGCCGGTGACCAAGGTGCCCAGCCGCAGCCGGGTGGTGGCCTGGGCCAGCGCCGTCAGCGTCGTCCAGCCCTCCAGGCACGGCCCGGTCGAGTCGGTGAAGATCGGGTAGAAGTGGTCGAAGGTCCAGCCGGACTCGTAGACGTCGATGTCGTCGGCGGCCTGCCAGACGGCCAGCATGTCGGCCCAGGTGGTGTTCTGCGGGGAGGTCTTGAACGCGAAGCGCATCCCGCCGACGTTAGTGCCTTTCTCCCGCGACCAGACGTGAAAGCGCCCATCGACGGCCCGATTTGGGGGCTTTCGCTGGGGGTGCCCCCTCTGGGGGACTGCGAGCGGAGGAAACCCAGCGCCCGATAGGCTCCCCGACGTGGACATGGTGATTCTGGGGATCGACACCAAGGTGACTCTGCTGGCGGCCGGGCTGATCTTCCTGCTGGCCCTGCTGCTGGGAGCATGGAAGTACCAGCAGATCGCCACCTCGGAGAACCATCAGGCCCACATCTACGTCGACATCGCCCACCGGGCGGCGCTGCTGTACTCCTTCGCCACGCTGCTGGTCGCGGTGTTCGTCGAGCTCAGCGGCTGGCCGACCTGGGTGAACATGACCGCGGCGATGGTGATGGTGTACTTCTTCGTCACCGCGATCGGCAGCTACATGCTGCACGGCGCGTTGCGCGACACCACCAACCAGTTCGAGAAGGCCGGCCCGCTGTTGAAGGTCGGCATGGTGTTGCTCATCGTCGGGGAGATCGGCGGTTTCGCGGTGCTGCTGGCCGGTTTCGGCGTCGGCGAGTTCTGACCCCGACTTACAGCGCTTCGCCGTAGATGCTGCTGACCCAGATGTGAGTCAGCGTGTCGACCACCCGGTCATGGGCGATCGACGGTTCCTCGGCGACCAAGGCGGCCATCATGGTGCGCTCGTTCATCTGATTCAGCGAGGTAGCCAGGTCCAGCGCGGGGATGGTGTGCGGCGCGGCGCCCCGCTCTCGCTCGGCGGTGATCATCGTCGCGGTCTGGTCGATCCATCTGCCCATGAAGCCGTTCCACATCGCCTTGAATTCCGGGCTGGTGGCCAGCGCCTCGGTGCCTGCCCGGGCGATCGCCCGATGCGAGCTGAATGCGATGAAGAACGCCTTGATACCGCTGCGCCAGATTCGGCGCGGGTCGGTCGGCAGCCGCTGCACCGCCCCGACGAACTCCGAGTCGGCGGCCGCGATCAGCGGCTCCAACAGGGAGAGCAGCACCGCGTCCTTGGACTTGAAATAGAAGTAGAAGGTGGGCCGGGAGATCCCGGCGCCCTTGGCCAGGTCGTCGACGGAGATCTCGGCCAGCGGCCGCTGCTCGAGCAGTCGTTCGGCGGTGGACAGGATCGCCAGCTCCCGGTCGTCGCCGGACGGCCGTGTCGCGCGGCGTCCATAACGGGTCGCATTGGGGCTGGCCATGGCCGCTACTTTACACGACGTCGACTAATTCAACAGGGTGTTGACCGACTCGACACCCCGTTGATAACCTGTCGGCATGACTGAACACCTCGATGTTGTGATCGTCGGCGCCGGCATCTCCGGCATCAGCGCGGCCTGGCACCTGCAGAACCGCTGCCCGAACAAGAGCTACGCGATCCTGGAGCGCCGCGACGACCTCGGTGGCACCTGGGATCTGTTCAAGTACCCGGGCATCCGCTCGGACTCCGACATGTTCACCCTCGGCTTCCGGTTCAAGCCGTGGCGCTCGGCCCACTCGATCGCCGACGGCGCCTCGATCAAGGCCTACATCAAGGAGGCGGCCGCCGAGAACGGCATCGACTCCCATATCCGCTACCGGCAGCACGTGGTGGCCGCCGACTGGTCCGACGCCGAGAACCGCTGGACCGTCACCGTGCAGAGCGACGGCAAGGAGAGCCAGCTCACCTGCTCGTTCCTGTTCGCCTGCAGCGGCTACTACAACTACGACGAGGGCTACTTGCCGAAGTTCGAAGGCGCCGAGGACTTCGAGGGCACCATCGTGCACCCGCAGCACTGGCCCGAGGACCTGGACTACGCGGGCAAGCGGGTGGTGGTGATCGGTTCCGGCGCCACCGCGGTGACGCTGATCCCGAGTCTGGTCAACACCGGTGCCGGCCACGTCACGATGCTGCAGCGCTCGCCGACCTACATCGGTTCGCTGCCGCTGGTCGACCCGTTCGCCGAACGGGCGAACAAGCTGCTGCCCGCCCACGCCGCGCACGTCGCCAACCGCTGGAAGGCGATCGGTTTCAGCACCTTCCAGTACCAGCTGTCGCGGCGCTTCCCGGCGTTCATGCGCAAGACGCTGCTGACGATGGCCCAGCGGCGGCTGCCGAAGGGCTACGACGTCGAGAAGCACTTCGGCCCGAGCTACAACCCCTGGGATCAGCGGCTGTGCCTGGCGCCCAACGGTGACCTGTTCAAGACCATCCGCGGCGGCAAGGCCGACGTGGTCACCGACACCATCGAGCGGTTCACCAAGACCGGCATCAAGCTGAGCTCCGGGGCGGAGATCCCCGCTGACATCATCATCACCGCCACCGGGCTGAACCTGCAGCTGTTCGGCGGGGCCGATGTGCGGCGCAACGGTGCGCCGGTGCCGCTGACCGACACCATGGCCTACAAGGGGCTGATGCTCACCGGGCTGCCGAACATGGCGTTCACCATCGGCTACACCAACGCGTCCTGGACGCTCAAGGCCGACCTGGTCTCGGAGTTCGTCTGCCGGGTGCTCAACTACATGGACGCCCACGGCTTCGACACGGTGGTCCCGGGCCAACCCGCCGCCGATATCGAGCACCGGCCGCTGATGGACTTCACCCCCGGCTACGTGCTTCGGGCCCTGGATTATCTGCCCAAGGCCGGGTCGCGCGCGCCCTGGCGGCTCAAGCAGAACTATCTGCTGGACCTGCAGCTGATCCGGCGCGGCAAGGTCGACGACGACGTGCTGCGCTTCAGCAAGCACCGGGCCGCGGTCGCGGCCTGATCACGGCGCCCGCCCGCCCTGCCCCCGGAGATCTAAGGCCAGTAGTAGGAGTCGGGATAGGGCCGGGCGCCGAAGATCGCGGTGCCGATCCGCACCTCGGTGGCACCCTCGGCGATCGCCAGCGGGAAGTCCCCGCTCATCCCCATCGACAGCCGCGGCAGGTCGTGGCCGCGGGCGGCGGCGTCATCCCGCAGCTGCCGCAACCGGCGAAAACAGCCGCGGACGACGTCGGCGTCGGAGGTGTTGATGGCCAGCGTCATCAATCCGCGCACCCGCAGGGTGGGGTAGCCGGCCAGCTCGTCGAGGAACGCCGGCAGCTGCTCGGGATCCAGGCCGTACTTGCTCGGCTCGTCTGAGGTCTTGACCTGCACCAGTACGTCGATGACACGGTTCTCGGCGCGCAGCTGCCGGTCCAGTGCCGCGGCCAGCTTGGGCCGGTCCAGCGACTGCACCTCGGCGGCCAGCCGCGCCACCACGCCGGCCTTGTTGGTCTGCAGGTGCCCGATCATCACCCAGTCGATCCCGGGGTCGGCCACCTGGCCGGCCAAAGCCCCCGCTTTGTCCCGGATCTCCTGGACCTTGTTCTCGCCGAACCGGTGCAGCCCCAAGCCGATGGCTTCCCGGATCACCTCCGGGCCGAAGGTCTTGCTCACCGGCAGCACGGTGACCTCGCCGGGATCTCGTCCGGCGGCGCGGCAGGCGTCGTCGACCCGCTTCCGAAGCCCTTCGAAGCGGGCCCGCAGGGTGTCCTCCATGGTGGCCGCCGGTCTAGACGACGACGATGCCGTCGTCGTCGCTGTAAGCGGTCTCGCCTGGCACGAAAGCGATGCCGCCGAGTTCGACGATGACGTCGCGCTCGCCGGCACCGGTCTTGGTGCTCTTGCGGGGATTGGTGCCCAGCGCCTTGATGCCGATGTCGAGCATGCGCAGTGTCGCGGCGTCGCGCACGGCGCCGTGCACGATCAGCCCGGCCCACCCGTTGCTGCGGGCCAGCTCGGCGATCACGTCACCGACCAGCGCGGTATGCAGCGAGCCGGCTCCGTCGATCACCAGCACCCCGCCGTCGCCGGGCTGCGACAGCACCGACTTGAGCAGCGCATTGTCTTGGAAGCAGCGGACCGTGCTGATGCGGCCGGCGAACTCGGTGCGGCCGCCGAGTTGGCGGAACTGTAGGTCGCAACTGCGCACGCCGGCGCCGATGTCGTCGACCAGGTCGGCAGTGGGCCGAAAGCCTGCGTTCAAGGGCTCAGCCGCGGCGGGCGCGCAACAGCCGGCGGATCAGCAGCAGTCCGAGCAGGCCGAGGATGCCGGCGGCCAGCATCGCCGCCGGCGACTGGCCAGACGGCGATCCCGTCGGGGTGAGCGGGTTGCGGGCCGCCTCGACCGTCGACTTGGCCTGAGCGGCCGTTTCCTTGGCGCCATCGGTGAGCTTGCCCGCGCCGTTGCTGGCGACGGGGCTCGGCGCGGGAGCGGGGGCCGGTGCGGGTGCCTTCTTGGCCGGAGCCTTCTTCGCGGGAGCCTTCTTGGCTGGAGCCTTCTTTGCCGGTGTCTTCTTGGCGGCCTTGGCCGCGGCCTTCTTGGCCGCCTTCTTGGCGGGCGGCTCGGCGGGCCGGTCGGACTCAGCCGGCACGATCGGCGGGGACGGCGGGGCGGCGTTGGCCCCAGCCGGTTCGGCCGGCGGAGTCGGCTCGGCGGGCTCGGGTGCAGCGGCGGATTCGTGGTCGGGCTGGCCCTGCGGCTCGGTCATACGGCAGCTCCTCTGGCGGGTTCTCGTCTCAGATCAAGTCGGCGGCACCGGCAACTTCGCCCATCATGCCAGCATCTGCCTGCGGTCAGGAGGTTGGCAGCGATCAGGATCGGTGCCTATTCAGCCACAGACCGGCTCCGACAAGCGCCACCGCGCCGGCCACGAACGGCCAAATCGGCAGGTCGTCACCCGCGGGCTCGGTGTCGCGGCGGGGTATCGGCGGCGGTGCCTCGCCGTGGTCGGTGACCGCCGGGCCGGGGTCGCCGGTGCCGGCCACCGTCAGCCGAAACGGCCACGAACCGGACACCACATGACCATCGGCGGAGGTGACCCGGTAATGGACGGTGTAGGTGCCGACCGGGCCGAGCGGGCGGACGGCAACGCTGGCGACCGCACCCTGGACCTGTGTTTCGCCGGTGGACCACAGGTGCCCGTCCGGCCCGACCACCGTCATGGCCGCGAAGCTGGTCTGCAGCTGCTCGTTGAAGGTGGCGCTGACGCGTTGCGGCCCGTGCGACAGCTCGGCGCCGCCGGCCGGATCGGCCGAGACCAGCACCGCGTGCGCGGCGGCCACCCCGGGAGGCGCCACCGGCGCCAACAACACGGCCAGTGTGAACATCCCCGCCAACGCGATCCGCACGGCCCCGGTCATGCGCGCCGCCGGCCCAGCGCGATCGTGGCGGCCAGCGCGGCGACCAGCAGCGCGGCACCACCGAGCAGCCGGGCCGCATTGTCGGCGTGGTGGGCTCCGTCGGCCTCGGACTCGGCCGGCTGCGCAGGACCGGCAGAGACCGCCGGCGGCGGGTGCTGGCCGTGGTGTTCGGGTGCCGAGACCGGACCGGCCGCCAGGCGCAGCGTGGGCACCGGGCGTTCCGCCTCGCCGCCGCCGGGCGGGGGCGCCTGATCCCAGCGCACCACGGTGCCGTCGGCGTAGCGCTGGGCCGACGGGAAGTCGACCGTCTCGGCGTCGGGCAGCTTCATCGCGATCCGGAACAGGCCGAACTGGTCGGCGCCGATGCCGCCGGCGTCGGCCGTCCAGGTCACCGAGCGCACCGCTCCGGTCTTGGCGTCGCGATCCAAGCGGGCCGTCCAGCCCGGTGTGGTCTCGGTGCGCGCCGACGCTACGTCCGGCAGCGTCACGGTGAGTTCCGTTGTGGCAGAACCGGTCGGCGATTCGTTCGGCACCTCGAAGGTGACCATCGCGACGCCGCCGCGCACCGCGCCCGGGCTGCTGGCGTGCACATGCGCCCAGGCCGGTGCGGTGCCGGCGATCGAGGCGGCGACGGCGACCGCCGCGGCCAGCGCGCCCGCGCGGATCCGGGCGCTCATGATGGCAGCCCCAGCCGGGCCATCAGATCGGCGTCGATTCCGTCGAGCTGCTCGCTGATCGCGGTGGAGGCGGCCCGGCGCCGTTCCACCGGCATGGTCTCGATGGCGGTCACCGCGGTGGCCAGGTCGCTCAGCCGCGCGGTGATCGCGGTGACGAACTGCCGGGTCTCGGAGTCCTTGGGTTTGCGCTCGGCCACCAGGTGCAGCGTCTTCTCCGCTCCGGCGATCCGTGCGGAGAGCCGGGCTTCGTGCTTCCCGGAGAAGTCGCCGATGCGGGCCAGCGGCACCCCGAGCCGGGCGGCCCGCTGTTCATCGATCAGGCCGCGGATCGCCATGGCGGCCCGATACACCAGCGGCACCACGATCGGCGCCAGCATCCGCGATACCACCAGGGTCCGGCGGATCCGGGCCGCGGACAGCAGCTTGCCGTCGCGGGCCGCCTTGAGTTGACTCTCGGCCGCCTTGAGCGTGGCGCGGTCCCGGTTCCGGTCGGACTTGATCTGGGCTTTCAGTGCTCGGGCGTCAGCACGCTGGGCGGCTTTGAAGCGTTTCGCCTCGCCCTTGGCGGCCAGCCGAGCCTCGAGTCGGGCCCCGGCCCGCAGCGCCCGCGCCTCGGCGCGCCGGGTCGCGCGGCTCTTGCGTTTTCTGAACAGGCCCATTCGCGGCCGCCTCCCCGGTGTCTCGCTGGAACCTATCTGCGCCACCCTAATGGCGGTGCCGGCGCCTCAGGCGCTGAGGTGCTCCTTGCGGCGCAGCTCATCGATCCGGTCCAGGATGTCCTGCTGGGCCTCGGCGGACAGCCCGACGGCCTGGGTGGCGATGCGGCGCACCCCGGAGTCGCGGACGCTGTCCAGCCAGGCCAGTTCGGCATCCAGCTTGGCGTAGTAGTCGTCGTCGGTGAAGAACGCCGGTTTGATCCGGAAGAAATTGGCCAGCGCGGCCATGGTGGCCACCGACGGGTTCGTCCGGTTTCCCGAGCGGAGCTGGGACAGATAGGGAGCCGACATCGTGATGCCCTCCGCTTTGAGGGCCGCGATCACCTCGGCGGAGGTGTGTGGCCCGCGTCCGGGCGGATACACCACCTCGAAGAGGCGGTTCAAGCGGACAGCGAAAGTCGCGCTCATCGATAGGACCTCCCGGGGGTCGGCAAGCGGTCGACAGGCGCTCGGCGAGGGGGGAGCCGTCACGTCTGATGATTTGCTGATCATCGTAGCCATAGATACCCACACAACCAAGGGTGATTCCGCTGCGAATCCGATCTTGATGTTGGGTGCCACTCGACGCGGTTCATTCGTCGGCCGTACCGGCCGTTGGGACCGCAGTTTTGTGGTGTACCAAGCACAATTGCATCGTTCGCGGCGGTTGCCCGGCGCGTCGCCGAATCGACCGCCGGTCCCCGGCGTCGGACGCCCCTCCAGCGAAGTGAAGTTCGCCCCGCACGCAGAGTCGTCTGGAGTATTTGCTACCGGGCGGCGGATTCGTCTCCGGC
Organism: Mycobacterium sp. NGS18; assembly: GCF_059813185.1. NCBI lineage: Bacteria > Bacillati > Actinomycetota > Actinomycetes > Mycobacteriales > Mycobacteriaceae > Mycobacterium > Mycobacterium sp. NGS18. The sequence continues at coordinate 65,561 of NZ_JCALEC010000009.1, forward strand.
GGGGTGTTCGCGCCGGCGCAGGGCGGCCCGCCGCAGCGCTGCCGCGGACGCCGCCACCACCACCCCGGCGATCGAGGCGATGGCCGCCGGGCGCCAGCCCAGCGCCTCGTCGAGGAGCATCCACAGACCGAACGCCAGGAACAGCAGGCCGGCCGCCCCGTGTAGCAGGTGCTCGGGCAGCTGGCGGTGCAGCACCATCCCGACGCCGATCGCCACCGCGTCGGCCAGCACCATGCCGGCCGTCGCGCCGAGCCACACCCCCAGCCAGCTGCGGTCACTGGCCAGAGCCACCGTCGCCAGCATCGTCTTGTCGCCCAGCTCGGCCAGCAGCACCGAGGACACCACCGCCAGCAGCACGAACCGTGGCTCACGAACCGGCCCGTCGTCGGATACGGCGTTCTTGCCCTCCCGCCACGTCCACGCGGCGAAACCGATGAAGGCCACCCCGGCCGCGGCGGCGATAGGGCGCGCGGGCAACGTCAGTCCCAGAAAGTGCCCGACGGTCACCGAGATGCCGTGCACCGCGAACGCGGCGATCGCCACCCCGCTCAATACCACCCACCAGCGGTGCCGCAGCGCGTAGGTCATGGTGATCAGCTGCGATTTGTCGCCGAGCTCAGCGAGGAAGACCACTCCCAGACTGATCAGCATGGCGGCGAGCATGCAAGACGACCTTTCGTCAGCTGCCGAGGCTAGTGACTGCCCGGCCCGCCCGCCAGCGCTGCGGAGATTTCGGCGAGCCGAATCCGGCGGTTCGGCGAGGGGTCACCGGAGTTGGCCCGGAGGGACGGCGGAGGTGAGCCGAAGCCGGGACCGCCGAATGAACCCCGGGGGTTCGGCGAGGGGTTCGGGCGATCCTGAATTGCCCTATGCGGCAAGGAGCATGGCCAGAATCGCGGTATCGGGATGGCTGACGGGGTCGACACCCACCCGGCTCACCATCGAGGTGACGGTGCCGTCGGATTCGGCTTCGACCCAGGCGGCCCGGTGTTCCAGGCCCAGATGCGGCAGTCCGGGGAGCAGTACACAACCCGACGCCGCGCCCCGGCACTCCGGCAACGAGGGAATGGTTTCCGAGGGCGGGTGCAGCATCAGCAGCGCCGAGGGCTGATGTGTGGCGAAGTAGCCCGGCGCGATCGCGGATTCGCCGGAAACGGTCCCTTCGGCCATCAGTAATCCGACGGTGCCCGGCCCCGGGTTGTCCGGGAGTTCCTCGCGCGTGCCGAACACCGTTGTGGTGGTCAGCAATCCGGGCATCGAGGCCACCCGGACGGCGATGCTGAGCAGTTGCGCCCACTCCTTGGTGGAATCCGGCCAGCGGCCAAAGACCACGAATCCATGTAGCTCGCCGCGGGAATGAAACGGGGCGACTTCGATCGCCCGGCCGGACCCTGTCGTCTCCATCGCACACCCTCCGCGACTTTTGGCTCGCCTGCTCGCATTTCAGCGGGTGGGTTGCCTGGGAGCATGCGACAGCCGGCGTGCGCGTGCAAGCGGACACGGCGGCGCGGCGGATAACGAATCGGTGAGGAAAGCACAGCGGGGCGCCGCGCCAACGGCGCGACGCCCCACTTAAGGCACTGGGCTAAAAGATCAGACCCGAGGTCTTCGAGGTGGCGGCCGCGAAGCGGGACTGCACGTCGGCCCAGTTGACGACGTTCCAGAACGCCTTGACGTAGTCAGCCTTGACGTTCTTGTACTGCAGGTAGAAGGCGTGCTCCCACATGTCGACCTGCAGCAGCGGGATGATGCCCAGCGGCACGTTGACCTGCTGGTCATAGAGCTGGAAGGTCAGCAGCTTGCCGCCGAGGGTGTCGTAGCCGAGCACCGCCCAGCCCGAACCCTGCAGGCCGTTGGCGGCCGCGGTGAACTGTGCGCGGAACTTGTCGAACGACCCGAAGGCGTCGTCGATGGCGGCGGCCAGGTCGCCGGTCGGCTTGTCACCGCCGTTGGGGGACAGGTTCTTCCACCAGATCGAGTGGTTGACGTGCCCACCGAGGTGGAAGGCCAGGTTCTTCTCGTTCAAGAAGATCGCGCCGTGGTCGTCGTTGGCGCGTGCCTCGGCGAGCTTCTCCAGGGCACTGTTGGCGCCGTTGACGTAGGCGGCGTGGTGCTTGCTGTGGTGCAATTCGTTGATCTGGCCCGAGATGTGCGGCTCAAGGGCTCCGTAATCCCAGTCCAAGTCCGGCAAGGTGTAGTCGGCCACGGGGTTCCTTCCTTCGGTCGATCCGGTGTCGATCACCGTTGATCATTGTCGACTTGCGTTGACGCGCTGGCGGCAACCCACCGCCTACCGCGGGCGCGGTGTGGTGAGGCCACCTCGATCAACACTGCTCCAACGCGCGGTGTACCGCAACAACGAGTCGCGTAGCCACGCCGGCGCGCGGCGGTTAGATCAGAACGATCGCCAGCAGGAAGGTCAGCAACACCAGGGCGATGATCCCGGCGCGCAGCGAGGCCAGCAGGTAGCCGCGCTTGTAGGTCGACGATCCCGCAGGCCACCCCGCCGCCGTCGCGGCGGGCCCGATCGGACGTGCCGTCATTCCCCTGCCCTCAACATCCCTGTCGCCCCCAAAACTTCGCCGTCGCGCCCGCCCGTGAGGCGCATCACAACCGTTCTGTGACGGCGATCATAGCGCTTCGCCGGCGCGGTGGAAAAATTCGGCGGGTATCGCCCGCCTGCCAGCAGCAATGCCCGGCAGGGGCGAGGGAGAGCAGCTGGTTAGTGAATCAAGAGATTTCGCTCGACGCTGTTAATCAGCTCACTTTGGCGACGGCGCGTTATCCACAGTCGCCCCTTGGAGCGACGTGCAAAAGCCACCTCATGGCACTCCGTACCCGCAATGACCATGTGGATAAACCTGTGGAAACTGTGGATAGCCGGTGGTAGCTGGAGGGGCCTCGGAATGGGCGGTCCACCGCGTCCCGGACTCCATCGCCGACGCTCTCGCTACGCTGGTGCGGTGATTCAGGTGTGCTCCCGCTGCGGCACGCGGTGGAACGTGCGCGATCGGCGGCGGGCCTGGTGCCCGCGCTGCAACGGCGCGCTGTGGGCGCCACTGACTCCCGCGCAGGAAGCGGAGCTGCAGTGGGCACAGCCCGGGCCCCCGGCGCCGCCCGGACCTTCCCGGCCCGGGCCTGAGTCGCCGCCCCGGTTGGGTCCCGGTTACCGCTGGATCGCGGTGCGCCCCGGACCGCCGCCGCCGCAGCGTCGCCGCCGCCGGCCGCTGGGCCCCACTCCCCGCTATTCGGTGATGCCGCGCTGGACGCTGATGGGCGCTCCCAATCCGGTTGCCGCGCAACGGAAAACGGAGGAACGGGTTGCCCCTTCGGCCCGGTCGCTGGAGAAGGCGCTGGGGGGTGCGATCGCCGCACTGGGGATCGCCGCGCTGGTGCACGCGCTGATCTACCTGCTGATGATCATCAACCGCACCAGACTGCTGCACCCGCTGATCGCCGGTGGCGCGGTGTGGTTGGGCCGGCTGGCCGGCCTCGCCGCGATCGCGGCGGTCGTCCACTGCGCGGTGGTGCTGACCAGATGGCTGCTCGCGCGGCGGGCGGCGGCGTTCGCCCGGCAACACCTGCCCGAGTCGCGGCCGGCCTGGGCGCTGTGGGCCGGCTGCCTGGTGCCGCTGGTCAACCTGGCCTGGGCGCCGGTCTACGCGCTGGAGCTGGCCGGGCGGGAGGATCGGCTGGGCCGGCTGCGTAAACCGATCGTGGTGTGGTGGCTGGTGTGGGCGGCCGCCACGGCGGCGGCGGTCTTCGCCACGGCCACCAGTTGGACCGACGACGCGCAGGGCATCGCCGACAACATGGTGGCGACGGTGGTCGCCTACCTGCTGGGCCTGGCCGCGGCGGTGGCGGCCTCGCGGGTGGTCGGGGGATTCGAACAGCGGTCTTTTGCGCGGCCCGCCCACCACTGGGTGGTGGTCGCCGACGACCGTGGCGCCGCGCCGGCGGTGCCGCCGGAGACGCGGCCGGAGACCGCGTCGTCGGCGGAGCCGGAAACTGTTGCGACACCGGCCGCTGTGGGTGGGTCCGGCGGGCGGGAACCGGCAGCATAAGCCCATGGCAGCGACCGACGAGGTGGTGGCGGAGCACCCGTTCGTGGTCGCGCACCGGGGTGCGTCGTTCGACCGCCCGGAACACACTCTGGCCGCCTACGACTTGGCGCTGCAGGAGGGCGCTGACGGCGTCGAGTGCGACGTGCGGCTCACCAGCGACGGTCACCTGGTCTGCGTGCATGATCGGCGGGTGGACCGGACTTCCAGCGGGGCGGGACTGGTCAGCGAGATGACGCTGTCGCAGTTGCAGGGCTTCGACTACGGGGCCTGGCACGACGGCCGGCCGGCCGGGCCACCGGAGGCGACCGAGCTGCGAGACACCGGACTGCTCACGCTCGACGCTTTGATGGCGCTGGTGCTGGACTGGCAACGGCCGGTGAAGATCTTCATCGAGACCAAGCATCCGGTGCGCTACGGCGCGCTGGTCGAACGCCGGCTGCTGGCGCTGTTGCACCGCTTCGGGATCGCCTCACCGGCTTCGGCGACCCGCTCGCGTGCGGTGGTCATGTCGTTCTCGGCGGCGGCGGTGTGGCGGATCCGCCGGGCGGCCCCGCTGCTGCCGACGGTGCTGCTGGGGTCCGCCGCCCGCTACCTGGGTGGCAGCGCTGCGACCACGGTCGGTGCCACCGCCATCGGTCCCTCGATCGCGACGCTTCGAGAACACCCGGAGCTGGTCGACCATGCCGCCGCGCGCGGCCGTGCGGTGTACTGCTGGACCGTCGACCGCGACGAGGACGTCGACTTCTGCCGAGACGTCGGCGTCGCGTGGGTCGCCACGAATCAGCCCGCCCGAACCAAGGCGCGGTTGCGGGCGGGCTGATCAGCCGGCGGGCGAGGTGTCAGCTGCCGGCGGCGCGCGGTGCGCCGGGCTCCGGTGTGCCGGTGCCGATTTCGCGGGCGATGAAGCTCTCCAGGTCGAACAGGTTGTGCCCGGCGCGATCGGCCACCCGCAACAGCCGCGACATCGTCGCCACCTCTTCGACCTGCTCGCGCAGGAACCACTGCATGAACTGCTCGCCGAGGTGGTCGCCCTCGTCGCGGGCCGCGCTGGTCAGCGCACTGATCTGCTCGGTGACGGTGCGCTCCTGGTCGAGCATCAGCGCCAGCGCGTCCCGCGGGGCGTCGAAGCGGTTGCGCACCGCGTCCACTCCGGGGATCTCGACGGCGACGCCGCGGTCGATCAGGTACTGCACCATCATCATCGCGTGGCTGCGTTCCTCCACGGCCTGGGCGTAAAAGAATTTCGCCAATTGCGGAAAATCGCCGCTGTCAAAATAGACGGCCACCGCGACGTATTGCTGCGCGGCGGTGAATTCGTGGTAGACCTGCTCCTGTAGCAGGGCGTGGAATTTCGACGTGTGGTTATCGATCTCGGACATGATCGCGATGCTACCCCAGGTCAGACTGGGTGCGCATCCAAGGCGAGGCTTACTCAGGACAGCTTTGCCTAAGTAAAGATAGGGTAGGCTGAAATAGCTCCTTCGGCCGGGCGGTAATTCCGGATGTTCGAATTAGCGTCAATTATCCGGGCCGGCTGCGGGCGGCTCGTCGCGGCTCAACGCCTCGAATAGCCGGGCGGCCTGCTGGTGGTCCCATACCACCGCGTTGCCGGAGTCGGTGTAGGTGAACTCCCCGACCGGCACGGTCAGCATCGTGGTGGGGCCGCGCAGCGCCCAGCCCAGTGCGGCCAGATCCAGCACGCCCGCGCCGGCGTCCACCGTCAACGCGTGCACGGCGGCGTTGGGCACGGCATACCAGCGCCGCGGGTCGAGCCAGACCGCCGGATCGGCGATGCGCGCCAGCAGTGCGGACAAGAACAGCCGCTGGTGGTCCATCCGGTCCAGATCGGCGCGTGGGGTGGCCCGGCTGCGCACGTAGCCCAGGGCGGCCCGCCCGGCCAGATTTTGACAGCCGGCCGGCAGGCTCAGCCCGGCCAACGGGTCGTCGATCGGTTCGTCGGGGCACAGGGTGACCCCGCCGAGGGCGTCGACGAGCGCGGCGAACCCGCCGAAGCCGATCTCGATGTAGTGGTCCAGCCGCAGGCCGGTGGCCTGCTCCACGGTCCGGATCAGCAGCGGCGCTCCACCGAGGGCGAAGGCGGCGTTGATCTTGTCGTCGCCGTAGCCGGGGATGGGCACATAGGAATCGCGCGGGATGGACACCACCGTGGCGGGCGAGCCGGAGCCGGCTTCGGGCAGATGGATGAGCAGCACGGTGTCGGTGCGGCCGTTGCCGATGTCGCCGCCGGTGGTCAGGTGCTGCTGCTGTTCGGCGGTGAGGTCCGCGCGGCTGTCGGAGCCGACCAGCAGCCAGGTCGTGCCGCGGCCGTGTGCCGGCCGCTCGGCGTAACCGGTGAAGACCGCGGCGCGCTGGAGCGCGCTGTCGAACCAGGCGGCGCCAGCGACCAGGCTTGCCGCACCGGCCAGCACCACCAGCAGGGCCAGCACCACGAGTCGGCGCGCCCAGGACCGCCGCCGCCGTCGCGGGATGCGCGGTGGTGACGCCGGTCGCCCCTGCTGCGGAGGCGGCGTCGGCCGAGGAGGCGACCGATAAGGCTGGCGGTGCAGCAGCGGCGGCGGCTCGCGTGGCGGTGGGGTCGGTGGCCGGCGATCCCACGGACGCTGCGGCCCCACGGGTCTGCGATCGCCGTTCACCCGCTCAATCTACGCGAACCAGGTGCCCGAGAATGGGTGTTAAACACCATGGCGAGGGCCGGTTCGCGCTCTGGAAAATGGTGGGACCGGTGTGTCGGCGCTTCGCGATTCATGTTGCATCCCAAGATGTTCCGCCTCGGTTGGTGGGCAGACGACCGACCCGCCTGACCGAGTGTCGAGCCGGCTGACAGTGCCCGATAACGGGAAGGAAACCCACTGGTGCCCGATCAACTCTCTTGCGACCGCTGCGCTGAGCCGGTTCAATGCGCTCCGCAGCCCGACGGGGCGGCGACTCGGAGCCGGGATAGTGGCAGCGAGACCAGGTTGTCGTGGGTCTTGGCCGGCTTGGCGGGTCTGCTGGGCGCAACGGCGTTCACCCATTCCGCCGGCTACTTCGTCACCTTCATGACCGGCAACGCGCAGCGCGCCGTGATGGGCTACTACGCCGAGGACGACTGGGCAGCGTCATCGCCCTGGCTCGCGGCCTCGGCGGCGCTGCTCCTGGTCGCCTTCGTGGCCGGTGTGGTCAGCGCGTCGTTGTGCCGGCGGCATCTGTGGCCGACCCGGCCCTATGCCACCACGGTGCTGACCACCCTGGCTCTGGTGCTGGCCACCGTGGTCGACGCCGTGCTGCTGGGTGGCCCGGAGCTTCCGCTGCCCTTCTTCCCGATCCTGTTGATGACGTTCGGTATCGGAGCGCTGAACACCACCTTCGTCGACCGCAAGGGCGAGGTGTCCATCCCGTTGAGCTATGTGACCGGCACGCTGGTGAAGATGGGCCAGGGCATCGAACGGCATCTCAGCGGCGGGGAACGCGGCCACTGGCTGGGGTACTTCCTGCTGTTCGGGGCGTTCGTGCTCGGGGCCGCGATCGGTGGCGGTATCGGCATGGTCGCCGGCGGCACCTACATGCTGGCGATCGCCAGTCTGATCTGCGCACTGGCGACCGGATACACCTATTTCAGCGGGGGCCGCCGCGGACTTCGGAGCTGATTCCGGCACTAGGTCCACCACACTGGCGTTTCTCAGGTAGCGCTAGTGGTTTTCGCACCAAGTTGTTATCTTGACTGCGTTGTCCTCCGCCGCAATGGAAAGAGGTCTACCCAGGATGACTCGTCAGGTCAGCACGAAGCGGAAACTGGTCGGGGTCGGGTCTGCGGTGGCGGCTTTTCTGGCGTTCGGGGTGACGCCGCTGGCTCCGACGCCGGTGGCCGCTGCCGAGGGCCTCGACGAGGTGTTCGAGCTGGCGCTGGCGCCGTTCGTGGAGGCGACCACCGGGGACTGGGATGCGCTGTTCAGTCCGGCGGCCTGGGAGGCGTTCTTCGACCCCGGACACTGGGATGGCCTGCTGGCCGGGATAGCGACTGCATCGCCGAGCCTGTTCGCCCCGGACCTGACCGGGCTGGTGCACGACTGGTACTACACCCCGCTCTACACCGGGATCGAAAGCCTGGTGAGCAGCTCGTGGATGGCGCCGATCGTCGACGGCTTCAACCAGCTCAGCGGGTCGCTGGGTCTGGGCATGATGATCGGCGACGGCGCGGCCGGTACTGCCGAGCACGCCGCCGGTGGCGCCGGGGGCTGGCTGTTCGGTGATGGCGGGGCCGGCTGGGACAACGCCGAGGTCGGTGGTGTCGGGGGTGCGGGTGGTGCGGCCGGGTTCTTCGGCAACGGCGGGGCCGGTGGCGCCGGTGGCGAGGGCGGCGCCGGTGGTGTCGGCGGGGCCGGCGGGTGGTACATGGGCGTCGGCGGCATCGGGGGCACCGGCGGCGATGGGGTGACCGGCGGCATCGGTGGCGCCGGCGGTGCCGGGATCGGGTGGATGCTGGGCATCGGTGGTGCCGGCGGCGCCGGCGGCGACGGCACCCACATCGGCGGCAACGGCGGTGACGGCGGCAACGGCTCGGCGTGGTTCGGCGGCGGCGGCGACGGCGGCAACGCCGGCAACGGCGTCTGGGTCAGCCAGGGCGATCTGCCCGGCCTGGGCGGCGCCGGAGGTCTCGCGGGCGCGTTCGGCACCCACGGCGCCGTCGGCCACTTCGGCGCGCTGGACGGAGCTCCGGAGAAGGCGCTGCCTGAACTGAGCACCGCCGGCAACTGGATCGTCGACCAGGACGGCCGGGTGGTCATCCTGCAGGGCGTCAACCAGGTGTACAAGTCGCCGCCGTTCTCACCCGGCGGCAACGGCTTCGACGACGACGACGCGAAGTTCCTGGCCGACAACGGCTTCACTGCGGTGCGGCTGGGCCTGTACTGGGCGGAGATCGAGCCGAAGCCCGGGGAGTACAACTGGGCCTACCTCGAGTCGGTCAAGGAGACCATCGAGATCCTCAAGGCGCGCGGCATCGTCAGCATCCTCGACATGCACCAGGACCTCTACAGCTCGCAGATCGGCGGCAACGGCGCCCCGGACTGGGCGACGCTGTTCAACCCGGACGACAACGACACCAGCGCGCCGTTCCCCTTCGGCTACGCCCTCAACCCGGCGCAAAACCAGGCCTGGGATGCGTTCTGGGCCAACGAGAAGGTCGACGGTATCGGGCTGCAGAACCACTACGCCCGGATGTGGCAGAACGTCGCCGACTACCTGGGCGGCACGCCCGGCGTGGCCGGCTACGAGATCATGAACGAGCCGTGGCTGGGCTCGCCGTGGTTGGCCAGCCTGCTCGGCGACCCGCACTTCGACCGCGAGACGCTGACCCCGTTCTACGACCAGGTGATCTCGGCGATCCGGTCGGTCGACCCGAACGCCACGGTGTACTACGAGCCGAACGTGTTGTTCGGCAACGCCACTGCGGTCACCCACCTGGGCGAGGTCGACGACGACAACGTGGTCTTCGCGTTCCACGACTACTGCATCTTCGACGCCCTGGGCGGGGGCAGCTCCACCGGTTGCTCGCTGTGGGACGGGATGATGATGGACGGCGCCCAGCGCTACATCGACCACTACGGCGTCCCCGGGGTGGTCACCGAATTCGGTGCCACCCATAACGTCGACACCATCGGCAGCCAGCTGAACTCGATCGACCCGCACCGGTTCGGCTGGCTGTACTGGGGCTACACCAACGAGGCGGGCTCGCTGGTGCACAACACCAACCTGCCGCCGACCGGCGGCAACGTCGACGAACCCATCGTGGCGACGCTGGCCCAGCCCTACCCGCAGGTGATCGCCGGGATCCCGAGCGCGTGGTTGTTCTCTAATGGCGTCTTCTCGTTCAGCTACTCCACCGCGATGGCCGACGGCTCGGGCAGCTTCGCCGCCGGATCGGAGACCAAGATCTCGATCCCGGACATCCAGTTCCCGAACGGCTACCAGGTCAGCGTCACCGGCGGCGAGGTCCTCTCAGACCCCAACGCCGCGGTGCTGGTGATCGGGTCGGACGCCGGCGCGGGCACCGTGAGCATCACCGTGACCCCGGTCGCGGCGGCATAGCCGGCGGGGCGGGGCGGGCGCGGTGTCATCCGCTGCCGAGAGTGAACTCACGCAGGTGATTTCGCGGTCGTCCCTGCATGGTTGCACTCTCGGCGGGGGTTTGGCGATGTGGGCGGGGTCTTAAGGCAGCCAGCCCAGCTTGTCGGCGAACAGCGCGTAGCCGACGAACGCCACGGTGTCGATCAGACCGTGGGCGAGGATCAACGGCCACAGCCGGCCGGTGCGCTGCCAGGCGTAGCCGAACACCACACCCATCACCACGTTGCCTAATCCGGCACCGAACCCCTGATAGAGGTGATACGCCCCGCGCAGCAGCGCCGAGCAGGCCAGCGCCACCGGCCGCGAGACACCTAGTTGTCCCAGCCGGGTCAGCAGATAGCCGACGACGATCACCTCCTCGGCCCAGCCGTTGGCGAACGCGATCACGATCAGCATCGGGGCGCGCCACCAGGTGTCGTTGATCGCCGCGGGGATCACGTCGGCGTTGAGGCCCAGGGTGCGCGCCAGCAGATACAGCGCCAGGCCGGGCAGCCCGATCAATGCCGCCAGGCCCAGGGCACCGGCCAGGTCGCGGCCGCGGGGCAGCCGATCCAGCCCGATACGCGCCGGACCATAACCGCTGCGCCACAACAGATACAGCGCCAGGGCGCCCCAGGCGAACAGCTGCGCCGCCCAGGCCGCGTTGAGGCCGAAGTCGATGACATCGAAATAGGACCGGCGCGGGTTCAGCGGGATCCGCTGGGCGCTCAGGTCACGCAGCACCGCGTCGGCCAGTTGCAGCATCGCGGTAGCGGCGCTGACGCCGTAGGTCACCGCCAGCACGACGGCGACCTCCAGGCGCAGTGCGCGTCCTGGGGCCGCCGGCTCGGTCACCTCGACACGGTAACCGTTGACCGCTAGCGGGGGCGCGGCTGCAAGCCGTTGAGGAACGGGCAGCCCATCAGCGCGCGCACCGCCCGGTTCAGCCCCATCACGTCGGTGACCGGCCGCGGGAAGCTCAGCCGGACATCGTGATCGCCGTCGGCGGCCTCGACCCGCAGCCACATGCCGTAGCGGTCCACGGCCAGCGGGCGGGGCCGCCCGCGCCGCAGTCGCGGTGGCAGCTTGGTGGTGGCCAGCCGGGCGACCAGCTCGGGGTGCGCCGAGTCCAGGTGATGCAGCCAGTGCGCCTCGATCGCGCAGAACGGGTCGGGACTTGCGGCCAGCAGCTCATCCACGGCGACCGCTTCAGCCCCGGTCGCATCGGCCAGTACCGCCGAGTCCGGGATGAGCCGCAGCAGAGTGTAGCTGCCGCCCGCGGGCGAGCGCGGTGAGATCACTTGCAGCAGCGCCGGGTTGGGATCGGCCGTGGCGATCCGGTCGAGCAGGGCGACGATCTCTGACTCGGGCACCGCCTGCAGCCGGCCGCGGATCCACACCAGAGCCCGGACGCGTTCCCGCAGCCGCAGCGGGGCATGGTCGGTCAGCTCCAGCATCGCCGCGACGCCGGGTTGATGCGGCGGTCCCAGCTTCGCCTCTCCTTCGTCGAGGCTCGCTGAACCGCCGGCGCCGGCAGCCTCGGCGACCGGGTCGTCGACGGGGACCGCAACCACCACCGAGCCGTCCGACAGCAGGTGGCACACCGGTGCGTTGACCGGCGCGGCGTCGGTGGAGTCGGCGATGGCCACCAGTGCCTGGCCCCGGACGCAGGCGCTGCGGATCCGCTCCGCGGACGTCGGGACGGGTACCGCTGTGGTGGTGGTTGCCATCGATCACCCTTCCAGTAAGTGAGGTAAGCCTAACTTAATTAACGACCCGGCTCGGCGCAACCGAAAATACGGAATACGTTCGCCGCGCCGCCGGTGAAGGCGGCGCCGAGGCCCCGGCCGGGCCACGGCCGATAGGGTTGTGCCGTGACCCGCATCAGCTATCTCGGCCCGGCGGGGACCTTCACCGAAGCGGCGCTGCTCGCGTTGACCGGCGCCGGACTGGTTCCCGGCTGTGGCCATCAAGAGCATCGCGCCGTGCCGGCCGAGAGCACGCCGGCCGCCCTGGAGGCGGTGCGTACCGGCGCCGCCGAGTACGCCTGCGTGCCGATCGAGAACTCGATCGAGGGCGGGGTGACACCCACCCTGGACGGGCTCGCGGTCGGCTCGGCGCTGCAGATATTCGCCGAAACCGCCCTGGACGTCGCGTTCTCGGTTGTCGTCGCGCCCGGGCGGGTGGCGGCCGACATCCGCACCGTGGCCGCTCACCCGGTGGCCGGTGCCCAGGTGCGACGCTGGCTGGCCGAGCACCTGCCGCAGGCGCACATCGTGCCGGCGAACTCCAATGCCGCTGCCGCGCAGCAGGTTTGCGACGGCGAGGCCGACGCCGGTGTGAGCACCGCACTGGCCGCGCAACAGCGCGGGCTGCTCACCCTGGCCGAAGGCGTCATCGACGAACCCAACGCGCGTACCCGTTTCGTACTGGTGGGCACGCCCGCGACGCCGCCGCCGCGCACCGGCGCCGACCGGACGTCGGTGGTGCTGCGGCTGGACAACGCACCCGGCGCCCTGGCCGCGGCGCTGACCGAATTCGGCAGCCGCGGTATCGATTTGACCCGGATCGAGTCCCGCCCGACCCGCACCGAGCTGGGCACCTACCTGTTCTTCCTGGACTGTGTGGGGCACATCGACGATCCCGCCGTCGGCGAGGCACTGCAGGCGCTGCGCCAGCGCTGCGCCGACGTGCGATATCTGGGTTCCTGGCCCGCGGGGCCGGCCGGCCGGACGGAGGCGGCGACGTGAGCGGCCGGCTGGTGCTGGTGCGGCACGGGCAGTCCTACGGCAATGTCGAGCGTCGGCTCGACACCCGCCCGCCCGGATCGGAGCTGACTCCGTTGGGCCGCGATCAGGCGCGGGCGTTCGCGGGCAACGGCGTGCACCGTCCGGCGCTTGTCGCTCATTCGGTGGCGACCCGGGCCGTGCAGACCGCCGCGGAGATCAGTGGCCGCTTCGGGTTGGTCGCCCGCGCCCTCGACGGCATCCACGAGGTGCAGGCCGGGGCGCTGGAGGACCGCAACGACGACGACGCGATCGCCGAGTTCAACGCGATCTATCAGCGCTGGCACTCCGGCGAACCGGGGGTCGCGTTGCCCGGCGGTGAGACGGCCGAGCAGGTGCTGGACCGTTATCTGCCGGTGGTCACCGAGTTGCGGATGCGCTACCTCGACGACGACGACTGGACCGGCGACATCGTCGTGGTCAGCCACGGCGCGGCGATCCGCCTGGCGGCGGCCACCCTGGCCGGGGTGGACGGCAGTTTCGTGCTGGACAACCACCTGAACAACACCGAGGCGGTGGTGCTCTCACCGATCACCGACGGCCGGTGGAGCTGCGTGCAGTGGGGCGCGTTGACGCCGCCGTTTTATCCCGAACCCGGTACGGACCCGGTCGGCGACGCGCTGCGCTCCGACACCGACCCGATGGGCTAAATCGCCAGCGCGTAGACCTCGGCGCAGCGGCAGCCGACCGCCTCGCAGTCCAGCGTGAACGCGTGCAGCAGCACCTCGCCGGGGCAGCCGTCCTCGGTGCACTCGGCGGTCTGCAGCACGTGGTGAATGAGGGTGCCGTGGCAGTGCTCCAGCCCCGCCCGGCAGGCTCGGCAGTGGTCATCCATGCGTCGTTCCTAGCACTGCGTGCCGACAACATCGTTCTGCCGCGCCGTTTTGATGGTTATGAACCGCGGGATCCGGCGTTAACCTGTTGCGTGGGTCAGAACGTAGCGGGCGCCGCGCCGCTCCCCTTCGAGGGTCAAGCGGTTGTCGTCAACTAACCGTTTCAAGATCGCGCGACCTTGCAGGGGGGTGGTCTGGCACAGCTGAGCTGCCTGACTTCGGCTAATCGATCCGTACGCCTTTACGTAGTCGAGAATCATCCGCTCTTGTTGAAGCGGGTCCGCGCCCTTAATACGGACGTAGGCATTGCGGTCTTGGGCTAAGTCGTAGAAGCGCGCCGTGAGGTGGAACTTGCGACTCCGTCCCGCGCCGCGAGCCTCGAGGATCCCCAGTTCGACCAGTCGAGCCAGTACGTTCCGGGCGCTCCCAGGGATGATGCCCAAGGCTTCGGCGACCTCCATGCTGGTTGCCGATCCAGACGACTTCACCTCATGCACCATCCGCAATTCGTCGAGGGTGAGCGGGTGCTGATTCTCGTCCTCCCAGGTCAATAGAAAACGGACGAGGTCAAGGTCCGCATCAGCAAGAGGGACGGTGACTACGACGGAGTCAGGCGTGCTGCGCGAGTAGTCCGGGGCATCACGTCCAGCGCGTAGCTGTTGCTCGTACATGTCATTGACACCCTTGCCGCGCCGATCGACAAGGCCGGCGCGCTTGAATGCTTCGGCGAGAATTGGGCTGCGGGGCCGGGATTGGTCGAGGATGTTCAGAATCGTCACACCCGGCGGAAAGCCGCCCGGGTTCGAGACTACGAATGCGCTATCGGTGATCTGCACGACCGTTGGGCCGAGTGTGGCGTAATCGCGGTGCACGATGGCGTTGGTGGTAGCTTCGCGGCGGGTGGCCGACGGAATCAGTGGGATCTCGACACGTTGCAGCCCGACCGTGAGCTCGGTGACGGTGTTACGTTCGTCGACAAGCCGGCGGAGTTCTTCGGCGGACCGCAACAGTGGCGCAACGATTCGGATGTTGACCTGCTGGCCGGATCGCAGATCCTGGAACAGGAACTCGGCGTTGGGAATCCAGCGTTCTACGGCCGATTGCGTGCCGAATAGCAGGATTGCACCCAAGCTGATCGGTTCGTTCAGGGGCACCAGTCCCAATGCCTTGAGTATGTCCGTGTCGGATAGTTGTCCGAGATCGTCGCCAGCCACTCGGCACAGCTTCCGGAATCGGTCGAACTCTTGGGAGTCGAGATCGTCCGCCGTTGCGCCCCGCGCACTCGCCGCGGCGTAGTCCTGACCGCGCGTGACCATCCCCATGCTGACGATTTCGTGCGGAGTCATCGGAATACAGGCCGGCTTGCCCGCGGTGTCAATGACACGTCTGGTAAACACGCCCTGACGGGTGCCAACCGGGCCGGGGTCGGCGCGAGGCACGTCGATACGGACAACGTCCAAGTTGTCGACCGTCTCGAGCGTTACATCTACAGCCAGCGCGGGTTCGGTGCTGGCTTGTATGTACGCCGCGACGCGGTGCGGTTCGGTGAGAGTGCCATGCCGCGGTTTCGCGCCGACGACCGAGCCGTCGTCCTCGACGCCGATTAGGAGCGTGCCCCCCGCGCCATTAGCCAAGCATGCGACCGCCTTCACGAGTTCCCTGTCATTGACGTCGACCTTGAACTCCGTCGTCAGGTCTTCGCCGCCAGTAATGAGGTCTCGCGTGTCCATACCACCCTATTATGCATAAGTTTGAACCAGGCGCGGCACCTGCGTATGGAATCATAACTTTTGAAAGTTATGGGACGGCGAGACGCCTGGGCTCAACTCCAGCCCAGTTCGTGCAGCCGGTCGTCGTCGATGCCGAAGTGGTGGGCGATCTCGTGGATCACCGTGATCCGCACCTCGTCGACGACCTCGTCGTCGGAGCCGCACATCTCCAGCAGCGCGTCCCGGTAGATCGTGATGGTGTCCGGCAGTGATCCGGCGTAGTTCGAGTCGCGCTCGGTCAACGCCACCCCTTCATACAGCCCGAGCAGCTCGGGTTCCTCGTCGTTGCGGTCCTCCACCAGCACCACCACGTTGTCGATGGCGGCCGCCAGTTCGGGCGGGATCAGATCCAATGCGTCGGAGACCAGTTCGTCGAACCGGTCCGGGTCCATCTGCACACTCACCGGGGCTGGCTACCGGCGGGCAGTTGGTTCAGCCGCTCGGCGGGAATCGACGGCGGCGGGACCGGTGGCTGGCCGTTGATCAGCAACGACCCGCGGGCGCTGTTGAGCAGAGCCGCCCAGCCGCCGTTGCCCAGCGTGGCGCCGAGGCTGCACGCCACCTCGCGGCTGCCCGCCGACCAGCTCGGCAGCGACACGGTGGCGTAGGTCAGCGTCAGGGTGGTGTCGCGCAACTGCACCGGCGCCAGATAGGCATCGGTGAGCCGGGTGCAGGTGTCCTTGATGAAGGCGTCCTGCTCGGGTTCCGGTGGCAGCGCGTCGGGGAACCGCTCGGCCAGATTGACCGTGCCGGTGACCTCCTTGGTGTGCGGCGCCGCGCAGTCGACCGGGACGTCGTTGGGCTGGTTGGTGGCCGGATCGATGCCCAGGCAAGTGCCCGGTGGCCAGACCTTGGACTGGTCGATGTCGGCGACCTTGCCGGTGAAAGCGATCTGCTGGCCGCCCACGCCCGGCAGTTGCAGGCCGCACAGCATCCGGCGCTCACCGTGCTGGCGCCAGGCCCGCTCGCCGGCCCACAACATGCTGGCCACGAACTTGCTGTGTGGGTCGAACTTCGGGCCGAGGTAGCGGCGCACCGAGGACTCGCACTGTTCCTGGGTGATCTGCTCGATGCGGGCGGTCGTCGGCGGCGGGGCGTCCGGGCCGTACTCGGCACCCGGGAACATCCTCATGTCCACCGGCCCGGCGACTTCGAACTTGTGCTCCTCGGCGCAGCGGACCACCGTCGCGCCGTCCAGGTCGTTCTCCGGCCAGTTCAGGCAGTCGCCGGCGACCGCGCGATCGATCGCTTCGTTGCCCCTCCCGATCCCGATGCCCAGCCCGGGCCCGCCGCCTTTACCGCCCGTGCCGGCGGCCGGCTCGGAGCGCAGGTGCCCGAGCAACCCGCCGTTCCCGTCGCCCGCCACCGGAACCACGGTCACCAGCCCGGCGATCAGCAGCCCGCCCAGCGCGGTCAACAGCAGGGTGCGGCGGGTGGCGGCCGCCTGCAGCGTGCGCAGCCAAGACACCCGCGTGGCGGGTGGATTTTCCTGGTCGGCTGCCTTCGACATCCGGTCCATTCTGACAGGCAGGCGCCCACGCGTGACAAATGATGCGAAAGTGATGCCACCGGCGGAGTTGTAGGGTTGCGCCGTGATCGACCTGAACCTGCTGCGTGAAGACCCCGACCGTGTCCGCCGCTCTCAGGTGGGCCGCGGTGAGGACCCGGCCCTGGTGGATGCCCTGCTGGCCGCCGACACCGCGCGGCGTTCGGCGATCGCGGCGGCCGACAACCTGCGCGCCGAACAGAAGGCGGCCAGCCGGTCCGTCGGCGCGGCGTCGCCCGAGGAGCGCCCCGTCCTGCTGGCGCGGGCCAAGGAGTTGGCCGAGCAGGTCAAAGCCGCCGAAACCGCCCAGGCCGACACCGAGGCGACGTTCGCCGGTGCGCATATGGCGATCCCGAACGTCGTCATCGACGGGGTACCGCCCGGCGGGGCCGACGACTTCACAGTGCTCGAGGTGGTCGGTGAGCCGCCGGCGATCCCGGACCCGCGGGACCACCTGGAGCTCGGCGAGTCGCTGAGCCTGATCGACATGGGCCGTGGCGCCAAGGTCTCCGGCTCACGGTTCTACTTCCTGACCGGCCGGGGTGCGCTGCTGCAGCTCGGGTTGCTGCAGTTGGCGCTGCGGGTCGCGGTCGACAATGGCTTCACCCCGATGATCACCCCGGCGCTGGTGCGGCCCGAGATCATGTCCGGCACCGGGTTTTTGGGTGCCCACGCCGAGGAGGTCTACCGGCTCGAGGCCGACGACCTCTACCTGGTCGGCACCTCCGAGGTTCCGCTGGCCGGGTATCACGCCGACGAGATCCTGGATCTGTCCAGCGGGCCGCTGCGCTACGCGGGGTGGTCGTCGTGTTTCCGCCGGGAGGCCGGCAGCTACGGCAAGGACACCCGCGGCATCATCCGGGTGCACCAGTTCGACAAGGTGGAGGGCTTCGTCTACTGCCGGCCCGCCGAGGCCGAGGCCGAGCACGAACGGCTGCTGGGTTGGCAGCGCGAGATGCTGGCGCAGATCGAGGTGCCCTATCGGGTGATCGACGTCGCCGCCGGTGATCTGGGCTCGTCGGCGGCGCGCAAGTTCGACTGCGAGGCCTGGGTGCCGTCGCAGGGCACTTATCGGGAGTTGACCTCGACGTCGAACTGCACCACCTTCCAGGCGCGCCGGCTGGCCACCCGTTACCGCGACGACAACGGCAAGCCGCAGACGGCCGCGACGCTCAACGGCACGCTGGCCACCACCCGCTGGTTGGTGGCGATCCTGGAGAACCATCAGCAGCCCGACGGCAGTGTGCGGGTGCCGGCCGCGCTGGTGCCGTACGTCGGGGCGGAGATTCTGGAGCCTTCGTGCTAGGTCTTCGCGCCGGTAGCGCCCGTTGATCTTTCAGCCGCTGTGACCCGGGGCCGGGGTCAGAAGCCACGCGCCCAAGCTCGGGTATGTGATTGTTGCCCGCCTTTCAGCGACAACTCGCGTTATGTCGGGTTGGCGCCGTCGTCGGGGATCACCGTTCGCGTTCGCCGCAGTGGAGGTGAGAGGTCTCCGGGGCCCCTCCGTGGACGACTGATGCTGCACGGACCGTGGCGGGTGCAGCTGGGGGGTCGGACGACGTAGCGGCGGTTGTCGCTCAAGGGCGGGCAATGATCTATATGGTGCCGGCGCCGGGATCCACCGGCTCTGGGGGCGAACGGCTTGTCCTTGGCGCCGTCGTCAGGCGGCGATGAGTCTGCGCGAGCAGTCCAGCAGCATCCGGTGCAGCTCTTCGTTGGGGATGTCGGCAACGGCGGGATCGGCTGCCGCGCCGAAGATCCCGGACACCAGCACTGCCACCGCGGTGCGTGCCGCCGGATCGGGTTCCGGGCCGGCCAGGATGGCCTGGAGACTGCGAACAGCGTCCCGGAACTCGGCGATGGCCTCGATCACCACGGCGACAGCCGGGTCGGCGTAGGCCAGGGCGGTGGTGCGCCGGTGCCGGACGGCCAGTTCGATCATGCCGCTGATGGTGGCCTCCTGCCGGACCTGCCGGGACGAGATCACCTCGGCGATCTTGACGACTCGGGCGATGTCCTCGAACGCCGGACGGAACACCGCGGCCACGATGTCGTCCTTGGAGCGGAACTGGTAGTACACCGCTGAGGTGTTGACGCCGAGCCGGTCGGCGATCATCTGCAATGACGTGCCGCTCACGCCGTGCTGCACGAACAGTTCCTGCGCCGCCTCCAACACGCGGTCGCGCGCGAAACCCCGCGGCGCCACCGTCTTCGCCACTGCATGCCTCCCTGCTCCGGTCGACCGAGCACAGACGTGAACCACGCCGCACAGTTTTACTGACCGATCGCTTGATTCGACTTTACTGATCGTATAACTTAACTTCCCGTCGCGCATAACCGCTGATCCGGGCTGAAAGGGACGCCGCTGATGCTGAACCCACAGGTGCACAGGCCTTCCCGGCCCGAATCCTCCGAGTCGGGCGCCGGCTGGATGGCCCCGGGTGTCACCGCTTATGTGGTTGATGCGCCGGAGATCGTGGCCGGCGACCACCCGTTGTTCAATGCGATCGCCGAACTGGGCGCCACGGCGAATCGGTTCGCGGCCGACACCCATGTCCTGGTGGTGGTCAGCAAGGCGGGGTCTGATCGATGAAGGCGCTGAAGCGGGCGTGGATGCCACTGCTGATCGTGGTGGTGGTGGTGCTCGGGACGCTGACCGTCCTACGGGTGCGCACCTACTTCGGCGGTGAGAACGCCAGCCTAATCAGCACCAAGGTCGACGACACCAAGCCGTACAACCCCAAGGTCGTCACCTATGAGGTCTTCGGTGAACCCGGCGCGACTGCGGACATCAGCTACCTCGACCTCAACAGCAGGCCGCAGCGCGTCGACGCCGCGACGCTGCCCTGGTCGGTGACCCTGAGCACCACGTTGTCCGCGGTATCGCCGAACCTCTACGCGCAGGGCAAAGGCTCCACGCTGGGCTGCCGGATCAGCATCGACAACGAGCTCAAAGACGAGAGAACCACCACCGGCGCCAGCGCCCTGACCTTCTGCTTGGTGAAATCTGCATGAGCACTTCCACGCGCAACTTCCCCCCCGATGCGCCGACCGGGGTCATCCCCGCTGTTGCTGAGCACGCCAAGCCCGGCCGGATTGCCAAATGGATACGGCGGCTGGCCATTCCGATCATGCTGGGCTGGATCGGGATCATCGTCCTGGCGAACGTGACCGTTCCCCAGCTGGAGAAGGTCGCCGAGATGGCCGCGGTCCAGATGACCCCGGACGAGGCGCCGTCGATGATCGCGGTCAAACGTCAGGGCGAGGTGTTCAAGGAGTTCACCTCCAACAGCTCGGTCATGCTGGTCCTCGAGGCCGACGAGTCGCACGGTGCCCTGGACGCTGAAGCCCACCACTACTACGACCAGATCATCGCCAAACTCAAGACCGACACCACCCATGTCGAACACATCCAGGATTTCTGGGGTGATCGCCTCACCGCCGCGGGGGCTCAGAGCCCGGACGGCAAAAGCGCCTATGTGCAGATCTATACCGCGGGCAATCAGGGCGAGGCGCTGGCCAACGAATCGGTCAAAGCGGTCAACCAAGCAGTCGACAGTGTCAGCGCACCGCCGGGCGTCAAGGCCTATGTGACCGGCGGCGCGGCGCTGGCCGCCGATCAGGACAAAGCCGGCACCCGCAGCATGCACGTGATCGAATCGCTGACCTTCGTGGTCATCATCACCATGATGCTGATGGTCTACCGATCCATCACCACCGTTGCGTTGGCGCTGGCGATGGTGGTGACCGGGCTGGCGTCGGCCCGGGGCATCGTGGCATTCCTGGGCTATCACGGGCTGATCGGGCTTTCGCCGTTCGCCACCAGCCTGCTGGTCACCCTGGCGATCGCGGCGGCCACCGACTACGCGATCTTCCTGATCGGCAGATACCAGGAAGCGCGAAGTGCCGGCGAAGACCGGGAACAGGCGTACTACACCATGTTTCGCAGCACCGCCCATGTGGTGCTCGGCTCGGGCATGACCATCGCAGGCGCCACGCTGTGCCTGCACTTCACCCGGTTGCCCTACTTCCAGTCACTGGGGATTCCGCTGGGGATCGGCATGACCATCGTTGTGATCACCTCGCTGACGATGGGGTCCGCCGTCATCGTGGTGGCCAGTCGGTTCGGCACCCTGCTGGAACCCAAGCGGGCCGACCGGGGGCGCGGTTGGCGGAAGATCGGCGCGGCCGTAAGCCGTTGGCCGGGACCGATTCTGATCGCCGCCACCGCAGCAGCCCTGGTCGGCATCCTCGCGCTGCCCGGATACAAGCCCGGCTACAACGATCGCGCCTACATGCCCGCGGACCTACCCGCCAACCAAGGGTTCCTGGCCTCGGATCGGCACTTTCCGTCCGCGCGGATGAACCCCGAGATGCTCATGATCGAAACCGACCACGACATTCGAAACTCCGGGGACTTTCTGGTGATCGAGCGAATCGCCAAGCGAGTCACCGGGGTGGAGGGAGTGTCCCGGGTCATGTCCATCACCCGGCCGCAGGGCATTCCGATGGAGCACTCCACCTTCGGCTACATGCTTGGCATGCAGGCCGTCAGCCAGGACATGACTCGCAAGTTCAATGACGACCGCACCGCGGAGATGTTGGCCCAGGCCGAGGAGATGCAGGTCAACATCGACACGATGACGAAGATGATCGAGCTGATGGAGGAGATGAACGCCACCATGGGGCGCATGGTGGGCAAGATGCACCTGATGGTCGATGACATCGAAGAACTGCGCGACAAGATCGCCGACTTCGACGACTTCTTCCGGCCGATGCGCAGCTACTTCTACTGGGAGCCACACTGTTTCGATATTCCCGTCTGCCACGCGCTGCGGTCGGTCTTCGATGCCATGGACGGCGTGGACACCATGACCGACAACTTCAAGCAGATCGTCCCGGACATGGACGCGATGGCCGCGCAGCTGCCGCAGATGCTCACGCTGATGCCGCCGATGATCCAGATGATGAAGAACACCAAGGCGATGATGCTGACCACGTATGCCACCCAGAGCGGGCTGGCCAAGCAGGCGCAGGAAGCCCAGGGAGATCCCGCCGCGATGGGGGAGGCCTTTGACAAGGCCCGCAACGACGACTCGTTCTATCTGCCGCCGGAGATCTTCGACAACGCCGAGTTCCAGCGTGGCATGAAGAATTTCGTGTCGCCGGATGGGCGTGCCGTGCGGTTCATCGTCAACCACGAGGGCGATCCCCTGAGCGCGGACGGCATCAAGCACATCGATGCGATCAAGCTTGCCGCCAAGGAAGCCATCAAGACCACCCCGTGGGAGGGCTCGAAGATCTACGTCGGTGGGACCGCCGCGATGTTCAAGGACATGCAGGAGGGCTCCAATTACGACCTGATGATCGCCGGCGTGGCGGCGCTGTGCCTGATCTTCATCATCATGCTGGTGATCACCCGTGCCGTGGTGGCCGCGCTGGTGATCGTGGGCACGGTGGTGGTATCACTGGGCAGCGCATTCGGGTTGTCGGTGCTGCTGTGGCAGAACATCATCGGTCTGCAGGTGCACTGGATGGTGATGGCCATGGCGGTGATCATCCTGTTGGCGGTGGGTGCCGACTACAACCTGCTGCTGGTTTCCCGCCTGCGGGAGGAGATCCACGCCGGCCTGCACACCGGCATGATCCGGGCGATGGGCGGCAGCGGGTCGGTGGTCACCGCGGCGGGATTGGTGTTCGCCTTCACGATGATGACGATGGCGATCAGTGAGCTGCGCGTGATCGGTCAGGTCGGCACCACCATCGGTTTGGGTCTGCTGCTGGACACCCTGATCATCCGCTCGTTCATGACGCCGTCGATCGCGACGCTGCTCGGCAAATGGTTCTGGTGGCCGCAGGTGCCGCGGCTGCGGCCCAAGCCCTCTCCCTGGCCGGCGCCGTTGCAGCGCAACCCGCGCGACGAGCTCGTCGGGTCTGGTGGTGGAGCGCATCGGGGAGGTTGGTGATGAGGTTCGGAGCCTTGGCCGCGTAGGCGGATGCGACGGAGAACTTCCCGATTCCCAACCGGATGCTGCACACCGGCTGTACCGCCGAGCAGCTCATGGCGGCCGCCCGCGATGTCGCGCCGGTCTACTACGAGCGCTACATGATCGACTACAACAACAAGTCCCCGCAGGTACATGAGGCGGTGCAGGACCGGATTCACTGGTTCTACTCCATGGATTACCCGGGCCGGCGCGCCTACTCGGAGAACCTGGCCACCGACATCTACTACGAGAAGCTTGCTTTCGCGTTGCCGAACTGGGCCAAGCTGTTCTTCAACAACCACGGTGTTGCTGCCCGGACCACCGACGTGTGCGAGCAGCACCCCGCTGCCGACATGGGGGTGTGGAACTGGATCTGACTTTTAAGTCAGCGGTGCCATCACCCGGCGTGCGGTGGCCAGCAGGATCTCGTGTAGCTCCTCGTCGGCGATGTCCTCGAGTTCCGGATCGGCTGCCGCGGTGAAGGTCCCCGCCATCAGCGCCGTGGTGATGACGCGGGCCGCCGCATCCGGATCGGGACCGTGCAGGATCGCCGCGGCGTCATCGCCGACGGCCATGAAGTCTTCGCGGGAACGTATGGCGTGCTCCACGGCGCGGTCATAGAACAGGAAGGTCAGCCGGCGATATCGCACCGCGAGCTCGACGACGCCGCTGACCGTCACATCGCGCTTGCCCTGCTGAGTGGGCATGGCCTGGGCGATTTTGATGACCCGGACGATGTCGTCGAACATCGGCTGCACCAGGGCGATGACGATGTCGTCTCGGGACCGGAATTGGTAGTAGACGGCCGGCTTACTCACGCCCAGCCGGTCGGCGATCATCTGCATGGACGTACCGCCCACGCTGTGCTCCACGAACAGGGCCAACGCCGCCTGCAGCACCCGCTCGCGCGCGGATCCGCGCGGCGCCACCGGCTTGGCCACGACATCCCTCCCGTCGACGCGGCCAGCCTATCGCGCGGCGCTTTCGCTACAGCTCTGCCACGACCCGCGACGTGGGAGCCGGGGCGTGGCGGCGCTGGCGTTCCATGGTGGCGAAGTAGAACGCGTAGGCGAACGCGCAGCTGGTGAACAGGCTCGAGACGAAATACAGCCAGGGACGCCGCAGCCCGCGCCGGTAGCCATCCGCGATGGTGAACAGCGGCAGCAGAATCACGTTGATGATGGTGTAGTCCTGGCTGGCCGAGCCGGCCGCCGGATTGGTGAACATCAGCTGGATGTACTGCGTCCAGCTGCCCGGCCCCCAGATCGGATTGTGGTTGGGGCCGTGCGCGTATTCCTGGACGAACCGGATGTTGAAGTACCAACCCAGCACGATCGAAGCGATCCCGATCGCGAAGTACACGATCTCCAGAAGTGAGAAAGCGCTGCCCCCAGAGGGTTTCGCGAAGACCGCGCGGTTGGACGCCACGATCCACCAGATAGTCGCCAGGCCGAGCACTGCATGCACGATGAGCGAGATCATGCGGTCAGTCTCACCGCCCGCCGCCAGTTTTGTCAATAATGACATTATTGGTCCGCTCGCGCTGAGGTACGTTTACCGGCATGCCCAGAGCGCCCCAGACCGCCCGCAGCGAACGCACCCGCGAAGCGTTGCGCCAGGCCGCGCTGGTCCGCTTCTTGGCGCAGGGTGTGGAGGACACCTCCGCCGAGCAGATCGCCGCCGACGCCGGGGTGTCACTGCGAACGTTCTATCGGCACTTCACCTCCAAGCACGATCTGCTGTTCGCCGACTACGACGCCGGACTGCAGTGGTTCCGCAGCGCCCTGGCCGCCCGCCCGGCCGCCGAGCCGATGATCGAGGCGGTCCAGGCGGCCATCTTCGCGTTCCCCTACGACGTCGAGGCAGTGACCCGCATCGCTGCACTGCGTGCCGAGGAACTCGATCCGGAGCGGATCGTGCGCCATATCCGGCAGGTGGAGACCGATTTCGCTGACGCGGTGGCCGAGCGGCTGCGGGCGACCGCGGCGAACGAATCAGCTGACCCGCTGCGCGTGGCCGTGACGGCCCGCTGCATCGCGGCCGCCGTGTTCGCTGCGATGGAGGTCTGGATGCTGGGTGCGGACCGCTCGCTGGCCGAGCTGGCCCGGATGTGCCGTACCGCGCTGGACTCGCTGGGCAACCTCAAGTTACGTCAATATTGACAAAACAATCCACTCATGTCAGCGTTCCTCCGAAAGCGGGAAGGGGCGGATGGATGACCGATTACGACGCGATCGTCATTGGCGCCGGACACAACGGCCTGGCCGCGGCGCTCATCCTGCAGCGCGCCGGACTGCGCACGCTGTGCCTGGAGGCCGGGCGCTACGCCGGCGGGATGGCCTCCACGGTGGAGCTGTTCGACGGCTATCGGTTCGAGATCGCCGGCTCGGTGCAGTTCCCGACGTCGGCCGCGGTCAGCGCGGAGCTGGGCCTCGACGGTCTGGAGAGCATCGACCTCGAGGTCATGTCGGTGGCGATGCGCGGCGTCGGTGACGACCCGCTGATCCAGTACACCGACCCGGTGAAGCTGTTCACCCACCTCAGTGAGGTGCATGGCGCCGAGGCGGTCAACGGCATGGCCGGGTTGCTGGCCTGGAGTCAGGCGCCCACCCGGGCGTTGGGGCGCTTCGAGGCGGGTCGGGCGCCGCGATCCCTCGACGAGATGTACGCCTGCGCCGCAAATGAATTCGAGCGCTCAGCCATCGACGACATGCTGTTCGGATCGGTCACCGACGTGCTGGACCGGTACCTGCCCGATCGCGAGAAGCACGCGGCGCTGCGCGGCTCCTTCACCGTGCTGGCCGTCAACACCCTCTACCGCGGGCCCGCCACCCCCGGCAGTGCCGCGGCACTGGCCTACGGCCTGGGTGTGCCCGACGAGAACACCGTGCTGATGAAGAAGCTGCGCGGCGGAATCGGCGCGCTCACCGGGCACCTGTGCGACACATTCACCGGCCTGGGCGGACAGCTGCGGCTGCGCACCGCGGTCGCGGAGATCCTTGTCGCCGATGGGGCGGTCAGCGGCGTGCGCACCGAGGCCGGCGACACCGTGAGCGCACCGGTGGTGGTTTCGGCGATCGCGCCCGACGCCACCGTCACCGGACTGCTTGACCCGGCTGCGGTTCCAGACGACGTCCGCGCCCGCTATGCCCGCACCGACCATCGCGGCAGCTATCTGCAGATGCATTTCGCGCTGGACGAGGCGCCGGTGTTCGCCACACCCTACGAGGCGCTCAATGACCCCGCGATGCAGGCCTCGTTGGGAATTTTCTGCACGCCCGAGGAAGTGCAGCAGCAGTGGGAGGATGCGCGCCGCGGCATCGTCCCGGCCGATCCGACCGTGGTGCTGCAGATCCCGTCGCTGCACGATCCCGAGCTGGCCCCGCCGGGCAAGCACGCGGCGTCGGCGTTCGCGCTGTGGTTCCCGATCGAGGGCGACGGCAACTACGGCGAGATGAAGGTCGAGATGGGCCGGCGAGTGATCGACAAGATCACCAGGCTGGCACCGAATTTCGAGCGCAGCATCACCCGCCACACCACCTTCACGCCACGCCATATGGGCACCATGTTCGGAGCGCCCGGCGGGGACTACTGCCATGGCCTGTTGAACCCCGACCAGATCGGGCCCAACCGGCCCGGGCCCCGGGGCTTCGTGGGGCAACCGCTACCGGTCGAGGGACTGTATCTGGGCAGCGCGGGCTGTCACGGCGGCCCGGGGATCACGTTCATTCCCGGCTACAACGCCGCCCATGCGGTGCTGGCGGACCGGAACTAGGTCAGCCGGCCAGCTCACCGGCGATGTCCTGGCGGCCCAGCCCACCGCGGCTGCGCTGATCGGTCAGGTTGCGGCATTCGCCGTAGATATCGATGCTGCCGAAGCGGGGATGGTCCGGCTCGGGTGCCATGATCGCCATCAGCTGTCCCTGGTGCAGCACCCGGCCGTACGGCATCTTGCCCGCCGGTGGACCCTCATCCCAGCCGAGCCGGGTCATCACCGCCGCGACGTGGTCGATATAGGCCTGCTTGTCGGCGTCGACCGGAAACGTAAAGACCACCTCGGCGACGCCGCGGTAGGGCGCCTCGTTCTGGTCGTTGCAGGATTCGAACCGAAACGAGGCGGTGAAATCGCGCAGGTCTGCGCCCTGCACGATCGCCTTGGCCGGCTCGACGACCTGGGCCCGAGTCTGTTCGTCGGTCAGTTCCGGCCCTTCGAGTTCGCTTCGCCGGTCGTGGGCAGACATCGCGCACCCTCCTATCAGTGCCGTCGCAACCAGCGCCACCGCCCGGCGCCAGGTGCGGTCAGCGGTATTGGTGATCATCGGTGATCGTTGCTGGTGCACGTTTGCCTTCCGGGTCGATGAGTGCCGGGGTGCCCGGGATCCGGGTGTCCACGTGCGGCAGGTCGACCTCCCCGAGGAACGGGACGTGGACCTTCTCCGGCAAACCGATGTGGGCCTGGCGGCGGCCGTCGGCGATCAGGCCCCCGTCGGCCAGTGAGTGCCCCTTGTCGGCGGCGATGTCGGTCATCGCCCGCAAGGATTCACTGCCCACGTCGTAGTAGCGGGAGTGATCGCCGAACGCCAGCCCCTGGTGACCGACCGCCTCGGCCCGAAAACGCACCGAGCCGAAGGAATCGCCGGCCGGATCGGTGCCCAGCCCGGCCATCTCGCCCAGCGGGTGGTGCATGGTGTGGTTGATGAAGTCCGGCGCCAGCCCGGACTGGCCCAGCCACGACACCGGATCGCTGGAGGCCGCGCCGACGTAGACCTGGCCGCCGTTGAGATGAAAATCGGCGGCGCTTTTCGCCACATCCGTTCCGGGGCAACCGATCAGCACCGCATCGTTGGCGTGCATCCCGCTGTTGGCGAACGCGTCGGCCACCGTGGTGGCGCCGTAGGAGTGGCCGATCACCGTCACGTGCGACGACAATCCGGCGTCGTGGGTCGCCGACAGGCCGTTGACGTCAGCGGCCAACAGCTCGCCACCGTCACGCGCCAGCCAGGGCGTGGCGATTCGCAGGTCTGCCGGACTGTCCGGGGCGTCGTAGCCCATCCAGGCCAGCACCGACGTCGACTCACCGGGATTGGCCAACCGCATCTGGTCGTAGAGGTTGGTGGCGTCGCTGCTCTCCAGCCAGCCCTGCTGCACGCTGTTGCCGGTGCCGGGAACCACCACCGCGGTGTTGGCGGCATGGTCGGGGTTGCCGAGCGCGACCGCCGCCGTGCCCTGACCGTTGAACGCCGACGGGTCGTACGCCCACAGCAGGGCCTGACGCGCGGTCGTGCCGTCGGGGTTGACCTTGCCCGCCATGTGCTGCAAGCCCTTTTCGGTCTGCACCGCATTGGCATAGCGGGTGGCATCACCGGCCGACAGGCCGTAGACGCCGGGGTTGCGCAGCACGTCGTCGACGGAGACGCCGCGCAGGTTTGCCAGGTCGCGCACCCGGTTGAGGTCGTCGTGCATCACCGCGAGGTTGACTTCGTTGCGGGCGTCGGCAGGGATGCCGTTGAGGTTGCCCAGGCCCGGGTCGTGCTGCGCGAGATAGGCCGCGCGCTGCTGCGGGGTCAGCGAATTCCACCAGTTCGTGACGGCCTGCGGGTCGGTGTCGGACGGGGGGATCGGCATCAGCGGATCACCCAGCGGCGAGGTGGGCTGGTCGAGGTTTTTGACCAGCCCCGGGTCATAGCCCTCGGCGCGCAGCCGGGCCTCGGCGGCGCGCAGCGCGCCCAGGTAGCCGTCGCGGATGACCTTGATGCGGCGCAGCGTCTCTTTGGTGTCGTCGATCGCTGCCTGCTGCAGGTTGTGGATCTGGTCGTGGACTCCCCGGCGCTGCTCGGCGGTCAGATCGGAGTTCTTGTCCACCTCGAGCCAGTGCGTCAGGTTGGTGTCAATCGCCTGGAGGACGGTCTCGAGCTCGGAGATGCACGCCTCCGACGACTTCTGTGCTTCGGCCAGCGCCGCGGCGATGCTCTCCAGATCGGCCGCGATCTTGGGCAGCTGCTCGGCCTGCACTCCCAGCGAGGTGGTGACCAGCCGCACCTGCGCGGAATCGTTGATCGGATGATCGCCGTTCTCCCGGTTCCAGGCGCCTTCGAACCGCTTGCGGGCCTGCTCGAAACTGGCATCGGCTTCGGCGGCGGAGCTCCCGGCGTTGTGAAATGCCTTCGCCAGACTGTCGATCTGGGCCGGCCGGCCGTGCTGCAGCGCGGCGTTGATCGCCCACGGATCACCGCCGGCCTCGGCGACCAGCAGCGGGATGCTGATCGACTCCAGGTGCACCGATGACCCCTTAGCTTGCGCGGCGATCAACGCTACCACCGCGGTGGCCGGGGTCAATTCAGTTCGGGTTCGCCCCCGCCAGCAGCTCGTCGAGCAGCCCCCGGAACGTTTCCGGGTCCGCCGGGGTGAACGCCGGCCGCGGCCAATGGTTGTCGTGCAGATCCAGGGTGATCAAGGTGGATCGCAGCGGCCGCTTGATGTCCAGCGGCAGCCAGCGGCGCAGATCCGAGCTGCCCCACAGCCGGAAGCGGTGAGTCAGCGCGCCCAGCGGTTCGGCGCGGTAGCCGCGAATCGCCGACAACGGGATCACCTTCGAGGTGCCGGAGGGAAAGTGGTAGCGGCGCAACGTGATCGCCCTGCCGTCCAGGGCGATCAGGCCGTCGTCGTAGGAGCCGCTCACAGCTTCTCGCAGCGCAGCTCGTGGCCCTTGGCGGTCAGGCAGCGGCCGGTTTTCAGATCCCACTGCCAGCCGTGCTGATTGCAGGTCAAAGTGTTGCCCTCGACCACCCCGAACTTCGACAGATCGGCTTTCATGTGCGGGCAGCGGCGCTGAATCTGCCAGTCGCCCAAGGTGATCGTCGCCGAGTCGTCGTGGCTCTCCCCGAACCAGCCGTCGGCGTAGACGATCCGATCCTCGGTGAGGCACTTGAAGAACGTGTAGAGGTACTCGTTGTAGCCGCCGACCCGCCAAGCCTTGAATCGGGTCGACAAGAAGATGGTGTTGACCCAGTCGGGTTCGCCGTCGCGCAGCACGGTGCGCACCAGCTCGGGCGGGATACCGAAGCCGTAACGGAACTTCTCGCCCGGAACCGGTTCGCGCACCATGCGTTTCGGGAAGTCCAGCACGACGGTTTCGCTATGGGCCCCGCTTTGATCCGACCCGTCCAGCACCAGCTCCACCGGATAGCCGATGCCGTCGCAGATCTCGTTGCTCTTGGCCATGATCGGCTCGAACAGCGCCCGCAGCGGCTCCAGCATCGCCGGCCCGGCAGCCGGCGCCCAGGACGCCTTCTCCGCGGCCAGCACCGGCGCCATCCGATCGGCGTAGGCGGCGATGTAGTCGGCCTTGCCGGAAGTGAAGATCGCCTCGACGTCGTCAACCGGGTGGGTCAGCGAATCCAATTGTGCCCCGGCGAACGTCGCAGATGACCCGGGGATCATCAGCAGTCCGCCGTCGTGGCCGTTGCGGCGCAGCTGATCCAGGAACACCATCTCGTCGGGGAAGATGTTGGCCGGATCGCCGTGGTCGTCGTTGAGGTAGCGCAGCTCGGGATCCAGAAAGCACGGTGGGCCGGCCGACGGCACCACCCACCGGGCGTCGACGTGCGCGACGTATTGGCGGGCGCGGTCCATCTGCCGTTGCCGCTTCTGGATGCCGAACGCCTCCTTGGCCCGCTCCGGCATGTCGTAGACCATCGGGTACCAGATCGCCCCGGAGTACTGCAGCAAATGCACGTCGATGTTCTCGAACGCCTTGAGCACGTCCAGGTCGATCGGGCGCGAGTCGTTCATGTTGAAGACGGTGGTCGCACCGTCGGAAACCACCAGCCCCGAGTCGCCGATCGGGCCGTCGGCCGGGGCACGCAGCGCGATGATCATCACGTCGAGATCGCCCTTGGGGCCGCTCACGGTGTGCCGCACCGAGTCGGTGGTCTCGAAGAACCGGTGGAAGCCCAGCTTCTCCAGTTCGGTGCGCAGATCCGGGACCGGATAGTCGGGCAGCAGCACCACCGCGTCCTTGCTGACGTGGGCGGCCAGGTGCCGCGGGTCGAAGTGGTCGTGGTGCAGATGCGAGATGTAGAGGTAGTCGCAGTCGCCCAGGGCGTCCCAGTCCAGCGTGGAGTTGTCCGGGAACGGGAACCACGACGCGAAGTAGGCCGGGTTCACCCACGGGTCGCACAGGATGCTGCCCGCGGCGGTCTCGATCCGGAAGCCGGCGTGTCCGACGCTGGTGACCCGCACTAGTACCTTCCCGACGCTGTAGCAGATTCCTCCCGAGCTTAACGGCGGCACGGCCCGCGGCATCGCCTAGGCTGGACGACTGTGGAGCCGTGGTACGGGAGCGTCGCGACAACCGCCCGCACGTTATGGCGCTTTCAGGGGGTGAAGATCACCGTCACCGGCGCGCAGAACATCCCCGCCAGTGGCGGCGCCGTGGTCGCCATCAACCACACCGGCTACCTCGACTTCGCGTTCGCCGGCCTGGCCGCCTACGACAACAAACCGCGGCGCCGGGTGCGGTTCATGGCCAAGAAGGAGACCTTCGACAACCGCTTCACCGGCCCGATCATGCGCGGCTGCCGGCACATCGCGGTCGATCGCGGTCAGGGCGCCGACGCCTACGCCTCCGCCGTCGATTACCTGCGGGCCGGGGAGCTGGTCGGGGTCTACCCGGAAGCGACGATCAGCCGCAGCTTCGAGCTCAAGGAGTTCAAGAGCGGCGCCGCCCGGATGGCACTCGAGGCGCAGGTGCCGATCATTCCGCACATCGTGTGGGGCGCCCAGCGGGTCTGGACCAAGGACCACCCCAGACGGCTGGGGCGCTCCAAGGTGCCGATCTCGGTGGCGGTCGGCGAACCGATACCGCCGACGCTGCCCGTCGAGGACTTGCGGGATCTGCTGCAGACCCGCATGCAACACCTGCTCGAGCAGACCCAGGACGCCTATCCCGAACACCCGGCCGGCGAGTTCTGGGTGCCGCACCGCCTCGGCGGCGGTGCCCCCACCCCGGCCGAGGCGCTGCGGCTCGACGCCGAGGAAGCCGCCCGCAAGGCCGAGGCGCGGGCCGCCCGGGACCCGCAGCCGCCGACTGCGACGGGCGCCGCGGAGTAGCCCTGGCATGCAGCCGGTTTTTCGTGCGCTGGAGCTGACAGCGGTGACCGCGGTGAAGGTCTCCGGCGCCCGCATCGACTTTCGCGGCCTGGAGCACATCCCGGCCGAGGGCGGCGCGGTGATCGCGATCAACCACACCGGCTACGTCGACTTCCTGCCCGCGGCGCTGGCGGCCTATCGTCGGGGCCGGCGGATGCGGTTCATGATCAAGGCCGAGATGCAGCAGGTGCGGGTGGTGAATTACCTGATCCACCACACCGGCACCATCCCGGTCGATCGCGGCGCCGGATCCGACGCCTACCGGCACGCGGTGGCCGCGCTGCGCTCCGGCGAGGTGGTCGGCGTCTACCCGGAAGCCACCATCAGCCGCAGCTTCGAGCTGAAGGAGTTCAAGTCCGGGGCCGCCCGGATGGCGCTCGAGGCGCAGGTGCCGATCGTCCCGCTGATCGTGTGGGGTGCCCACCGGCTGTGGACCAAGGATCATCCGCGGGCGCGGCTGATCGGCAGCCGGATCCCGATCACCGTGCTGGCGGGCCCGCCGCTGGCCCCGGCCGGCGACGCCGCCGGCCTCAGCGCCGCGTTGCGTGCGCAGATGGCGCCGATGCTGGCCGGCGTCCAGCAGGACTATCCGCACCCGGCGGGCCAGTACTGGGTGCCGCGGCGCCTGGGCGGTACCGCCCCCACCCCGGCGGAGGCCACCGTCCTCGACGAACGCGAACTGGCGCAGCGGGCGGCCCACCGAACACGGAGCGCCGAGGATGGCTGAACCCTTCTTCCGCACCCTGGAGATCGTGATCCCGGCGCTGGTGAAGGCCAACGGGCCGCACCCGACCTTCGAGGGCCTGGAGAACATTCCCGAACGCGGCGGGGCGGTGCTCGCTCTCAACCACACCAGCTACCTGGACTGGTATCCGGCCTCGATGGCGGCCCTGCAGCGCCGCCGCCGGTTGCGGTTCATGATCAAGGCCGAGATGACCGAGGTGCCGGTGATCAGCTACGTGATCAAGCACATCAAGCTGATCCCGGTCGACCGCTCGGCCGGGGCCGGCGCCTACGACGTGGCGGTGCAGCGGCTGCGCGAGGGTGAGCTGGTCGGGCTGCATCCCGAGGCCACCATCAGCCGCAGCTTCGAACTGCGCGAGTTCAAGACCGGCGCCGCCCGGATGGCCCGCGCCGCCGGTGTCCCGATCATCCCGGTCATCGTCTGGGGCATGCAGCGGGTATGGACGAAGGATCACCCGAAGAACCTGTGGCGCAACCACGTTCCGGTGCTGGCGAAGATCGGCCGGCCGATGGCCGCCACCGGTGACGTCGAGGCGACCACCGCCGCGCTGCGTGAGACCATGGCCGCCATGCTCGACCAGGCGCAACTGGAGTACCCGCACCCCGCCGGCGCGTACTGGGTGCCGCGGCGGCTCGGCGGCGGCGCCCCCACCATGGCCGAAGCCCTGGTGATGCGCGAAGCCGAACTGGCCGAACGCGATCGCAAGCGGCTCGAGCGGGCACAGCGGGGCCGGCTGCGGCGCACGCTGGCCGGACTGAGTCGGCGCTGATGGAGTACCCGGTTCCCGCGCTGATCGCCAGCGACGTCGACGGCACCCTGCTCGACAACACCGAGAACATCACCGCGCGCACCCGGGCGGCGGTGCACGCGGCCGTCGACTCCGGCGCCGGCTTCATTTTGGCGACCGGGCGCCCACCGCGCTGGATCGCCCCGGTCGTCGACGCGCTCGGCTTCGCCCCGCTGGCGGTCTGCGCCAACGGGGCGGTCCTCTACGACCCCGACACCGACCGGGTGATCTCGGCGCGCACGCTGTCGGCCGACAGCCTGGTCAAACTGGCCGAGGTCGCCGGACGCGTCCTGCCCGGCGCGGGTTTGGCGGTGGAACGCATCGGCGAGCGCGCACACGACGCGGCGACGCCGCAGTTCGTCAGCTCACCGGGCTATGAACACGCCTGGCTCAACCCGGACAACACCGAGGTCTCCCTGGCCGACCTGCTGTCCCAGCCGGCGATCAAGCTGCTGATCCGCCAGGCCGGGGCGGCCAGTGCCGACATGGCGGCGCAGCTGGCGCCGCATATCGGCAGCGCCGCGGAGATGACCTATTCCACCAACAACGGGCTGGTCGAGGTGGTGCCGGCCGGGATCACCAAGGCCACCGGCATCGAGGAGCTGATCACGCCGCTGGGAATCGGCATCGATCAGGTGGTGGCCTTCGGCGACATGCCCAACGATCTGCCGATGCTGCTGGGGGCGGGCCATGGCGTGGCGATGGGCAACGCGCATCCCGAGGTGCTGGCGGCGGCTGCCGAGATCACCGCGCCCAATACCGACGACGGCCTGGCGCGGGTGCTGGAACGGTGGTGGAACCCCAGCGGGGGTTAACCGATTTCCAGCACCCGGGAGAAGCGCTCCAGCTGCACCGGCGGGCCCTCCGGCGGGGGTGGCGGCAGCTCTTCGGCGTTGCCGTCGATAACCCGGACGACGCTGCCGCTGGCCCGGTTGTAGTTCAGCGTGCCGTGCTGGAAGTTCTGCCCGATCCACTCCGGTTCGGGGATCTCGGCGCTGGTGGGCAGCCCCAGCATGCCGCGCTCGTAGCCCAGCGACGCCCAGGCGTCGTAGATCGCCCCGGTGATCGGCTGGGCGCCGGTCTCCGGTGACCAGTACACCGCGCCGTGCTCGAAGGTCGCGTACTTGGTGGAACCCTCGCCGATCGCCTCAGGCGAGGTGACGGCGCCGAGCAGGCCCTCCGGGCCGCCCAGCTCCAGCCAGCGGGCGTGGATGGCGCCACCTTGCATCGTCCGGGCGAGGTCTTCCGGTCCCGGGGGGTCACCGAATCGGGCCGCGATCTCGCGGATCTCGTTGAGCGCCACATACCCCTGCTCGCCGGGGCACTCGGTCGCGTCGAGGTCGCGGTGGCCGATGATCGCCGGCAGCGTCAGCTCCGAGCCGCGGGGAACGTGGGTGAACGCGCCGCCGGCGGAGGTCAGGTGCACGGTGCCGCGCGGGTCGGCGAGGTCCAGGCCCAGCCGCCAGCCCAGCAACCGGCCGACGGTCTCGAGCTGAATCGGCGGGGGAGGCGCGTCGTCGAAGGTGCCGATCATCGACACCCCCCAGGTGTTCTTGTTGAACCCGCCGGCGTGGCTGCCCACGATGCCCTTGGTGACGCCGCCGGCCCGGCCCTCGAACACCTGGCCGTACTTGTCCACCAGCGCGTTGTAGCCGATGTCGCACCAGCCCAGGGTGCGGGTGTGGTAGGCGTAGATGGCCCGGATGATCTCCGCCGAGTCCTCGGGGGAGTAGTCGTTGGAGCCCGCGGTGTGATGCACCACCGCGGCGTGGATCGGGCCGCTCTCCGCCGGCTTGCCGCACCGCCCGCGGGCGCCGGCACCCCATTGGCTGCGCGGAATGATGTTGGGCGGCTGTCCCGGCGCCAGGGCCGCGCTCGGCGGCGACCACTGCGCGTCGACCGGGGCTTTCGGGGGGGTGATCAGCACCGCGGAGATGTTCTGGGCGAACGGCTGGGCGGCGGTGGCCGGGATGTAGCCCAGGTCGGGTTTGGGCTGTTTCGGCGGGGTCTGCTGCTTGGCCGGAGTCTTCGCCTGGGCGGCTGGGCCCTGCCGGGTGACCGCGATCTGCACCGCTGTGGTGCGCCCGACGAAAACCGGCTCGGTCCCGTCCGGCCCCGGGGCGTCGGCGGGCCGGGCCGGCGACGCATGTTCGGTGACCTCGTGGGCGGTGGCGTACCAGGGCCCCCAGGAGCCGTCGGAGCGCTTGGCGCGGATCTTCGCCGAGGTGCCGCTGAGGTCGGCGCCGGTGAGCGCGACCATGGTGAACGGCTCGTCCTGGGTGATCTCGCGGACGGTGACGCCGGGCTCCAGGTCGGGCAGCGGCTGCTGGTTCAGCTTGGTCGCGGCGGCGCTGGGTGTCTCGTCCGTCGGAGATCCCGATCCATAGCCCAGTGCCCACGGCAGGATCAGCACGGTCGCGACGGTAGCGGTCAGCTTGATCGTCGGCGGGGGGCGACGGGTTGGCACGTGCTGATGTTACGTATGTGTCTCGTGTTGTTAGTGATGCGACACGCGACCCTGGGGGCCGGCCGAATTGTTAACGGCACCGCAGAGTCCTCCGTTGCCCTGGCGGGCTGACTCTGCGGTGCCGTTAGGGAAACAGGCTCCTGGGTCAGGGGACCGGGACCGCAGCCGGTGCGGCCGCGGCGGCCGGGGCGGCACCTTGCGCGGCCTGCGCGATGGACGGGATCACCACACCCTTGAGCAGGTCGATGGCCTGTCCGGCGCCCAACTGGTTGGCCGCACTCATCAGGTCGCTGACGACTCCGCCCTTTTCCTCCGGCATGCCCATGCCCAGCGACGGGTCGCCGAGGATCGGGTAGGTGCCGTCCAGGCCCGGGTCCAGGCCCACCGGCGAGGTGAGCGGGTCACCGGAGCCCAGCAGACCGGTGTCCGGGCTGGTCAAGCCGGGACTGGTCAGCCCGGGGCTGGTCAGCGAAGAGTCGGACAGCGACGGCGTGGTCAGACCGGGTGAGGTCAGCCCGGGGGTGCCCAGCGACGGCGTGGTCAGGCCCGGCGTCGTCAAGCCCGAGGTGGTGGACACGCCCGGGGTGCCCAGCGGCGGCGTCGACAGTGACGGCGTCGTCAGTGAGGGGTCGGTGAGCCCCGGGGTGGTCAGGCCCGGCGTCAGGCCCGTGGGCGAGGTCAACCCCGGCGAGGCGGGGTACAGCCCCGGCGAGGTAAGCCCCGGTGAGGCGGGGTAGGCGCCGGGCATCGAACCCGTCCCGCCCCCGAAGCCCGGCACCGGCGGGAGGTTCACCCCGAACTGGGACAGCCCTTGGGTGAGGGCTGAGATGAGCTCATTGGGCAGGTCGGCCACCGACGCGGCCGCGACGAAGTCGCGCTGCTGC
Source organism: Mycobacterium sp. NGS18 (assembly GCF_059813185.1). Taxonomy (NCBI): domain Bacteria; kingdom Bacillati; phylum Actinomycetota; class Actinomycetes; order Mycobacteriales; family Mycobacteriaceae; genus Mycobacterium; species Mycobacterium sp. NGS18. The sequence continues at coordinate 102,684 of NZ_JCALEC010000009.1, forward strand.
GGGGCGTCCTGGCGGGCGGCCAGCTCGGATACTGCGACAACTGCAAACGGACTCGCGACTGCCAGGGCGGCGACTGCGCTCATGGTGGTCGAGAGCCTGCGTCGACGTCGGTTCGGCACGGAAGTCTCCTCAATATGTTTTGCCCCTCGGTCCCGATCTCGCCGAGGACCCCCAGAGCGTTTACTGCCTACCGGATCGACGGTACGCGTGTGACTGATGTGAATAGAGTGACGAGATCGAATCGTGAGGAAACCGCGACCAACCCTTCGTCGGCGTCGCTATCCCGGCCGGGCGCCGAGATTGCACTGGTGCAGGGAATTCGCGCGTTTTGCCTGCGTGAGCGCAATCTCGCGGTGCCGGCGGCGCTGCGAGGGGCCGCCCGGTCGGCTGGACGGCGGAAGTGGCGGGGCGCCGACGCTGCTCACGGCCGCTGTTCAGATACCCTTGGCGCCGATGACTTCACCTGCTAGTCGCTACGACCTCTATGTTGTTGGTTCTGGATTCTTCGGCCTGACCATTGCCGAGCGCGCAGCCACGCAGCTCGGCAAGCGCGTCCTGGTCGTCGAAAAGCGCCACCATATCGGCGGCAACGCCTACTCCGAGGCCGAGCCGCAGACCGGCATCGAGGTCCACAAATACGGCGCGCACCTGTTCCATACCTCTAATAAGCGGGTCTGGGACTACGTGCGGCAGTTCACCGACTTCACCGGCTACCAGCACCGGGTCTTCGCCATGCACGACGGCCAGGCCTACCAGTTCCCGATGGGGCTGGGCCTGGTGTCGCAGTTCTTCGGCCGCTACTTCACCCCCGACGAGGCCAGGGCGCTGATCGCCGAGCAGGCCTCGGAGGTGGATACCAAGGAGGCCGCCAACTTCGAGGAGAAGGCGATCAGCTTGATCGGCCGCCCGCTCTACGAGGCGTTCGTCAAGCACTACACCGCCAAGCAGTGGGAGACCGACCCCACCGAGCTGCCGGCGTCCAACATCACCCGGCTGCCGGTGCGCTACACCTTCGACAACCGCTACTTCAACGACACCTACGAGGGACTGCCGGTCGACGGCTACACCGCGTGGCTGCAGAACATGGCGGCGCACGACAACATCGAAGTCCGGCTGGACACCGACTGGTTCGACGTCCGCGACGAGCTTCGGGCTGTCAGTCCGGATGCCCCGGTCATCTACACCGGGCCGCTGGACCGCTACTTCGACTACGCGCAGGGCCGGCTCGGTTGGCGCACCCTGGACTTCGAGCTCGAAGTGCTCGACACCGGTGACTTCCAGGGCACCCCGGTGATGAACTACAACGACGCCGACGTGCCCTACACCCGCATCCACGAGTTTCGGCACTTCCATCCGGAACGGTCCTACCCGACTGACAAGACGGTGATCATGCGCGAATACGGGCGATTCGCGCGCGACGACGACGAGCCGTACTACCCCATCAACACCCCCGACGACCGTGCCATGGTCGAGGCCTACCGCCGGCTGGCCAAGGCCGAGATGGAGTCGGCGAAGGTGCTTTTCGGCGGGCGGCTGGGCACCTATCAATATCTGGACATGCACATGGCCATCGCCAGTGCGCTGAGCATGTACGACAACGTCCTGGCGCCGTATCTGGCCGAGGGCGTTCCGCTGCACGAGAACAACAGGGAAAACAACCGATGACCAAGGCCAAGAGTTCGCGTGCGGTGAGCCGACTTTCGCGGATCATCCTGCCCCGCCACGGTGAGCCGCTGGACGTCCGCAAGCTCTACATCGAGGAGTCGGAGACCAACAACCGCCGGGCGCACCCGCTCACCCGCACCAGTCTGGAGATCGGCGAGGAGTCGGAGGTGTCGTTCGCGACGTACTTCAACGCCTTCCCGGCTTCCTACTGGCGCCGCTGGTCGATCCTCGAGTCGGTGGTGCTGCGCCTGGAACTGACCGGTTCCGGCCGTGTCGACGTCTACCGTTCCAAGGCCACCGGTGCGCGTATCGCGGTGGACGGCAAGCCTTTCGGATCCGTCGATGGCAGTGGCGCGCCGGCGATCATCGAGTTCGAGGTCGGCCTGCAGCCGTTCGAGGACGGCGGTTGGATCTGGTTCGACATCACCACCGACAGCGCGGTCACCCTGATCGGCGGGGGCTGGTACGCGCCGGTCGAGGCGCCCGGGCGCGCCGACGTCGCCGTCGGCATCCCGACCTTCAACCGGCCGGACGACTGCGTCAACGCGCTGGCCGCGCTCACCTCCGACCCGTGCGTCGACGAGGTGATCAGCGCGGTGATCGTCCCGGATCAGGGCACCCGCAAAGCGCGTGACCATCCGGGATTCCCGACGGCGGCCGCCGCGCTGGGTGACCGGCTGTCGATCCACGACCAGCCCAACCTCGGCGGCTCCGGCGGCTATAGCCGGGTGATGTACGAGGCGCTGAAAAACACCGGCTGTGAACAGATCCTGTTCATGGACGACGACATCCGCATCGAGCCGGACTCGATCCTGCGGGCACTCGCACTGAACCGGTTCGCCAAGACGCCCACCCTGGTGGGCGGGCACATGCTCAACCTGCAGGAGCCGTCGCACCTGCACATCATGGGCGAGGTCGTCGACCCGGGCGTGTTCATGTGGACGAACGCCCCGCACACCGAGTACGACCACAACTTCGCCACCGACTCGCTGGCCGAGACCCCCGAGCTGCACCGGCGCATCGACGTCGACTTCAACGGCTGGTGGATGTGCATGATCCCGCGGGCCGTCGCCGAAGAGGTCGGCCAGCCGGTGCCGTCGTTCATCAAGTGGGACGACGCCGAGTACGGGTTGCGAGCCGGCAAGCACGGCTACCCCACGGTCACCCTGCCCGGGGCGGCGATCTGGCACATGGCCTGGAGCGACAAGGACGACGCGATCGACTGGCAGGCCTACTTCCACCTGCGCAACCGGTTGATGGTGGCCGCACTGCACTGGGACGGCAACATCGCCGGCCTGATCCGCAGCCACCTCAAGGCCACGCTGAAACACCTTGCCTGCCTGGAGTATTCGACGGTCGCCGTGCAGAACAAGGCGCTCGACGATTTCATGGCCGGTCCCGAGCACATCTTCTCGATCCTGGAGTCGGCGCTGCCGGACATCCACGCGTTGCGCAAGACCTATCCCGACGCGGTAGTGCTGCCCGCGGCCAGCCAGCTGCCCGCCCCGTCGAAGCGCCGCAAGCCGATGCGCCCGCCGGTGCAACCGCTGTCGATCGGCTACCGGCTGGCCCGCGGCATCGCCCACAACCTCAAGGCCACCGCGCCCGAGCACCATCAGCGCCCGCAGCTCAACGTGCCCACCCAGGACGCCCGGTGGTTCCTGCTGTGCACCCAGGACGGCGTCACCGTGACCACCGCCGACGGCCGCGGCGTGGTCTACCGGCAGCGCGACCGGGAGAAGATGTTCACCTTGCTGCGCGAGTCGCTGCGCCGCCAGTACCAGCTGGGCCGCCGCTTCGACGACCTGCGCCGGGCCTACCGGCGGGCACTGCCCACACTGGCCAGCAAACAGCAGTGGGAGACAGTGCTGTTGGAGAACCATGACTGAACCGTTGGCCGGCCCCCCGCACGGCGAGAACGCGGTGCTCGTCGCCGTGCAGTCGGCGCTGACGGGCCGTACCGGGGTGCTGACCACCGCGCGTGCCATGTCGCACTTCGGTGAGCACAGCTTGGGCTGGCTGGCGGTGTCCGCGCTCGGTGCGCTGGCCCAGCCGCGGCGGCGCCGGGCCTGGCTGACCGCAGGGGCGGGGGCGTTCGTCGCGCATGCGACCGCCGTGGTGATCAAGCGGGTGGTCCGCCGGGAGCGCCCGCACCATCCGGCGATCGCGGTCAACGTGGCCACCCCGAGCCGGTTGAGTTTCCCCTCGGCACACGCCACCTCCACCACGGCGGCGGCGATCCTGCTGGGTCGGGCGGCCGGGCTGCCCACCAAGACACTGCCGTCGCTGCTCGTGCCGCCGATGGCGTTGTCCCGCATGGTGCTCGGCGTGCACTACCCCAGCGACGTGGCCACCGGCGTACTCGTCGGGGCCGCGGTCGCCGCGGCCGCGAGCCGCCTGGACAACTCTGGAGGCGCCGGATGAGTGCACACGTGGACGGCCGGGCGCCCGAGACCGGCCCGCCGGCGAACCTGGTCACCGGCATCATCAAAGCGATGCGGCCCCGCCAGTGGGTGAAGAACGTACTGGTGCTGGCCGCGCCGCTGGCCGCCCTCGGCGGCGACGTGCACTACGACTACGCCGACGTCGGCAGCAAGGCGTTGGTCGCCTTCGTGGCCTTCAGCCTGGCGGCCTCGGCGGTGTACCTGGTCAATGACGCCCAGGACGTCGAAGCCGACCGCGCGCACCCGACCAAGCGGTTCCGGCCGATCGCTGCCGGGGTGGTCCCGGTGGGACTGGCCTACGGCCTGGCGGCGCTGCTGGGGGTGGCGTCGCTGTTCATCTCGTGGTCGCTCAGCCTCAGCCTGGCGCTGGTGATGGCGGTCTATCTGGCCCTGCAGCTGGCCTACTGCTTTGGACTCAAACACCAAGCGGTGCTTGATATCTGCATCGTGTCGTCGGGCTTCCTGCTGCGGGCGATCGCCGGCGGCGCGGCCGCGAACATCTATCTGTCGCAATGGTTCCTGCTGGTGATGGCGTTCGGATCACTGTTCATGGTGGCCGGCAAGCGCTACGCCGAACTGCAGCTGGCCGAGCAGACCGGCGCCAAGATCCGCAAGTCGCTGGAGAGCTACACCGGTACCTACCTGCGCTTCGTGTGGACGGCCTCGGCCACCGCGATGCTGGTCTGCTACAGCCTGTTCGCCTTCGAGCGCGACAACGGTTCCGGCTCCTGGTACGCGGTGACGATCATCCCGATCATCGTCGCGATTCTGCGCTACGCGGTCGACGTCGACGGCGGCATGGCCGGAGAGCCCGAGGACATCCTGCGGCGCGACCGGGTGCTGCAGCTGATGGCTCTGCTCTGGATCGGAACCATCGGTGCTGCCGTCATTTTCGGGTAGCTCGGCCCGAAGGGCCGCAGAAGGCACAGCGCCGGACCCGCGGGTCCGGCCACTGGGCTGGCCGGCGGTCGCCTACAGCCCGTCGGTGCGACTGAGCTCGTGGGCCGCGGTGGCGATCGTGCTGCTGCTGTTCGGCATCGGGGCGTGGCGACGACGCTGGATCTCCGATGACGGTCTGATCGTGCTGCGCACCGTGCGGAACCTGCTGGCCGGAAACGGGCCGGTCTTCAACGCCGGTGAACGGGTGGAGGCCAACACCTCCACGGCCTGGACCTACCTGATGTACGTCGGCAGCTGGCTCGGCGGCCCGGTGCGCATGGAGTACGTGGCGCTGGCATTCGCGCTGGCGCTCAGCCTGGCCGGGGTGGCGCTGCTGATGCTGGGCACCACCCGGCTGTACGCCCCCGGCCTGCAGGGCCGGCGCGCGCTGCTACTGCCGGCCGGGGCACTGGTCTACATCGCGGTGCCGCCCGCTCGCGACTTCGCCACCTCCGGACTGGAGAGCGGCCTGGTGCTGGCCTATCTGGGCCTGCTGTGGTGGATGCTGGTCTGTTGGGCGCAGGCGCTGCGGATGCCCCGATCCCGTGCCCGCGGAACACGATTCACCGCCGCCCTGGCGTTCGTGGCCGGCTGCAGCGTGCTGGTCCGCCCCGAGCTGGCCCTGATCGGCGGCGGTGCGCTGATCATGCTGCTGATCGCGGCGCGGGACTGGCGGCCGCGGGCACTGATCCTGGTGGCCGGCGGCGCGCTGCCGGTGGCCTACCAGATCTTCCGGATGGGCTACTACGCGCTGCTGGTGCCCGGTACCGCGCTGGCCAAGGATGCCGCCGGCGACAAGTGGTCGCAGGGCATGATCTACCTGGCGAACTTCAACGCCCCCTACGCATTGTGGGTGCCCGCAGTGCTGTCGACAGCGCTGGGCGCGGCACTGTGGGTCGCTTCGGCGGTCCGGCACCGGCCCCGGCGCCCGGTGCCGCGCGGGGTCGGCCGGTGGGCGCGGCTGGTGCAGAGCCCCGGGGCGGTGGTCTGCTTCTTCGTGATCAGCGGTGTGCTGCAGGGCGCCTACTGGATCCGCCAGGGCGGCGATTTCATGCACGGCCGGGTGCTGCTGGCGCCGCTGTTCTGCATGCTGGCCCCGGTGGCCGTCGTCCCGGTGCTGTTGCCCGACGGCGCGCGTTTCCACCGCGAAGCCGGCTACCCGCTCAGCGGCGCGGTCGGTCTGCTGTGGCTGGCGGTGGCCGGCTGGGCGCTGTGGGCGGCCAACGCTCCCGGAATGGCCGATGACGCAACGCGGGTCACCTATTCCGGGATCGTCGACGAGCGCCGGTTCTATTCGCAGGCCACCGGCCACCCCCATCCGCTGACCGCCGCCGACTACCTGGGCTACCCGCGGATGCGCGCGGTGCTGAGCACGATCGCGGCCACCCCGGACGGGGCGCTGTTGCTGCCGTCGGGCAACTACGACCAGTGGGACGTCGTCCCGGTCATCCTGCCGGTGCCGCCGGGCATCGGCGTCCCGACCGATCCGGACCCGGGCGGGACCGGGCCGCACACCGTCTTCTTCACCAATCTGGGCATGCTGAGCATGAACACCGGCCTGGACGTCCGGTTGCTCGACCAGATCGGCTTGGCCAATCCGATTGCGGCGCACACCGAACGGCTTGAGCACGGCCGGATCGGCCACGACAAGGACCTGTTCCGGGACTGGGTGGTGGCCGACGGCCCGTGGGTCAAGTGGTATCCGCTGATCCCGGGCTACCTGGATCAGGACTGGATCGCTGAGGCCGAGGCCGCCTTGCGCTGCCCCGACACCGCGGCGGTGCTGGGTTCGGTGCGCGCGCCGATGGGCCCGCGCCGGTTCCTGTCCAACGTGTTGCATTCGCCTGGCTATACCCGGTACCGGATCGAGCGGGTGCCGCGCGATGAACTGGTCCGATGCGGCCTGGCCGTGCCCGAACCGACCCGCCCGCCTTATACCGGGATGCCGCCCGACGTACCGTGACGGGGCGGACTTGCGAACGTCCACGCCGAAAATGTGATGGACGTCATGTCTCGTGGCCGCAGCTACCGGCCACGTCCGGTCTTACCGGCTCGAATGGCCTCGTGAGCGCAGCGCACCGGTCGCGGGGAAATCCCTTGTCGGGCCGATTCGCCGGTGGCGAGGCACAACCGTAAGGGGTCGAGGTCAGGTTTCTGTGGTTGACTACACCGGCACTGCCGCGCTCGCGCGCGCAGATCTGGTCCGACTCGGGCCACCCAATGATGAGCATGGCAACAAGACGAATGAGGATGTCCAGGATGAAGCTGCTTGACAGGTTGATGGTCGCCGCCGCCGGCGCGGCCCTGCTGGCGGGGTTGGTCGGTGTCGTCGGCGGCACCCCGGAGGCGAACGCCTTCTCCCGGCCGGGTCTGCCGGTCGAGTACCTGCAGGTGCCCTCGGCGAGCATGGGCCGCGACATCAAGGTGCAGTTCCAGACCGGTGGGCAGGGCTCCCCGGGCCTGTACCTGCTCGACGGCATGCGCGCCCAGGACGACTTCAACGGCTGGGACATCAACACCCAGGCGTTCGAGTGGTACCTCAACTCGGGCATCTCGGTGATCATGCCGGTCGGTGGCCAGTCCAGCTTCTACAGCGACTGGTACAAGCCGGCCTGCGGCAAGGCGGGCTGCTCCACCTACAAGTGGGAGACCTTTCTGACCAGTGAGCTGCCGGCCTACCTGGCCTCGGAGTACGGCGTGAGCCAGACCAGCAACGCCGCGGTCGGCCTGTCGATGGCGGGCTCGTCGGCGATGACGCTGGCGATCTACCACCCGAACCAGTTCACCTACGCCGGTTCGCTGTCGGGTTACCTGAACCCGTCCACCGGTAAGGGCTGGATCGGACTGTCGATGGGTGACGCCGGCGGCTACAAGAAGAACGACATGTGGGGCGAGGACAGCGACCCGGCGTGGCTGCGCAACGACCCGACGGTCAACGTCGACAAGCTGGTCGCCAACAACACCCGGCTGTGGGTGTTCTGCGGCAACGGCAAGGCCAACGAGCTGGGCGGCGACAACATCCCGGCCGTCTTCCTGGAGCAGAACTTCATGATCGGTGCGAACAAGAAGTTCCAGGAGCTCTACACCGCGGCCGGCGGCAGCAACGCGATCTTCAACTTCCCGGCCTACGGCACGCACTCCTGGGAGTACTGGGGCCAGCAGCTGCAGGCGATGAAGCCCGACCTGCAGAGCCACCTGGGCGCGTCGCCGACGACCGAGAGCGCTCCGGCCGAGTAGTCCCGCGCTACGCATAAGCACCGCCGACGGCGGCGACCCCTTCGGGTCGCCGCCGTCGGTAGTTTCCGGCCCTGACCGCCGTCGTCGTGTGGTTGACTACCTTCGGCGGATCGCCGGCGCGCGAGCCAGCAGGCGATGATCGCCACGAAATCTGTACCGACGAGCGAGGTGGGTATGAGCGGACTGTCGAAGTTGCTGCGGACGCTGGGCGTGGCCGTGCTGGCGCTGGGCCTGTGGGGCGGCGGCGTGATGGTCGGCGCGGGCGCGCATGCCGCACAGTTCGAGAACCTGATGGTGCCGTCACCGTCGATGGGCCGCGACATCCCGGTGGCATTCCTCAACCAGGGACCGCACGCGGTCTACCTGCTCGACGCCTTCGACGCCCACCCCGACCTGAGCAACTGGGTGACCGCGGGCAACGCGATGAACACGTTGGCCGGCAAGGGCGTCTCGGTGGTCGCGCCGGCCGGCGGGGCCTACAGCATGTACACCAACTGGGAGCAGGACGGCAGTAAGCAGTGGGACACCTTCTTGTCCACCGAGCTGCCGGACTGGCTGGCCGCCAACCGGGGATTGGCGCCGGGCGGTCACGCCGTGGTCGGCGCGGCCCAGGGTGGCTACGGCGCACTGGCGCTGGCCACCTTCCACCCCGACCGGTTCGGCTTCGCCGGCTCGATGTCGGGCTTCCTCGGGCCGTCGCACACCACCGAGAGCGGTGTGATCAGCGCCGGCCTGCAGAACTTCGGCGGGGTCGACCCGTACGGCATGTGGGGTGCGCCCCAGCTGGGCCGCTGGAAGTGGCACGACCCGACGGTGCACGCCACCCTGCTGGCGCAGAACAACACCCGGGTCTGGATCTACAACCCGATGGGCGGCGCGTCCAACCCGGCGGCGATGATCGGCGACCCGGCCGAGGCGCACGGCTCCGGCCGGTTCTTCAACATGCAGTACCGCCAGGTGCACGGCCACAACGGGCATTTCGACTTCTCCGCCGGTGACAACGGCTGGGGGTCATGGGCCTCGCAGCTGGGCGCGATGTCCGGCGACATCGTCGGCGCGATCCGCTAGAGCGGCGCCAGCCGGTCGACGCGGGATCGCGCTAAGGCGCAGCGATGCGCTAGAGCGGCGCCAGCCGGTCGACGCGGGATCGCGCTAAGGCGCAGCGATCCGCTCACTCGCGTTGACTGTGCGTCCACGGCGGGAAGGGTCGAGTAGGGACCGCCCTGGACGCACAGTCAATGAGCCTTATCGCTGATCTGTACCGTTATAGGCGCTATGGCCAACAAGAAGCCCGCGAAATCTCCTCGCAAATCTCCTCGGAAATCCCCGTCGAAATCGGTGCGCGACCGTCGCCGCCTGCTGGCGTGGGTGGCCGCCGGTGCGATGGCCCTGGCGGTGGCGCTGGTCGCGGTGGTGTTGGTGATCTGGATTCGGCACCCAAGCTCCCCGCCGATCGCGGAGCCGCCGTCCGCGGGCGTCCCGCCGAGCGGCTCGGTGCCGCCGCGGGTCAAGAAGCCGCGTCCGGCTTATCAGGACGCCAACTGCCCGGACGTGCAACTGGTCTCGGTGCCCGGCACTTGGGAGACCTCGCCCACCGACGACCCGCTGAGCCCCACCCAGTTCCCGCGGGCGCTGCTGCTCACCGTCACCCGCCCGATCGCCGAGCAGTTCGACGCGTCCCGGGTGCAGACCTACACGGTTCCCTACACCGCGCAGTTCCACAATCCTTTGTCGGCCGACAAGCAGATGAGCTACAACGACAGCCGGGCCGAGGGCACCCGCGCGACCGTCAAGGCGATGACGGAGATGAACGAGAGGTGCCCGCTGACCAGCTACGTGCTGATCGGCTTCTCGCAGGGCGCGGTGATCGCCGGTGATGTCGCCAGCGATATCGGCAACTGGCGCGGCCCGGTCGACGAGGACCTGGTGCTGGGCGTGACGCTGATCGCCGACGGCCGCCGTCAGGAGGGCCCCGGCGGCGGGATCGATGTGCCGCCGACCCCTCCGGGGCAGGGCGCCGAGGTGACCCTGCACGAGCTGCCGATCCTGTCCGGGATGGGGCTGACCATGACCGGCGCCCGGGACGGCGGTTTCGGTGACCTCGACCAGCGCACCTACGAGATCTGCGCACGCGGGGATCTGATCTGCGCCGCCCCGCAAGAGGCGTTCAGCATCGGCAAGCTGCCCGCCACCCTGGAGACGCTGGCCGGCGGCGCCGGTCAGCCGGTGCACGCGCTGTACGGCACCACCGACGTGTGGAGCTCCGACGGACAGCCCGCCACCGAGTGGACCCTGAACTGGGCGCGCGGCCTGATCGACAACGCGCCGCATCCGCCACACGGGTGATGCCGCATCGTGACCCGCGTGATCGAGCGATGGCCCTCACACGCGGTACCGTTTGATTTGGCACGAGCCGCACCGACCTCTAACATTAAGAAGAATTTAAGAGCATGGCGCCCACGGCCGCGGGGCCCAATAGCGCGCGTCGAGGGGCATCGGAATCCCGCTAGCATCTGTAAGGTCCCGGGTCCCGCACGACAGGTCACAGCAGGTGACCGGCCGCGCCCGGCAGCCGACTGAACGCACGTTCGCGACAGGAGATTTTGCATGGCCCCGGCACCACAGGCCGCATACCACAACCCGTTCGTCAAGGACGGCAAGATCCGGTTCCCGGACAACGCCAACCTTGTGCGGACCGTCGAGCGCTGGGCGGCGCTGCGCGGCCCGAAGGTGGCCTACCGCTTCCTGGACTTCTCCACCGAGCGGGACGGCGTCGCCCGCGAGCTCTCCTGGGCGGAGTTCGGCGCCCGCAACCGCGCGGTGGCGGCGCGGCTGCAGCAGGTCACCCAGCCCGGCGACCGGGTGGCGATCCTGTGCGGGCAGAACCTGGACTACCTGGTGTCGTTCTTCGGGATCCTGTACTCCGGGCGCATCGCGGTGCCGCTGTTCGACCCGGGCGAGCCCGGCCACGTGGGCCGGCTGCACGCGGTGCTCGACGACTGCACCCCGTCGGCGGTGCTGACCACCACCGATTCCGCCGAGGGGGTGCGCAAGTTCTTCCGCAGCCGTCCGGCCAACGCCCGGCCGCGCGTCATCGCGGTCGACGCGGTGCCCGCCGAGGTGGGATCGACCTGGGTGATGCCCGAGTACGAACGGGACACCATCGCCTACCTGCAGTACACCTCCGGCTCCACCCGCACCCCGACCGGCGTGCAGATCACCCAACTGAACCTGCCCACCAACGTCGTCCAGTTGCTGGATTCCCTCAAGGGCCGCGAAGGCGACCGGGGCGTCAGCTGGCTGCCGTTCTTCCACGACATGGGCCTGGTCACCATCCTGCTGTCCAGCGTGCTCGGTCAGCAGTTCACCTTCATGAGTCCGGCGGCCTTCGTGCGCCGGCCGCACCGGTGGATCCGCGAGCTGGCCCGCAAGGAGGGCGAGACCGGCGAGGTCTACTCGGCGGCGCCCAACTTCGCCTTCGAGCACGCCGCAGCCCGCGGCCTGCCCAAAGAAGGCGACCCGCCGCTGGACCTCAGCAACGTCAAGGCGATCCTCAACGGCAGCGAGCCGGTCTCGGCGGCGTCGCTGCGCAAGTTCAACGAGGCGTTCGGTCCGTACGGCTTCCGGGAAGAAGCGATCAAGCCGTCCTACGGGCTGGCCGAAGCCACCCTGTTCGTCTCCACCACCCCGCCCGACGAGGGCCCGCGGATCATTTACGTCGACCGCGAGGAGCTCAACAACGGCAACCGGTTCGTCGAGGTCCCCGAGGACGCCCCGAACGCGGTCGCCCAGGCCTCGGCCGGCCGGGTCAGCGTCGACCAGTGGACGGTGATCGTCGACTACGACACCGCCACCGAGCTGCCCGACGGTCAGATCGGCGAGATCTGGCTGCAGGGCAACAACATGGGCAGCGGCTACTGGAACCGCGAGCAGGAGACCATCGACACCTTCAAGAACGTGCTGAAGGCGCGAAACAGCCCGTCGCGGGCCGAGGGCGCCGATGAGAACGGCTTCTGGGTGCGCACCGGCGACTACGGCGCCTACTACCAGGACGAGCTCTACATCACCGGCCGGGTGAAGGACCTGGTGATCATCGACGGCCGCAACCACTATCCGCAGGACCTGGAGTACTCCGCGCAGGAGGCCAGCCGGGCGCTGCGCACCGGCTACGTCGCGGCGTTCTCGGTGCCGGCCAACCAGCTGCCGGCCGAGGCGTTCGACAACCCGCACTCCGGGCTGAAGTTCGACGCCGAGGACAGCTCCGAACAGCTGGTGATCGTCGCCGAGCGCGCCCCGGGCGCCCACAAGCTGGACCACCAGCCGATCGCCGACGACATCCGCGCGGCGATCGCGGTGCGCCACGGGGTGACCGTGCGTGACGTGCTGCTGGTGTCGGCGGGGTCGGTGCCGCGCACCTCCAGCGGCAAGATCGGCCGGCGTGCCTGCCGGGCCGCCTACCTGGACGGCAGCCTGCGCGGCGGCACCACCGCCCCGAACTCCTTCCCCGACCAGGCCTGAGTCCCATGAGTGAGGCACCGCAGATGACCGGCGATGACGCAACCCTGCGCGGCACCAGCCGCACCGACCTGTCCGTCGCCGACATGCGGGCCTGGCTGCGCAACTGGGTGGCCAACGCCACCGCGCAGTCGCCGGAGAAGATCAACGAGACCGCCCCGCTGATCGAACTGGGGCTGTCCTCGCGGGACGCGGTGGCGATGGCCTCCGACATCGAGGACTTCACCGGCGTGACGCTGTCGGCCACGGTGGCGTTCCGCCACCCGACCATCGAGGCGCTGGCCACGGTGATCATCGAGGGCGAGCCCGTGGTGGTCGATCATTCCGGCGACGAGGACTGGTCGCGCGCGGTCGATGTCGACGACATCGCCGTGGTCGGTCTGGCCACCCGCTTCCCGGGCGACATGAACTCCCCCGAGGAGACCTGGGAGAAGCTGCTGGCCGGGTTCGACGCGATCACCGACCTGCCCGAGGGCCGCTGGAGCGAGTTCCTGGAGGAGCCGCGGATCGCCGAGCGGGTCGCCAAGGCCCGCACCCGCGGCGGATACCTCTCCGACATCAAGGGTTTCGACGCCGAGTTCTTCGCGCTGTCGAAGATGGAAGCCGAGAACATCGACCCGCAGCAGCGGATGGCGCTCGAATTGACTTGGGAGGCACTGGAACACGCCCGCATCCCAGCGTCGGCGCTGCGCGGTGAAGCGGTCGGGGTCTACATGGGCTCGTCCAACGCCGACTACCAGAACCTGGCGCTGTCCGACCCGAGCATCACCCACCCGTATGCCATCACCGGTAACTCCAGCTCGATCATCGCCAACCGGGTGAGCTACTTCTACGACTTCCGCGGACCGTCGGTGACCGTGGATACCGCGTGCTCGTCGTCGCTAGTGGCGGTGCACCAGGGCGTGCAGGCGCTGCGCAACCGCGAGGCCGACGTGGCCGTGGCCGGCGGCGTGAACGCGCTGGTCACCCCGCTGGTCACGGTCGGCTTCGACGAGGTCGGCGGCGTGCTGGCCGCCGACGGGCGGATCAAGTCGTTCTCGTCGGACGCCGACGGCTACTCGCGCGCCGAAGGCGGCGGCGTGCTGGTGCTCAAGCGGGTCGACGACGCCCGCCGCGACGGCGACCAGATCCTCGCGGTGATCGCCGGTTCCGCGGTCAACCACGACGGCCGATCCAACGGGCTGTTGGCGCCCAACCCGGATGCGCAGGAGGCCGTGCTGCGCAAGGCCTACAAGAACGCCGGCATCGACCCGCGCACCATCGACTACATCGAGGCGCACGGCACCGGCACCATCCTGGGCGACCCGATCGAGGCCGAGGCGCTGGGCCGGGTGGTCGGCCGCGGCCGTGCCGCCGACAAGCCCGCCCTGCTGGGCGCGGTGAAATCCAATGTGGGCCACCTGGAGTCGGCGGCCGGGGCGGCCAGCCTGGCCAAGATCGTGCTCGCGCTCCAGCACGACAAGATCCCGCCGTCGATCAACTACGCCGGGCCCAACCCCTACATCGACTTCAACGCCGCCCATCTGCAGGTCGCCGATACCGTCACCGACTGGCCGCGCTACGGCGGCTACGCAGTGGCCGGGGTGTCCGGCTTCGGCTTCGGTGGCGCGAACGCCCACCTGGTGGTGCGCGAGGTGCTGCCGCGCGACGTGGTGGAAAAGGAAGTCGCCACGGAGCCCGAAGAGCCTGTTGCCGCTGAGGATCCGGCACTCGAGCACGAGGCCCCCCGGTTCGACGAGTACGGCGAGTTCATTCACGACGAACCGGCCGCGGCCGACGACGAGGAGTACCCGCTGCCCGGGCTGACCGAGGAGGCGGTGCGCCTCCGCGACGCCGCACTGGCCGAGCTGGCCGCCCGCGAGCCCTTCAAACCGCTGATCCCGCTGGCGATCTCAGCATTTTTGACCTCCCGCAAGAAGGCCGCCGCCGCCGAACTGGCCGACTGGATCGACAGCGAGGAAGGCCGGGCCACTCCGCTGGAGTCGATCGGCCGGGCGTTGTCGCGGCGCAACCACGGACGTTCACGTGCGGTGGTGCTGGCCCGGGATCACGACGAGGCCATCGCCGGTCTGCGCGCGGTCGCCGAGGGCAAATCCAAACCCACCGTCTACTCCGTCGACGGGCCGGTGACCAACGGGTCGGTGTGGGTGCTGGCCGGATTCGGTGCGCAGCACCGCAAGATGGGCAAAGAGCTGTATCTGCGGGACCCGATCTTCGCCGAGTGGATCGAAAAGGTCGACGCGCTGATCCAAGACGAACGCGGCATCTCGATTCTGGAGATGATCCTCGACGACGCGGTGGACTACACCGGCGACACCGTCGAGTACCCGATCGAAGCGGTCCAGCTGGTGATCTTCGCGATCCAGATCGCGCTCGGCGAACTGCTCCGCGCGCACGGTGCCACGCCGGCGGCGATGATCGGCCAGTCGCTCGGCGAGCCGGGCGCCGCCTACTTCGCCGGGGGCCTGTCGCTGCGCGACACCGTCCGGATCATCGTGCCGCGCGCCCGGTTGATGGGCGAGGGCGAGGCGATGCTGTTCGGCGAGTACATCCGGCTGATGGCGCTGGTCGAGTACTCCGCCGAGGAGATCAAGACCGTCTTCGCCGACTTCCCCGACCTCGAGGTCTGCGTCTACGCCGCACCGACTCAAACCGTGATCGGCGGGCCGCCCGAACAGGTCGACGCGATCATCGCCCGCGCCGAGGCCGAGGGCCGCTTCGCCCGCAAGTTCCAGACCAAGGGCGCCAGCCACACCGCCCAGATGGACCCGCTGCTGGGCGAATTCACCGCCGATCTGCAGGGCATCGAGCCGAAGCCGCTGGCCTGCGGCTACTTCTCCACCGTGCACGAGGGCAGCTACATCCGTCCGGGCGCTGAGCCGATCCACGACGTCGACTACTGGAAGAAGGGTCTGCGTCACTCGGTGTACTTCACCCACGGGGTGCGCAACGCCGTCGACAACGGCTACACCACTTTCCTGGAGCTGGCGCCCAACCCGGTGGCGCTGATGCAGGTGGGGCTGACCACCGCCGACGCCGGCCTGCCCGACGCACAGCTGATCGCCACGCTGGCCCGCAAGGCCGACGAAGTCGACTCGATGACGATGGCGATGGCCCAGCTCTACGTCCACGGCCACGACCTGGACATCCGCACACTGTTCCCGCGGCACGCCCAGGGCCCGGTGGGGCCCGAGGAGTTCGCGAACATTCCGCCGACCCGGTTCAAGCGCAAGCCGTACTGGCTCGACGCGCACTTCTCCGGCGACGCCACCGGTGTCATGCCCGGCTCCCACATCTCGACACCGGACGGCCGGCACGTCTTCGAGTACGCCGCCCGCGGATCAGAGGTGGATCTGGCGGCACTGGTGAAATCGGCTGCGGCGGCGGTGCTTCCGGATGCCACGCTGGCGGCCTCCGAGCAGCGCGCGGTGCCGGCCGAGGGTTCTCGGTTGGTGACGACGCTGACCCGGCACCCGGGTGGGGCGGCCGTGCAGGTGCACTCCCGCATCGGCGAGTCGTTCACGCTGGTCTACGACGCCCTGGTGTCGCGCGGCGGCGCCGCGGGGGTGTTGCCGATGGCGGTCGGTGCCGGCACCGCGGTGACGGCTGCCGATACCGTTGCGGCGCCGGCTGAGCCGGAGGTCGACGACGCAGCGATTCTGCACGACAACCTCACCGCGGGAGCGGGACTGGCGGCCGGCTTCGCCAAGTGGTCACCGGATTCGGGCGAGACCATCGCCGACCGGCTGGGTGCGATCGTCGGCGGCGCAATGGGTTACGAGCCCGAGGACCTGCCCTGGGAGGTGCCGCTGATCGAGCTGGGCCTGGATTCGCTGATGGCCGTGCGGATCAAGAACCGGGTCGAATACGACTTCGACATGCCGCCGATCCAGCTGACCGCGGTTCGCGACGCCAACCTCTACAACGTCGCGGAGATGATCAAGTACGCGGTCGAGCACCGCGACGAGGTCCAGGCGCTGCATGAACACCAGAAGACCCTGACGCCCGAGGAGATCGCCGCCGAGCAGGCTGCGCTCATTTCCGGCGCCACGGCGTCCAGCGTGACCGCGCCGGCACCGGACCCGCAGGCCGAGCCGGAGACCCAGGCGCCGCCGGCCTCGGACATCCCGGTCCCGCCGCCGCCGACCGACCCGTCGGGGCCGGGTGCCAACCAGACCGGCGTGGCCAAGGCGACGGCTGCCGCCGCGGCCGCCAAGGTGCTGACCCAGGAGGCGGTGACCGAGGCGCTGGGCGCTGACGTGCCGCCGCGCGATGCCGCCGAGCGGGTCACGTTCGCGACCTGGGCGATCATCACCGGCAAGTCGCCGGGCGGCATCTTCAACGAGCTACCCGCACTCGACCAGGCAGCGGCCGAGCAGATGGCCGCGCGGCTGTCCGAACGGGCCGAGGGCATCATCACCGTCGATGACGTCATGTCGGCGACCACCATCGAGGGCCTGGCGACCGTCGTCCGCGACCAGCTCGAAGAGGGTGTGGTGGACGGTTTCGTCCGCACCCTGCGGGCACCTAAAGAGGGCTCGAAAGCCGTACCGCTGTTCGTGTTCCACCCGGCGGGCGGCTCGACCGTGGTCTACGAACCGCTGATGAAGCGCCTGCCCGCCGACACTCCGGTGTACGGCATCGAGCGGGTGGAGGGCTCCATCGAGGAGCGTGCCGCCGAGTACGTGCCCAAGCTGCTGGAGATGCACGACGGTCCGTTCGCGCTGGCCGGTTGGTCACTGGGTGGCGCGCTGGCCTACGCCTGCGCGATCGGGCTCACCCGCGCCGGCGCCGACGTCCGTTACGTCGGCCTGATCGACCTGGTGCTTCCCGGCGAGCCGATCGACCAGAGCAAGGAGGGGATGCGCGCACGCTGGGACCGCTACGCCCGGTTCGCCGAGCGCACCTTCAACGTCGAGGTTCCCGAAATCCCCTACGAGGAGCTAGAGAAGCTCGACGATGAGGGCCAGGTGAAGTTCGTGCTGGAGGTCGTCGCGCAGAGCGGTGTGCAGATCCCGGGCGGCATCATCGAGCACCAGCGCACGTCGTACCTGGACAACCGCGCCCTGGACACCATCGAGATCCAGCCGTATGACGGGCACGTCACGTTGTACATGGCCGACCGCTACCACGACGACGCGATCGTGTTCGAGCCCGCGTACGCGACCCGCAAGCCTGACGGCGGCTGGGGCGAATACATCTCCGATCTGGAGATCGTGCCGATCGGGGGCGAGCACATCCAGGCCATCGATGAGCCGTACATTGCCAAAGTGGGCGCCCATATGAGCGAGGCGCTCGACCGCATCGAAGGAGAGCAGTGACCACCGAGCTCCCGCTTCCGAAGTCGAAGACCACCGCCGAGCTGCTCGCCGAACTGCGCGAAAAGCTCGAGCTGGCAAAGGAACCCGGCGGTGAGAAGGCCGTCGCCAAGCGGGCGAAGAAGGGCATTCCCAGCGCCCGCGACCGCATCCACGCGCTGCTGGACCCGGGCACCTTCCTGGAGATCGGGGCGCTGTGCAAGACCCCCGGCGACCCGGATGCGCTCTACGGCGACGGTGTGGTGACCGGGCACGGCCGGATCAACGGCCGACCGGTCGGGGTGTTCAGCCACGACCAGACGGTGTTTCAGGGCTCGGTCGGGGAGATGTTCGGCCGCAAGGTGGCCAAGCTGATGGAGTGGGTGGCGATGGTGGGCTGCCCGATCATCGGCATCAACGACTCCGCCGGGGCCCGCATCCAGGACGCGGTCACGTCGCTGGCCTGGTACGCCGAGTTGGGCCGGCGCCACGAGATGCTGCGCGGCCTGGTACCCGAGATCTCCATCATTTTGGGCAAATGTGCTGGGGGAGCGGTGTATTCGCCGATCCAGACCGACCTTCTGGTGGCGGTGCGCGACCAGGGCTACATGTTCATCACCGGACCCGACGTCATCAAGGACGTCACCGGTGAGGACGTGTCGTTCGACGAGCTGGGCGGCGCCGATGCGCAGGCGCAGCGCGGCAACATCCACAAGGTGGTCGCGGACGAGGCCGAGGCGTTCCAGTACGTGCGCGACTACCTGTCGTTCCTGCCGGCCAACCACTTCGACGACGCGCCGGTGGTCAACCCCGGTCTGGAGCCGGAGATCACCCCGCACGACCTGGAGCTGGACGCGATCGTGCCGGACGCGGACAACACCGCCTACGACATGCACGAGATCCTGCTGCGGATGTTCGACGACGGCGACGTCTTCGAGATCTCCGAACAGCGCGGGCAGGCGATGATCACCGCGTTCGCCCGGGTCGACGGACATCCGGTCGGGGTGATCGCCAACCAGCCGATGTTCATGTCCGGGGCCGTGGACACCGAGGCCTCCGACAAGGCGGCCAGCTTCATCCGGTTCTGCGACTCGTTCAACCTGCCGCTGGTGTTCGTCGTCGACACCCCCGGCGCCATGCCCGGGGTCTCGGAGGAGAAGAACGGAATCATCAAGCGCGGCGGCCGGTTCTTCAACGCGATCGTCGAGGCCGACGTGCCCAAGGTGACCTTCATCATCCGCAAGGCCTACGGCGGCGGGTATGCGGTGATGGGCTCCAAGCAGCTCTCCGCCGACCTCAACTTCGCCTGGCCGACGGCCCGCATCGCGGTGATCGGTGCCGACGGCGCCGCCCAGCTGCTGGTGAAGCGCTTCCCGGATCCGACCGCGCCCGAGGTGCAGAAGATCAAGGCGGACTTCATCGCCGGCTACAACGAGAACATGGCGATTCCGTGGACCGCGGCCGAGCGCGGTTACATCGATGCGGTGATCCAGCCGCACGAGACCCGGCTGCTGCTGCGTAAGTCGCTGCGGCTGCTGCGCGACAAGCAGAACTTCCCCAAGGTGCAGCGCAAGCACGGGCTGCTGCCGATCTAGGGCGTTCTGCTTTACCTGCTTTAAGTTAACGCTCAGAACAATCGTCGGCTGTCGTGGAAGCCTGTTCATCACTGCAGGTCACTCCGGGGCTCACGGCCCTGCGAAGCTTAATTTGACATAACAGAATGTGATTGACATCATCCATTTCGACGGCGGCCCGCTCACGCGCGGACGCGAGACCTCAACGGGGAAGTCGGGATGTTTGGTGCTCCGCGTGCTGCCTTAGGAGTCGTCGCGCTGGCGGTCGTCCTGAGCGGAATGCCGCCGGTGACGCCGCCGTCGTCGGCGCTCGCGCACGTCGGCGTTGCGCTGACGGCCACCGATTCACTCGCGGGGTCGAACGTCGCGCTGATCATGGGGCCCAGCATGATCCCGACGCCGAGCCAGCAGTACGCCGACACCGTGGATGCGCTGTTTCTGCAGCCGCGCGGCTTCGCCGGCGAACTCGAGGTGCTGACCACGCCCGCGTCGCCCTACAACCTGGACAGCTCGCTGGCCGAGGGCGCAAAGATCTTGGTCGAGCGGGTACAGAGCCTCCTCGACGGCGGGCAGGCTGACGCCGACCATCCGGTGACGGTCTTCGGCTACTCGCAAAGCGCCGCGCTGACGACGCTGGCGATGCAACAGCTCGACGAGGCCGGGGTGCCGAGTTCGGCCGTGCACTTCGTGTTGATCGGTGAC
Organism: Mycobacterium sp. NGS18; assembly: GCF_059813185.1. NCBI lineage: Bacteria > Bacillati > Actinomycetota > Actinomycetes > Mycobacteriales > Mycobacteriaceae > Mycobacterium > Mycobacterium sp. NGS18. The sequence goes on from NZ_JCALEC010000009.1 coordinate 123,057, forward strand.
TCGGCGTACCCCAACGGCGGGATGCTGGTGGGCTTCGCCAATATGCCGGGCATCTTCGACTCGCTGGAGCAAGGCGGGGTCACGTTAGGTCACCCGACGCCGAATGACTTGTACCCCACCGACATCTACACCCTGGAGTACGACGGCTACGCTGACTTCCCGCGCTACCCGATGAATCTGCTGTCCAGCATGAACGCCCTCATGGGCCTGGCCACCCAGCACATCGCCTACCTGGGCCTGACCCCCGAGCAGCTCGCGGAGGCGACGCTGCTGGAGTCCAGTCCGGACAGCCTGATCAACTCCTACATGATCACCAGTGAGTACCTGCCGCTGCTGTGGCCGCTGCTGTTCGTGCCGGTGGTCGGACAGCCGCTGTATGACCTGATGGAACCGACCACGCGGATCCTGGTGAATCTGGGCTACGGCAACATCGATCACGGCTGGAATGACGGCCCGCCCGATGTGCCGACGCCGGTGTCGGTGGACGGGCCGGATATGGACTGGGCCGAGGTCTCCGACGCGCTCGCCAGGGCCGCGCAGACCGGCTGGGATGCGTTCGTCGCCGACGTGATGGACCCGGCGACCTACGACATCTTCGCGATCCCGGCCCTGGTCGACAATCCCGCGCTGGCGGCCCTGTTGGACGCGGGATTCGCTGCGGGCGTCGCGGGTGCGGACGACCCGTCTGTGTCGGACCTGCTCGCCGGGTTGACGAACATGATGTGGTCCTCGCTGGTGGGTGGCCTGTTCGCGGTTCCGTCCTAGGGTATTGCGCCCGGTGTGCCGACGCATATCGCCGCGTGCGCCGAAGCGCGGGGTCTCGGGCGGGTAAGTGTTGCGTAACGCTTCAGCAACACCAGTCACTTTCGTCCCAAAACAGTTATCGTTTCCTCCAGGCGATCCCATGCAGGGCCGACCGCCGAGGCACCCAAAACGCCGGGCCGGAACGTGATTCCCGGCTGCGCGGATCGCCTCCCGGGGCCTCCGGTGGTGTGATGAGGGGGACGGCGTGCGTCTTAGCGGCGAGGTGCGATGAGCCTGCTTTTGTCGGCGGCGCGGCCGCCGGCGCCGGCAGGTAGAACGCAGCGCAGCACCGCCGATGAACGTAACCGCGTGCTGCGCAAGGCAATTATCGCCTCCGCGGTCGGCAACGCCACCGAGTGGTATGACTACGGCGTCTACGCCGTCGTCGCGACCTACCTCACTGGGGCGTTCTTTCCGGGCACGCTGGGCAACGTCGGCACCATGCTCGGTTTCGCGGTGTCGTTCGTGCTGCGGCCGTTGGGCGGCATGATCTGGGGGCCGATCGGGGACCGGTTCGGGCGCAAGTCGGTGCTGGTCGCCACCATCGCGCTGATCGCGGTCGCGACCACTCTGATGGGTGTGTTGCCCACCTACGCCACGGCCGGCTGGTGGGCGCCGGGCCTGCTGATCGCGCTGAGGGTGGTGCAGGGCTTCTCCACCGGCGGCGAATACGGCGGTGCCGCAACATTTATGGCCGAAAGCGCACCCGACGCCAAACGCGGAACCTACGGCAGCTTCCTGGAGTTCGGCGCCGTGGCCGGGTTCGTGCTCGGCAGCGCCGTCGTGCTCGCACTGGAGGCGATGCTCACCCACGAGCAGATGGCGGCCTGGGGGTGGCGGATCCCATTCCTGTTGGCCCTGCCGCTGGGCGTGGTGGGCCTGGCGTTGCGCAGCCGCATGGAAGAGACGCCGGTGTTCACCGAATGCGTTGCCTGCGAGGAGATCACCGGTTCGGCATGGGACCGCCTGGTGGACTTGCTCACCAACTACACCCGGCCGATCGCGGTGACGTTCGCGTTGATCGTGGTGCTCAACATCATCGACTACACCCTGGTGACCTACCAGCCGACCTATCTACACGCCACGGCCGGACTCGGCGAGCGCAGCCGGACGACGGTGGTGCTGATCGGGGAGCTGGCGATGATGGCCTGCATCCCGTTCGCCGGCGCCTGGTCGGACCGTGTCGGCCGCAAGCCGTTGTGGCGGATCTCGCTGCTGGGATTCGCCGCGCTAGCGCTGCCGATGTACTGGCTGATGGGCCACGGCTTCGTGTGGGCGCTAGTGGGTTTCACGGTGCTCAGCGTGCTGTTCGCGGCGCCGTTGGCAACGGTGTCGGCGACGTTCCCGGCGCTGTTCCCCACCCAGGTGCGCTACGCCGGATTCGCGATCGCCGACAATGCGGCGGTGGCGGTGTTCGGCGGCACCGCGCCCGTGGTGGCCGACACCGTCATCGAGCGCACCGGATGGCAGTTGTTCCCGGCCGCCTACCTGGTGGCCGCCGCGCTGGTCGGCCTGGTGGCACTGCGGTTCTTGCCGGAGACCGTCGGTTACTCGCTGCGCGGTACCGGAATTCCCGGTGTGCAGGGCGAGCTCGAGCGCGAGCTGGCGGCGCTGACCGCCGGTCCGCCGGCCGAGGCGCGCCGCAATGCGGCGTTCGAGGCGGAGTGGGCGGTCGACAAATACCTGCGGCCGCAGCAGCGCACGCCCGCAGGCTATCGCGGCGTCCCACAACTCGCCGGTGTGAGCGGCCCCCGGATCAGGGTCTGACGCTCGGTACATCGATTCCGCAGCCGGGCGACCGTGGCAGAGGCGTCAGATGGTCTGGCTTTCAGGTGCAGCAGTTAGGGTCCAGTGCGGTGCACAGTGCCTGCAGGGCCTCCGGGCGGACCCGGTGGAACACATTCATCCCGCGCCGCTCCGACACCACCAGGCCGGCCTTGCGCAGCTGGGTCAGGTGATGGCTGACCGTGGACTCGCTCAGATCCAGCACCGCAGCCAGGTCACCGGAAATCTCCTCACCGGCGGTCGAGCTGAACAGATGCGACACGATCTTGACCCGCGCCGGATCAGCTAACGCCTTGAGCCGCAACGCAACCTCCAGCGCGTCGGCATCGCTCATCGGCCCCGAGGCCACCGGGGCGCAACACACCGGGGCGGACATGTCGATCACCGGCAACGCTTTGGGCATGCCGCCATTCTGCCACACTATGTTGACATATGTCGAAAAGGTGGCATGCTGGGTCGCATCGGTTAGTTCGATATATGTCTCACAAGTCGGAGGTGTTTGCCATGTCCCGGGTCCAGCTCGCCCTCAACGTCGATGACCTCGATGCCGCGATTGCGTTCTACTCCACGCTGTTCAATGTCGAGCCGGCCAAGGTCAAGCCCGGCTACGCAAACTTCGCGATCGCCGACCCGCCGCTGAAGCTGGTGCTACTGGAAAACCCAGGCCAGGGTGGCACGCTCAACCACCTCGGTGTGGAGGTGGCCTCCAGCGAGGTGGTGCACGCCGAGATCGCCCGGTTGAGTGAGGCGGGCATGTTCACCGAGGAGGAGATCGGCACCACCTGTTGCTTCGCCACCCAGGACAAGGTCTGGGTCACCGGCCCTGGTAACGAGCGCTGGGAGGTGTACACCAAACTCGCCGACACCGAGACCTTCGGCGCGAGCCCGCAACACCCCGATAATGACGTCGACGGTCAGCAGGTGTGCTGCAGCAGCACCGCTGCCGCACCCGACGAGTCCGCGGCCGCCCCGGCCTCGTGCTGCTGACCCCACGACCGAACCCCACAGGCGGTGATGGATGACTGACAGCGCAACCGCGATCCACCCGGCGGCGGCACGGCTTTCCACCCTGGACCGACTGCTGCCGCTCTGGATCGGACTGGCCATGGCCGCCGGCCTGACCTTGGGGCGCGTCATCCCCGGCCTGGGCAACGCGCTCAGCGCCGTGCAACTCGACGCGATCTCCCTGCCGATCGCGGCCGGACTGCTGATCATGATGTATCCGGTGCTGGCCAAGGTCCGCTACGACCGCCTCGACACCGTCACCTCCGATCGACGACTGCTGGTCAGTTCCCTGGTGCTCAACTGGGTGCTGGGCCCGGCGGTGATGTTCGCGCTGGCCTGGCTGCTGCTGGCCGATCTGCCCGAATACCGCACCGGCCTGATCGTGGTCGGGTTGGCGCGCTGCATCGCCATGGTCATCATCTGGAACGATCTGGCTTGCGGGGACCGCGAAGCCGCCGCCGTGCTGGTCGCATTGAACTCGATCTTCCAAGTCGTCATGTTCGCCGCACTCGGCTGGTTCTACCTGGCGGTATTGCCCGGTTGGCTCGGGTTGCCGCAAGCCGGCATTGAGGTGTCCCCGTGGCAGATCGCGAAATCTGTGGTGATCTTCCTGGGCATCCCGCTGGCGGCCGGATACCTATCTCGGCGTATCGGCGAACGCACGAAAGGCCGCGACTGGTATGAGACCCGGTTCCTGCCGCGCATCGGGCCGTGGGCGCTCTATGGGCTGCTGTTCACCATCGTGATCCTCTTTGCGTTGCAAGGCGATCAGATCACCCACCAGCCCCTCGACGTGGTCCGGATCGCCGTGCCGCTGCTGGCCTACTTCGCGATCATGTGGGGCGGCGGCTACCTCCTCGGCGCCGCACTGGGTTTGGGGTACGCACGGACCACCACCCTGGCGTTCACCGCAGCCGGCAACAACTTCGAACTGGCCATCGCCGTGGCGATCGCCACCTGGGGCGCCACCAGCGGCCAAGCCCTCGCCGGGGTGGTCGGCCCCCTGATCGAAGTGCCCGTCCTCGTCGGCCTGGTCTACGCCTCCCTGGCGCTGCGGTCCAGCTTCACCCAATCCGAAACCGCGGCCGCGTGATGCCCACGGAACCCAGTGTGCTGTTCGTTTGCGTGCACAACGCCGGCCGCTCCCAAATGGCCGCCGCCCTCTTGACCCACCTGGCCGGTGGCCGCATCGAAGTCCGTTCGGCCGGGACCGAACCCGCCGACCAGGTCAACCCCGCCGCTAACTCCTGCCGCCCGAGGCTTCACGACCAGCACTGAGGTTGCGCACCACTGGTACCTCAGCCCCGGATCAGGGTCTGATCACCCGCATGCCATAGAGGTAGGTGGTCAGGTATTCCTCGATCACCGGGGCCCGGACCTCCTTGGCCTCGGGGATCGTGATGAGCAAGGCGTACAGCCCGACCAGAAACGAGATGCCGTTGTGCATGACGTCGACCTCGGCGGGGATCTCGCCGCGGTCGCGGGCCCGCTCCAGTTCCTCGATGACTGCCACGATCACCGGGTGCGTGGGCCACACCTCCGACGGCGGCCGGGTCGGTGAGAAGTGCAGCACCAGAAGCTCTTTGAACAAGTGACCGCCCAGGCGACGTTCTAGCTTCTCCAGCACCTGCACGATCTGCGCCAAAGTGGCCCGCACATCATGCTCGTGGGCGAAAAAGCGCGCCAGCTCGGCGGCCATCCGTTCTTCCTCGCGGCGCTCCAGCTCCAGCAGGACGTGTTCTTTGGTGGGGAAGTGGAAGAAGAACGTGCCGTGGGCCACGCCCGCCGCCGCGACGACAGCACCGATGTCGGCGGCGGCCATGCCGGCGCGTTTGAACTCGGCGAGGGCCGCCCCCAGCAGCCGTTCGCGGGTCTGCAGACCTTTGCGGCTGCGACTGTCGGGCTTGGGATTGGGCACGGCGGGCTTTCTCCGGGTTCGGCGCACTGGTCGGGTCGAGTCTAAACCATCGCAAAACTGACTGTAATCAAAAAAATGCTTGGCATCGGTGATCGGGGCCGCTACGGTACTGGTGGCGTAATCACCGCCACAGCAAGGCGCTCAGTTCGGCGTTCGTGGCAGAACGGCGATCACCAGCGATCGCCTGCTTGTTGACTCGAGTCATCTCGGAGGGATTCGGTGCAGATTCTCCAGGAAGTTCAAGACCTGCCCAGTGCGGGCAGTGTCAAAGCCCAGTGGGTCAGTTTGTGGACCGGGCCGGCGGTCGGTGCTGTGCTGGTGATCGCGCTGCTGGCGTTCCCCGGTTTCTGGCCCCCGATGTCGCCCACCCTGACCGCCGAACAAGTCGCTCGCTACTACGCCGAGCACACCGACTGGATCCGGTTCAGTCAGATCACCTTCAACCTGTGCGGGATCATGCTGCTGCCGTTCTTCATGGTGATCGTGGTCCAGATGAAACGCATGAAGACCCAGAGTCACATCTTCGCCTACTGCTACCTGACAGCGATCGTCAGCGGTACCACCATCTTCGCGCTGTCGAACGTCTTCTTCCTGGTCGCGGCGTTTCGCCCGGACCGCAACCCGGAACTGACCCTGTTGCTCAACGACCTGGCCTGGATCGTGTTCATCGCACCCATCGGGATGGTGCTGGCACAGTTCCTGCTGCTGGCCGCCGCGGTTCATTTCGACGACGGACCCGACCCGGTCTTCCCGCGCTGGGTCGGGCCCTACTCGCTGGCCACCGGTGTGGCAATCACCCCGGCGGCAGGCGCGGCGGTCTGGCAGACCGGCCCGCTGGCCTGGGATGGGCTGCTGTCGTTCTGGTTGCGCAACGGGGCGTTCGCGGCGTTCGTCGTGGTGATGTTCTTCGTGCTGCGTCGTGCGGTGCTGCGCCAGGCGGTGGCCGAGGGAGTGGTGGCCGGGTGAACCTGCTGACCCCCGACCGGTACGTCACCACGACAGACGGCGTCCCGGCCGGCAAACCCGACGTGCGCTTTCTGACCTGGTTCTTCCCGGTCTGGTACACCGTCTTCGGCGTCATCATCTGCGTGCTGACGCGGGTGACGCCGCCGCCGCGGCCGGACGTCACCACCGCCGGGAAGGTCGCGTTCTTCGCCGAACATCACCTGACCATCCAGATCGGGTTCGTGCTGCTGCTGATCCTGCTGGGCGGTGCCCCGCTCACCAACGGCCTGGTCCTGTACCACATGAAACGGATGTCGGTGGGGTCGGTGCTCGCCTACGGCTACATCGGCGCCATGAGCGTCGGCGCCCTGCCGGGATTCCTTCTGGTGGGCGTCTGCTACCTGACCGCCACATTTCGGCCCGACCGTGATCCGGAGCTCATCGGCTGGCTCTACGACCTGGGCAACCTGTCCTACAACGGGTCGCTGGGTTGCTTCACCACCGCCTACGTGGTGCTGGCCATCGCCGTCCTGTACGACAAGAACAACGTTTTCCCGAAATGGTTTGGCTACGTGACCGTTTGGCAGGTCATCACCGAGGTGATCGCCACGCAGTTCTTCCTGTTCTACTCCGGGCCGCTCGCCTGGAACGGGGTGCTCAGCCTCTGGTGGGCGGTCGTGGTGTTCTCGGTGTGGCTGGGTGCGCTGATCTTCGTGCTGCGGGCGGCCACCATTCGCGAGCCGGTCGACTCGCCGGGCCTGGACTGAAGCACCGGAAGGAATCCCATGTTGCAACGTGACGCTCCGACCACAACGGAAACCCGGGTGCCGGGCGACGGCCACATCTGGGTGATGGTGTTGGGCGATCTGCTCATCTTCACCGGCTACTTCATCATCTTCATCGTCTACCGGACCATGAATCCGGCTGATTTCCTTGCGGCCCAACAACATCTCAACGTCAACATCGGTGTGATCAACACGGTGGTGCTGCTGACCAGTTCCTGGTTCGTGGCCCGCAGTGTGCTGGCCGCCAGGGCCGGAAACCACCGCTCGGCCGTGCGGTTCGTCTATGCCGGGGCAGGCGGCGGGGTGTTGTTCATGGTGCTCAAGAGCTACGAATGGGCCGCCAAGATCAGCGCCGGGCACACCAACTCCGACTTGTTCTTCTCGTTCTACTACGTGATCACCGGTGTGCATCTGGTGCACGTGGTGATCGGACTGATCGCGCTCGGCGTGGTCGTCCGGGAGCTGAACAACCCAGGGCGGCGCCGGCTCATGGTGGTCGAGTCGGCAGCGATCTACTGGCACATGGTCGATCTGTTGTGGGTCATCATCTTTGGCCTGCTCTACGTGATGAGGTGAGCATGACGGTCTTGGGCTACCGCCAACATTCAGAGGGCACCGAGCGGTCGTTGACCCGGGTCTGGCTCGTCCTGGTGGCGATCACCATCGGATCGTGGACCCTGGCGCCGGCGCACATCACCCATGTCGCGCAGGCCAGCGTGCCGGTCACCGCGCTGGTGCTGGCGCTGACATTCGTCAAGTCACGCATGATCATCGGCCACTTCATGGAAGTCCATACCGCGCCGCGCTGGCTCAGACGTGCCACCGACGGCTGGCTGGCCGCGTTGATCGGGGCGATCTTCGTGATCTACCTGTTCTGAGCCGCCAAGGGGCGAGGGTCAGGCCTTGATGCGGATCTCACCGGGTGACCACCAGCCGCTGCGGGTCGCGCTGCCCAGCTCCAGCTCGGCCGGCGAGGCCGGGGTCACCTCGTCGAACTTGCGCAGCGAGCCCCAGTCCCGGCCCCAGTCGTGGTTGAGATACGTGGCCATCACGTGCGCCCGCAGCAGCATGTCGGAGATCCCCAACAATCCGCCGTTGACCCCGTCCTGCCAGGTGTCGGTGTCCTGCTTCTTGGCGTTGTAGTCCGGGGTGATCCGGTACTTGGGCACCTCGGTGACACCGTTGGCGTGCAGCATCGGGTGCTGACACGGGAAGGCCAGGCCCACCGCCCAGTCCAGCAGCACCGGCTGCTCGGATCCGATGTACTCCTGGATGGTCTTGACCTCGGGCAGCCGCGGCGGGGTGAACGCGATCCAGTCCCGCGGGTTCAGCGACTTGTCCACGGCCACAATGCGAACCGCGACCGCGTCAGCGGGAATCTGCTCCCGCGGGTAGCGCAGATTCCGCCACATCCGCGGCCACTCGCCGAACAGGTCGTAGGGCACCAGCCGTCCGCCGGGAACGACGGTGCCCTCCGGTCCGGGCAGCCCGTATTCCAGCTGCACGTCCTGGCCGGTGGTGTAGCCCTTGAGCACGCTGTTGCCCGCGATGGTGCCCGCCGCCGTCACCGCCAGCAGCGGGTGGGCGTCGTCGGCCGGGGGCAGGGCGTACCAGGCGGAGGTCAGCTTCGACTCCTGCTGGCCCTCGGTGCTGTAGCTGCCGGCCAACGGAATCCGCGCCGGATCCAGCCCGTAAGGCAGCGGCACGGTGGAACCGTTAATGCCGGCAGCCTTCAGCTTCTTGGGTGCATCCCAGTCGTAGTCGGTGCCCGGCTGGGTGATCGACATCCGCAGCGCCTCGGCCACCACCTTCTCCGGCACCCCGCTGGCGGTGAAGCCGACGGGGTCGGAGCCGCCGAGGGGACCGAGCTCGCCGTACATGCCCGGCAGCGGTGTCAGCGCGCCGTCATTGGCATCCGGTTCGACCAGCACGTTGTCGGCCTGCCCGCAGCCGCCGACGAAGGCGCGCACGTTGGCCAGGCCGTTGGAGTAGCTGGGGTATTCGCGCACGATCCCGATCGCCATCGAGGCCACGAAAACGCACACCATGAAGCCGGCCGCCACCGGAACCGGGGCGGCGGTCAGCGCCCGCGCGAGCCGGCCCTCGCCGCGGTCCCGCGGTGCGAAGTGCAGCCACGCCGCCCACCCGGCGGCAACCGCGAACAACGCGAAGAAGATTGTGCTGACGGTGATCCCGCCGATCCGCGGCATGTCGGCGTTGAACGGCACGCCGTAGCTCGAGACGTACCACCAGCCGTTGGTGGTGGCGAAACACAGTGCCAGCACGAACAGCACCGCCGCCGCGAACGCCATCCGGTTACGCGACCAGCGCACCACGTGCCGGGACACCAGCACCGTGGTCAGCGCGGCCATCGCTCCGGCCACCGCGGCGAACAGTCCGAAGTGGTGCACCCACTTGGTGGGGGCAAACATCAGCGAGAACATCGTCGCCAGGATGACGCCCATCAGCCGCCACACCGGGCCGCTGGCCACTCCGGCGATCCGCTTGCGGCGCAACATGATGAACATCGCGGTGAACAGGCACAGCGCGCAGATCAGGAACCCGAACCGGCGCGACAGCGAGCCGTCGACGGTGGGCAGGATCAGGTAGTAGTAGCGCAGGTTCTCGGTGTACCAGGCCTGGCTGGGCCCGATCGCGGTGCGAATCCTGGTGGCTTCCAACACCGCCCGAATCGTCTGGTCGGCGAAGACCACGGTCAGGATCACCGCGCCGGCGGCCAGCAACGGCGCCACCAGCGCCCAGGTGCCGTGAATGCGATGACGACGCACCAGGATCCGCAGCAGCGGCCGGCCACCGGCCAACAGTGCGGCCACCGCGATCAGTCCGGTCGGCTGGATGCCCAGGGTGAACGCCGCGCAGATGATCGCCAGCGCAGCCGGGGTGAGCCGGCTGGAGATGATCGCGCGTTCCACCAGCACCCAGGTGATCAGCGCCCCGACCGCGATGATGCCCTCGGGCCGCAGGCCGTTGTTGAACGGCATCCATGCGGCCAGCAGCACCATCCCGGCCGCCCACAGCGCGGGCTTGCTGGCCGCCACCGCGGGGCCGAACCGCGGCAGCACCTCGCGGGACAGCAGCAGCCAGCACACCAGCCCGGCGACCAAGTCCGGCAGCCGGATCCAGATGCTGGCGTCGGAGACATGCGTCATCAGCGCCAGCAGGTTGTAGTACCAGCCGAACGGGTCTTCGGGGCTGCCGAACCAGCGGAAGTAGTTGCTCATGTAGCCGGCGTGGTCGGCCACCCGGGCCATGCCGAGGATGTAGCCGTCGTCAGAGGAGTTCGCGCCGATCACGTACCAGACCACGAACCCGAGCACCACGGCGACGTCGGCCATGCTGAAGAACCGCCAGCGGGAGGGAATCAGCCGGTGCATCCGCCGGCCGTCGAGCCGGTCCAGGCGCCACAACGCCAGCACCGCGATCACGGTGGCCAGAATCGCCGCGTAGATCGCGATGCGCTTGAGCACGGTGGGCTTGGTGGAGAACCGGGTGTCGATGTCGGCGGTCAGCGAAAGGCCCTGCGGCGCCGGGCCGGCCAGGTCGGTGAACACCCCGACGATCTGCGGGCGCAGGTTCGGGTCGGCCCAGCCGTAGCGCTGGGTGACCCCGCCGATGGTGGCAAACGTTCCGGCGTGCGAGGAGGTGACCTCGATGTCGGTGCAGCCGGGGCCTTCCACCTTGGCCCGCGGCGCGGTGGCCAGCACCACGTTGCGGTCGGTGACGTCGACGCGCTTCTCGGTGACGGTGATGAACAGCCCGTTGAGTGCGGCGTCCTTGCCCTTGGCCGGGGCGGTGGACAGCAGCGTCCCGCCCTCGGCCGGTAGTTCGCGCACCAGCGCGCACGGCGCCGTCACCGACATCGATACCGGGGTCTGCGAGATCAGCGGCGCGGTAACACTGTTCAGTTCGCCGTGCTGCGGCCAGTTCAGCGTCGCGGTGGTCTGCACCACCGGCAGCAGCGGGGTGGCCACCGACAGCAGGAAGCCGACCAGGCCGGCGATGATCGCTACCAGGCGCGTGGTGCGGATACTCATGGCAGTGCTCGAATCGGTCCGGGCCGGCTCCAGCCGGTAACGGTCAGGGTGCCCTGGTCGATCGCGGCGTCGGGCGCGATCTTGGCCGGGACCAGCCGGTGATAGGCCTCCACCGCACCCCAGTCGCGATACCAGTCGTCGCGCAGGTAGGTCGGCACGGTGGTCGTCCACAGCATCGCCTGGGTGATCATGAACGGCCCGCCGTCTTCGGCGGACTGCCACAGGTTCGACGACGCCGCGGTCTGCTTGTGATCCGGCATGATCCGGTACGCCGGCAGCTCGGCGATGCCCAGGTGTTCGGCGAACGGCCGCTGGCAGGGGAAGTTCGCCGCCACCGCGATGTCCATCAGCACCGGGGTCTGCGATCCCATCAGCTCGGTGATGGTCTGCACCACCGGCACCCGCGGCGGGGTGAACGCGATCCACTGTTCGGTGGACAGGTTCGGGTCATTGGCGACGATCCGCACGGTGTCGGTGCCCGGCGGCGCCCAGGCCAGCGGAAAACGCAGGTTGCGCCAAGAGTTCTGCGGGCCGATGTCGATCGGCTCCACCTCACCCAGGCCCTTCACGGTGCCGTCTGAGCCTTCGCCGGCGGTGGTGCCGAACTCCAGCTTGAGCGGCTGGCCGTAGTCGAGCTTGCCGTCCTCGCCGTGCGACCAGATGGCGCCCGCGGCGCTGACGACGACAATGGGCGCGCGGTCCTTCGCCGGCTCGGGCAGCCGGTACCAGACCGAGGTGGCGTGCGCGGCGACCTGCTCCTTGTAGGAGCCGAGCACCGGGGTGACGGCCGGGTCCAGGCCGAACGGCAGTGCCACCCGGGAACCGTTCACCCCGTCGGGGGCGCCGTCGGGCAGCTTGCCGCCGGCGGTGCCCGCGGCGTCGCTCTGGTTGGCGCTGGGTTTATTGGGTGAGGCGTCGGCGTTGGGCACGCCCGGCTTGGCGATCACCGCCAGCGAGGTGAGGTCGTCGTCGATGGCGTTGGGGTCGAAGCCGTACGGGTCGGCACCGCCGAGCGGCCCGAGCTCGCCGTATTTCTGGCCCGGGATCGGTTGCAGCAGGCCGGCGTTGGTGTCGGGTTCGGCCAGCACGTCGTCGGCCATGCCGCAGGAGGACAGGCCGGACATGAGAGCGTCGGCGTTGGCCCGGGCGGTGGTGTAGGCCGGGTAGCGGCCCGCGGCGGCCTTGGCCATCGACCCGACCATCAGCAGCACCATCAGGCTCGCGACCACCAGCAGCGGTGTTGAGGCCAGGATCCGGTTGCGCCGGTTCGGGGTGACCTCGGTGTGGCCGGCGTAGTCCAGCCGGAAGTGCTGCCAGCCGGCCAGCAGCCCGGTGGCGATCGAGGCCGCCAGGAACATCGACGTCACCGGACGGCTCGCGATCACCGGCGGGATATCGAACCACGGCACGCCGTAGCCGCCGACGTAGAACCAGCCGTTGACCCCCGAGGTCGACACGGCCACCAGGAACAGCAGCGCGGTGACGTACAGGGTCATGTTGCGTCGGCTGTGCAGGCCGACCCGGGCGAAGGTGAACGCGGTGAGCGCGGCCAGTGCCCCGGCCAGCCCGGCGAACCCGCCGAACTGCACCGCCCACTTGGTCGGGGTGAACGTCAGCAGTAACAGGCCCACCGCGGTCGAGCCGATCAGCCGCCAGGCCGGGCCGCTGGCCACCCCGGTGATCCGACCGCGCCGCAGCAGCACCACCAGCATGGCGAACATGCAGAACAGCAGCACCAGCACGGCGAACCGGCGGGTCAGCGAGGCGTCGACGTTCTCCTCGACGGTCAGGAAGTAGTAGCGCAGGAATTCCTGGTACCAGGCGATGGTGGGGCCGACGACGTACTTGATCCGGGCAGATTCGGCGACCGCGGCCAGGGTCTGCGACCGGCAGGCCACCACGGCGATGGTCGAGCCGGCCGCGGCCAGCACCGCCAGCGGGGCGAGGAGGCCGTCGGTAAGGCGCCGGGTTCGGATGACGGCTTCGATCTTGCGGGAGCCCGTCAGCAGCGGGGCCAGCGCGATCAGCCCGTGCGGGGCCAGCGTGACGGTGAAGACGGCCACCACGATCGCCCACGCCGTCGGCACCAGCCGGCGGGTGGCGATGGTGCGCTCCACCAGCACCCAGACCACCAGGGTGCCCAGCGCGATCAGCGGCTCCGGGCGCAGGCCGTTGTTGAACGGCAGCCAGGCCGCGGCGAACATCATCGCGGCGGTGAACACCGCGATCCGGTTGCCCGACAGCCGGCCCAGCCGGGGCAGGATCATCCGGCTGATGATCAGCCAGCACGCCATGCCGGCGGCGGTGGCCGGCAAGCGCATCCACACTCCGGCGGTGCTGACCGTGCTCAACTGGCCCAGCAGGGCGGGATACCAGTCGAACGGGGCCTCGCTGGCGCCGAAGAACCGGTAGTAGTTGGCGACGTATCCCGCGTGCGCGACATTGCGCGCCATCGTCAGGTTGTAGCCGTCATCGCTGGAAATCGCGCCGATGACGTGCCACAGCGCCAGGATGCCCAGCACGCCGACGTCGGCCAGCCAGGTGATCGGGTTGGCCTTGAGCCAGTGCCGCCAGCTACGCGGGGTGCGGTGGGTCTGGCGGCGATCCAGTAGCGCCAGGGCCGCAATCGATGCCAGCACCGCGATGATCCCGAGCGCCATCACCGCGGCCTTGAGCGTGGTGGGGTTGGTGATGAACCGGGTGTCGACGGTGATGTGCGCGCTCAAGCCGGGCTGCGGGCCGATCTTCAGTTCGGTGAAGATGCCGCCGATCTGCGGCTTGTTCTCCGGAGGCAGGCTGCCGGCCGCGCCCGGGATGCCGACGAACTCCGCGCCGACCTCACCGGCGTTGGCCCACAGGCGCAGTTGGCTGCAGTCGCCGAGCTTGTCCCGGGGGGCGGCCGCGGCCACTTGGTCGCGGTAGGCGGCGAACACGGCGGTCTTGTTGGCCCGCACGAACAGGCCGTGCGCGGTGGCGTCGACGCCGCCGGCCGGCACGGTCGAGAGCACCAGGCCGCCCTTTTCCGGCAGGGCGGACATCGCCTCGCAGGGGATGGTGATGTCCAGGCCCTTGGGGGCGCCGGAGACCAGGGGGGCGGTGACGTCGGTGATATGGCCGTCGGCGTTTGTGCCCTGCGGCCAGGCGATGGTGGCGGTGGTCTGCTTGACCGGGAGCAGCGGTGTGATGCCGCACAGCAATACGCCGGTGATTCCGGCGACCACCGCGATCAGCCGGGCGAGCCGATAATTGGGCCGGTCGTGGGGGGAGGACACGAGCCTCGATGCTATGCGACGGGATAGGCGACGCCGGGACCCCGTCCGGCCCGTCCCGGTGGGAACCCCTGCCGCTGCCTGTCGCGGCCGGTAGATATGTGGTTGTTGCCCGACTTTGAGCGACAACGTGCGTTATGTCAGACCGGAATGACAGGGTCCGGCCATGACGAACGCGATAACACTGCGCGGTATCGAACTGCGCTACGTATTGACCCACTACCTGCTCCACCACGGCCGGTGCAGCATCACCGAACTGGCGGCCGAACTGGACTCCCGCGGCTTCACTGTCGGCGGCCGGCCGTCGAAGGCAATCTCCGATGCGCTGCGCTGGGAGCGGGAACACGGCCGGGTTTTCCGGGCCGGCCGAGGCTGCTACCGGCCAGCATCAATGCCACGCAGCACCGAGTACCGGATCCATAAGCGGGTGATGGCGCTACGTGCCCGAGCGGCGGGCGAGGATCCCCCAAGTCGACCTGACATAAGGCACGTTGTCGCTCAGAGGCGGGCAACTATCCATATGGTCCGGAGCCGCGGCGGTGGGAAAACCGGCGCCGGGAAATCAGTGCCGCAGCGGCGCGGGGCTCCACAGCCCGGACCGGACCGCGGTGCCCAGGTCCAGGTCAGCCGGCGTCGCCGCGGGGTAATACGGCGTCAACTGCTGCAGGGCACCCCAGTCGCGGAACCAGTCGTCGGCCAGATAGCTGGGCACCGTGGTCGCGCGCACCAGCAGTTCAGTGATGCCCAGCGGGCCGCCGCCGTTGTTGTCCATCACCGGCGAGTTCGCCTCGGCGCCGAACCGGTCCGGCAGGATTCGCCACTTGGGCACCTCGGTCACCCCGTTCTGGTGGCCGAACGGGCGCTGGCACGGGAACGCCAACCCGACCAGCCAGTCCAGCAGCACCGGATCCGACGACCCGACCACCTCCTGCAGGCTGCTCAGCTGCGGGACGCGCGGTGGCGTCACCGCGATCCAGTGCTGCGGCGCCAGATCGTTGTCGCGCACCACCAACCGGACCTGGGTCGCCTGGGCCGGGATCGCCGACATCGGCGCGCGCAGGTTGCGCCATGCCGGCACCGCCCCGATGTCACCGAAGTCGATGCTGCCACCCGGCTTGTCGGCCGCGGCGCCGGCGTCGGTGGCCCACTGAGCGGTGACCTCGCCGCGGTCGAAGCGGCCCGCGGCCGCCACCACCAAAAGCGGCCCGGCGCTGGCCCGATCGGCGGGCAGCCGGTACCACGCCGAGCGCAGTTGTGCGGGCACCTGAACACCGGGGCGCCAACTGCCCAGCACCGGCACCCGGGCCGGGTCGAGCTTGTAGGGCAGCCGGGCCCGCGAGCCGTTGATGCCCTCGCGGGCCGTGGTGCCGCCTTCGGTGCCGGCCTCGCCACCGGACTCGCTGCCGGACTCACCGCCGGTCTGGGCATCGTCGTCGGCCAGCCTGCCCAATCCGGGCGGCCCGATCACCTGGTCGGCGGAGACGTCCGTGGGAATCCCGTTGGGGGTGAAGCCCGTCGAGAACGTCGCACCCAGCGCCTCGGCGACCGGCACCCCGACCGGCGTGAGCATCCCGGCGTTGGGGTCCTGCTCGACCAGCACGTCGTCGGCCAACCCGCAGGTCTTGCCAGCCAGAGCGGCCAGGTTGGACCGGCCCACCGTCCACGCCGGGTACTGGCCGAGCATCGACACCGTCAGCGACACCACCTGGAAGACGATCAGCGCCCAGGAGGCGATCGCCAGCGGGTAGCCGGAGAGCGCCGCCCAGCGCGGCGGGCGGTCTTCGCCGTTGACGAAGTGGAACCACGCCGCCACCAGCAGCGCCAGCACCGTCAGCCCCACGCCCATGGTGGCGAACGCCAGGTGCCACTTGGGGAAGGCGTTCGACCACGGCACCCCGAAGTTGGAGACGTACCACCAGCCGTTGACGCTGGCGAACGACAGCGCGGTGATGAACAGCACCAGCGCGGTGAACAGCGTCCGGTTGCGCCGGGAGTGCATCGCCGCGGCGCCGACCGCGACGGCGGCCAGCGCGCCCAGGGATCCGGCCAGCCCTGCGAACACGCCGAAGTGATGTGTCCACTTGGTGGGGGTGAACATCATCGCGATGAACGAGATGATGGTGATTCCGATGATGCGCCGGCTCGGCCCGGCCGCGGTGCCGGGAATCCGGCCCTTGCGCAACGCCATTGCCACGCTCACCACCAGCGCGACACCGAGCGCCAGCACCGGGAACCGCCGCGCCACCGAACCGTCCGGGGTGGCCAGGAACAGCCGCTCGTAGCGGACATGCTCTTCGAACCAGGCCAGGCTGGGCCCGACCGCGGACTTGAGCGTGCTGGCCTCGATCTCGCCGGCCAGGGTCTGGTCCCGGAAGATCACGATCGCGGTGATGCTGACCGCGGCAGCGATCGGCGCCAGCAGCGGCAGCAGCCCGAACTGCGCGGAGCGCCGGTGCAAGATGGTGCGCAGCGGCCCGATCGCAACCAGCAGCGCCCCGATGGAGGCGATGCCCGTCGGCCCGGAGAACAACGTCATCGCGCCGATGATGCAGGCGATCGCCAGCGGCAACAGCCGGCTGGTGGCCACCGCCCGTTCCACCGAGCACCAGGTCGCCAGGATGCCCAGCGCGATGATGGGCTCGGGGCGCAGCCCGTTGTTCAGCGGCAGCCAGAACGCCAGGAACATCCCGGCCGCGGTCCAGGCCGCCGCGGTGCTGTGCTTGACGGCATGCCCCAGCCGGGGCAGCACTTCGCGGCTGATCAGCCACCAGCAGGCCAGCGCCATGCCCAGGGTAGGCAGTCGCATCCAGATGCTGGTCGTGGAGACGTGCGACCACAGCGCCAGCAGGTCGTAGTACCAGCCGAACGGCGCCTCCGGAGTGCCGAACCAGCGGTAGAAGTTGGCCATATAGCCGGCGTTCTCCGACACCCGCGCCATGGTCAGGATGTAGCCGTCGTCGCTGGTGTTGGCGCCCACGAAATGCCACCACACCAGCACCAGCGCCACCAATGCGTCCAGCGGCGACATCGACCACCAACGCGCGGGCAGGAACCGGCGATGCCGGTGGCCGTCGGCGGTGTCCAGGATGTGCAGGGCGATCAGCGCGATGACCGTCAGCGCCACCCCGAGGATCATCGCGGCCAGCTTGAGCGGCGTGGGGGCGCTGGAGAAGCGGGTGTCGACGGTGGCGGAGAAGGCCAGTCCGTCCGGGGCCGGCCCGTCGAGGTCGGTGTAGACGCCGACGATCTGCGGCCGGAAGTCATAGCCGCTGCGGGTGCCGGTCAGCGGCGAGCCGGGGTGCTCGGCGTTCGGCCCGTATTTGAGGCCGACGAATTCGGCGGTGACGCGGTCGGCGTGCGCGGTGAACGTCAGCTCCCGGCAGTCCGGGCCTAGCACCTGCGACAGCGGCGCCACCACCACCGGCACGTTGCGCACCACCAGGACCAGGTCGTCGTTGACGCGTTCGATGAGCAGCCCGCGGTCGACGGCCTTGGGCGCCTGCTTGGGCACGGTGGACAGCAGCACCGTCTTGGTCTTGGTGAGCCCGGCCGCGGCCTGGCACGGCACGACGATGTCCAAGTCGGTGGCCACGTAGCCGATCAGCGGGGCTTGCACGCTGGTCAGCGCGCCGTTTTGCGGCCAGTTCAGCTCGGCGGTGGTCTGCTTGACCGGCAACAGCGGGGTGAGGATCGCCAGCAAGGTGCCCAGTACGCCGGCGACGACGGCGACGGCCCGAGCGATCCGGAAGTCGGCGCGCGTATCGGTCACGGACCTAGATGCTATCGGGGCGCTCGGCGGCGGCGCTTGGCGTGTCTGCCGGGCAGACTTGCCCTGTGGAGACGCTCGAGTACGCCCCCGGCCGGCTGGCCGATGTGTTCGGTGCGGGTTCGCCGCGGACCGCCCTGCTGTGGCACGGCAAGCAGCCCGACGCCCGCACGGCGGTCCGGCCGCTGGCCGAGCGGGTGGCCGCGCACGGGCTGCAGGTGGTGGTGGCCGACTGGAATTCCCACCACGACGACGGCGGGCGCGCCGATCTGCTGGGGTCGGTGCGGTTCGCCCGCGACCGGGCTGCCGATCCCGACGGCCTGGTCCTGGTGGGCTGGTCGATGGGTGGCGCGGCGGCGGCCGGACTGGCGATCCAGGCCAGCCGGCACGACGTCGGCTTCTCCCATGTGGTGTGTCTGGCCGGGGCGTTCATGGTTGCCGACCCGATCAGCGGCCAGCAGCCGACCACCGGGTTGCCGGGCGTGCGGCGCTGCCCGATCACGTTGCTGCACGGCACCTTCGACGACGTCGTTCCGGTGACGGCCAGCCGCGAGTTCGCCGCCGCCCTGGCCCACCACCAATGGCCGGTGGAGCTGGCCGAGCTGCCTGCTGATCACGGGTCGATCGCCGGGGCCGTCTACGACGCCGCGACCGATAGCTATGCGGCCGCCACCGACCGCCACACGCTGGCGCTCGCCGCCGAGGTAGCCGAGCGGATCAGCGCCGCACCGCCAGCACGAACGGGCCGATCTTCTCCACGCTGAACGCCGGCCCGTCGAACAGTGCGGCGTCCAGGTCGACGGTGTAGCGGCGCACGTTGGGGTGGTTGGGGTAGACGTCTTTGGCCAGCCGCAGCGTGTAGGTGTCCCCGGAACCGGGGCGCATCAGAAACACGGTCGGCGCCGGCCACGGGAGGTCGTCGAGCGCGCGGGTGAACTGCTCGGCGGTCTCCAGTTTGGACCAGGCCTCGATGGCGGCGGCGCGCGCGGAGAACTGTGCCAGCGGGTTGGCGTAGTGCGAGGTCAGGCCCTGGAAACCCCAGTAGGGGTAGAAGGACAGGAAGCTGTAGTCGGCGGTGAGCACCACGGTCTCATCGCGGGGCTTGCCGGTGGTCTTGGTGATGGCCGCATCGACGGCGTCGTAGTACTTGGCCGCGCCGGGCGGGCGCCGGTCGCCGCGTTGGCCGTGGCCGTCGGTGTCGGTGTAGGCGACGGTGATGTCGGGCCGCAGCACCTCGGGGATGTCCTGGCTGAACGCGATCGCCCCGGCCAGCCCGACTGCCGTCGCCGCCGGATACACCACCCGGTGCCAGCCGGTCGCGGCCCCGCCCAATGCGCGGGCCGCCTCGACGAAGCCGAACACCCCGGCGGTGGCCAGCAGCACCGTCAGCGTCGGCTGCAGCCGGAAGCTCAGCAGTGTGGTGCGGGCCAGCGTCGACAACATAGACAGCATGGACCAGGCGTAGACGCCGACGACGCCGATCGCCAGCGCCGCGGCGCGGGTGGAGGTTCGGGCCCGCACCACCAGCCACCCCGTACCCAGCAGGCACAGCGCGCCGAGCAGGGTGAACTGCAGCATCGGGAAGCTCAGTTCGGCGCCGTCGCCGGGCAGATAGTGCCGGGCGCTGCCGGCGTCGCTGGTCGGGTTGCTCGCGGCGCGCAGCAGGTACGGCGTCCAGGTGATCGCGGCGATGGCCGCGGCGATCACGCCGGTCACCACCAGCCGGGCCAGGGGATTCACGCTGCGCCGGGCGGCCGTCAGCAGCAGGGCCATCAGCACCACGGTGAACGCGCTGTAGGCCACCAGCAGGGTGTAGAAGGTGGCCGCGAAGCCCAGGAAGATCCCGGCTCCGGCGACTGCGCCCCAGCCGCCGCCGCGTTCACCGGCCCCCAGGCCCGACCAGGCCAGGACCAGCACCGGCGGCAGCAGGACGGTGATCATCGCCGCGTAGGGCTCCGGGGAGCTGTAGGCCAGCGTCACTGCGGCACCGGCGAGGGTGACCAGCAGCGCGTACTCGAAGCGGATCATCTTGTTCCACAGCACCAGCGCGATGGCCACCGCGATGGCCATCGAGGTGATCGCCCACGGCTTGTACATCTCCCAGGCCGGGATGCCGGTCAGCGCCGCGGCTCGCCCGCCCAGCCAGAACCAGCCCGGCGGGTAGAACGACGGCAGGCCCAGATAGGTCATGTCTTGTAGCGCGGGGCTGTCGGCCATCCGGGTCAGGTATTCGGTGCGGAACTGCTGGTCCACCGAGATGCCGAACAGGTAGAGCTTGGTGGCGCCCAACGGCATCGCCAGCGTCACCACCGAGAACGCGCTGGTGAACACCACCGCGGCCAGCCAGCCCAGCGCTTGGCGGCCGCGCCGCCACAGCCACGCGGCGGCGCCCAGGGCGGCCAGGCAGCCGACCTGCCCGACGGTGGTCAGCGCATGCAGTTGGTTCGACGAGGGGTAGGCCGGCCACTGCACCCGGGCGATGGCCACCAGGGCTATGACCGCGACGACGACGGCGACGAGGCCCGCCAGAATCATCTGCCCGGCGGTCGTGAGCGCGGTTTTCCCGGCGCGAGCAGACATGAAAGCTCCCATTTCGCGCCCCGATTGGGGGCTTTCGCGTCTGCTCGGCATAAGAACTAGATGGGCAGCTTGCGGAAGATCGCCCGCGGGACGTGCCGCAGCACCATCATCACGTAGCGGAAAGCCCCGGGCGCCCAGACGATCTCCTTGCCCTTGGCGGCAGCGGTCACCGCCAGCTCGGCGACGTCCTCCTTGTCGACGGTCAGCGGCGCTTCCTTGACGTGCGCGGAGAACCGGGTGCGCACCTGGCCGGGCCGGATCACCAGCACCCGCACCCCGTCTTCGCGCAGCGCCTCGCCCAAGCCGAGGTAGAAGCCGTCGAGCCCGGCCTTGGTCGAGCCGTAGACGAAGTTGGTCCGGCGCACCCGCTCGCCGGCCACCGAGCTCATCGCGATGATCTGGCCGAACCCCTGGGCGCTCATCTTGTTGGCCAGCAGCACCCCGACCGACACCGCTGCGGTGTAGTTGATCCCGGCGACCTGCACGGCCTTGGCCTGGTTGTGCCAGAGCTCCTCGGCGTCGGCGTCCATGCCGAAGGCGACGATCGCCACATCTATATCGCCGTCGCTGAACGCGGAGTCGATCATCGCCGGGTGACTCGCGGTGTCGAGGGCGTCGAAGTCGATCACCCGCACCGACTTGGCGCCGGCGGCCTCCATCGCCGCCGCCGCGGCGTCGCGGCCGGGGTCGCCGGGCAGGCAGGCCAGCACCACGCTCGCCGAGGCGTTGCGCAGGTAGCGCGCGCAGATCGCCAGCCCGATCTCGGACGTGCCGCCCAGCACCAGGATCGACTGGGGATTACCGGTCGCGTCGAACACCATCTACACAAGCTCCAAACGTCGGGCCATGTCCGAGACGAAGATCCCGTCGGGATCGACCTTGCGCCGCACCGCAATCCATTCGTCGATGCGCGGGTACATGGCGTGGAACATCTCCGCGCATGTGCGGGAATCCTTGGCGGTGTAGAGCCGGCCGCCGAACTCCAGCACCCGGCGGTCGAGGCCGTTGAGGAATTCGTTGAGGCCGGCCTTGATCTGAAAGTCCACGCAGACGTTCCAGCCGGGGATCGGGAAGCTCAGCGGCGCTTGGTTGCCCGGGCCGAACAGCTTGAACACGTTGAGGAACGAGTAGTGCCCGCTGGCCTGGATGTCTCTCATGATGGCCTTGAACTCCTCGACCGCCTCGGTGGGCACCACGAACTGGTATTGCCCGAAGCCGGCCGAGCCGTAGGCCCGGTTCCACTCACCGACCATGTCCAGCGGGTGGTAGAACTGCGTCAGGTTCTGCGCCTTGCCGCGGTAGCTGCCGGACTTGCGGTACCACAGCTCGGTCATCGCACCGAAGATCAACTTGTTGCCCAACCCGTTGGGGAAGACGTCCGGGGCGGTGAAAAACTGCGGCGCATCGAATTTCAGCGGGTCGCGGGCCAGCTTGTCGGGCAGCTGGTCCAACCTGGCCAGCGAGCCCCGCGAGATGGCGGCCCGGCCCAGCTTGGGCGGCGCGCTGATCGCGTCGAACCACGCCGAGGAGTAGGTGTAGTCGGCTTCGCTGCCGTCGCTGTGGAAGGCGATGGTCTCGTCGAGCGAGGCGGTGACGTCGCCGTCGGCAATAAAGTACGCCGACTCGGTAGGGGTCATCGCGATCGTCGCGCGCAACACGATGCCGGTCAGGCCGTTGCCGCCGACGGTGGCCCAGAACAACTCTGATTCGGGGCCGTCCGGGGTCAGGTGGCGCACCGACCCATCGGCGGTCAGCAGCTCCATCGACGCCACGTGGTTGCCGAAGCTGCCGGCGCTGTGGTGGTTCTTGCCGTGGATGTCGCAGGCGATCGCCCCGCCGACGGTGACCTGCCGGGTCCCGGGCAGTACCGGCACCCACAGCCCCAGCGGCAACGCGGCCCGCATCAACTGGTCCAGGTTGACCCCGGCGTCGACGTCGACCAGTGCGGTGGCGGCGTCCATCGAATGGATCCGGTTCAGCGCGGTCATATCGACGACCAGGCCGCCGCCGTTCTGGGCGTTGTCGCCATAAGAGCGGCCCAGACCGCGGGCGATCACGCCTCGGGAGTCGGACGCGCGCGCCACAGCCTTGGCGATGACCTCGACATCCGGGGTCGACAGCACCTGCGCCACACTCGGCGCGGTGCGGCCCCAACCGGTCAGTTTCCGCGCGGTGGTCTGCAGCTCAGTGCTCAACATCGCACATGAGGGTACCGCCAACGCGCCGCTTCCCAGTTTCGCGTGACTAATCGGGTGACTACCGTTACGATCGCGCAATGCCTGAGACTCCCCCCACTGATTCCCCGTCCGCGGCCAAGTCCACCAAGCCCAAGAGCGCGGGTTTTCCGAAATCTTCCACCTCGTCGCAGGGCATGTCGGTGCCGACGATCGCCGCTCTGGCCCTGGCGGTGCTGGCCATCGTGCTCGCCGTTGTCGGGTGGTTCTACCCGTCCACGAGCCACAAGTTCTCCGGCGACCAGCGCGACGAAGCCAAGGGCAAGATCTGCGACGCGCAGGCGGTGGTGCGCCAGGGCACGCAGTTCAACACCAACCTGCAGAACCCGGTGCCCGGCGACCTCGCCGGTGACCTGGCGGTGGGCACCAACGCCCGGCTGTCGCTGTTCGCCGGCGGTGCGTTCCTGCACCAGCGCCTGGAGGCCAACCCGGCCGCGCCGGAAGACCTGAGCAAGGCCGTCGGCGACATGGCCGACACGCTGGAGGCGCTGAGCATCAACTACCTGGCCGGGCACTCGCCGGACGACGCGGTGCAGCAGCCGCTGCGCGACCAGCTGCGTGGGCAGATCGACGTGCTGGACAACCTCTGCCAGCCGTAGCACTTCCTAGATCCTGAATCCGGCTCAGCGCCGGTTGCGCATGACGCAGCCGGCGCTGAGTCGTTTTGCGGGGCCGTACTGAGACAGTGCCGGCGTCACGGTGACGCTCATCTGATGGTTGGTGTCGGGCACCCGGCAGGCCGGTCGCATGCCGTCCAAGTGCGCCGGGTCGAAGTAGGCCTTCCAGGCGGCCGGCGATGACATCGTGTCCCAGTCCAGCCGCGCGGCGGTGCCATCCAGGAACGGCGACAGCATCTGGTCGACGGCGTCGTCAAATACTTCGGCTTGTGCCAGCGGGGTGGTGACCACCGGGCCAGGACGAACGCCGGGTTGGCGTCCGCGGAGGCGGTCTGGGCGGTGGATCTGTCGTGCACCTAAGTCCGTCGACGTCCACCAGTATGCGGCCGGGTTGGGTTGTCTCCTCACCCCGGGCACCTATGACAACACTGAGTTTCCTTCGATGCAGTAAGAAGCGGGGGAGGTGCGCAGGCGCGACAATCTGGTAGGCAGGCCGCAGCTGTCGTCCACGGCGCGAGCGGCCCGCGCGAGACCGCCGCGCACGTCTGCGACGTGCGGCTTCGCTGGATGGGGGCGCTGTCGCAGCGAACAGGGCTGCTGATCGCCGACAAGAGCCATTGCTGCGACTAAGTGAATGCCGAGCCGAGTTTCATGGCTGCCCCTACGAGCCGCGGCAGCATAAACCCTCTATGAGGCTGTGTTTCGTGTGCCGGAAGGGCACCCGCGGCTGATGAGATCTAGTTCACCTCAGGTGTACTTAATTGACGGCCGTGCACATTCTTTCACCGTAGGGTCGGCGCGGTCTTAAGTGACCGCTGATCACGCACGCCGTGAAGCGACAAGCCCGGCAGCGGGCTCGTGGAGCGCCGTGAAATCCACTCTGAGCTGTAGAGATACGGTTCGTCGGCCGGAGTAGCCGCGCTGGAGCCGGACCGAGGACACGCGCGAAGTGTCTGAAAAAGGACCGACTTTTCTAAGAATTTCCGCGGGCTGAAGACTAGGTTTTCAGCCCAATAACCCCATGTGAACCTATATTTTCGCCAGCGGCCAGCGTCATTCCGGCTTTGTGCACTGGGGTTGACGCCACAAGAATTGGCGTTAACGTAACCCTCCGCAGGGCTTGTTATGCCGCCGTTATGTGCAAGCTAAGGGGAATCTTCCATGTCTCGTCGTAGTCAAAGCGCGCCGAAGGGGCGTCGCGCGGGCCGGGTTATCGGTGCAGGAAGTGCGGTTGGCGCCTTCCTCGCGTTCGGGATGGGGCCGCTGGCGGCCGCACCGGCCGCGCACGCCGATTTCGATGACGTGCTCATCGATCTGCTCGGCCAGGACCTGGGCGACGCCGTCGCCGGTTTGGGTGCCAACTTTGGGGATCAGGGCGCCTGGGAGGTGGTCTTGGACCCGGCTAGCTGGTCGGCGTTCTTCGACGGCCTCGGCAGTCAGAACACCTGGGATGCGGTGCTGGCCGATCTCGACCTGAACGCCGCCGGCTCGGCCGTCGCCGACCTGCCGGGTTCTGCCGCTGCGTTCAACTGGAACGACATCAACTGGGCGATGCCGTTCGGTAACGGCGCCGCTGGCACCGTCGACCACCCGGACGGCTACGCCGGCGGGTGGATCTGGGGCAGCGGTGGCGCCGGTTGGGACTCGACGGGCGCGGGGAGCCACGACGACGGTGGCAATGGTGGTCAGGCCGGTCTGTTCGGCGGCGATGGCGGTGCCGGCGGTGACGGCTTTGCGGCCGGCGACGGTGGCGACGGTGGTGCCGCGGGGCCATTCTCCTGGTTCAGCCATGGTGGCGACGGTGGAGCGGGCGGTAACGCCGGTGGCAACGGTGGCAACGGCGGTGACGCCGCGCTGTGGGGCGCTTTCAGCACCGCCGGTAACGGTGGTGACGGCGGTGCCGGTGCTGTCGGTGCTGCCGGCGCGGCCGGCGCCGTTGCCGGCCTCGGGGGCAACGGTGGCAACGGCAATAACGGCGGCGCAGGCGGTAACGGTGGCGCCGGCGGTAAGGGCTCGACGTTCTTCGGGGCCGGCGGCAAGGGCGGTGCGGCCGGTATGGGCGGCACCGGCGGTGTCGGTGGCGAGGGCGACGACGGCGCCGCGGGCACCGCGACGCATCCCGACGGCACGGCCGGCGGCGACGGCGGACTGGGTGGCGCCGGCGGCGCCGCCGGCAAGGCCGGTGCGGGCGGTGCGGGCGGGTGGTTTGCCAGCAAGGGCGCCGACGGCGCGGCCAGTATCCAAGGCGTCGGCGGGGCCGGTGGCGAAGGTGGCGCCGGTGGCGCCGGCTACGACGCCGCCTCGGACGACAGCGCCGCGCCTGGAACCTCCGGGGGCAACGGTGGTGCCGGCGGCGACGGTGGCGTCGGCGGTGCAGGTTCGACGCAGGGTGCGCATGGCGTCGGTGGCGTCGGTGGCAACGGCGGCAGCGGCACCGATGGCGAGGACGGCGCGGTCGGCGGCGCCGGGACGGCGGCCAGTCCGACCGGCGGCACCGGCGGTAACGGCGGCACCGGTGGTAACGCGGGGGCCGGCGGCGCCGGTGGTGACTCCGGTGGCGGCAACCACGCCGCCGATGGAACGGACGGCAGCGCCGGTGGGGGCGGCAACGGTGGCGCCGGTGGCCAGGGCTACGACGCCGCCACCGACCCGAACGCGGTGGCAGGTGCCAACGGTGGCAACGGTGGTGTCGGCGGCAACGCCGGCAAGGGCGGCCTAGAGGCCGACGGCACCACCCGCGCCGCCGCCGGCTCGGCCGGCGTCGGCGGTAACGGTGGCGACGGCGCGGCCGGCGCTGCCGGCACGCAGGGCGGCATCAACTCGCCGACTGCCGGCGGTACCGGTGGTAACGGTGGTAACGGCGGCCAGGGCGGCCTCGAGGCTGATGGCACCACGCACGCCCAGCAGGGTGACGGCGGTGACGGTGGCGTCGGGGGCACCGGTGGCGACGCCACCAGGGACGGCGACGGCAACTTCATCGGCAACGGCCTGAGCCCGGCGCACCCGGGCGCAACCGGCGTCGGCGCCTCCGGCGGCACCGGCGGTAACGGTGGCACCGGCTTCCACGCCGGTACCGGTGGTGACGGTGGTGTCGGCGGCAAGGGCGTCTACGGCGGTACCGGTGGTGACGGTGGTACCGGCGGCGCGGTCGGCGGCGACCACGTCGGTGGCAACGGTGGCACCGGTGGTGCCGGCGGTGAGGGCTCCGGCCACGGCGGCTACGGCGGCCAGGGCGGTGCCGGTGCCAACGCAACCGGAACCGACACCGCCGGCAACGGCGGCGACGGCGGCGTCGGCGGTAACACCACCGGCCTGGGCAACATCGGCCAGTACGGAACGTTGGCCGGCGGTCACGGCGGCAACGGTGGCGTCGGCGGTACCTCCGCGGCCGGTCAGGCCGGTACCGGTGGTAACGGCGGCAACGGTGGCACCGGCGCACCGGTGGCCAGCGACAACGTGCTGAACACGTTGAGCACGGGCGGCTCGGGCGGTACCGGCGGCAACGGTGGCGCGACTACAGACGGCACCGCAGGTTCCGGCGGCACCGGTGGTGACGGCGGTGAAGGCTTCACCGGTGGCCACGGCGGTGCCGGCGGTAACGGTGGTGCGGTGGCCACCGGCGGTAAGGGCACGGCTGGTGCCGGCGGCGACGGTGGTGACGGTGCGCAAGGCGGTGCCGTTGGTACCGGTACCACCGGCGGCAACGGCGGCTCCGGTGGTGCCGGGGCGGCAGCCGACGGCAAGACCGCCGGCGAGGGCGGCGGCGGCGGTGGCGGTGGCGGTGGCGCCATCATCCAGGGCACCGACGGCGCCACCATCATTGACAGCACGGCAACCGGTGGTGACGGTGGCGCGGGTGCAGCGGGTAGCACCACCGGTGTCGGCAGCAACGGCGCCACCGGTGGCCTTGCCGCGATCGCAGCCAACGGGAGCGGCAGCAGTATCGCTCACGCCACGGCAACCGGTGGGAACGCCGGAACCGGTGACGCCAAGGGCGGCGTCGGCGGCGACGGTGGTGCCGCGGTGATCTCGGCGAGCAACGGTGGTTCGGTCAGCTACGCCAACGCCAGCGGCAACACCGGCGGCAACGGCAGCAACGGCGGCACAGGTGGCGTCGGCGGTACCGGCTTCATCACCGCCGACAACGGCACGGTCACCGGCGACACCCCGACGGGCACCAACAGCAACGCCACCGGTGGAGTCGGCGGTGCGGGTGTCGACGGCGGCCAGGGCGGCGCCGGTGGTATGGGGCAAATCCGTGCCGACGCGGGAGGTGTCTCCTATGGCCAGGCCACGGGCGGCGCCGGCGGTACCGGTACAGACGAGCACAGTATCGGTGGTACTGGTGGTATCGGCCTTATCTGGGGCACGAGCTCGATCGCCCACGGCGTCGCTAGCGGAGGCGATGGCGGCGCTGCCACCGACGCGGGCTCCGGCGGTCACGGCGGCACCGGCCAAGTTCAGGCCACGGGAGCCGGGTCCAACGCCTTCGGAGTCGCTAGCGGCGGCAATGGTGGCGCGGGCGACGGCGGCGCCGGTGCTGGCGGAGACTATGGGCTCGTGTTGGCGCAGAGTGGCGGCGTCGTGTCGAACAGCACCGCTACCGGCGGCAACAGTGTCGGTGGCCAGCTTGGCGGCGCAGCGCAGGTGTCCGCCCAGGACGGCGGGTCAGTCACCGGCAGCTCCGCGACTGGCACTGATGCCAGCGACTCTGCTGGTGGCGGCTTCGCGACGGTGTTCGCGACCGGCAGTGACAGCGCGATCACCGACACGCATGTGACCGGTGGTGCGGCGGGTACCGACGACGGCAGTGCTGGCGCAGCGGGCGGCACCGGTGGCATTGCCGCCGCCTACGCGTTCGAGGGCGGCGCCATCAACGCCGCGACCGTGACCGGCGGCGACGGCGGCACCGGTACCGATGGCGGCGCCGGTGGTACTGGTGGCGGGGCTGCTGCCGAGGTGCATGGCGCTGGCAGCACCATCACGGGGACTGCCAAGGGCGGTGCCGGCGGCACGGGTGACGGCAAGAACAGCGTCGGCGGTGACGGCGGCGGCGGCTACCTGGTGGTCGACCAGCCCGGCGGCACCATCGGCGGTGACGGTCATGCGGCACTGGGCCAGGGCGGCATCGGCGGTAACGCGACCAATGGCGGTCACGGCGGTACGGCCGGCTTCGGTGAGCTGGAGGCCGGCCAGACGGCCGGGGCGACCGGTACCGGTGGCACCTCCTACGGCACTGCCACCGGTGGTAATGGCGGCAACGCCGCTGGGACCGACAGCGGTGGCAATGCCAGCCAGGGCGGTCACGGCGGTAACGGCGTCATCCAGAGCGGCCGCGCCGAGGGTGGCGGCAGCGGTGGCACCTCGCATGGCACCGCAACGGGCGGCGATGGTGGGAACGCTACTGCCGGCGGCCAGGGCGGGAAGGGCAGCTACGGCAGCATCCTTTCCAGTGGTCAGGACGCTGAGTCGGCCGGCACCGCTCACGGCGGTAACGGTGGTGATGGCCTTCTCGGCGGTACCGGCGGCGCCGGCTTCGGTGGCCAGCTCAACGCCTTCGGCGACAACGCCTCGATCACCGGCAGCGCCGCCCAGGGTGGTAGCGGTGGCGACGGCACCCATGCGAGTGGTGTCGGCGGCAACGGGGCGATCGGTTACGTCAACGCGGGTACCGACGGCACCATCACCGGCTCGAGCAGCACCGGCGGCGACGGCGGGGCCGGCGACGGCCACACCGGCGGTGCGGGTGCGACGAGCAACGTGAACGCGAGCGGCGGCGGCAGCGTCACCGACAGCCATGCCACCGGCGGTAGCGGCAGTGCCACCGCCAACGGCGGCACGGCCCTCATCGACGCCACCGACGGCGCGGCCATCACCGACACCACGGTGACCGGCGCCGACGGCGGCGCCGCCAGCAATGGTGGGACCGGCGGTGACGGCGGCGCGGCCTCTGCCGTCGCAACGAACGGTGGCGCCATTAACACGGCGACGGCGACAGGTGGCGCCGGCGGGACCGCCCTCAACGGTGGCGCTGCTGGCGCCGGCGGCATGGGCAGGCTCACGGCCGACGGCGCCGGCAGCAGCGTCAGCGGCGATGCCACCAACCCCACCGGTGTCACCGGCGGCGCTGGCGGCAACGCCGATGGCACTGGCAGCACCGGCGGAACCGGTTCGGATGCCGATCTCTGGGCAGCTAATGGCGGTACCGTCAGCGCGGCCTCCGCGACCGGTGGCGCGGGTGGTAACGGTAGCGATGGGGGCGCCGGCGGCTCCGGTGGTTACTCAGTTGTCAGCGCCGGCGTGGAAGGCGGCACCGGTGGTAGTGCTTCGGGTGTTGGCCAAGGTGGTGCCGGCGGCAATGCCGACGGCGACGGAAGCACCGGTGGCACCGGAGGAAGTGGCAACATCCAGGCCGGCTTTGTCCGGACAGGAATCGGTGGTAACGACGGGTCGGCCAGCGGGACCGCGACCGGCGGTGCGGCTGGCGCCGGGCACGACGGCGGCCACGGCGGTAACGGCGGTACCGGCAGCGTGGTCGCCGGCGGCACCGGCGCCACCGCTAGCGGTGATGCCTACGGCGGTAACGGAGGCGACGGGTACGACGGCGGCACCGGCGGTCGTGGCTTCAGCGGTCAGATCGGGGCATTGAACGAGGGAGCTCACGCAGACGGCACCGTCACTGCCGGTACCGGCGGCGACGGCACCGGTCTCACGAATTCCGGTGCCAGTGTCACAGGTGGCCAAGGCGGTTATACCTATATGCAGGCCCTGGGTAAAGATTCGTCTATCACTAACGGCACCCTCACCGGCGGCGACGGAGGCACCGGTCACGACGGCGTCAACGGCAAAGTGACTTCTGACACCGTCATGATTGCCAGGGGCGAGGGCGACACCATCGAAAACAGCACTCTGGTCGGTGGTGACAGCGCCGGTAACCTGCAAGGTCCCGGTGCACGGATCACTGTTGACGGCGGGCACGTAGCCGATAGCTCCGTGACGGCGGGACAGAGCACCGACACCTCCCTAGGCGGTCAGGGTCAAATGACTGTCAGCGGCGGCGGCAGCGTTACCGATACACATCTCACGGGTGGTGACGGGGGTGCGGGTACCGGCCGGGGCGGTGCGGCCTACCTCACTGTGAACGGTGGCTCAGTGTCTGACAGCACCGTGGATGGTGGCGACGGCAGCGATACGGCCGCTGGTGGCACCGCGACAATCACCACCGGCGGAACCGACAGCGCCGTGACCGGCAGCCACGTAACAGGTGGCAACGGCGGATCTGGGGACGGCAACGGCGGCAAGGGCGGTGGCGGCGGTACGGCCGATATCGCGGCCACCGACGGTGCCCAAATCACCGACACCACCGTTAAGGGTGGAGACGGTGGTGCCGGTACCAACGGCGGCCACGGTGGCCTGGGCGGCTTCGGTCTGGCCTCGGCGACCGGTGCCGACAGCACCATCACCGGTACCGCAACCGGCGGTCACGGTGGTGCCGGTAACAACGGCACCGGCGGCGACGGCGGCAGTGGCCAGCTGATGGTCGACGGTGCTGGCGGCAGTATCGGCGGGGGCGGTAACACCGCTGCTGCGATCGGCGGCAACGGCGGCACCGGCACCGACGGCGGCGTCGGCGGCAAGGGCAGCTGGGGTGAGCTGGAGTCCGGCGAGGTCGGCTACGCCGCCACTGGCGGTAACTCCTACGGCATTTCGACTGGCGGTTCCGGCGGGAACGCCATCGGCGTCAACAGCCACGGCGGTAACGGTGGCAGCTCGGACATCCAGAGCTCCAAGACCACCGACGGCGGAAACCTCGGTGGTCCGGGTGGTACGGCCAGCGGTACTTCGTCCGGCGGTAACGGCGGCAACGCCAACGGCGACAGTAGCCGCGGCGGTGACGGCGGCAAGGCAAGCATTGCCACCGGCGGTGACCCGAACAACGTTGCCAATGGGACGTCTCAAGGTGGCGCCGGTGGCGAGGGCCTGTCCACCGGCAACGGCGGCACCGGCGGCCACGGAGGATCGAGCCGGCTCGACGCCTTCGGCAACGACAGCGCCGGCACCCCCTCTACCGCCACCAATGGCACGGCCACGGGCGGCAACGGCGGCAGAGGTGCCTACGGTGCCACCGGCGGCGACGGCACCGACGGCAACATCGTCAACACCGGTGGCGCGCAGTCGGACGGACAGACCGCTTCCGGCGAGAACGGCGCCGACCACTAGTAACCCCCAACCCGCCAAACCACCGCGGCCCGGTCTTTCGACCGGGCCGCGGTGGCTTTCGGGGCCGGTCCGTCGCCCCGCCGGAGCGCAGTGCTATCACCGGCGATATCCGATCCGAGCACACCTACATGGTCGCCCCGAGGTGCAGAAGTGACAGAACTTGCGCACGGGGCTAAGGATGCTGCTTAGCCCTGACTGGGCGTCGGCCCCGAGCGCAGCGCTACCGCCGCTACCTCCGCAAATGCGGAACGTTAGCTGCCTGGGCGGGAACTAGACGAACGGCCTCGTGTGCCGCATGGGGCGCGACCAGCTGCGCGGTGAGGTCCCCGAGTCGGAGGGTCTCAGGCGACAGTAAATAGTCCAGCCATCTGGCGGACCGCCGCCGACACCTCCATCGAGGCGGTTGTGAAAAGCGTCACTGCCGGGGCTTTTCCGCCGTGACAGCGAGTTCAACCAACCGGTCGGGAACAGTCCATCAGCAAAGAAATTGCCACAGCTACATAACCTTCTAGCCCACCGATTATCAGGTTCTTGATAGGGGGCCAGTTGCTGCTGACGCCCAAAATTACCCAGCAAACATCCTGCACGGCACGCCGCTGACCGGCGTAATCGTGGGCGCCCGCGGATCGAATTAAAAACTCGGATAAGCCTTCTTCTTCAAAGAATCTTCTGTTACCTTAAGCGACACTGAGTCTCTTACCGTCTCGTCAACTGCTCCGCCGCCGCTACAAGGAGAAATCATGTCGTCGAAGAATTTCGTCGGGAAGAACAAGCGCCGGACCAGCCGTGCGATCGGCGCGACGAGTGCAGTGGGAGCTTTCCTCGCCTTCGGAATGACGCCGCTGACGGCAGCGCCGGCGCAAGCCGACGGGTTCGACGAGCTCTTCGACGCCCTGTTCGGCCAGGCATCGACGTGGTTCGACTCCTCGGCGCTGGAGTCGTCGGTCACCGACTTCGGCGCGTTGTTCGGCGGCGATATCCCGGGCTCGGCCGAGCAGATGCAAGACCCGCTGCAGTGGCTGGATGACCTGGTCGCCAACTCGATCAACATGGTGATCTACCAGCCGCTCCACAGTCTCGGCGAAATGTTGATCGGCAGCGGGTTCACCCTCGACGGCGTCTTCGCCAACGGCGCCAACGCCTACGTCAGTCTCGACGACGGCGACCTGATCTACCACGCCGCCACTGCGGGCGGCTTCCTGTTCGGTGACGGTGGCAGCGGTACGTACTTCAACGCCGATGGCGATCTGCTCGGCGCCGACGGTTCGGCCCTGACCGACGCCGACGGCGATGTGATCACCCTGGCCGACGTCGAGGCCGGCACCTACTCGTTCGCGAACGCCAGCGCGATTGACCTCGACGGTGGCGCCGGCGGCATGCTCGGCGACGGCGGGGCCGGCGGCAGCGGCGTCGGCCTCGACATGGTCGGCGGCGACGGTGGCGCCGGCGGTTGGCTGTTGGGCAACGGTGGCGACGGTGGCGCGGGCGCGTTCGGTGTCGACGGTGTCGCCGCAGCGGGTGGGGCCGGCCTGGCCGGCGGCAATGGTGGTGTCGCCGGCTTCCTGTTCGGCAATGGCGGCAACGGTGGCACCGGTGGCGCCGGTGGTAGCGGTGCCGCCGGGACGAACGGCAATGCCGGCGCGGCCGGGCTCAGCTTCCCCGGCAGCGGCGACGGCGCGACCGGCATTGCGGGCACCGACGGCACCGACGGTGGCGATGGCTTCGCCGGTGGCGCTGGTGGTGTCGGTGGTAACGGCGGCGCGGCCGGTCTGTTCGGCACGTCCGGCGGTGGTGGCACCGGTGGCGCCGGCGGTAACGGTGGCGTCGGCGGCAACGGTGGTGATGGCGGCGCCGGCGGCAACGGCAACGACAACACCCAGCCTCCCGGCAGCGACACCGAAGGCATCAGCGCGCTTGCTGTCGACCCGACCGGTCCCGGCGGAGACGGCGGTGCGGGCGGCAACGGCGGTAACGCCGGATCCGGTGGCGCGGGTGGCGTGGGTGGTGCCGGCGGCAACGGCGGCGCCGGTGGCTTCTTCGGCATTCACACCGCGGGTGCAGCCGGTGACGGTGGCGCCGGCGGTAACGGTGGCGGATCCGGTCTGGCCGGCAACGGCGGCAACGGTGGCACGGGTGGTAGCGGCGGCGGCGCCGGAGAGGCCGGTACCGCCGGATTGGTCCGCGCCGAGGCAGCAGCCCCGGCGGGCCTGGTCGGTGGCGGCAACGGCGGCGCCGGCGGTAACGGCGGCAACCTCGGATCGGTCGGTCTCGGC
Source organism: Mycobacterium sp. NGS18 (assembly GCF_059813185.1). NCBI lineage: Bacteria > Bacillati > Actinomycetota > Actinomycetes > Mycobacteriales > Mycobacteriaceae > Mycobacterium > Mycobacterium sp. NGS18. The sequence continues at coordinate 157,313 of NZ_JCALEC010000009.1, forward strand.
GGCAAGGGTGGCGCGGCCGGCACCAGCACCGGGATTCTTTTCGGTGGCACGCCGGGCACCGCGGGTGCCGACGGCGTCGACGGCACGATGCCGACCACCGTCTCGGGCAATGGCGGTAACGGCGGTATGGGTGGCGCCGGTAACGGCCTCAACGCGGACAACACCGGTGTGGCCGGCGGCAACGGTGGCAACGGTGGTGCCGGTGGCGACCACGGCAACGGCGGCAACGGCGGCGCCGGCGGCGCCGGCTCGCAGGGTGGCGAGGGCGCGGCCGGCTCCTTCGACAACGAGGGCACCGGCGCCGGCGGCGACGGCTTCGCCGGTGGCGCCGGTGGCACGGGTGGTACCGGTGGTGCCGGCGGCTCGGTCTCCGGTAACGGCGGCGACGGTGGCGCCGGCGGTGTCGGCGGCACGGGCGGCACCGGTGGTACCGGTGCGGATTCGTTCGACGCGACGGTGGCCGGTGGAGCCGGTGGCAACGCCGGTGATGGCGGCGTAGGCGGTGCCGGCGGCAACGGCGGTAACGCGACCAACGGCAACGGCGGCAACGGCGGCGACACCGGCAACGGCGGCAATGGTGGTGTCGGCGGTGACGGCGGCAAGGGCGCCAACGGTCAGCTGATTACGGAATTGGTGCCGACCGACCAGAACGGCGTCGGCGGCTCCGGTGGTGTCGGCGGCAACGGCGGTAACGGCGGCGCGGCCGGCACCGTGGTCGGTACCGGCGGCACCGGCGGCGGCGAGGGCCACACCGACGGGGCCGACGGCAACGTCGGCCGGATCGGCAACGGCGGCGACGGCGGTGTCGGCGGTCTCGGCGGTGACGCGGCCACCGATGACCGCGGCGACTTCATCGGCAACGGCCTGAGCCCGGCGCACGACGACGCGACCGGCGTCGGCGGCTCCGGCGGCAACGGCGGCAACGGCGGCTCCGGCTATGCGGCCGGGACCGGTGGCGCCGGCGGCGCCGGCGGCCAGGGCGTCTACGGCGGCACCGGTGGTAACGGTGGTGCCGGTGGTGCGGTGACCAGCACCGCCGACGGCGGCAACAACACCGGCGGTAACGGTGGCTCCGGCGGAAAGGGCGGCGAAGGCTCCGGTCACGGCGGCTACGGCGGCCAGGGTGGTGCCGGCGCCGACGCGACCGGCGATCAGACCGCGGGCGACGGCGGCGACGGCGGCGCCGGTGGTGATACCACCGGTCTGGGCAACATCGGCACCGACGGCACGCTGGCCGGTGGCCACGGCGGTAACGGCGGCGTCGGTGGTTCCTCCGAGAACGGCGCGGCCGGCGCCGGTGGTAACGGTGGCGACGGCGGCATGGGCGCACCCGTCGGTGACGACCTGAACAACCCGCTCTACAGCACCGGCGGCTCCGGCGGTACCGGTGGCGACGGCGGTACGACCATCGGCGGCACCGCCGGCTCCGGCGGCAACGGTGGTGACGGCGGCACGGGCAGCTTCACCGGTGGGCACGGCGGCGCCGGCGGTAACGGCGGCGCGGTGGCCGTGGACAGCGAGGGCAGCGCCGGAACCGGCACTGCCGGCAACGGCGGCGACGGCGGGGCCGGCGCCAACGGCGGCGCCATCAACGGCGGCGACGACACCAACATCGTGACCGGCGGCACGGGCGGCAACGGCGGCAGCGGTGGCGCCGCTGACGGCACGACGGCCGGCCAGGGCGGCGGCGGTGGTGGCGGCGGTGGTGGCGCCATCATCCAGCAGACCAACGGCGGCACGGTCACCCGCAGCACCGCGACCGGCGGCGACGGCGGCGACGGTGGGGCAGGCAGCCTGACCGGCGTCGGCGGCCAGGGCGGCACCGGCGGCTACGGCGGCATCCAGGCCGACGGCGAGGGCAGCACCATCGATAGCGCCAACGTGGCCGGTGGTAACGCCACCAACGGCGGCGCCAACGGGGTGAACGGCCAGGACGGCGCCAACAACACGCTGATCAACAACGGCGGCGGTGCCGTCCAGGACGTCACGGTGAAGAGCGGCGCGAACGTCGGCGACCACGTCGGCGGCGGCGCTACGGTCAACGTCGGCAACGGCGGCAGCATCTTGCACAGCTCGGTGACCGGTGGTGACGCCAGCGCCACCGCCGACGGCGGTGCCGCGAGCCTGAGCGCCATCGGCGCGGGCAGCGCGATCACCAACAGCCACGCAACCGGTGGTAACGCCGGCGTCGGGACCACCGGTGGCAACGGCGGCGCGGGCGGCACGGCCGCCATCATCGCCAACAACGGCGCCGTCATCGACCAGGCCACCGTCACCGGTGGCGTCGGCGGCGCGGGCAGCAACTCCGGCACCGGTGGTACCGGCGGCGCAGCTGCCGCCGAAGCCCACGGGGCCGGCAGCACCGTCACCGGGAACGCGACCGGCGGCGCCGGCGGCACCGGCGACGGTGAGGGCAGCATCGGCGGCGACGGCGGCGGGGCCTACCTGGTTGTCGACCAGGCCGGCGGCACCATCGGCAACGGTGGAGACCCGGCCAGCGCCATCGCCCTCGGCGGCACCGGTGGTGCGGCCACCAACGGCGGCCACGGCGGTACGGCCGGCTTCGGCCAACTCGAGGCCGGTCAGGGCGCCGGTGCCACCGGCACCGGCGGCACCTCGTACGGCAGTGCCACCGGCGGTGACGGCGGTTCCGCCGACGGCAGCGGCAGCATCGGCGGCCACGGCGGCAACGGCAACATTCAGAGCGCTCGGGCCGAGGGCGGCGGCAGTGGCGGCACCTCGCACGGAACCGCGCACGGCGGTAACGGCGGCAACGCCACCGGCGGCGGCACCGGCGGCAACGGCAGCTACGGCAGCATCCTCTCCGGCGGCAACGGCGCCGAGGCATCGGGCACCGCGACCGGCGGCAGCGGCGGCGACGGGCTCGAAGGCGGCACCGGCGGCAACGGCATGGGCGGCCAGATCAACGTCTTCGGCGACAAGGCGACCGGGAGCGACAACACCGCCCAGGGCGGAAACGGCGGCGACGGCACCGGCGAGGGCAGCACCGGCGGTAACGGCGCGATCGGCTACATCAACGCAAACGCGGGTAGCTCGATCACCGGCAGCGAGGTCACCGGCGGCGACGGTGGGGCCGGCGTCAACGCCGGAACCGGCGGTACCGGCGGTGAGGCCATTGCTTCGGCAAACGGCGCCGACAGCACCATCACCGGTAGCGCTACCGGCGGCACCGGCGGTACCGGTGACGCCGGCACCGGCGGCGACGGCGGCGCCGGCTACCTGGTCGTCGACAATGCCGGCGGATCGATCGGCGGCGGCGGCAACGACGCGGTGGCCCAGGGCGGCAACGGCGGCTCCGGTACCGACGGTGGCGTCGGCGGCAAGGGGGGCTGGGGCGAGCTGGAGTCCGGCGAGCTCGGGCAGGCCAGTGCTGCGGGTGGCAACTCCTACGGCACCTCCACCGGCGGTGACGGCGGCAACGCCAGCGGCGAGGGCAGCCAGGGCGGTAACGGCGGCAGCTCGGACATCCAGAGCTCCAAGGTGACCGGCTCGCTCGGTGGTCCCGGTGGCACGGCCAGCGGTACCGCGCACGGCGGTAACGGCGGCAATGCCACTACGGATGCCGACGGTAACGGCGGCACCGGCGGTAACGGCGGCAAGGCCAGCATCGCGACCGGCGGCGACCTTGGCAACCTGGCCAACGGAACGTCGACCGGCGGCGCCGGTGGTGACGGCCTGGACGGCGGGGCCGGTGGTCTCGGCGGCTCGAGCCGGCTCGACGCCTTCGGCAACGACGGTGGCGACCCGGCAACTCCGTCCACCGCGACTAATGGCACCGCGACCGGCGGCAACGGCGGCAGCGGCACCGGAGTCGGCAACACCGGCGGCAACGGCGGCGACGGCAACATCGTCAACACCGGTGGCACGCAGACGGACGGTGCGACGGCGAGCGGAAGCAACGGCCCGAACAACCCGGCTACTCCCTGATGTCGGAAACCTATACCCCTCAAGGGCGTTCGGCCGATGCCAAACCGTGACAGCTCTTTAACCAAACGTGCAGCGCGCGGGAGGAGATCTCATCCTCCAACCGCGTAACCTGTTATTTGCCTTAGGTTATTTCGCGCTCGCAAAATTGCGTATCGAAGGAGGTTCATGCCGCCGCTCGATGCGTTGGATCATGCGTCGTCAAAAACCGTTGCACGCCAACGACACCCGCACCCGGGCGAGTCGATACCCGAATTCGCCTGGCCCACGCTAGCGTTGGGCGCGGGGGCGTTGATCGTCTTCGCTTTTTCGACGGTCGCCGCGATCGGCGGTTCCGCTCCCGCGTGGTTGACCATCTCGGTCAACACCGCGGTCGTCTATGCGATGTTCATGGTGGCCCACGATGCGCTGCACCACTCGGTCTCCTCGGTGAACTGGGTGAACTCGGTGATCGGTCGGGCGGCTTGGCTCTTTGTCGCACCGACGTTTTCGTTGCCGTCGTTCAGCTACGTCCACCTCACGCACCACCGCAACGCCAACGACGGCGAGAACGACCCGGATATGTTCGCCACCCACGGGCCGGCCTGGCAGCTGCCCTTCCGCTGGGCGCTGATGGATGTCTTCTATGCCGTCTGGTACTGCCGCCAGCTCAAGCGGCGGGTGCGTCTGTCCTGGCGCCGCCCGCTGACCGAGGTCGCCGAAACGGCGGTGGTGTTCTCGTTGAGTTTCGCGGGTGTCTGCATCGCGGTTGCCACCGAAAACTTCTGGATCGTCGCGAGCGTGCTGCTGATTCCGCAGCGCATCGGGATGGTGATCCTGGGCTGGTGGTTCGATTGGTTGCCGCACCACGGGCTGGAGCAGACCCAGCAGGAGAATCGCTACCGCGCCACCCGGAACCGGGTCGGCATGGAGCAGTTGCTGATCCCGGTCATGCTGTCCCAGACCTATCACCTGGTGCACCACCTGCACCCGTGGTTGCCGTTCTACCGGTATGCGCAGGCCTGGCGAGGCAACGAGGACGCCTACCTGGCCCAGGATCCGGCTATCGCCACCGTCTTCGGTCGGGAACTGACCTCCGACGAGTACCGGGAGTGGAAGGCCAGGTAGCTCAGCGCACCCGGAAGATCACCGTCCGCTGCACGATGAAGTTGATGACGGTCGCGGTGCCCTGCGCGGCCACGAACGCCACCGGCAGCGCCCACCGCTGGTAATCGAGCAGCTCCAGCACCAGGTGGTTGATCCCCACCTGTACGGCGAACGTGAGCGCGTAGAGCGCCATCACCGCGATGAACCGGCCGGTGTGCGCCGAGGACTGAAACGTCCACCGCCGGTTGATCAGATACGCGGTGATGGTGCCGGCGATGAAGCTGATCGCCTTGGCCAGGTCGACCTTGACGCCGAAGCCCAGGTACAGCAGCAGGTACAGCCCGAAGTCCACCACCGCCGACATCGCCCCGGTGACCAGGAAACGCCACACTTGAGTCGATAACGGCAGGCTGGTGTTCGTCGAAGCGGTCTCGGCCACCCGGGAAGCTTAAGTCCTAGGCTGAAGACCATGCCCGCGGTCATCGCCGATATCGAGGCGATACCGCTGCGCATCCCGCTCAAACCCGACCTGCCCGGGGCCGCGTTGTGGGGTGAGGCGCTGAGCGCCGCGGACTCGTTGCTGGTCAAGGTGACCGTCAGCGACGGCACGGTGGGCTGGGGCGAGGCCTTCGGGCTCTACGGCACCGCGCTGGCCGCCCACGCGCTCGACGAGCTCATCACCCCGCTGTGCCTGGGTCGCGACGCCGCCGACATCGCGGCGCTGACCGACCGCGTCCAACGCAAGCTGCACGTCTTCGGCCGCGGCGGCGCGATCACCTACGCGCTGTCCGCGGTCGACATCGCGCTGTGGGACATCGCCGGCAAGCGCGCCGGCGTGCCGATCTCGAGGTTGCTGGGGGACGGTCTTCGGGACATGCCCTGCTACGCCAGCCTGGCCTGCTACACCGAGCCGCGCCGAGTCCGCGCCGCGGTGCGCCGCGTCCTCGACGCCGGATTCACTGCGATCAAACTGCACGAATCCCAGCTTCTCGCAATCCAATCAGCGCGCGACGAGGCCGGGCCCGAGGTCGCCCTGATCGTGGACGCCGGTTGTGCCTGGACGCTTGAGCAAGCCCGAGCCGTCGCCTCCGACCTGCACGCGGTGGGCATGCTGTTCCTGGAGGAGCCGCTGTGGCCGCCGGAGAACTTCGCCGGGTTGGCCGAACTGCGGCACAGCACCGGCCTGCCGGTGGCCTCCGGCGAGAACGTCGGAACCGTCCTGGAATTCGAGCGGCTACTCGCGGCGGGCGCGGTGGATTTCGTGCAACCCAGCCCGGCAAAGATGGGTGGTATCACCGAGCTGCGCAAGGTTTTTCCACTCGCTGCCGCCCACGGCGTCGCGGTGATGACGCACTCCTTCTACGACGGGCCAGGGCTGCTCGCTGCGATCCAGGTGGCCGCCGCGCTGGGCGGTGCCGACGCGATGATCGAGTGGCGCTGGTTCGACCTGGAGGCCTCGATCTACGGCGACGCGCTGGCGCCGGCGGACGGGCGGATCGCTGTGCCGCAGGGGCCGGGCCTGGGTATCGACCCGGATCCCGAGGTGATCAGCGCCTACCGCTGCGACGGCGCCAGACGGTGACACTGAATCACACCAGCCCCATGGGTACCTGGTTGAAACCATGTGGATGTTGCCGAATCGGATATCGGCGGCGATAGCAAGGCGGCAGGTTCGCTCGCCTACGCAGGCGGATCAGCGCGTTTTCGCCCTCTGATATCACTGGCGCTATCCGATTCGGCAACATCCACATGTTCCCCTGACGGTAGGGAAGTGACGGATGGGACCCAACCCGCCAAGCCAGCCAGCCGGGCTACACCCAGTACGCCACCCGCGCCCGGAACTGGCGCAGCACCATTGCGGCCACCGACCAACCGACCACCGTCAGCACCAGCACCACCGCCCAGTGCCGCAGCGGCTGGGGCGCGCCCAACAACGGAGCCCGCACGATCTCCAGGTAGTGCATCAGCGGGTTGAACTCCACCACCGCGGTCCACCGCGACGCCCCCTGGGCGCGCAGCGTGTCGTAGTTCCAGATGATCGGGGTCATCAGGAACAGCAGCTGCACCACCGAGAACAACAGCGGCGAGATGTCGCGGTAGCGGGTGGCCAGAATCCCGAAACACAGCGACACCCACACGCAGTTCAGCGCGATGATCAACAGTGCCGGAATCACCGAAAGATCCGCCCACGACCAGGGTTTCGGAAAGATCAGCGCGATCGGTATATAGATGACGATGTTGTGGGCGAACAGGATCATCTGCCGCCACACCAGCCGGTAGACGTGCACGCTCAGCGGCGTCGGCAACTGCTTGATCAGACCCTCGTTGGCGACGAACACGTCGGCGCCCTCCAGGATGGCGGCGTTCAGCAGGTTCCACACGATCAGTCCCAGCGTCACGTACGGCAGGTGCACCGCCAGGTCGAGGTGAAACAGCTTGGAGTACAACCCGCCCATCGCCACCGCGGTGGTCGCGGTGCCGATGGTGATCCAGAACGGCCCCAGGACCGAGCGGCGGTACCGCTGCTTGATGTCCTGCCAGCCCAGGTGCAGCCACAGCTCATGGCGGCGGAACCCGCCGGCCAGATCGGCGCCCGCCCGCGCGAACGTCTTGGACTGCGCGGCGACATCAGTGAAACTCATTGCTGCCCCTCGGGTTTGGCGAACTGCTCGCGGCGCCCCAACCGGCGCAGCCGGACCCATTCGACCAGGCCGGCCATGTCCCCGCGGCGCGACACCAGGAAGAACCAGCCGAACCGCAGCCACTCCTGGATCAGCAGCCGGCGCATCCCGGGCTGCGACATCAAATAGCCGCGGTTGCGGTAGGTGTAAAACCGCTTGGCGGCGTTGTCCGGGTACTGGGTGTGCATCCGGCCGGCCAGAATCGGCTTGAACTCCGCCGACCCGCACGGGTGCAGGTAGGCCGCGTTCAAACACGTCCCGAACGCCAAGCCGGAGCGCACCAGCCGGCGGTGCACCTCCACCTCGTCGCCGCGCATGAACAACCGCAGATCCGGCACCCCCACCGCATCCAGTGCGTCGGCGGTGAACAGTGCGCCGTTGAACAGCGAGGCGATCCCGGGCAGCAAGTCCCCACCGCCCTCGCGTAATTCGCTCACCAGCCGTCGCCACACCAATCCGCGTCGCAGCGGGAACGCCAGCCGGGACGGATCGTCGATGTTGCACACCATCGGCGACACCTCCGCCAGCCCGTGCTGTGCAGCGCATGCCAGCAACGCGGCCAGCACGCCGGAATCGGCCGGGTGCCCGTCGTCGTCGGCCAGCCACACCCAGTCCGCGCCGGCAGCCAAAGCATGCAGGATCCCCAACGCGAAACCGCCTGCGCCGCCGAGGTTTCGCTGCGACCCGAGATAGGTCGAGGGCACCGTCACACCGGCCACCAGCCGCGCCACCGCAGGATCGTTGTCGTTGTCGACGACGATCACGTGGTCCGGCGCCCGACTCTGGCTCACCAGCGCCTTCAGCGACTCGGCCAGCTGATCGACCCGACGGTGGGTGACAACGACCGCGTAAACGGTTTCGCTCACGCCTGGTCCCGCGTCTCGGCGAGCACCTCGCGCACGTGCCGGGCGGCGTCGGGACCCTCGTAGGCGCCGACCACATCCTCGATTCCGCCGGTCATCTTGATGGTGCCGTGGTCGATCCACATCGCGGTCTTGCACAGCCGGGCCAGAAACTCGTTGGAGTGGCTGGCGAACACCAGGATTCCGGAGCGTTCGACCAGCTTCTGCAGCCGCGTCTGGGCCTTCTTCAAGAACTCGGCGTCCACCGCGCCGATGCCTTCGTCGAGCAGCAGGATCTCCGGGTCGATGCTGGTGACCACGCCCATCGCCAGGCGCACCCGCATGCCGGTGGAGTAGGTGCGCAGTGGCATCGCCAGGTAGTCGCCCAGCTCGGTGAATTCGGCGATCTCGTCGACCTTGGCGGCCATCTGCTTGCGGGTCTGCCCGAGGAACAGCCCGCGGATGATGATGTTCTCGAACCCGGAGATCTCCGGGTCCATGCCCACGCCGAGGTCGAACACCGGCGCCACCCGGCCCACCACCGAAGCCGAACCCCTGGTCGGCTCGTAGATACCCGAAAGCAGCCGCAGCAGAGTGGATTTGCCGGCGCCATTGTGGCCGACCAGACCCACCCGATCGCCGAGCGACAGCGACATGGTGATGTCGCGCAGCGCCTCGACGACCACCACGTTGGAGTTGTTGCGCCCGATCGCCCCGCCGGCCTTGCCGAGGAACGCCTTCTTCAACGACCGCGACTTGGCGTCGAAGATGGGGAACTCGACCCAGGCGTCCTGGGTCTCGATTCGGGGCTCGGTGGCGGACAACGCGACTACAGGTACTGACCGGAGCCGGTGTGGCCATGTCCGGCGTGCCCGCCGGCGGTGGGCCCGGCCGGCAACGCGCCGTGGCGCATCTGCTCCAGCTGCGCGCGCGCAGCCATCTGCTGGGCGAACAACGCGGTCTGGATGCCGTGGAACAGCCCTTCCAGCCAACCCACCAGCTGGGCCTGGGCGATCCGCAGCTCGGCGTCCGAAGGGGTGGCGTCCTCGCGCAGTGGCAGCGTCAGCCGCTCCAGCTCCTCGCGCAGCTCCGGGGCCAGGCCGTCCTCAAGTTCGCGAATAGAAGCCGCGTGCACCTCACGCAACCGCACCCGGCTGGCGTCGTCCAGCGGGGCCGAGCGCACCTCCTCGAGCAGCTGCTTGATCATGGTGCCGATCCGCATCACCTTGGCGGGCTGCTCGATCAGGTCGGTCAGCGACTGCTCGTCACCCTCGGACTCGGCGTCCCCCGACATCCCGGCCGCCAGCAGCCGCGGGTCCGCGCCGCTGATGATCTCGACACCATCTTCGTCGTTACTGCCGGTGCTCACCGCCACCGCCTCCCTGCCATTCGTAGATGCTCGCCCCGCCATTGTCGTAGATCTTGGCCCAGGACCGCGATTTCTCCAGAGACAGTAGCCCGTCGGGCAGAGTGAACCCGCGCACCGTCGGACTGCTGATCAGCACGTACCGGATACCCAAAGATTGCACGGCTTGCGCCACCCGCGGATCGGTGTCGGCGTCGTCGGCGTAGGCCCAGAAGATGAACCGCTGCGGCCCGGGCCCCTGCTGCTGGGGGTAGTCGTAGTGCGTCCACAGCGGATGCAGGCCCGCGACCGCGTACATCCAGGCGCTGCCGTCGACGTTGGCGTTGCCGATCACGGTGTCGCGGGCCCCGGGCAGCCGGGCCAGATAGGTGAAGGCCTCCAGGTCGCGGGCGTCGATCATCACCGAGTCGTACTTGTCGCCGAACAAGAAAGCGTGCCGCGGCAGGTAGTGCCAGGCCAGCCCGACCGTCGCCCCGACCAGCAGCGCCGCCACCAACGGCGAGCAGTCCCCCGCAAGCGGGAGGTGCCCCCAGTCAAAGCCCCCTAAACGGCCCTTTTTTAGGGGCTTTCGCGTCTGCTCGGCGAGGAAAAGAGCCAACCACGCCAGCCCCGCCCCGGCCATCGGGATCAACAGCAACGTCATCGCCGCCATGATCCGGCGCGGGTCGCTGTAGAACAGGTCGGTGAAGCGGCCGACGACGGCGCCCACCGGGCCCCCGAGCGGCGCCGAGGAGTGCACCACCCCGACCACCAGCACCGCCCACAGCGCCAGCGGCCAGTACACCTTCTTCGCGACCAGCAGCACCGCGCCCACGGCGGTCAGGCCGACCAGCGTGTACTGGATCGGAAAGTCATTGAGGTGGCGGGTGTGCAGCAACAGCGCGTCGCGCAGCCCGGACTTGCGGCCCTCATGGGTCAGAAACGAATGCCCGGCGATGATGTCGGCCTGCTGGCGCACGCTCAGCAGCTGCGGGAGCAGCAACAACCCGGTCGGCACCAGCACCGCTAACAGTGCCAGGGTGTCACGGCGCTTGCCGCGCAACGGGTTCCACAGCGCCCCGTCCTTGGGGCACAGCCACCAGGCCGCCAGCAGCAGCACCGTCACCACGCCCCCGGTCAGATGCACCGAGAACACCCCGACCAGTGCCAGGACCGCCACCGGCACCCGGTCCCGCAGGGTGCGCACGCTGGTGACCAGCGCGAACGTCGGCACCACCAGCCCGTAGGCCACCAGGTTGGGCATGGCCGCGGTACCGAACTCGACGTAGGGCAGCGCGGTGAACGACGCCGACAGCGCCGCGGCGGTGCTGGAGGCCACCGCAAGCCGCCGGGTGGTGGTGACCCGCTGCAGCAGATTCCAGGTGAGCAGTGCGGCGCTGACCGGGAACAGCCACACCGAGGCGGCCAGGCCGGCGAGCGTGCAGCCGGTGGTGGGCGCGGCGCCGGTCAGCTGGCACAGCACCGCGGTCAGCGCGTGAAACGCCGACGGATAGTAGAGCGGGGCGTGCGTCTCGACGTTGCGCAGCTCACCGGCGTGGGTGGGGGAGGCCTGGCCGGTGTCGAGAATGAAGCGGACGGTGTTGGCGTGCCAGACCGCGTCCCAGGTGCTGGGGATGCTCTGCCAATCCGGAATGCCCCGTACCGCCGCCCAGCCGATCAGCAGCATGCCCAGCAACACCCCGGCGGCCACGGTGAGGATCGTCGCGACCCCCGCCGTCGGTGCCCCGACGTGGATGCCGGGACGACGGTCCAGCAACCCCCGAACCCCTCGGGCCAGCAGGCCCACCAGCGCGCCGACCACCACCAGCGTGGCCAGTGCGGTGCCCGCATTCCAGGGAATTCCCCAGGCGCCGAACGGCACGATGGCCAGGCCGACCAGCCCATACGTCAGCGCCGGGCCGACCGTGACGGCCAGTGGCCAGGTCAGCCGTGCAGCGGCGGCGACGAGTGCCCCCGGTGCGACCAGCAGCAGTAGCGCGGCAACCATTCCGAACCCCAGAAGCACTGCACTAGTATGTCTGTCAAGGTGACACGGCTCAGCGCTGCGGGGGGAGCTATCCGGTTATCCGAGACTTTCACCTGATCACCCGATTTTGAGAAGTTCTAAGGTGGCTGACATGGCCTTCGACGTCGCCAGGGTGCGTGGACTGCACCCGACGCTCGGTGACGGATGGGTGCACCTCGACGCGCCGACGGGCATGTTGATCCCGGACTCGGTGGCGACCACGGTATCGACGGCGTTCCGCGGTTCGCTGGCGACGTCGGCGGGGCCGCACCCGGCGGCCCGGCGCAGTGCGGCGGTGCTGGTGGCGGCGCGACAGGCGGTGGCCGACCTGGTCGGCGGCGATCCCGCCGGGGTGGTGCTGGGCCCGGACCGGGCGGTGCTGCTGAGCGCGCTGGCCGATGCCGCGTCGTCGCGGGTGAGCCTGGGCTACGAGACGGTGGTCAGCCGGCTCGACGACGAGGCCAACATCGCGCCGTGGGTGCGCGCCGCCAACCGCTACGGCGCCAAACTCAAATGGGCCGAGGTGGACATCGAGACCGGGGAACTGCCGAGTTGGCAGTGGGAGAACCTGATCACCCCGTCGACCCGGCTGGTGGCCGTCACTTCGGCGTCGGGTGTGCTGGGCACCGTCACCGACCTGCGACCGGTCACCAAGCTGGTCCACGACGTGGGCGGGGTGGCCGTCGTCGACCATTGCGCGGCGGCGCCCTACCAGTTGCTCGACATCAACGACATCGAGGCCGACGTGGTGGCCCTCAACGCGGCCAGCTGGGGCGGCCCGCCGGTGGGCGCGCTGGTCTTCCGCGACCCGGCGCTGATCGACACGTTCGGGTCGGTGTCGCTGAATCCGCATGCCGTGGGCCCGGCGCGTCTGGAAGTCGGCCTGCACCAGTTCGGTCTGCTGGCCGGGGTGGTGGCCAGCGTGGAATACCTGGCCTCGCTCGACGAGTCCGCCCGGGGCACCCGGCCCGAGCGGCTGTCGATCTCCATGCAGTCCGCCGGGCAGTACCTGGACCGGCTGTTCGACTATCTGGTCGGCGCGCTGCGATCGCTGCCGCTGGTGATGATGATCGGCCAGCCCGAGCTGCGCATCCCGGTGGTCAGTTTCGCGGTGCAGAAGGTGCCCGCCGAGCGGGTGGTGCAACGGCTGGCCGACAACGGCGTGCTGGCCATCGCCAACGCCGGGTCGCAGGTGCTGGACGTGATCGGGGTCAACGACATCGGCGGGGCGGTCACCGTCGGGTTGAGCCACTACTCGACGATGGCCGAGGTCGACCAGCTGGTGCGTGCGCTGGCTTCGCTGGGCTGACGGTTTCTCGCACACCGAAATCCCATCTGCCCCAACGGTAACCGGGCCGCAGGGGTGTGGTGAGTGCCCGCCTTTGAGCGACAACCGCCGTTATGTCAGGCCGGTCCGCGCGGGTAACGGCTTCGGCGCTTGACATAACACGCGTTGTCGCTCAGAGCCGGGCACATCTCTATATGGTTCAGAATCCGGCGCCATGTTTCAGAATCCGGCGCCGCCCGACACGCAGTACGACTCGGCCGAGTCGGCCGCGCGGGCTGGCTTTATGGCGGATCCCTTCGCCCGGCTCCGCCGCGCGTGCGATCCCGCTACGCTGTGGGCCGTTACCGAAGCAGCTGGCGAAGGCAGAACATGGCAGAACCGACGACTTCCTTGGCCCCTTTGGCTCTGGACACCCTGGTTGACCTGATGCAGCAGCAGGCTGCCCGTCATCAGGACACGCCCGCGTTCATCTTCTGCCCGGAAGGCGATATCGAAGAGGACCGCATCACCTACCGCGACCTGGATCGTCGCGCCCGCGCGATCGCCGCGAGCCTTCAACGCAAGGGCGCCGCCGGGCAGCGGGTGCTGGTGTTGTGCCGCCCCGGTGTGGACAGCGTCGCCGGGCTGTTCGGTTGCTTCTACGCCGGCGCCGTCGCGGTCCCGGTCGACGAGCACTGGCCGATCCGGCGGATCGAGACGGTCGTGCCCGAGGCACAGGCGCGCTTCGCGTTGGCGACCGCCAAGACCCAGGCCAAGATGAAGGCCGCCGTGGGAGGGCTGACCGATAAATCGGTGACCTGGCTGGCGATGGATGAGCTCGATGACGACGGCGCGACGTGGGTGCCGCAGGACGTCGAGAAAGACACCATCGCGATGATCCAGTACACCTCGGGCTCGACCGGGGTGCCTAAGGGTTGCGTGCTGACGCACGGCAACTACGTGAGCAACCTCGAGGTCATGCGCTGGGCCCTGAATCCGCCCGACGACGCTCCGGTGCTCAACAGCCCGATCAGCGGGGTGTCCTGGTTGCCGCAGTACCACGACATGGGTTTCGTCGGGGGCATCCTGGGCACCATTTACGGCGGCCGCACCACGGTGCTGATGTCGCCGAGCGCCTTTCTGATGCGCCCGATCCGCTGGCTGCAGGCGATATCGCGCTTCGGTGCGACGATCACCGCCGCACCCAGCTTCGCCTACGAAGCCTGCGTCAAACGCACCACCGCAGAGCAGCGTGCCGCGCTGGACCTGTCGAGCTTGTCGATCGCAGTGATCGGCGCCGAGCCGATCAGCGCCGAGACGCTGCAGTCCTTCGCCGAGGCGTTCGCGCCGGCCGGGTTCCGGCCCGAGGCCTTTATTCCCGCGTACGGGCTGGCCGAGGCAACCCTGGGTGTGACGGGCATGTCCGAGTCACCGGTGCCGGTGGTCCGGCACATCGACCGGACCGCGCTCAGCGAGGAGCGGGTCGTCGAGGTGGCTGCCGACACCGCCGGGGCGGTACCCCTGGTGGCCTGCGGCGCCAAGGCGGAGAACCAGCAAGTCCTGATCGTTGACTCCGAGACCCGGTTGCGCCGCGCCCCTGAGGAAGTGGGCGAGATCTGGGTGTCCGGGCCCAGCGTCGGCGTGGGCTACTGGGGACGACCCGAAGAGACCGAGCATGCCTTCAACGCGTACTTGGCCGACACCGGGGAGGGCCCTTACCTGCGCAGTGGCGATCTGGGGTTCTTCCGGGACGGCGAGCTGTTCGTCACCGGCCGGTGCAAGGACCTGATGACCATCGGCGGCTACAGCCACTACCCCAATGACATCGAGCTGACCGTGCAGGCCTGCCATCCGGCGCTGCTGCCCAGCCGTGGTGCGGTTTTCCTGCTGCCGGGCAAGCGCAACGCCCCCGAGCATCTGGCGGTGGTGCAGGAGGTCCACCACCATGAGGCCGTCGGGGTCGATCTGGACGAGCTGATCCAATCGATCCGGGTGGCGATCCGCACCGACCACGGGATCGACGCGCAGACCGTGGTGCTGCTCAAGCCGATGCGGATCCCGACCACCACCAGCGGCAAGATTCAGCGCAGCGCGTGCCGGGACAAGTACCTCGCCGGTGAGCTGGTTCCGCTGGCGCAGTGGCAGGCGCCGCCGCCGGAAGACGCCACCCCGGACGTCAAGAGTGCGCTGGTGGGCGGCCTGGTGCGCCTCGCTGCGACCGGATTGGCGCAGCGCGGGCGGAAAACAACGGGGCGCGGTTGAGTTTCAGTCCCGCTGGGATCGCTGCTGCTGCAACGAATTTCGCATCGCATCGGCCAGTTTGCCGAAGTTCAGCCGCGGGCCTTTCGGGGCGGCGGGTGGCGGTGCATGCCACTGCGCCACCGGGGTGAACCCGCCGTCGACGAAGCGTTGCCGGCACGCGCTGCGCTGAATCTTGCCGCTGGTGGTGGTCGGGACCTGCATGGGCTCGACCAGCAGCACATCGTGCGCCGAAACATTGTGGGTGGCAAGGACCGCCGCGCGGATGGCCTCGACGGCGTCGCTGAGGTCGGAGTCCAGCGACGCGCGGTTCACCTCCTGCACGATCACCAGTTGCTCGTCGGCGCGCGGGTTCGGTTTGACCGTGAACACCGCGGTGCGGCCCGGCATCAGTGCCGGGTCACTGCCGCCCACGGTGTCCTCGATGTCGTTGGGGTAGTACTTGATGTCGCGGATCGTGATCAGGTCGTTCCACCGACCGGTCACGAATAGCTCACCCGCGCAGACGAACCCGAGGTCGCCGGTGCGCAGGAACGGGCCCTCACCGGTGTCGGCCAGTGTCGCGCCGAAGGTGCGTTCGGTCTCCTCGGGCCGCCCCCAGTAGCCGTGCGCGATGCTGGGTCCGGATGCCCAGATCTCGCCGACCTGGTCGGGGCCGCACTGCAGCCGGGTCTCCGGATCGACGATCAGCACCCGCATCCCGTCCAGCTCGGTGCCGCAGCCCACCATCGGCAGGGCGTCGGGGTCGTCGGCCGCGACGTCGATCACCTGGTTTCGGCCCAGCGCGTTGCGGTCGACGTAGCGCACCCCGGCGACCTCCGGGCTCTGCATCGCGGTGACCAGCAGTGCGGATTCGGCCAGACCGAAGGCGGCCTGGATGCCGTTCAGCTGAAATCCGGCCGGGGCGAACGCCTCGGCGAAGTTCTGCAGGGTGGTCGCGCGGACCGGCTCGGTGCCGATCCAGGCGTGCGTCAGGTTGGACAGGTCCAGCGCCGCGCGCTGGGCCGGTGTGGTGGTCTTGACGCACAGGTCGTAGGCGAAGGTCGGCGCGCCGGTGATCGTGGCGCGGTGCCGCGACAGCATCTCCAGCCAGCTCGCCGGCCGCTTGATGAAGGTGTTGGGCGGCATCATGTATGTCGTGACGCCGACGTAGACCATCTCCAGGACGCCGCCGATCAGGCCCATGTCATGGTGCTGCGGCAGCCACCACACCGCGACGTCGCCGTCGTGGCCGTTCCACCGCTGGCGCACGACCTCCATGTTGTGCATCAGGTTGGCGTGGCTGACCATGACGCCCTTGGGGGATTTGGTCGATCCGGAGGTGTACTGGATCAAGGCGATGTCATCCGCGTCGATGTCCGGCGCGACCCATTCGGCGGCGTCCGCGGCGGGCTGGTCGAGGGTGCACCACTGCAGCGGGCGATCCGTGGTCAACGCGTCGATCGCCGGGCGGATCCGGGTCTGCATCTCGGCGGTGGCCAGGGCGAAGTCGGCCTGGATGTCGGTGGCGATCTGCTTGAGCCGGGACAAGGTCTCGTTCATCGGCGCGGCGATGGCGCCGGCGTAGACGCAGCCGAAGTAGCCGACGGCGTTGTCCAGGCCCGGCTCGCAGGCCAGCAGCACCCGCCGTCCGGCGGCACCGCGCCGTTGCAGCTCGGCTGCGAGGGCCCGGGCGCGCGCGTCGAGCTCGCTATAGGTGATGCGACTTAGCTCGGGACCGCCGTCCGGGCTGAAGCCGAACGCGACTTTGTCGCCGTAACGCTCGGCCTGCTGCTGCAGCAGGTTCATCAGGTTCGTTGCGCTCATGATGGCCCCACCTTAGCGACCTCCACCTCTCGGAATATCCGTTAACAAAAACCTGAGAAATTGATTTTCGCCCGAACGGACGCATCGGTGTGATAGGTCTACAGGCGTCCGCTAGGCCGGACATGTATCGCCTCACGTGCGATTCCATGATGTTCTGTGTGCGTTTTTCATGAGAAAAATTCCGCTTCGACAAAGTTAAATACTCATGTAAAGTTCAGCAACGTCCATGATCAGTTTCCGTAGGAGAGCATGATGCAGCTGGCGCTTCGCCCGTACGTCACCCCCGGCGTCGTCATTGCGGGCGCCACGCTCGTGGCGGTCAATGCGGCCGTCCCGACGGCCGTTCTGAAGCCGCCAGCCGAGATCCGCGAGGTCCTGCCAGACGTCCAGCACCGTCCGGTGGCGCTCACCGCCGGGCCGGACTTCTTCCAGCCCTACGTCGACCTGTTCAACAACACCGCCACCAACTTGGTGGCGATGGGGTCGGACAACGGCTGGGGCAACCTGATCATGCAGATCCTCAGCGATCCGGCGTCGTTGTCGAAGTTGCCGGAAGTGATCGACTTCCTCACCGACCCGATGCCGCAGATCAGCGGCAGCGACCCGATTATGGTCATGCTCTCGCCGCTGCTGACCATGGGCATGGGCCTGATCGGCCCGCTGGTCGCCGTCAACAACGCCTGGCACGACATCAACGAGCAGATCTGGAACCCGACCAACCCGATGGACCCGTTCGCGGCGATCTTCACCGCGCCGGCCGTCTTGCTCAACGCCTACCTCAACGGCACCGACACCCTGGACATTCTGGGCATCCACATCCCGGCCTGGAACGGCATCCTGGTCCCCGGCCAGAACCTGCAACTCGACCTGACCGCCGGCGACGTGGTCGAGGGCCTGAAGATCGGTGATCAGACCGTAGCCAGCCTGCTCGACCAGACCGGGATCGGCACGATGTCGGTGGCGGGCATGCTGACCGGCCTGCTGGACAGCCTGGGCCTGGGCAGCCAGACTCCCGTCGACCTGCTCGACTCCCTCGGACTCGCCGACCAGCAGATCTCCAGCGTGTTGTCGACCGTGCTCGACGCCGTCGGGATCGGCGACCCCACCATCACCGACATCATGAGCCAGTTGGGGATCGGCGACGTCGAGGTGGCCGACCTGGTCATCGACCTGACCCGCGCGCTGGGCTTCGACAACCCGACGGTCACCGGCATCGCCGACAGCATCGGCGTGGCCGACCTTAAGCTGGCCGACCTCGGCATGAGCGTGTTCAACGCGCTGGGCATCGGCGACCCGACCGTCAGCGGTCTGCTCGGCCAGATCGGCGCCGACGACCTGACGCTGAACGGACTGCTGACCACCGCGGTCGACGCCCTCGGCCTCGGCGGGCAGACCCCGGCCTCCCTGATCGACGCCCTCGGCGGTGGCGACCTGACCAGCCACGAGGTGATCACCTCGCTGCTCGGCGGTCTGGGCCTGGGCAACCAGACGCTGTTCGACCTGCTGAGTCAGGCGGGCGTGGCCGACGCCGACATGGGCCAGATCGCGATCGCCATCCTCGGCGACGCCGGCAACACCTCGATGAACGACGTGCTCGAGGCGGCGGGCTTCGCCAATGTCACGGTCAAGGACCTCACCGACATGATGGGCCTCACCAACCTGTCGCTGGGCACGATATTCGGCAACCTGCAGAGTATGGGGGTCATCGGGAACCTCACGATCAACGACTTCATCGCCGCCACCGGCGGCACCCCGCTGGCCAAGGGTGGCGACACCTCACTGATCGAAGCGCTGGGCGGCCAAACCCTCGGCCAGATCCTGGGTGACCAGGGCCTGCTCGATCAGCCGCTCTCTGCACTGCTCGGCGAGATGGGCACGATGTCGCTGGCCGACATGATCCGCGAGAACTTCTCGATGCCGCTGATCGACATGCTTGCCGGCTCCGGCATGGCCGACATGACCCTGAACGACCTGGTCCTGTCGATGATGCCCAACCAGCCGCTGACCGAACTACTCGGCGACATGGGCAACACCACCCTCGCCGATCTGATCAACCAACTCGTCCCGGCCAACGTGACCATCGTCGACATGCTCAACGACGCGGGCATCGGCGATCAGCACATCAGCGACCTGCTCAACCAGTTCCTGGGTGACAAGACCGTCGCCGGCGCGCTCGACGACGGCGGCATGGGCAGCATGCACCTCGACGACATCATTCGGCAGGCGCTGGGCGGCCAGAGCCTCAACGACATGCTCGGCGAGTTCGGTATCGGCGGTCAGTCACTGAGCGACCTGTTCGACCAGTTCTTCGGCGACTTGACTGTCGGCGGCGCGCTCATCGACGTCGGCCTGGGCGATCAGACCCTCAACGAGCTGATCGACTCCCTATTCGGGGCGTCGACCGTGAGCTCGCTACTCGGCGACTTCGGCGCCCAGACCGTCAACGAACTACTGGAGTCCATGGGTCTGGGCGACCTCACGGTGATCAACGCCCAGATCGAAGAATTCTTCGGCTCGATGGCCTACTTCATCGACGGCCTGCCGAACCAGATCGCGGCGGTGCTCGGTGCTTAAACAACTCCAGCGCCCCAACAACTTTGGAGCTTCCGTCCGGGAGGGCATCATGCAGCAGACACTTCGTCCCTACGTCACCACCGGCTTGGCCATCGTCGGGGTGGGGCTCGTCGCGGTTCCGTCCGCGGGGTCGCAGCTGCCGCACCTACAGCGGCTCGCCGCGGTCGAGCAGCGGGCCGTCGAGCTGACCGCGGGCGGCGACTTCTTCTCGCCGTACACTGACCTGTTCAACAACACCGCCGCCAACCTGCAAGCGCTGAACCAGAATTCAGTCGACATGTGGGGCTTGCTGCAGCACATCTTCACCAACCCGCAGCAGGCGATGGCCGGCATCCCGGACGTCATCAACATCTTCACCAACCCGCTGCCCACCATCGACGCGCAGCTCCTGCCGTTCCCGGCCGACATCAGCGTGCAGCTGCCCATGTGGCTGAGCTCGATGCTCGCCGGGGTGGGGCCGTGGATCAACGTCTTCAACGCCATGCAAGATCTGATGGGCCAGATCTTCAACTTCCAAGACCCGATGGCGGCGCTCTCCGCGTTGTTCGGTGCGCCGGCGACCCTGCTGGACGCTTTCCTTAACGGCCACAGCAGCTTTGACCTCGGCGGCTTCAGCATCCCGTTGTTCAACGGTCTGCTCACCTCGGCTCCGCTCGGCATCAACATCGATGTCGGCACCATCGTCGACGCCAGCGGAATGGGCAACGAGACCCTGACCGGCCTGCTCAGCGAGATCGGTATCGGCGACACCCCGTTGGACACGCTGATCATCGATCTCCTCGACCAGCTCGGCTTCGGTCACATGACCCCGGTGGACCTGCTCAACGACTTCGGGATCGGCACCGAGTCGCTGTCCAACCTGCTCATCGGCTTGTTCAATGAGGCCGGCATCGGCAACCCCACCATCGCCGAACTGCTGTCCGACCTCGGCGGCATCAACCCGGACGACTCGATCGCCAGCCTGCTGATCGCACTGCTCAACTCGACCGACATCGGTAACCCCACGCTGTCCGAGCTGATCCTGGACCTCGTCGGCGGTGACGAGCAGTCGGTGGGAGGGCTGATCAAGGACCTGCTCGGCGCTTCGGGCAGCGAATCCCTCGCCAGCCTGGTCGACCCGACCTGGACCATCGGTGGCCTGCTGACGGATGCGATGGGCAATCCCCCGCTGACCGATTTCTTCGAGCAGCTGGGCCTGGGCAGCATGACCCTGGGCGCCATGGTCGGCGGCATGTTGGGCGAGATGGGCGATGACACGTTGCTCGAGCTGCTCAACAACGGATTCCTCGGGCCCGACATCACCGGCAGCACCGGACTGTTGGAGATGTTGAGTTCGATGTTCCCGCCCGGCACCACCTTCAGCGACTTTATGGGCGAGTTCGGCGACCAGACGGTCGGCGAACTGCTGGCTTCCATGCCGGTCGGCGAGAACGAACTCGGCATCGACCCGCTCACCTCGATGGTCGACATCAAGTTCACCCAGCTGATGTCGATCGCCGGCATCGGCGACACCCCGCTGGCCGAGCTTGCACCGGACCAGGCCAGCCTGATCGAGAAGATCGGTAACCCGACGCTCAATGCGCTGTTGGGAACGAACACCGTCGGCCAGACCCTGACGAACCTGCACCTTTACGACATGACGATGGCTCAGGCCGTCCAGGCCATGGGCCTGTCCAACTACCAGTTGGAGACGCTGTTCGAAGGCTTGGGCAACCTGAGCGGCAACGTCACGCTGGAGCAGTTCTTCACCGACTTGGGCTTCAACCCGACCCTGTCGGAGCTCTTGGAGCGTCTGCTCGACGGGATGGGCCTGAGCGACGTCAGCCTGCTGACCCTCTTCGCCGATTGGGGCATGGGCAGCATTGGGCTGGAGAACCTGATCGATGCGCTGGGCTTGGACAACATGAACATCTCTTCGATGCTCAGCGCTCTCGGCCTGAACAACATCGACCTGGACATGTTCATCGACCGAATCGGGTTGAGCGGCATCTCGATTGCCGGTCTGCTCAGCGATTTGGGTATGGACAACAGGCACCTCGACGAGGTCATCAACGACCTGCTGGGCGCGACGTCGATCGGGAGCATGCTCGGTGGCCTCGGTCTCGACGAGGTGCATCTGGACACCTTCATCACCGACTTGATGACCAGCGTGCTGGGCGACCCGACCGTGGGAACGCTGCTGGGCTGGCTGGGCCTGGACAGCAACGATCTGAGCACCATCGTGGCGAACCTCGGTCTGGGCGATTGGTCGATCAACTCGCTGCTCACGGATCTGGGCTTGGGCACCACCACCATCGACGACCTGCTCAGTGGGCTGGGCCTGTCGGATGTGGGCCTGGTCGATGTCAACGCCGACTTCTTCGGGCTGCTTCCCGAGTGGTTCAACAACATTCCGCAACAGATCGCCGAAGCGCTGGGCTTCTTCGGCTGATTCTGCTGCTACGGCAAGCCCATGTTCCTCCAGAACTAAACGACAACAGAGCTAGCACACCTGTGGGCCAGCACAGATAGGAAATCCCAAATGGCTGTAGGGCGTAACACTTCGGGCAACGGTCTCCCACGTCGGCGGCAGCGCCGGCGACTGCTGGGTGCCAGCAGCGCGGTGGGGGCGTTTTTGGCGTTTGGGGTGGCGCCGGTGTCGGTGGCGCCGGTGGCGGCCGCTGATGAGTTGGATTGGGCGGTTGATCTTCTCGGTTCGGATTTGGCTTCGGCGCTGGGGGATTTGAGTCAGGCGTCGTCGTGGGAGACGTTGTTTGATGCGGGCTCGTGGGAGCCGTTGTTGGCCAATGTGGGCTTGAGCTTTGATGCGTCGGTGGCGGAGTTGCCGGGTTCGGCGGCTGCTGATGACTGGTTCGGTTCGTTGTTCTACCAGCCGTTGCATGATCTGGGGCAGCAGTGGATCTTGAGTCCGTTTGGTGCTGAGGTCAATTCGTTTATCAACATGTTCGGTTTCGGTCAGATCCTGATCGGTAACGGCGCGGATGGTATTGATGGCGGGTCGTTGGCGGAGGCTGCCGGTGGCGCGGGTGGTTTGTGGTTCGGCGATGGTGGTGCTGGTGGTACGTCGGCGGATGGTCTTGGTGGTGTCGGTGGTGCGGCGGGCATGTTCGGCGATGGTGGCGCCGGTGGTGCGGGTCTTGATGGTGGTGATGGCGGCGCCGGTGGTGCTGGTGGCTGGTGGATGGGTGTTGGTGGTGATGGCGGTGCTGGTGGTGGCGGCATCGATGGTGGCTCTGGTGGTCATGGTGGTGTCGGTGGTGCCGGTATCGGCTTTATGTACGGGGTGGGTGGCAACGGTGGCCTCGGTGGCGATGGTGCCGTGGGTGCGGCCGGCGCCGTGGGCTTGGCCGGTGTTGATGGCGGTGTGGGTGCCGCTGGTGGCAATGGCGGCAATGGTGGTGCCGGCGGTAAGGGTTCGTGGCTGATCGGTTCCGGTGGCCAGGGTGGTGCTGGAGGTCAGGGCGCCAATGGTGGTGCCGGTGGTGACGGCGGCGACGGCATCGACGCCACGGTTGCCGGGGCTGCTGGTGGTAACGCCGGTGACGGCGGCAACGGTGGTGCGGCCGGACACGGCGGCAACGGTGGAGCCGGCGGTTCCGGTGGCCTGATGGGCTCCTCGGGTACGACCGGTGCCGGGGGCAATGGCGGCAATGGTGGTTCTGCCGGTGTCGGCGGCACCGGCGGCGACGGCGCCGATGGTGATGGGACGTATGTCGACGGTGGTGCCGGCGGCCGCGGCGGTGATGCCGGTGTTGCCGGTGCCGGCGGCAACGGCGGTTCGGGCGTCACCAACGGCACGGCCGGCGCTGCGGGTGCGGCGGCGACCGACGGTGGTAACGGCGGCCGGGGCGGCGACGGCTTCGACGCCGTCACTCCCGGCACGACCGGTGGTGCCGGCGGTGCCGGCGGTGCCGCCGGCAACCTCGGTAATGGTGGCGCCGGCGGCAATGGCGGTGCCGGTGCGGCCGGTCTGGCCGGGCATACCGGTGTCACTGGTGATGGCACCACAGGTTCGGCCGGTGGTGCCGGTGGTGTCGGTGGCGCCGGCGGTGCCGGTGGTTCGGACGCCGGCAACGGTGGTGCCGGTGGTGCCGGCGGCCGTGGCGGTACCGGTGGTGTCGGTGGCGCTGGTGCCGACGGCACCGCGGGTCTGAACGCGGCAGCCGGTAGCGGCGACAACGGTGGCGACGGCGGTGACGCGACCAGCACCGCCGGCAACGGTGGAGTCGGTGGTGTCGGTGGTGCTGGTGGTGTCGGTGGCGCCTCGGCGCACGGCACCGCAGGCGCGCACGGCGCCGGTGGCATCGGTGGCGACGGTGGTGCCGGTGGTGCTGCGGGCAACGGTGGTGCCGGTGGTGACGGTGCCGGTGGCGGCACGGCGGCCGCGGCCGGTGCCGGCGGCAAGGGCGGCAACGCGATCGACTCCGTGGCCGGTCTCGGAGGCGCCGGTGGCGCCGGGGGCTTCAGCGGCGGCTCTACTCAGGCGGCCTCGGGTGCTGTCGGAGCCGACGGCGTCGAAGGTAACGGTGGCGCCGGCGGTGCCGGTGGCGACGGCGAGATCCTTGGCGACGGCACCGTGCAGGACGGTGGCCACGGCGGTAGCGGTGGCGACGCCGGCACCGATGGCGACGGTGGCGCAGGCGGTGCCGGTGGCCGCGGTGCGGCCGGCCCAGACGGTGTCACCGACGCCAATGGCGACGGCACTTCGGGCGGCGCGGGTGGCGCCGGCGGTGCGGGCGGCATCGGTGGTGCCGGCGGCACCAACTCGGGCACGGGCGGCGTAGGCGGTGCCGGAGGGACCGGCGGCGCCGGCGGAAACGGTGGCGCGGCCGATGACGCGACGGTGGCCGGTGGCACCGGCGGCAACGGCGGTAGCGCCGGTGCCGGCGGAATCGGCGGGGACGGCGGTGCGGGCGGCACCTCGGCGATCGGCGCCGGTGGTGCCGGTGGTGCCGCGGGTAACGGCGGCGCGGCGGGACAGGCTGCCGCCGGTGGCAAGGGTCTGGGCGGCGGTGACGTCGACGCGGCCGGCGCGGGCGGCCAGGGCGGCGACGGCGCAGTCGGCGGTGCGGCCGGTGCGGCCGGCGTCGGGACTGATGGCGGCGCGGCCGGCAGCGCGGGCAACGTCGGTGCGGGCAGCAATGGTGGTGTCGGTGGCGCCGGTGGTGACGGCAGCGGGCTGGCCAGCGACGGCCTGACCGGGCAGGCCGGCGGCGCGGGCGGCCAGGGCGGCAACGCCGCCACCGACGGCGACGGTGGCGTCGGTGGCGCGGGCGGCCGGGGCGCTGACGGCACGTCCGGGATCACTGACAACAGCGGCAATGGGACCGCTGGCGGCAACGCGGGCGCCGGCGGCCAGGGCGGCGCCGGTGGCGCGGGCGGTTCCAACTCCGGTGACGGCGGTACCGGCGGTACCGGTGGACAGGGCGGCGCTGGTGGTAACGGCGGCGCGGCGGATGACGCGACAGTGGCCGGCGCCGCTGGTGGTAACGGCGGCAGCGCCGGCACCGGTGGTGCGGGCGGCA
This sequence comes from Mycobacterium sp. NGS18, assembly GCF_059813185.1. Taxonomy (NCBI): domain Bacteria; kingdom Bacillati; phylum Actinomycetota; class Actinomycetes; order Mycobacteriales; family Mycobacteriaceae; genus Mycobacterium; species Mycobacterium sp. NGS18. The sequence goes on from NZ_JCALEC010000009.1 coordinate 182,669, forward strand.
ACGGCGGTGCCGGTGGCGCTTCGGTCAACGGCACCGGTGGTGCGGGCGGTGAGGCCGGCAACGGTGGTGCAGCCGGCGCGGCGGCGGCCGGCGGCATGGGACTCGGCGGCGGCGGCCTGGATGCGGCCGGCAACGGTGGCGCCGGCGGTGACGGTGCCGATGGTGGTGCGGCAGGTGTCGGCGGTGCCGGCGGAGTCGGTGCCGGCGAGGGTGCCGACGGTGGTGCGGGCCAGGCCGGCCTCAGCAGTGACGGCGCGGCCGGCGGTAACGGCGGTGCGGCCAGCGGTCTGGCCGGCGACGGTCTGACCGGTCAGGCGGGCGGCGCCGGTGGCCAGGGCGGCAACGCCGCCACCAACGGCAACGGTGGAGCCGGTGGTGCCGGCGGCGCGGGCGCAGATGCAGCGCACGGCACCACGGACGGGGCCGGCAACGGCACCACCGGTGGCGTCGGTGGTGCCGGTGGCGCCGGCGGTGTGGGCGGTGCCGGCGGGAGCAACTCAGGCAACGGCGGTGCCGGTGGTGCCGGCGGTGCCGGTGCGGTCGGCGGTAACGGTGGCGCGGCAGCCGACGCGACGGTGGCCGGTGCGGCCGGCGGCAACGGCGGTAGCGCGGGCACCGGTGGTGCGGGCGGTGCCGGTGGGGCCGGCGGCACCTCGGCCAATGGCACCGGCGGCACCGGCGGCGACGCCGGCAACGGTGGTGCGGCTGGTGAGGCGGCGGCCGGCGGCAAGGGCCTCGGTGGCGGCGGCTTCGACAGCGCCGGTAGCGGTGGTGCCGGCGGCAACGGCGCCGACGGCGGTGCGGCGGGCAACTTCGGAGCCGGCGGGGCCGGTGCGCAGACGGGCGCCGACGGTGCCGCGGGCGAGGCCGGCCTCAGCAGCGACGGCGCAGCCGGCGGTAACGGTGGCGACGGCAGTGGCCTGGCCAGCGACGGCCTGAGCGGTCAGGCCGGTGGTGCCGGCGGCGTCGGTGGTGACGCGGCCGCGGTCGGAAACGGCGGCACCGGTGGTAACGGTGGCCTCGGTGCGACCGTCGCCGGCATCACCGGCATGGACGGCAACGGCACCGACGGTTTCGTCGGTGGCGTCGGCGGTAACGGCGGCACCGGTGGCGCCGGGGGTACCACGTCGGGCAATGGTGGCGTTGGCGGTAACGCGGGCAATGGTGGCAATGGTGGCGCCGGCGGTCATGGCGCGGACGCGACCGTCGCCGACACCGCCGGCGGCTACGGCGGTAACGCCGGTGCGGGCGGTCAGGGTGGTACCGGCGGCACCGGCGGGGTGGCCAACAACGGCACCGGTGGCGCCGGCGGTAACGCCGGTGACGGCGGCGACGCCGGTGTCGCCGGTGATGGCGGTACCGGCCTCGGTGGAGGCGGCGCCGACAATGCGGGTGCAGGCGGTGCCGGCGGCGCCGGTGCCGAGGGCGGCGCCGCAGGTGCTGCCGGCGCCGGCGGTAACGGCACCGAGTCCGGAGCCCAGGGCGGCGCCGGCAACGGTGGCGTCGGCAGCGACGGCGGCGCCGGCGGCCAGGGCGGCGCTGGTATCGGCCTGATCAGCGCAACCAACACCGGCCAGGGTGGTGGCGCAGGTGGCGCCGGCGGCGACGGTTCGTCGACTGGCAATGGTGGTGCCGGCGGTCACGGCGGTGCCGGTGCGACGGTGGACGGCGTCACGGGCGGTGATGGCAACGGCACCGATGGCGCCGACGGTGGCGCCGGCGGTGTCGGTGGCGCAGGTGGTGCGGGCGGCTCGGTCTCCGGCAACGGTGGCGCGGGCGGCAACGGCGGCGCGGCTGGCCATGGCGGCCACGGTGGCAACGGTGCGGACGGAACCGCCGGAATCAATGCCGGCGCAGGCAGCGGCGGTAACGGAACCGACGGCGGCAACGCCGGTGACGGCGGCAAGGGCGGCAACGGCGGCCAGGGCGGCGACGGGGGTGCGGGCGGTACCGCCACCAACGGTGCCGCGGGAGCCGACGGGCTCGGCGGCGTCGGCGGCAACGCCGGTGACGCGGGCAATGCCGGCAACGGCGGTCAGGGCGGCCACGGCGCCGGCGGCGGTGCCGGCGTCAAGGCCGGCAGCGGGGGCAACGGCGGCCAGGGCGGCGTTCGGGGCGAGGCCGGCGCCAGCGCCGGTGAGGGCGGCTGGAACGCCGATCACACCGTGCAAGCTGCCGATGGCGCAGCTGGCGCCGCGGCCACCGGCGGTAACGGCGGTGCCGGCGGTAACGGTGGCGCCGGTGTGGTGCACGGAGACGGAACGCCTCAGGCCGGCGGCGACGGCGGCAACGGTGGCGCGGCGGGCCCGGTCGGCACCGGTGGCGCGGGCGGTAACGGCGGAATCGGCTCGACCGGCAAGGCGGGCATCGACGGCGCCGTCGATGGCGCCGGCAACGGCGGCAGCGGCACCAACGGCGGCCTCGGCGGCGAGGGCGGTAACGGCGGAAAGGGTGGCGACGGCGGCAGCGAGTCCGGTGACGCTGGCGCCGGTGGCGCCGGCGGCGCCGGTGGCGCGGGCGGTCGCGGTGGTTCCGGCGCGAACGGCGCCAACGCGGCGTCGGTGCCGTCCGGCAGCGGACTCTCCGGTGGCGACGGCGGCTACGGCGGTGACGGCGGTGCGGGTGGCCTCGGTGGTAACGGTGGCGTCGGCGGTGTCGGCGGCACGGCCACTGTCGGCAACGACGGCGCAGCCGGTGCAGGTGGTGTCGGCGGCCAGGGCGGCGCCGCGGGTAACGCCGGTAACGGCGGCACCGGGGCCAACGGTGCCGGCGGCGGCTCCAACGCGGTTGCCGGTCACGGCGGCAACGGTGGTGACGGTGGCGACCGCGGCGCGATCGGCCTCGGCGGCAAGGGCGGCCTGAGCGGTGACGGCCACCAGGCCGTCAACGGCGGCAATGGCGGTGCGGCCACCGGCGGTAACGGTGGTGCCGGCGGCCGTGGCGGCAACGGTGTGATTTTGGCCAACGGCAACCCGCAGAGCGGTGGCGCCGGCGGACTCGGCGGTGACGCCGGAACCTACGGCAACGGTGGCGCCGGTGGCGCCGGTGGTGCCGGCAGTGTCGGTGGCAACGGCGCCAACGGCACGGCCAGTTCGGTCAACGGCGTCAGCGGCCAGTCCGGTGGCTCCGGTGGCGACGGCGGCGCGGGCGGCAAGGGCGGCTCTATCGCCGGTAACGGTGGCGCAGGCGGCGGCGCCGGGGCTGCGGGCAACGGCGGCAACGGCGGCAACGGAGCTCAGGGCAAGGCGGGCCTCGACGCGGTGGCCGGCAGCGGCGGCGTCGGCAGCAACGGCGGCGCCGGCGGTAACGGCGGCAACGGCGGTAACGGCGGCAACGGCGGTAACGGCGGCGCCGGTGGTACCGCCACCAACGGCACGGCTGGCCTCAACGGTCTGGGCACGGTCGGCGGCAACGCCGGCAACGCCGGAACCGGCGCGGATGGCGGTCGCGGTGGCCACGGCGCCGGCGGCGGAGTCAACAGCATCGCCGGATCCGGCGGCAACGGCGGTGCGGGCGGCAACGTCGGCACGGCCGGCACCGGTGGCACCGGCGGCTTCAACGCCGACGGCACTCAGCGGGCCGGCGGCACCGACGGCGCGGCAGCCGCACACGGCGGCAACGGCGGTAACGGCGGCAACGGCGGCAACGCGCAAGGCACGCATCAGGCCGGCGGTAAGGCCGGCAATGGCGGCGACGGCGGCAACATCGGCAACGGCGGCAACGGCGGTAACGGCGGGTCCGGTACCACCGGCGCTGCCGGAGCCACCGGTGGCGACGGCAATGGAACCGACGGCGCTTCCGGCACGGCCGGCGCGGCCGGCGGTCACGGCGGTAACGGCGGCTTCATCTCCGGTAACGGCGGCGCCGGTGGTACTGGCGGCAACGGCGGCAGCGGTGGTAACGGCGGTAACGGCGCCTTGGGCACCAACGGTTCGGCAGGCGGCAGCGGCGGTGACGGCGGCAACGCCGCCTCCGGTGCGGCCGGTGGTAAGGGCGGCAGCGCCGTCAATGGCATCGCGGGCAATGGTGGCAACGGCGGCAACGCCGGCAATGCCGGTAACGGCGGTACCGGAGCCAACGGCTCGGGCGGCGGCACCAACGCGGTGGCCGGCGCGGGCGGCAACGGTGGTGACGGTGGCGACCGCGCCGCGGCAGGCGTCGGCGGTGCCGGTGGTACCGGAAAGAGCGGCCCGGGCGCAGACGGTGCCAACGGCGCACTCGGCCTCGGCGGAAACGGTGGCAACGCCGGCCACGGCGGCATCGGCCAGGTACTCGCGGACGGTTCTTCGCAGTCCGGCGGCAACGGCGGCGTAGGCGGCGCGGCCGGCACGATCGGTAACGGCGGCGCCGGCGGTAACGGTGGCGCCGGCGCCCTGGGTGCCAACGGCATCATCGACGGCAGCGGCAACGGCACCGACGGTGCCGAGGGCGGCATGGGCGGCAACGGTGGCGTGGGTGGTGCCGGCGGCAGCATCTCCGGTAACGGTGGCGCCGGCGGCCGCGGCGGTGTGGGTGGTACCGGCGGCATCGGTGGTGTCGCTCAAGGGACCGACGGCCAGAACGCGGTTGCCGGCAGCGGCGGCGACGGCGGAGACGGCGGCAACGCGGGCGTCAGCGGTAACGGCGGTGCCGGTGGACACGGTGGTGCGGGAGCCCTCGGCGGCGCCGCCACCAACGGCGCCCAGGGCAGTACCGGTGCTGGCGGCGTCGGCGGCAACGGTGGCGCGGGCGGTGACGCTGGGCGTGGCGGCAACGGCGGTGCCGGGGCCGGCGGCGGCGCAGACCACATCGCCGGTGACGGCGGTGACGGTGGCGATGGCGGTTACGCCGGTTACGGCGGTGCCGCCGGGCATGGCGGCGTCGGCGGCGACAACACGATTGCGGCCAACGGCAAGGCCGGCGCGGACGGCAACATCAACACCGGCAACGGCGGAAACGGCGGGGCCGGCGGCACGGGTGTGATGCTCGGTGACGGCATCGCTCAGTCCGGTGGTAGCGGCGGTGACGGTGGTGCTGGCGGCGCTGTGGGTAACGGTGGCTCCGGCGGCGCCGGCGGTGCGGGCGCGACCGGCAGCAATGGCATCACCGAAGCGTCCGGTGACGGCACCAACGGTGTTGCCGGCGGCAACGGTGGCCACGGTGGTAGCGGCGGCGCAGGCGGAAGCCAGGCCGGTAATGGTGGCGCGGGCGGTGTTGGCGGCGCGGCCGGTTCGGGTGGTCACGGCGGCGATGCCGCCGACGGAACCGCCGGCGTCGACGCGGTCGCGGGCAGTGGCGGCAACGGCACGGACGGTGGCGACGCCACCGGTACGGCCGGTAACGGTGCGGCCGGCGGTATCGGTGGCGACGGTGGCGCCGGTGGTGCTGCTACCAACGGCGCCACGGGCGCTGACGGCGTCGGCGGCAAGGGCGGCAACGGCGGTAACGCCGGTAGCGCCGGTGACGGTGGTCGCGGCGGCCATGGCGCCGGTGGCGGCGCCAACGCCGTGGCCGGGTCCGGCGGCAACGGCGGCGACAGCTCCAGCACGGCAGGAACGTCCGGTGCAGCCGGGGCCGGCGGCTGGAACGCCGATCACACCACCCAGTCGGCCGGCGGGATGGCCGGGGCTGCCGGTAGCACCGGAAACGGCGGCGCCGGCGGTAACGGCGGTACGGGAACCAATGCGGTGCTCGGCGGCGCGGCGGCCCAGCAGGGCGGTATGGGCGGCGCCGGTGGCGACGCGGCACTCAACGGCAACGGTGGTGCCGGCGGCACCGGCGGCGCGGGCGGAAACGGGGCCACCGGCACCGCCGGCAACACCGGCGCCACGGGTGGCTCGAAGGCTCCTGGCGGAACGGGCGGAAACGGTGGCGCTGGAACAGACGCTGCCGCCGGCGGCGCGGGCGGAGCCGGTGGTGCCAGCGGCACCGAATCGGGTAACGCGGGCGTCGGCGGCACCGGTGGTGCCGGCGGTAAGGGCGGTAACGGCGGTGTCGGTGGCACCGGCGGCACCGGTGGTGCCGGCTCCAAGGGCAACACCGCCGGGGCCGGCGGGCTCGGCGGCAACGGCGGTACCGGTGGCACCGGCGGGGCGTCCGGCGAGGGCGGCGCCGGAGGCGCCCTCCGCAATGGCAGCGGCATTGCCGGCGCCGACGGCGCCGACGGCGCGGTCGGCAAGGGCGGTGACGGCGGTACCGGTGGCAAGGGCGGCATCGGCGGCAACGGCAGCACCGGAAAGAACGGCTGGTCCGCCGGCGCCGGCGGTAAGGGCGGTACCGGTGGCGGCGGCGGTGCCAGTGGCACCGGCCAGGCCGGTCTGCCCGGAGCCGGCGGGTCCACGGGTGGTGCGGCTAGCGGTACCGACAACGCCACACCCGGTCAGGGCGGTGCCGGCGGTGCAGGTGGCAAGGGCGGCGGATCATGATGATCCGCCGCCCCCGACGACCGCTGTCAGCCGTCTTGGCGGTAGTCCGGAATGTCCTCGGGCGTCCTCGGCCAGGCGAACAGCGCGATGCGCTGGTTCCACTTCGCGACGTAGTGCTCGCCGAGGAAAGCCCCGCCCCGCCGCTCCCAGAATCGGCGCCCGTACGAGCTGTCACCGGCAAAGGTGTCGCCGATGACTCGTCGGCACCGCGGTTCGATCTCGAAGACGCTGTCCACGAATCCGCGAAACATGATCGCTCCGTGGCCGTGCTCGACCATGTCGAGCTCGGCGATGGCGGCGTGCAACCCGATGTCGTAGGGATGGGCGTCGTAGACGGTGGCGATGTCGTCCTGGGCGGCCCGGAACAACTCCATGTATCCCATCGGACGTCCGTCGATGCTGAACACGTACGGCCGCGAGTAGTTGCCCTCCAATTGGATCTCCAGGTGGCGGCGCCATTGGTCGGCCGGGTAGTCGTAGTGCCAGGTCTCGGCGAGATGTCGCCGGTTCATCCACTCGGAGATCATCTCGGCGTCACCGGCCGGATCTGCGAAACGCACACTGTACGGTTCGGGGAATATCGGCAGGGGCGGCGGCGGAACCGCGCGGACCTCGTCGGGCACGTCGGTCAGTTGCCGCGCCATCAGCGAACTCATCGCGCACCCGAACCCGTTGTAACCGAATCGGTTTCGGTGAACATTACAAGCGCCTCCTGGAATTCCGTTGACGGCAGCGCCGTCGCCAATGGGTTCGCCAATGATGCCACGTCTACGTGCGGGTGTCAGCGTCGAAATACCGACCGGCACTCCAGCAGAACTTTCGTCCAGCGGTGTCGAGATCTCGGCGCCGAAAACAACCAAACGTGATCCGGCACAACAGCACCGACATGGGTTCGTCGCAGAATAGGGAGTCCCACATGACTGACAAGCAGCACGGCACAGGGCGTCGTGGTCTCACTGCCGCGGGTAGCCGCCGGCGCCGCCGGGTGGCAGCTGCGGGTAGCGCGATGGGGGCGTTTTTGGCGTTTGGGGTGGCGCCGGTGTCGGTGGTGCCGGTGGCGGCCGCTGATGAGTTGGATTGGGCGGTTGATCTTCTCGGTTCGGATTTGGCTTCGGCGTTGGGGGATTTGAGTCAGGCGTCGTCGTGGGAGACGTTGTTTGATGCGGGCTCGTGGGAGCCGTTGTTGGCCAATGTGGGT